>NZ_CP121699.1:2704017-3380022 GCF_029761935.1 Microbacterium testaceum
GCAGCAGCGGTCTCGCCGTGACGGACGCCGACATCGCCGCCACCCTCCGTCGCGACGGCGACGGAGCAGGCCGGGTGGAAGTCGTCGAAACCTTGAAGGCGGAGGTCGAGGCGGATCGCCGGGTGATCCCCCAGGTCACGCGCGTGTGGCGGGACGTCGTCGACGGGCACGATCAGGGGCTGACCGTCGAGTCGATCACCGTCGACGGCGGGACGGTTCCCTTCGTGCAGACCCGGCGTCTCGATCACGCTGTCGTCCAGACGCGCCTGACCGACGACTGGACCGGGGCCCACGTCGTCGAGATCCGGTACGAGGTGACGCGCCCGATCGCCCAGGGCGCATCGGGGGAGCGGATGACCTGGACCGCACTCATGCCGGGGTGGTCGTGGTCGTGGCGGACCGTCGACGCGGAGACGGAGCACGTGCGGATCGCGTTGACCCTCGCGGACGGACTGGGAGAGGACCTCGAAGAGGGGTCCGGATGGGTGGATGCCACTCCCTCCCGCCCGGACGCGGCACCCGAGCCGCTGGGCGACGACGCCGTGCAGAGCGGGTCCGAGACCGTCATCGCGTTCGACGCGAGGGCGAGCGACGAGTATTCGCCGAACAGCCGGTGGCCGTCCTCGTCGAAGTACGCGGGTCTCGACCTGCGATTCGCCTCGGGGACGTTCTCGTCCGCGACGCCACCGAGCATCGGGCACACCCTGTGGACGGCGCTTCCCTGGGTCATCGGGCCGATCCTCGGAGCGGGGGCCGTCGTCCTGGGCCTGGTGGGCATGAGCGCGCGCGACCGGGTCGGTGTGCGGCGCGATCTCGCGCGCTGGCTGCCGCCGAGCCTGGTCATCGCCCAGGTCGTGCTCGTCGGCTGGGCGGCCGGCGACGCGGCGACCGAGGACGCGATCCTTCCCGTCGTGCTGATCCCCGTGGTGCTCTCGGTGGTCGTCGCGGTGGTCGCCTTCGTCCGCACCCGAAGACTCGCCATCGTCACGCGAACGTGACGCGGATGTCGGAGGGGGGTGCCAGACTCGGAGGCGAACCCCCACACGCGACTGATAGGATCGAAGCCCGTGATGCAGACTTCGGACGCGGGACATTCAGACGGCACGACTTTCACGACGAAGCACATCTTCGTCACCGGAGGCGTGGTCTCCTCCCTGGGGAAGGGCCTGACGGCGGCTAGCCTCGGCAACCTCCTCACGGCTCGCGGACTTCGCGTCGTCATGCAGAAGCTCGACCCGTACCTGAACGTCGACCCCGGGACGATGAACCCGTTCCAGCACGGCGAGGTCTTCGTGACCGACGACGGAGCCGAGACCGATCTCGACATCGGCCACTACGAGCGATTCCTCGACATCGAGCTCAGCCAGGCGGCCAACGTCACCACGGGCCAGATCTACTCGCAGGTCATCGCGCGCGAGCGCCGCGGCGAGTACCTCGGCGACACGGTGCAGGTCATTCCTCACATCACCGATGAGATCAAGCGCCGCATGCGCCTGCAGGCCAGCGAGCAGCCGCAGCCCGACGTCATCATCACCGAGATCGGCGGAACCGTCGGCGACATCGAGTCGCAGCCCTTCATCGAGTCGGCGCGTCAGATCCGCCACGAGCTCGGCCGCAAGAACGTCTTCTTCGTGCACGTCTCGCTCGTGCCCTTCATGGGCGCTTCGGGTGAGCAGAAGACCAAGCCGACGCAGCACTCCGTCGCCACGCTTCGCTCGATCGGCATCCAGCCCGACGCCCTCGTGCTGCGCAGCGACCGCCCCGTCACCGAGTCGAACAAGCGCAAGATCGCGCTCATGTGCGACGTCGACGAAGACGCGGTCGTCAACGCGATCGACGTGCCGAGCATCTACGACATCCCCTCGATGCTGAACGACCAGGGTCTCGACGGCTACATCGTCGACGCCCTCGACCTCGACAAGGCGAGCGACGTCGACTGGTCGCGGTGGCAGCGCGTGCTGCAGGCCGTGCACAACCCCAAGCACGAGGTCACGATCGGACTCGTCGGCAAGTACATCGACCTGCCCGACGCGTACCTCTCGGTCACCGAGGCCATCAAGGCCGGCGGCTTCGGTCAAGAGACCCACGTGAAGATCACGTGGATCCCCTCCGACCTGTGCGAGACGCCCGAGGGCGCGGCGAAGGCCCTCGGCGCGGTCGACGGCATCATCGTCCCCGGTGGTTTCGGCATCCGCGGTATCGAGGGCAAGCTCGGTGCGCTGCGGTTCGCGCGCGAGCAGGGCATTCCCACGCTCGGCATCTGCCTCGGCCTGCAGTGCATGGTCATCGAGTACGCGCGCACGGTCGCCGGGCTCGAGGGCGCGTCGTCGAGCGAGTTCGACCCGGATACCGCGCACCCAGTGGTGGCGACCATGGCCGAGCAGGTCGACATCCTCGAGAGCGGCGACCTCGGCGGCACGATGCGCCTGGGCTTGTACCCCGCCGCGCTCGCGGAGGGCTCGCTCGCGGCCGACCTGTACGGCTCGAACAACATCTCGGAGCGTCACCGTCACCGCTACGAGGTCAACAACGCCTACCGTCAGCAGCTGAGCGACGCGGGCCTGGTGTTCTCGGGGCTGAACCCCGACCTCGACCTCGTCGAGTTCGTCGAGCTGCCGCGCGACGTGCACCCGTACTACATCGCCACGCAGGCCCACCCCGAGCTGCGCTCGCGCCCGACCGAGCCGCACCCGCTGTTCCGCGGTCTCGTCGGCGCGGCCCTCGAGCGTCACCGCTCGAGCGAGCTCTTCGACGTCGAGGAGGACTGACGTGGAGGAGCTGCGCGACGAGAAGGTCGACCTCGAGGTCGTCTCGACCGACCTGGTCTACCAGGGCGCGGTCTGGGACGTGCGCTCCGACACCGTGCGCTACGGCGATGGCGAGATGACCCGCCAGTACGTCGAGCACCCGGGAGCCGCGGCGGTCGTCGCGATCGACGACGACGAGCGCGTCGTGCTCATCCAGCAGTACCGCCACCCCATCAAGGAGCGCGACTGGGAGATCCCCGCCGGGCTGCTCGACGTCGCGGGCGAGCCGCCGATCGAGACCGCCAAGCGCGAGCTGACCGAAGAGGCCGATCTCGCCGCCGACCGCTGGCAGCACCTGGTGTCGATGCACACGACCCCCGGCGGCAACGACGAGGTCGTGCACCTCTTCCTCGCGCGTGGTCTGCGCGCGGTCGAGACCGACTTCGAGCGCGAGCACGAGGAGTCCGACATGCGCCTTGAGCGCGTGCCGCTGGCCGAGGTGATCGACGGCGTGCTCGCGGGACGCCTGCGCAACGGCATCCTGGCCACCGGCGCCCTGGCGGCGGCCGAGGTGTTGCGCCGCGAGGCCTCCGCCCGCTGACGTGGAGCTCGAGCGCGCGGTCGAGACCTACCTTCGGCACGTTGCGCTCGAGCGCGGGCTCTCGGACCACACCGTCGCCGCGTATCGCCGCGACCTGTCGGTCTACACGGCGTGGTTAGGTGAGCGCGGCGTCGTCGAGGTCGAGGTCGTGACGTCCGCTCTGATCGCGGACTTCGCGGCCGAGCGGGCCTCGGCCGAGCCACCGCCCGCCTCGTCGTCGCTGGCGCGGCTGCAGTCGTCGGTGCGGGGGCTGCACCGCTTCCTCGTGCGGGAGGGACGCGTGGATGCCGACCCCAGCGGCCGACTGCGCCCGCCCAAGGCTCCGCGCCGCCTGCCGAAGGCCCTCACGATCGCTCAGGTCGATCAGCTGCTGGATGCCGCGGGTCCCGCGCCCGGTTCGGCCGACGCCTCCGCCGCGGAGCCGGCGGCCGTGCGCGACCGCGCTCTGCTCGAGCTGCTGTACGCCACGGGTGCCCGCGTGTCGGAGATCGTGCAGCTCGACGTCGACGACACCGCCCACGGCGACCTGCTGCGCGTGCGCGGCAAGGGCGACAAGGAGCGGATCGTGCCCGTCGGCTCGTACGCCCGCGCGGCCGTCGAGGCCTACCTCACGCGCGTGCGACCCGCGCTCGCCGCAAAGGGACGGGCGACACCGCGGCTCTTCCTCGGCGTGCGCGGGGCGCCGCTGTCGCGCCAGAGCGCATGGTTGATCATCCAGGCCGCCGCAGAGAAGGCGGGGCTCACCGCCCACGTCTCGCCGCACACGCTGCGGCACTCGTTCGCGACCCACCTGCTGCAGGGCGGAGCGGACGTGCGCGTCGTGCAGGAACTGCTCGGACACGCGTCGGTGTCGACGACGCAGATCTACACTCACGTCTCGGTCGACGCGCTGCGCGACGTGTACGCGACCTCGCACCCGCGGGCGCGGTGACGGGACGGCATCCGGTGCCTTCAGCGGGCTCAGGGACCCGGGCGGCGCGGACCGGTGTCTTGTCCCGTCGACGGGCTGAGGGACCTGCATGGGCGGGCGCCTGGGGGAGTGGCATCCGGGGTCTTCGACGCGTCGAAGGCGGAGGCGCGAACAGCGCGGCGGCCCTGAGACACTAGAGGGATGACCGCCACCCTCGTCGCGCAGGGCCTCGCCGGGGGCCACGGACACCGCACGCTCTTCGACGGCGTCGACCTGACCGTCGCGCCGGGAGACGTGATCGGCGTGGTGGGGGCGAACGGAGCGGGCAAGTCCACGCTGCTGCGTCTGCTCGCCGGCGTCGACGAGCCGCAGGGTGGATCGATCAGCCTCGCGCCCAGCGACGCCTTCGTCGGCTGGCTCCCGCAGGAGCACGAGCGCGTCGCGGGAGAGACCGTCGCGCAGTACATCGCCCGCCGCACCGGGTGCGCGGAGGCGACGCGGGAGATGGATGCCACGGCGGCGGCGCTCGGCGACGCCTCGGTCGTGGGGGCGGACGACGCCTACGCCACGGCCCTCGAGCGCTGGCTCGCCAGTGGCGCGGCCGACCTCGACGAGCGGATGCCGATCGTGCTCGCCGACCTGGGTCTGGACGTGGGACCGGATGCCGAGATGACGGGCCTCTCCGGCGGCCAGGCGGCGCGCGTGGGGCTGGCGGCTCTGCTGCTGTCGCGCTTCGACATCGCGCTTCTCGACGAGCCGACCAACGACCTCGACCTCGACGGGCTCGAGCGGCTCGAGACCTTCGTGAAGGGGCTCCGCGGCGGGGTGGTGCTGGTCAGTCACGACCGCGAGTTCCTCGCCCGCTCGGTGACCCGCGTGCTCGAGCTCGACCTCGCGCAGAACTCCCACCGCGTCTACGGCGGTGGGTACGACGCCTACCTCGAGGAGCGCGCGACCCTGCGCCGCCAGGCGCGTGAGAAGTACGAGGAATACGCCGACACGAAGGCCGACCTGGTCTCGCGTGCTCGGACGCAGCGCGAGTGGTCGAGCCAGGGCGTGCGCAACGCCATGAAGAAGTCGCCCGACAACGACAAGATCCGCCGCAAGGCCGCGACGGAATCGAGCGAGAAGCAGGCGCAGAAGGTGCGCCAGATGGAGAGCCGGATCGCCCGCCTCGACGAGGTCGAAGAGCCGCGCAAGGAGTGGCAGCTCGAGTTCACGATCGGATCGGCGCCGCGCTCGAGCTCGGTCGTGTCGACGCTGTCGGGGGCGGTGTTCCGCCAGGGCGACTTCACCCTCGGGCCGGTGTCACTGCAGGTCAACGCGGGCGAGCGGATCGGCATCACCGGGCCGAACGGCGCCGGCAAGTCGACCCTGCTGCGCGGCATCCTCGGCCGTCAGAGCCCTGACGAGGGATCGGCCTCGCTGGGCTCGAGCGTTGCGATCGGCGAGATCGACCAGGCACGGTCGCTGCTGGTCGGCGGGCGTGCGCTGGCCGAGACCTTCGAGGACTTCGTGCCGGAGATGAACGCCGGTGAGGTGCGGACGCTGCTGGCGAAGTTCGGGCTCAAGGCCGATCACGTCACCCGCCCGGTCGATGAGCTCTCGCCGGGCGAGCGCACGCGCGCGGGACTCGCCCTGCTGCAGGCGCGGGGCGTCAACGTGCTCGTGCTCGACGAGCCGACGAACCACCTCGACCTGCCGGCGATCGAGCAGCTCGAGCAGGCGCTCGAGTCGTACACCGGCACGCTGCTGCTCGTCACGCACGACCGGCGGATGCTGGCCGCGGTGCAGACCGACCGCCGCTGGCGCGTGCAAGCCGGGGTCGTGACCGAGCTCTAGGCGAGCGGCGCGGGGCGCACCCGTCGCTCGATAAACGCGGATTCTGTCGGGACACGCTGTGTCGCAGCGAGTCTCGCCACTATCAGCGTTTATCGCGTGTGGGTGCGGCGGGGAACGGCGGGGTCAGCGGCCCTGGCGCTTCTTGTAGGGCTTCGGCTCGCCCTTCACGATCGGGGCGCGGCCCTTGCCCTTGTTGGCCTTCGCCTTGCCGCCGCCGGGGGCCTTCTGCCGCGGCGCGGCGGGAGGCGCATCCGCGATGCGGAGGTGGGCTTCTTCGAGCAGCAGGCGGCCGGCCGGGGTGAGCTGCGTCGGCGGGGTGCGGGAGATGAGCGGCTGCCCCACCTGCTCCTCGAGCTTGTCGACGGTCGTATACAGCGAGGCGAGGGGGATCCGCAGCTTCTCGGCCGCGCGCGGGAAGTGCAGCTCCTCAGCGAGGGCGGCGAACCGGACGAGGTGCTCGAGCTTCATGGCATCCATTCTCCCGTGTTCGACGCGCGGAGCGGACCGGGCCGCTCGGCATGCGAACACGGGGGCCGCTCCTGAGCCGTTTGGAGCTCGGACCGGGGGACCTGGACGCGCGCCACCGTCCCGCCGCACCTGCGCGCGGCGGGACGGACGACGCCACTCAGGCGGCGGTGGAGGCGAGGAAGCGGTCCGCGGTGCGCAGCGATAGCGCCATGATCGTCAGCGCGGGGTTGGCGGCGATCGCCGAGGGGAAGACCGAGTTGTCGCAGATCCACAGGTTCGGGATCTCGTGCGAACGGCCATCGGCATCGACCACGCCGTCGGACGGTTCGGTCGACATGCGGCACGTGCCGATCGTGTGCGCGGTGCGGGCGAGGACCATCGTCTCGCGCGCCCCGGCGGCCTCCATCACGCGCAGCATGAAGGCCGTCGCGTGCTTGTCGATCGCCTTCTCGTTGTCGCCGGCGGTGAACGTCACCCGAGCGCGCGGGATGCCGAACTCGTCGAGCTCGTCGACCAGCTCGAGGCGGTTGTCGTCGGACGGCAGGCAGTCGGCGTTGATGCCGATGCCGGCCATGAACCGCGCCTGATCGAGTCGCTGCAGGAGCTCAGGGCCCCACAGGCCGCCGCCGCGCACGAGAGTGGTCGCGAACGTCAGCGGCATGACCCCGAGGCTCTGCACAAGGTAGCCGCCGGCGAAGTCGGCGTCGGCCGGGCGCATCATGTCTTCGCTGATGAGCGACGAGGGGTACCCGCGGTGTCCGCGCACCGGCTCGTCGAACCGGCCCCACACCTGGGTCGCGCCGTGCGCGAGGAAGTTGCGGCCCACCTGGCCGTTGTCGTTGGCGAGCCCGGTGTGCAGCAGCAGGCGGGGCGTCTCGACACCGCCGCCGGCGAGCACGAGGGCGCGGCAGCGCTGACGACGGTCGACGCCGTCCTTGCGGTAGACGACGGCCTCGACGTGACCGCGGGCGTCGAGCTCGATGCCGTGCACCATCGCCTCGCTGCGGATCTCGGCACCGGATGCCACGGCCGCGGGCAGGTACGTGTTGGCGGTGGATGCCTTGGCATCCACCCGGCAGCCCTGGTGGCACTCGCCGCAGTTGACGCACGCTCCGCGCTCGCCGTGGTGGTCCTGCAGGCGGGCGCGGGTGAGCACGGCGGCCGGGGCGTCGGCCCAGCGGACGCCGAGGGCGTCGCAGCCCATGGCCACGAGATTCGCGGGCGCGTTGCGCTGCGCCGGCGCGTAGGCGTAGGTGCGGCTGGGGTCCCACGGGTAGGGGGACGGACCCGAGACGCCGATGTCGCCCTCGACGCGCTCGACGTAGGACAGCAGCTCGTCGGGGTCGATCGGCCAGTCGCGGCCGACGCCCGACTCGGTCCGCAACGCGAGGTCGCGGCGATCAGGGCGCGGGGTGAAGGCGCCCCAGTGCAGCATCGAGCCGCCGACGCCGCGCCCGCTGTTGTTCGGGCCGAACGCGGTCGGGTCGTCTCCACCGCTGAGGCGCTCCGACATCCAGTTGATCTCGACGGCCTCGGTCTCGTCGGGGGTGAGGTCGTCGAGCGAGAAGTGCCGCCCGGCCTCGAGCGCGACGACGGTGAGTCCCTTCCGCGCGAGTTCGGCGGTCAGGGGTGCGCCGCCGGCACCGGTTCCGATCACCACCACGTCGACGATCTCGTCGTCGCTGAAGGTGCGCATCGCTTCGAGGTTCATGCCGCGTCTCCCGTCGCGATCGTGCCGCCGACGTTCGCCGGCTCCCAGTCTTCGCGGCGCCCCAAGCGCAACTCGACGAATCCGCGGATGGGGCGGCCGCCGGTGGCGAACCCGTCGTAGCCGACGCGCGCCATGCTCGCGGGGTGGGCGAGCCACTGGCGCACGAGGTCGTTGCGCACGTCCTCGAGCCACGCTTTCAGCTGGGTGGCGTCGAAGGGGCCCTCGGCATCCGCCTCTCCCTCGACGGCGGCGCGGAAGGTCTCGGCACGCTCCGCCGGGTCGGTGGGCCACGCGGCGGCCATCTGGTCGAGACCGGTGCGATACGCCTCGGCGTCGATGGGCAGGTCGGCGTGACGCCAGCCGTCCCCCTCGCCGCGTGCGAGCTGAGCATCGACGCGCCCGGCGATGTCGATCGCCGGACCTTCCTGGGGAACGACGAGATCGGCGATCTCGCGGAGCAGCGTCAACTGCGCCAGATCCAGCACCGCGGGGGCGTAGCCGCGGTCGTCGGGCAGGGACCGTCGAGCCAGGATGCCGCGCACCCGGGCATCGACACGATCGCCGGCGATCAGCCGGGCCCAGTCGTCCGGCACCACCGGACCGACCCGCACCTCGTCGGCGATGAAGCGGGAGATCGCCGCAGCGGCCTCGGCGGGACGTTCGAGGGGGATCATGTGCCCGGTGTCGGGGAAGGTCGTGAAACGCGCGCGGGGGTAGACCGAGGCGAGCAGCTCCGGCTGGGCGGCGGCCCCGAGGTCCGCGTCGTCGGTGCCGGCGAGCACGAGCACGGGGATATCGAGGGTCTGCACCTCGGCGGTGGCGTCGACGCGACTCCCCGTCTCGAGCCAGGCGCGCCACGCGGTGGGGGACGTGCGACGAAGGTCCGCGAGGGCGAGGGAATGCGCCCCGGCGTCGAGGGGCTCCGCGGTGTTCTGATCGATGAAGGTCTCGGCATCCTGCTCCGAGATCGCCCCGCCGTCGACCCACGAGAGCATCCGCTCACGGCGCTCCTCGTCCATGGGCTCGGGACGTGGCGGCGAGGGAGCCATGAGCACCATGCCGCGGAGCCCGAACAGCGGAGCGTCTCCGCGCAGGACGCGTGTGGCGACGAGCGCGGCGATCTTGCCGCCCATGCTGTGGCCGCCGAGCATCCACGGACCGTTCGCGTGGCCGGCGAGGTGGCGGAGGACGTGCTCGACGGTCTCGTCGAGCGTGGCGTCGGGGGCGCTCGCGGCGGAGCCGAACCCGGGGAGGTCGATGCCCTGCACCCGCACGTCGTCATCGAGCTTCTCAGCGAGGCGGTCGAAGGAGCCGGAGCTCGCTCCCAGCGCGTGGAGGAGGTACAGGGTGAGGGGCGCCCCGCTGGCGGCGGAGGCGTTGTCGGTGGGCATGCACTCACGCTCGCGCACGGGAGGCCCCGGAAAGGGTCGGTTGCGGAACGGGAGGTTTTGCGCAAGCGTGCGCTGTGGCCCGTCCCCGGGACGACGATCGCCCCGGCCGTGCGCGACGGACCGGGGCGATGCGTGTGGTCAGCTTACGGAGTGACCATGCCGCCATTGACGTTGAGGGTCTCTCCCGAGACGTAGCTCGACTCCGCGGAGGCGAGGAAGACGAAGGCCGGCGCGATCTCGGCCGGCTGGCCCGCTCGCTGATAGGTGCTCTCGTCGTCGAAGTGCTCCATCTGGTCGTCGGAGACGCCCTGACTCACCTGCAGCGCCGACCAGGTGGGTCCCGGTGCGACGACGTTGACCCGGATGCCGCGTGACGCGAGCTGCTGCGCCAGGCCCTTCGAGAGGTTGTTGATCGCGGCCTTGGTCGCGGCGTAATCGAGGCGGTCGGGCGCCGGCACGTACGCCTCGAGGGACGCGGTGTTGATGATCGTGCCACCTTCCGGCAGATGGGCGAGGGCCGCCTTGGTGATCCAGAACGGCGCGAACACGTTGGTGCGGAAAGTCTGCTCGAACTGTTCGTCCGAGAGGTCGTCGACCTTCTCGACCATCACCTGCTTGCCGGCGTTGTTCACGACGATGTCGAGGCCGTCGAGCGCCTCGGCGGCGCGGGCGACGAGCTCGCGGCACGCGCCGGGATCGGTGATGTCGGTCGCGATCGAGACGCCGGTACGGCCGGCATCCCGGATCTGCTCGAGGATGTGGTCGGCATCGCGCTGCTCGTCGGGCAGGTGCACGATGGCGACGTCGGCACCCTCGCGCGCGAAGGCGATCGCCACGGCCCCGCCGATCCCGGAGTCGCCCCCGGTGATGAGCGCCTTGCGGCCGACCAGGCGGCCGAGCCCGCGGTAGGTCTTCTCACCCAGATCGGGCACCGGAGTCATATCGGCTTGAACGCCGGGCTCGGGCTGGTGCTGCAGGGGCGGCTCGACGCGGGCATAACGGGTGACGGGATTGTCGAAGGTGAACTGATCGCGATCGGAGGTCATACGTCGACGGTAGGCAGGGGCCGCTGCGCGGCGCGTGGCCTTGACGGGAGCGGGGCAGCCACGCTCGGACCGCGCGAGCCGGCGCGGAGACGGGAGCGTCCGATGGTCAGGACACTCCGCCCCGGTCGACGAGGCGCGTCGGAACGAGGTGCGTGTGGGAGCCCGTCGCGGGGTCGGCGCCCCTCGCCAGCAGCGTCTCGGCCGCGCGCGTGCCGAGCTCGGTGACGTCGTAGTCGACGATGCGGATGCGACGAGGCAGGAGCCGCGAGAGCTCGAAGTCGTCGAAGCCCGCGATCGCGATCTCCGCTCCGCGGGGCAGGATCGCCTCGAGGGCACCGATCGTGACGCGGTTGTTGGCGCAGAAGACCGCCGTCGGCGGGTCGGCGGAGTCGAGCAGCCGATGCACGGCGTCGCGCGCGACGGCGGGGGTGTGGAGTCCGTCCACGACCAGCGCGGGATCGAGGGACGTTCCGGCCGCGGCGAAGGCCTCACGTGCTCCGGCGAGGCGCTCGACCATGGTGAAGATCTCGGGGGAGTCGAGCAGGACGGCGATACGACGGTGTCCGGCCGCGAGGAGCTCAGCGACGGCGTCGCGAGCGCCTCCCCGGTTGTCGAGAAGGATGGCGTCGGCCGGTACCCCGCTGCCGGGGCGGTCGAGGAAGACGACGGGCGTTCCGAGCTCGACCTCGCGGGACAGGTAGGAGTGGTCGGTGGCGGTGGGGACGACGATGAGGCCGCCGATCTGGCGCTGGCAGAGATCGAGGGCGAGGGTGCGTTCCAGGTCGGCATCCTCTTCGCTGGATGCCATGACCAGGTGCATGCGCTCTCGCGTGGCGATCGTCGAGACGGCGGCGGCGACGGCCATGTAGAAGGTGTTCGAGAGGTCGGCGGCGACGAAGCCGATCGTGTCGCGGTTGCCCGAGCGCAGGCTCGCGGCGAGGGAGTTGCGGTGGTACCCGAGCCGCGCGACCGCGGCGCGCACTCGCTCGATCATGGCCGGGTCGACGCCCGACTCTCCGTTCACGACCCGGGAGACGGTCTTCAGGCTGACTCCGGCGTCGGCGGCGACGTCGATCATCGTGGGCCGACCGGTCTTGCGCATGCGTCTCCTCGTGCTGCCGTGAAGCGACGGCATCCTCCGAGCATAGGGAGTGCGCCCGCCTCGGAACCGGCGACGCGGGGCCCGGTGGCGCGTCCGGGCCCCGCGTCGCGTGATCAGGCCTCGGGGGCGACCAGCGCGCCCGTCTCGTGGGAGGCGATCGCGGCCGCGAACAGGCGGTGGGTGAGCGCCGCCTCGTCGGGGCGCACGCAGCCGAATCCGTCGCCCAGCTCGCCCAAGTATTCGGCGAGGAAGGCCGCCCACATCTGCAGGATGGCGTCGGAGAAGCCCGACTCGAAGTTGGGGCCGGTCACCGTCGGCCAGACGGACTGGCTCCCGGCATCCACGCTCTGCCAGCTCTGCTCGCGGCCGACACCGGGCACGTCGACGAAGGCGAACACCTCGACCTGCTTGGGGTTCTTGGTGCTGAAGCGCACGCCGCCCGACATGCCGATGGCCTCGAACTCCCACGTGTTCTTCTGCCCCGGAGCGATGCGCTTGGTCTCGGTGGTGAGGGGGAAGGGGGCGCCCTCGTGGCGCGACCACGAGTGGATCACGGCGTTGTCCCACGTGTCGCAGGGCTGCGGCGACCCGTCGGGGCCGGGGCGCTCGGTGACGATGTCCTGCAGGATGCCGACGACCTTCTCGGGCGCCCATCCCAGGCGCAGCGGCACGTGCCACGTGTGCATGCCGAGGTCGTTGAGCACGCCGGCGTCGCCGCAGAACTGCTTCTGCCGCTTCCAGTTGAGGGGCTTGTTCACGTCGATGTCGCTGGAGTGCAGGAAGGTGCATTTCGCCTCGACGATGCGGCCGAGACCGCCCGCGCGTACGTAGTCGACGGCCCACTGAGCACCGGGGAAGAACGGCATCTCGCTCGAGACGCGCACGAACGACTGAGGGTTCTCCTCGATCGCGGCCACGACAGCATCGGCGGCGGCGCGGTCGATGCCGAACGGCTTCTCGGCCAGCAGCGCCTTCCCGGCGCGGACGGTGTCGATGTACAGGCGCTCGTGCAGGTCGTGGCGCACGGCGATGTAGACGACGTCGACGCGCGGGTCGGCGAGGAGCTCGTGGTGGTCGGTCGTGGTCAGCTGCACCGTGTCGATGCGCTCGAAGAACTCCAGCGCCGCGGGGTTGATGTCGCAGACGGCGACGAGCTCGGGCTCGGCCGGGTGGTCGATCAGGGCGGGCCAGCGTCGCAGCGCCGCCGCGATCTCGCGGCCCATGAGGCCGCCGCCGATGATGCCGACGCCGATCTTCTTGCCGGTCATGCGCGGTCTCCTTCTGCGGGGGCGCCGATGAGGGCGAGGGCCTCGTCGACCGAGGCGTCGTCGTGCACGACGGCCATGAGCGCGGCCGTGATGCCGGCGGGGTCGTGGTGCTGGATGACGTTGCGTCCGTAGACGATGCCGCGCGCGCCCTGCTCGAGGACGGCCTGCGTACGCTCGAGCAGCGTGCGGTCGTCGACGCGCCCGCCGCCGCGGACCAGCAGCGGGGTGTCGCCGGCGGCCTGGATGACCCGGTGGTACTCGGTGATGTCGTCGGTGGGATCGGCCTTGATGAGGTCGGCGCCGAGCTCGCGCGCCTGGCGGACGAGCGTGATCACCTTGGCGGTGTCGCCGTCGACCCCGTATCCGCCCGAGCCGGGCTTGGTCTGCATGACGAGGGGCTCGATCATGAGCGGCATCCCGTACTTCTCGGCGTCGGTGCGGAGGGCCAGGATCGAGCGGATGCACTGCTCGCGCACCTGCGGCTCGCCGGGGAGGTCGAGGAGGTTGACGCACACGGCCACGGCGTCGAGACGCACGGCGACCTCGATGGCATCCGGAACGTGGATGCTGTGCAGCGGCGTCTCGAGGGGGTCGCCGTAGACGTTGGCGATGTCGGTGCGCAGCACGAGTCCGGGCTTCTGCTTGCCGGGGAACGCCTGCAGCAGCGGGGCCTGGCCGAGGGTCAGCTGCACGGCGTCGGGGCCGGCGTCGACGAGAGTTGCGACGGTCTTCGCCATGTCTTCGATGCCGGTGAGGAAGTTGTACTCGTGGAACGCGCCGTGGTCGACGGCGACGTCGAACGCGCGACCGGATCGGGCGTTGAAGAGGCGATTGAGGCGGGGTTTCGACATGGGGTGTGGGTCTCCGAAGCGTCGTGTCGGGGCGCGGCTCTGCGCTCGACGGTCAGTATGCGGTTCGCAAGACAACGTTGTCAAACATTGATAGCGTGAGCGTCGCAACGGCGAGGAAGGCGGGGCTCATGGGTGAGCTGTACGGACGATCGATCGACGAGGCGCTGCGGCGCTCGGGCTCCGCGGCGCAGGTCGCCGCAGTCGAGGCATCGGTGCGCGGCGATGGGCCGGATGCCGGAACCCGGCGCCTGCGCGTGATCGCGGGCGACCTCGACATCGAGCTGCTGCCCGACCGCGGACTCGACCTCGGGCAGGTGCGGCACCGCGGCGTGCCCCTGGCCTGGGTGTCGCCGACGGGATGGCCGCGCCCCGGCGCCGCGGGGTTCGGGGCGTCGTTCGGCGGGGGACTCGTGACCACCTGCGGTCTGCTGTCGTTCGGCCCGCCGTCGGTCGACGCCGAGGGAGAGCATCCACAGCACGGGCGGTACAGCGGGCTGTCGGCATCCGTCACCCGGGCGGAGGTGCAGGCGGATGCCGTGGTGATCGAGGCCACCGTCGTCGAGGCGACGGTGCTCGGCGCCCACCTGGAGCTGCGACGGCGCCTGCGCGTGCCGCTGGGCGCGGGGCGGATCGAGCTGCGCGACGAGATCGTCAATCGCGGGTCGCGGGCGGTGGAGCCGATGGTGCTCTACCACGTCAACCTCGGCTGGCCGCTGGTCGACGCGGGCACCGTGCTGCGCTCGCCCGCGGACCACGTCGAACCCCGCGACGCGGCGGCAGAGGCGGGGCTCGACGGGTGGGCGGAGTTTCCCGAATCGGTCGCGGACTACCCCGAACAGGTGTTCCGCCACGAGCTGCCGAGCGATCGCCGGGTGAGTGCAGAGGTGATCGCGGCGTCGGGGCTCGGCATCCGGATCTCGTTCGACACCACGGTGCTGCCGGCGATGTTCCAGTGGCGCGTGGCACAGGACGACGGTCTCGTGCTGGGCGTCGAGCCGGCGACGGCGGCGACGATCCACGGCCGTGCCGCCGCGCGGGAGGCGGGGCTGTTGCGCGCGCTCGCCCCCGGTGCGTCGTGGGAGCTTGGTCTCGACATCGATGTCATCCGTAATCGATCTGAGACTTGACAACGTTGTCCGGCTGACCGCAGGATGACTCCATCGGAGCCCGACCGAGGGATCCGATCCGAAATGACAACGATGTCGAGGATGCGATGACGCACGATGAACGGGTGGCCGCCGCCGCGGTCGCCGAGGCCGCGCCGGCCCGCCCGCGCGCTCGCCTCATCGACGTCGCGATGGCTGCGGGTGTGAGCCCCAAGACCGTGTCCCGTGTCATCAACGACGAGACCGGGGTGCTCCCCGTCACCCGCGACAAGGTCATGCAGACCGTGCGCGACCTCGGCTTCGTGCCCGACCGCAGCGCCCGGGAGCTCAAGCGTCGCGAGGCCGACACGATCGGCATCCTGATCGACGCGATCAGCGACCCCTTCTTCGCCGCCTTCGTCAGCGTGGTCGAGGAGCTCGCGATCGCCGAGGGGCTGAGTGTGATCTTCGCCAGCACCGGTTACGACGCCGCGCGAGAGACGGCCCAGCTCGACCGCCTGACCGGACGCCGCCTCGCCGGTCTCGTGGTCGCGCCCGTCGCCGTACCCGCCGCGGTCCTCGCGGGGCTCCGCAACAGGTGCCCCGTGGTGACGGTCGACCGCGTGCGCTCGGGGATCGACGCGGTCGTCATCGACGATTTCGGGGCGGCGGTCGAAGCGACGACCGCCCTCCTGTCGCACGGCCACCGCCGGATCGCCTTCATGGGCGAGGACGTCCCCTACCCCACCGTCAGCGATCGCCTGGCCGGATACCGCGCCGCGCTCGAAGCGGCCGGCGTGGCCTTCGACCCCTCACTCGTGATCTCGCACGAGCGCTTCCGCGCGGGGGAGGCGGCCGAAGCCTCGCGCCTGCTCGAACGCGTGGACGCCCCCACCGCTCTGCTGTGCGCGACGAGCCTCGCGGCCATCGCGACCGTGCGCGCGATCCGCGCGCGGGGGCTCGGGATGCCCGCGCTCATCTCGTTCGGGGACTTCACCCTCGCCGAGGTGCTCGAACCCGGGATCTCCTACGTCGATCACGATCCCCGTCTGCTCGGCGCGGCGGCCTTCCACCGCCTCCGGCACCTGGCCCAGTACCCGGACGACGCTCCGAGCCGCACGGTCGTGCCGACGCGTCTCGTGCCCCGCGGCTCGGGCGAGATCGCCCCCGCCCTTCCCCTCGACCCGATCGGAGCGACGCGATGAAGCCCGTCCTGCTGCCCCCCAATCCCGTGCAGCACTTCTACCGCGGAGGCGACCGCATCGCCGCCCTCCGCGGCATCGTGCCCGAGACCGACCGTCAGCCCGAGGAGTGGCTCGGCTCGACCGTCTCGCGCTTCGGCTCCGACGAGATCGGTCTCGCCGTCACCGACGGCGGCGACGTCCTGCGCGACCTCGTCACCGCCGACCGCGCCGCGTGGGTGGGAGCGCGCACCGGACGGGATGCCGCCGACCTCGGCATCCTGGTCAAGCTCCTCGACGCCCGGCAGCGCCTCCCCGTCCACGTGCACCCCGACCGCGGGTTCGCGAGCGCCCACCTCGACTGCCCGTACGGCAAGACCGAGGCCTGGTACGTGCTCGAGACCGAGGACGACTGCGCCGTCCACGTCGGCTGGAACGAGAGCGTCGACCGCGACGAACTCGACCGCCGCCGCGACGCGCAGGACAGCGAGTGGATGCTCGCCCACATGAACCGCGTCGTCGTCCGCCCGGGCATGGGGGTGCTCGTGCCCGCCGGCACCGTGCACGCGATCGACGGCGGCATCTTCGTCGCCGAGGTGCAGGAACCCACCGACTTCTCGATCCTGCTGGAGTGGTCGGTCACGACCTCGACGCGCGAAGAGTCGCACCTCGACCTGGGCTTCGATGCCGTCATGCCCGCGGTGTCGACCGAGAAGCTCGACGCTGCAGCCCTCGACGCCCTGGTCAGCACCTCCGGCACGACCCCGGCCGGACCCGCTTTCCGTTCCCTATTGCCGGATGCCGCGGACCCCTACTTCCGCCTCTTCGACGCCTCGGGAGACACGGTGGCGCACGCGGCCGGCTTCTCGGTCGTCCTGGTGCGCGAGGGCGCGGGCGCCCTCGTGTCGGATGCCGGCCGGGTCGACGTCGAGCGCGGACAGGTCTACGCCGTGCCGCACGCCTTCGGCGCCTGGCGCCTCACGGGCGGAGCCGAGATCCTCGTCGCCGCCCCCGGCGCCGGCTGGCCCGGAACCCTCCGCGGCGGTGACGTGCGATGAGCGACTACGTCGTCGGCGTCGACATGGGCTCGACGAGCACGAAGCTGCTCGTCGCCACCCCCGACGGACGCCAGGTGCTCGTGGTGAGCCGCCGGTCGCCGTGGACCAACCTCGACCACGGTCAGGCCGAGATGACCGCTGCGGAGGCCGTCGCCGTCGTGCACGACCTCGCCGCCGAGGCCGACGCGCGCCTCGACGAGGGCTATCGCATCGTCGCGCTCGGGGTCTCGGGCATGGCCGAAGCGGGCGTCCTGCTCGACGAGCGAGGCGCGGCCCTCGCGCCGATCATGGCGTGGTTCGACCCGCGCGGGGCGGCGCAGATCATGGCGACGCCCGATTCCTTCCGCGCCGAGTTCCCCGGCCGCACCGGACTGCCGGTCGGACCCCTGGCATCCATCGCCAAGCTGCTGCACCTGCGCGACGAGGGCATCGCGCTCGCGGGAACCACGTTCCTGAACGTCCCCGAGTTCGTCGTGCACGCGCTCGGCGGCCCTCGTGTCGCGGAGTACTCGCTCGTCTCGCGCACCGGCCTCATCGATCAGGACGACAGCACCCCCTGGCAGACCGCCCTCGACGTGCTCGGCGTCGACGAGTCGATCCTCGGCGCCCTCGTCAGCGCGGGGGAGCCGGTCGGAACCCTCACCGACCCCGACATGCCCGCGGGCTTCCGCGGCGCCGCCCTCACCGTCGCCGGTCACGACCACCTCGTGTCGGCGGTCGCCGCCGGCGCCACGCACACCGGTCAGCTCTACGACTCGATGGGCACCGCAGAGGCACTCGTGCGGGTGCTCGACGACACCCTTCCCTTCGATGCGCGCGAGCGTCTCGCCCACGCCGGCATCAACTGCGTGCGCCACGTCATCCCCGGCAAGTACGTCCTGCTGGCGGGCACGAAGTCGGGCCTGCTCATGCGGCGCGTGCTGCAGCTGCTCGGCATCGCGGATGCCGTGGGGCGGGCCCGCATCGACGACGAGGCTCTCGCTCTTCCCGTCGACGGGACCCTCGCCGACGGAGGCCTGGAGGTCTCGGGCGCGCGCAACGACGACGGCGTGCTGAAGATCGTCGCGCAGAGCGACGGGCTCAGCCCCGCGGAACTGTTCGCGGCGTCGTTGCGCCATGGCAACGACATGCTCGCCGAGTGCATGGCGGCGATGGACCGCGAAGTGACTCCTCCCACCTCGACGGTGCTCACCGGGGGCTGGTCGACCATGGTGTCCGTCGTGCGTTCGCGCTCCGCGCTGCTGCCCGAGGTCACCGTCTCGACCCACGACGAGGGCACGGCCTACGGCGCGGCGCTCTTCGCCGCCTTCGCCGCGCGGTCGGCCGGGGCCACGGCATCCGGAACCTTCGCGGACGTCGCGGACACCTTCCTCTCGTCATCGCTCGACCCGGCGGAGCACCGTTCCGCCGTGCTCGCCCCTCTCACCCCCACCCCTGAAAGGAGCTGACGATGTCGTCAGTCACCACGACCGTCCCGGTGCTGCAGGCCCGCGGCCTGTCACGTCAGTTCGGATCCGTCCGCGCCCTCAACAACGTCGACTTCGAGGTCTACCCCGGAGAAGTGACGGCCCTCATCGGCGACAACGGCGCCGGCAAGTCGACGCTCGTCAAAGCCCTCTCGGGCAACCTCGCGGTCGACGAGGGCGAGATCCTCTTCGACGGCAAGCCCATCGAGATGTCGAACCCGCAGGTGGCGTCGTCGCTCGGGATCGAGACGGTCTACCAGGACCTCGCACTGGCGCCGCACCTCGACCCCGTGCAGAACATGTACCTCGGCCGCGAGATCCGCCGCCCCGGTCTCGCCGGCGCGCTGGGTTTCATGAAGACCAAAGACATGGCCGTCGCCTCGCGGGCCGCGTTCGACGAACTCGGTGCGACGGTGCGATCGCTGTCGTCGCCGGTGGGCGAGATGTCGGGCGGTCAGCGCCAGGCCATCGCGATCGCCCGGGCCGTGCACTGGGCCGGTCGCCTCGTCTTCCTCGACGAGCCCACCGCCGCCCTGGGCGTGCGCCAGACGAAGAACGTGCTCGAGACGATCCGCCGCGTGCGCGACAAGGGCATCGCCGTCGTGCTGATCTCGCACTCCATGCCGCACGTGATGGAGGTCTGCGACCGCATCCAGGTGCTGCGCCTGGGCACGCGCGTCGCCAACGTCGACGCGAAGAACACCTCCATGGAAGAACTCGTCGGACTCATGACCGGCGCCGTCACGAAGGACGACTCCAAATGAGCACCAAGACCCCTCCCACCGAGACCGTCGCCATCGGGACCTTCGATGACTCGCGGCCGAATTTCTTCAAAGGACTGCTCAAGGCGCAGGCCTTCCAGATCCTCATCATCCTCATCGTCATCGTGCTGATCTTCAGTGCGCTGGCCCCCGACTCGTTCGCGCAGTGGTCGAACTTCCGCCTCATCATCCAGAACGCCTCGATCCTCGCCGTCCTCGGCGTCGGCATGACGTACATCATCATCACCTCGGGCATCGACCTCTCCATCGGATCGGTGCTGGTGTTCTCGGGCGTCGTCTCCGCGCTCACGATGAGGGCGCTCGGCGGTGAAGGCTGGGGCGTGGCGACCATCGGCATCCTGGTCTCGATCCTCAGCGGCGTGTGCTGGGGCCTTCTCAACGGCTTCCTCATCGCGAAGGCGAAGATCCCGCCGCTCATCGTCACCCTCGGCTCGCTGGGAATGGCGCTCGGTCTCGCGCAGATCCTCACCGGCGGCGTCGACATCCGCGACGTGCCCACCGTGCTGACCGTCTCGATCGGGTACGGCAACGTGTTCGGTTCGCTGCCGATCATCAGCGTCATCGCGCTCGTCGTGGTCGTCATCGGCGCGATCGTGCTGCACTTCACCAAGTTCGGCCTGTACACCTACGCCGTCGGCTCGAGCGAGCTCGCCGCCCGCCGCGTCGGCGTCAAGGTCGACCGTCACCTCATCTCGGTCTACACGCTGTCGGGAGCGCTCGCGGGTCTCGCCGGCATCCTGGCCCTCTCGCAGTTCTCGACCACCGCGATCGCGGGACAGTCGCAGACGAACCTGAACGTGATCGCGGCCGTCGTCATCGGCGGTACCTCGCTCTTCGGCGGGGTCGGCACGATCTTCGGAACCGTGGTCGGCCTCTTCATCCCGGCCGTGCTGCAGAACGGCTTCGTCATCACCGGCGTGCAGCCCTTCTGGCAGCAGGTCGCGGTGGGCGCGGTGCTGATCACCGCCGTCTACGTCGACCAGGTGCGCCGCACCGCCGCGACCCGCGGCAACACCCAGAGCCTCTGGCGGAAGTTCGTCAGCGGAGGACGCCGCGGCTGAGGCCCGGCATCCGACACCCACCAAGAGAGAACAGGCAATCACAATGCAGTGGAACAAGAAGGTTCTCGCGTTCGCCACCCTCGGCGCCGCAGCCACCCTCGTCCTCGCCGGGTGCTCCGGCGGCTCCTCGTCCGGCGGCGCGTCGGGCGGGTCGGACGGCGGGTACAAGATCGCGTTCGTGCAGGGCGTCGCGGGAGATGAGTTCTACATCTCGATGCAGTGCGGCATCCAGGCAGAGGCCGAGAAGGAGGGTGCGACCGTCACCACCCAGGGTCCCGAGAAGTTCGACCCGACGCTTCAGAAGCCGATCGTCGACGCGGTCGTGGCCTCCAAGCCCGACGCGCTGCTGATCGCCCCCACCGACGTCTCGGCCATGCAGGCGCCCATCGCGGCCGCCGAGGCAGCCGGCATCAAGGTCGTGCTGGTCGACACGACGCTCGAAGACCCCTCCGGCGCGGTCTCGCAGATCTCCTCCGACAACAACGGCGGCGGAGCCGCGGCGTTCGAGGCGATCCAGAAGGCCAACCCGGGCGGCGGCAAGGTCCTCGTCGTCTCCACCGACCCGGGTGTGTCCACCACCGACGCCCGCGCGCAGGGCTTCGAAGACGCCGTCAAGAAGGACTCCAAGTTCGAGTCGGTGGGCGTGCAGTACTCCCACAACGAACCCTCCACGGCTGCGGAGATCGTGACGGCGGCGCTGCAGAAGGACCCCGACATCGTCGGCATCTTCGCCGCCAACCTGTTCGCCGCCGAAGGCTCCGCCACCGGCGTCCAGCAGGCCGGCAAGCAGGGCCAGGTCACCATCGTCGGCTTCGACGCCGGTCCCGCGCAGGTCAAGGCCCTCGAGGCCGGCACCGTTCAGGCCCTCGTCGCGCAGGAGCCCGCCACCATCGGCGAAGACGGCGTCAAGCAGGCCATCGCCGCGCTGAAGGGCGAGAGCACCGAGGCCAAGATCCAGACCGGCTTCACCATCCTGACGAAGGACAACATCACCACCGACGGCAAGGACGCGGTCTACAAGTCCTCCTGCTGACACCCCCCTCGCGTGAGGGGTCACAAACGGTCGCCTGGGCCGCTCCGAAGCGACACCGAGTGACCCCTGACGCGAGATGAACCCCGGATGCCGGGACTCGAAGCGACCGCCCGGGCCCCGGCATCCACCCCCCTCCTCCCCCTCCCCGCGCATGAGTCGCCAGAATCTGTCGCTTCCGACACCCCTGAAGCGACGAAATCTGGCGACTCACGCGGAGGGGCGACCCGACAAGAGAGAAACCGCCGTGCCGCTGGCCGACATGCCCGCCCTGCTCGCCGCGCACCGCGCGGTCGGGGCCTTCAACTTCATCACCCTCGAGGTCGCCGAGGCGATCGTGACCGGGGCCGAGGCCGCCGGCACCGGCGTGATCCTGCAGCTCTCGCAGAACGCGATCGCCTTCCACGGCGGACTCGCCCCAGCAGCCTCCGCCGCCCTCCGCCTGGCCGAGCAGGCGCGGGTCGACGTCGTCGTGCACCTCGACCACGCGACCGACGAGCCCCTCGTCGACGAGGCCGTGGCGGTCGGCATCCGTTCGGTCATGTTCGACGCCGCTCACCTGACCGACGCCGAGAACCTTTCGCGCACCGCCGCCGTCGCCGATCGGGTGCACGCCGCCGGAGCGTGGATCGAGGCCGAGCTCGGCGAGATCGGCGGCAAGGGCGCCCACGCACCCGGGGTGCGCACCGACGTCGCCGAGGCCGTGCGCTTCGTGCGCGAGACCGGCGTCGACGCCCTCGCCGTGGCCGTCGGCAGTGAGCACGCGATGCGCGAGCGCAGCGCCCGACTCGATGAGGCGCTCATCGCCGAGCTCGCCGCGGCGGTGCTCGTGCCCCTCGTGCTGCACGGCTCCAGCGGGGTCGCGGATGGGGGCATCGACGGCGCCGTGCGCGCGGGCATGCGCAAGATCAACATCGGCACACACCTCAACGCCGTGCTGACGGGCGCCGTCCGCGTGGAGCTGGAGCGGGACCCGGATGCCATCGACCCTCGCGGCTGGCTCACCCCGGGCCGCGCGGCGGTCGCCGCCGAAGTCGAGCGCCTCCTCGGTGTCATCGCGGGGCGCGGCGTATGAGCGGGTTCGTCACCCTGACCGCCGCCGGGGCGATCGACGCCACCTACCGCGTCGGTGCTCTGCGCCGCGGGGCGTTCGCCCGCGCCGAGAGCTACACGCGCGAGGTGAGCGGTAAGGGCGTCAACGTCTCTGCCGCCCTCGCCGCGGGCGGGGCGAGGACGGTCGCGGTCGTGGTGCTCGGGGCCGACGACGTGCGCTTCGCGCGATGCGGGCTCACCGCTCCGCTCCTGCGGATCGTCGAGGTGCCCGGGTCGACGCGCGTGAACACCTCGATCATCGACGCCGACGGCGCCACGACGAAGGTCAACGCTCCGACCCCGCCGCTGTCGTCCGACGCGTGGGATGCCACGGTCTCGGCCGTGCGCGACGAGCTCTCGGCCCGAACGGCCCCCTGGCTCGTGATCTCGGGGAGCCTGCCCGACCTCGCGGGCACCGGGTCTCTGATCGATCTCGCCGCCGTCCGCGCGGTTGCGCGGGAGCACGGCGCGCGAGTGGCCGTCGACACGAGCGGGGCGGCGCTCGACGCGCTGCTCGCCGAACCGACCGGAATCGATCTGCTCACCCCGAACGTCGAAGAACTGTCGGCAGCGGTGGGGCGCCCGCTCGCCACGCTCGGCGAGGTCGTCGACGCCGCCCGGGAGATCGTCGCGCGGGGAGTGGGGACGGTGCTCGCGAGCCTCGGCGCCGACGGCCTCGTCGCCGTCACCGCCGATCGAGCGGTCTTCGCCCGCGCGGCCGCCCCCTACGTCGCCAACACCGCCGGCGCGGGAGACGCCGCCCTCGCGGGCTTCCTCCTCGGCCTCACCCGCGAAGCCGCGGCCAGCGCTGCCGGCGCCGACCCCCTCGCCGTCGCCGCAGCGTCGGCGGCCGAGTGGGGAGCGCACGCCGTCGCGCACGCCTCCACTCTCGTCGCGGGACCTCCGCACGGCATCCGGGCCCTCGTCGACATCGCGCCGGATCTCGAGCGCGTGCTCACGCCGGAGGGCGAAGCGTGACCTCCCGTCCGGCCCGATCGAAGGACAGTGCATGACCGTGGCCCGCACCGAGATCGCCCCGGAGATCGTCGCGGCCGTCGCCGACGTCTCGCGCATCCGCACCCGCGCGATCGACCGGGTCGCCTACGCCAACGACGCCTCGCACTACCTGCTGACGCCCGAGGCGGTGGTGGTCGCCTCGGATGCGGTCGAGGTCGGCGCGATCCTCCGCGCGGCCACCGCGTCGCGCACGCCCGTGACCTTCCGCTCGGGTGGCACGAGCCTGTCGGGCCAGTCAGCCGGGTCGGGCCTGCTGGTCGACGTGCGGCAAGGTTTCGGCCGCATCGACGTGCTCGACGGTGGCCGACGCGTGCGCTCGCAGCCCGGAGCCACCGTGCGTCAGGTCAACGCGCGACTCGCGCGGCACGGTCATCGCCTCGGCCCCGATCCCGCGAGCGAGGCCGCGTGCACCATCGGTGGGGTCGTCGCGAACAACTCCAGCGGCATGGCCTGCGGAACGGCCGAGAACTCGTACCGCACCCTCGAATCGCTCGTGGTGGTGCTGGCATCCGGAACCGTCGTCGACACCGCGGACCCCGATGCCGATCGGTTACTCGCCCAGCGCGAACCCGCCCTCGTCGACGAGCTGATGCGGCTGCGCTCCCGCGTGATCGGCGACCCCGCGAGCGTCGCTCTCATCGAGCGGCAATTCGCGATGAAGAACACCATGGGGTACGCCCTCAACGCCTTCGTCGACTTCGACACCCCCGCGGCCCTGCTGGCCCACCTGGTCGTCGGCTCGGAGGGGACGCTCGCCTTCGTCGCCGAGGCGACCTTCCGCACCGTGCCGATCCGGCCCGCGATCGCGACGACCCTCGCGGTGTTCCCGACGCTCGACGCCGCCACGCGGTCGCTTCCAGCGCTGGTGGCGACCGGCGCGGCGACGCTCGAGCTGATGGATGCCACCTCGCTCCGCGTCGGACAGCGCCTGCAGGGGACTCCCACCGCGATCCATGGCTTCGAGGCGACGACCCAGGCGGCTCTTCTCGTGGAGTATCACGCGGACGACCCCGAGGCCCTGCGCGCGCTCGCCGAGGCCGGCTCGCGCGTGCTGGGGGAGCAGGACCTGCGCGACCCCGCGCTGTTCTCGAGCGACGCCGCCGACCGCGCGGCCGCGTGGAAATTCCGCAAGGGCCTCTACGCCTCGGTGGCCGGCGCCCGACCGAGCGGCACCACGGCCCTGCTCGAGGACGTCGTCGTGCCCGTCGACCGCCTCGCCGACACCTGCGGGGGGCTCCAGGAGCTGTTCGCGCGCTACGGCTACGCCGACAGCGTGATCTTCGGTCACGCCAAGGACGGCAACATCCACTTCATGCTCACCGACCGGTTCGAGGGCGCGAAGGCCCTCGGCCGTTTCGAGGGCTTCACCGACGCGATGGTCGACCTCGTGCTCGACGCGGGCGGCAACCTCAAGGCCGAGCACGGCACGGGTCGCGCGATGGCGCCGTACGTGCGCCGCCAGTACGGCGACGAGCTGTACGACGTGATGGTGCGGCTCAAGCGCCTGCTCGACCCCAGCGGCATCCTGAATCCGGGTGTCATCATCGACGACGACCCGACCGCGCACATGCGGAACCTCAAGACGCCCGTGTCGATCGAGCCCGAGGCCGACCGGTGCGTGGAATGCGGATACTGCGAGCCGGTGTGCCCGAGTCGCTCGCTCACGCTCACCCCGCGCCAGCGCATCGTCGTGCGGCGCGCCTCGACCGCCGCCCGCGAGCGCGGCGACGGGGCGCTCGTCGCGGAGCTCGAGAAGGACTACGACTACGACGCGGTGCAGACCTGCGCGGTCGACGGCATGTGCCAGACGGCGTGCCCTGTGCTCATCAACACGGGCTCGCTCATGAAGCGCTTCCGCCGTGAGGACGCGAACCCCGCGCTCGCCGCCGGCTGGGCGGCCGCGGCGACGGGATGGGGCGCGGTGACGCGCGCCGGATCCGCGGCCCTGTCGGTCGCATCCGTACTGCCCACACCGGCGGTGCGGGCGATGACGGATGCCGCGCGCGCGGTGCTCGGGACTGACACGGTGCCCCGCTACGCGGCCGAGCTGCCGGGCGGCGGAGCCTCGCGCAAGACCCTGGGCCGGGTCGTCGGGGCCGCCGGCGTCGAGCCGAGCGCGGTGTTCCTGCCCGCGTGCGTGGGCAGCATGTTCGGACCGGCTTCTTCCGACGGCATCGGCGCGACCGAAGCGTTCACGCGGCTGCTCGAGCGAGCGGGGGTCTCGGCGATCGTCCCCGAGGGCATCGATGCTCTCTGCTGCGGCACGCCCTGGTCATCGAAGGGATACGCGAAGGGGCACGCGACGATGTCGGCTCGCGTTCGCGCGGCGGTGTCCGCGGCGTCGCGCGGGGGAGAGCTCCCCGTCGTCTGCGATGCGTCCAGCTGCACCGAGGGCTTCGCGGCGACCCTGCGCGACGAGGGAGTGAAGGTGGTGGATGCCGTGGCCTTCGCGGCATCCGCTCTGCTTCCGCTCCTCGAGCCCACGCCGGTGGCCGAGCTGCTAGCCCTGCACCCCACGTGCTCGTCGACGCAGTTGGGCATCGACCCGGCGCTGCGGGCCGTGGGCGAGGCCGTCGCCGCGGAGGTGCGCGTGCCCGACGCCTGGGGGTGCTGCGCCTACGCGGGGGACCGGGGCATGCTGCACCCCGAACTCACCGAGGCCGCGACCGCTCCCGAAGCGGCCGAGGTCGCCGGGCTCGGCGCCGATGCCTTCGCGTCGTGCAACCGTACCTGTGAGTTGGGCATGACGAAGGCGACGGGCGAGACGTACGTGCACGTGCTGGAGCTGCTGGAGCGCGCGACGCGGTAGCAGTGCAGCGGGTCCGAAAAATGGTCACCCCCTCTCCGTGTGAGAGGGGGTGACCACCTGAAGGGGTGTTGCGCCGGTCAGGCGGCCATCACGCCGTAGCGCTTGTGGCCCTTCACGTCGTAGCGGTCCAGCATCATGACCTTCGACCACACCTGGGCGAAGTCGCGGACGAACCTCTCCTGTCCGTCGGTGCCGGCGTAGGCATCGGCGATCGAGCGGAGCTGCGCGTTCGAGCCGAACACGAGGTCGTTCCTCGATGCCCGCCAGCGCGCCTCGCCGGTCGCCTGGACGCGGCCGGTGAAGGTCGACGCGGTGTCGTCGTCTTTCGTCCAGACCAGATCGGTGTCGGTCAGGTTGACGAAGAAGTCCGTCGTCAGGACGCCGACGCGTTCCGTGAAGACACCTGTATCGGATCCGTCCCAGTTCGCGCCGAGGACGCGCAGGCCCGCGGTGAGGACGGTCCACTCGGGCGCGGTGAGCGTGAAGAGGTTCGCCTTGTCGAGGAACGCCGCCTCGGGGGCGACTCCGGGCGCGAACTGGTCGAATCGCTCCGACACGAAGTTGCGGAATCCATCCGCTACGGGCCGGAGCCACTCGAACATCTCGATGTCGGTGAGCTCCTGCGTCGTGTCGACGCGACCCGGGGTGAACGGGACGTCGACGTCGGAGCCCGCCGCCCGCGCCGCGCGCTCCACGGCGGCCGTGCCGGCGAGCACGATCAGGTCGGCAAGCGACACCTGCCGCCCGCCCGACGACGCGGCGAACTCCGCTTGCACCGACCGCAACGCGTCGATCACCGGGATGGTGCGGCGGTTGATCGCCCAGTCCTTCTGGGGCGACAGGGCCAGGCGGCCACCGTTCGCGCCGCCGCGTTTGTCGCTGTCACGGTAGGTGGACGCCGCGGAGTAGGCCGTGTAGACGAGGTCGGACACAGACAAGCCCGTCGCGATGACGGCCTCTTTGAGGGTCGCCACCTCCGCCTCGTCGAGGGCGGTTCCCTCCGCATCGGGCAGGGGGTCCTGCCAGAGCAGGTCGTCGGCGATGGTGACCTCGGGCCCGAGGTAGCGGTGCTTCGGACCCATGTCACGATGCGTGAGCTTGTACCAGGCCTTCGAGAACGCCAGCGTGAAGAGGTCGAAGTCGGCCAGGAAGCGCTCGCACACGGCCCGGTACTCCGGGTCGACCTTCAGGGCGATGTCCGAGGTCATCATCATCAGCGGGTTCATCTGCCCGGGCACGTGCGCGTCGGGGGTTTTCGGCGCGTCCGGGTCGGTGGGAGTCCACTGCAGGGCGCCGGCCGGGCTCTTCGTCTGCTCCCAGTCGAACGCGAACAGGTTCTCGAGATAGGTGTTGTCCCACTGGATCGGGTTCGGGGTCCAGCTGCCCTCGATGCCGTTGGTCGAGGTGTTCTCGGCGTTGCCGCTGCCGACGGGGTTGTGCCATCCGAGCCCCATCGACTCGATCGGTGCCAACTCGGGCGAGGGGCCGATCTTCGACGCGGGTACCTGGCCGTGGCTCTTGCCGAAGGCGTGGCCGCCGGCGATCAGCGCGACGGTCTCCTCATCGTTCATCGCCATGCGGGTGAAGGTGATGCGGATGTCGCGCGCCGAGCCCATCGGGTCGCCGTTGGCGTACGGTCCCTCGGGGTTGACGTAGATCAGGGCCTGGTGCGATGCGGCCAGGGGGCTCTGCAGGTCGTAGTCCGCGTCGCCGTTCTCGCCGTGCCAGCGTTCGTCACGACTGACCATCTCGTCGGGGCTCTGGACGTTGTGCGGGTTCCAGACCTCGGGGCCCCACCAGGTGCCGTCGTCGGGCTCCCACGCGTCGAGTCGTCCCCCGGCGAAGCCGTAGGTCGGCAGTCCCATCAGCTCCAGCGAGCAGTTGCCGGTCAGCACCATCAGGTCGGCCCACGACAGCGCGTTGCCGTACTTGTGCTTGATCGGCTGCAGCAGGCGTCGGGACTTGTCGGTGTTGCCGTTGTCCCACCAGCTGCCGATCGGCGCGAATCGCTGCATCGCGGTTCCCGCTCCGCCGCGTCCGTCGGCGATGCGGTACGTGCCGGCGGCGTGCCACGCCATGCGGATCATCTGCGGGCCGTAGTTGCCGTAGTCCGCCGGCCACCAGTCGACCGAGGTGGTGAGCAGTTGCTTGATGTCGGCCTTGAGCGCGTCGAGATCGATCGTGGCGAACGCCGCCGCGTAGTCGAAGTCGGCACCGAGCGGGTCGGCGGCGACGCCGTTGCGATGCAGCAGCTCGACCTTCAACCGCTGCGGGTACCACCCGTCGAGGCTCGGCGCCTGGCCGAAGGTGCCGCCGAGGTGGTCGCCGCCGGCCGGGAGATCACCGGCCATGTGGTAGCTGCAGGTATCGGTCTTGTCATCCGAGCTCATGGGTGCTCTTTTCGTTCTCGAGGGGGGAGCACCTTCGTCGAGTTCGGGTGCGACACGAGGCGGCGGCCGCTCACTCTGTCCGATCAAGAGCCTGAAGATGCGCGATTGAGCCCAGGGTAGGCAGCGACCGGTTGGCGCGCTACGGGCGAGAGCGAACGCCCAGCCGATGCGTCGATGGTCCTAAACTGTGCGGCTGACGTCCCTTCACAACCGGATCGGGCCTCGTCGTGGCGGTCGCGTGATCAGGCCGGGAACAGCCGGAGCGTCCCGGATGCCGTGACCTCGAGCCGCACGGCATCCAGCCCGTCGACGACGAGGTCGGCGGTCAACTCCTCTTCGGCGGTCGTGCCGGTGAGGGCGATCACGGCGCAGCCGGCGGCGCGGGCGGCGGCGATGCCGGCGGGGGCGTCTTCGACGACGAGGCAGCGTGACGGATCGACGCCGAGACGTTCGGCCGCCAGCAGGAACGGCTCGGGGTCCGGCTTTCCGTTGACCACGTCGTCCACGGTGACGAACACCGCGGGTCGCTCGTAGCCGGCGGCCGCCAGACGCGCGGTCGCGATCGGAACGGACCCCGACGTGACGATGGCCCGATGCTCCGCCGGGACGGATGCGAAGAAGTCCGCGGCTCCGCGGATGGGGGACAGGCCCACGGCATCCGCCACCTCGAGAGCGGTGACGTGCGCGATGGCCTCGGCCCCGCGCTCGGCGGGCAGGAGCAGGCTGACGAGGGTGCGCGCGGGTTGCCCATGGTTGGCGTGCAGGGCCTCCATCGACACGTCGAAGTGCTCCGCGAAGCGCCGCCACGACCGGACGACGGATGCCGTGGAGTCCACGAGTGTCCCGTCGAGGTCGAAGAGCACCGCGTCGAACTCGCGTCGGAAGATCTCGGCGTCTGCGTCGACCGCCCGGCGAATCCCCAGCGCGGGGAGCACTCGGGCGAGTTGTTGTGCGGTCGAGAGTTCGGCGTCGACGGCGATCACCGGGATCGCCGGCGCCACGGGAGCGACGTCGGGGCGGTGCGCGTCGCGGGATGCTCCCCTCGCCGCGCGGCGGGACGCCAGGACGGCGGGGTCTCCGTCGACGTGCACGACGTGCGGCTCGGCGGGGGCGAGCGCGGCGACCAGCGCCTGCCACTCCTCGCCGCCGGAGAGCTCGGAGGTGAAGGGGGCGACGATCACCACCCGGCCCGCTGTCGCAAGGGCATCTGCGGCGGTCGCGAGCAGGGCCGCGTAACGCCCGGCACGGATCGCCGGGGCGTGGGGGGAGGTGAGCCAGTGGCCGCCGCCGAAAGCGTCCGCGGGCAGGGCGTCGAGCAGGGGAGTGGTGACGCTGTCGAGGTCGACGAGGGGTGCTCGAAGGGTCTCGGCGATCGCGCGGCCGAGCGTGCTCTTGCCGCTCCCGGCCGTCCCGGCGACGACGACGGCGAGCGGATCGGGTATTTGACACGACGACGGCATACCCCCACCATAGACGTAGCAAGTCACCGGTGTCATGCTTGTAATTCCGGGACTCGACGAAGTTCCGGAAAGGACGGCCGCCCATGCGAGACACCGGTGACATGGTTTCGGGGCCCGCGCGACTGCACGGCGGGCTCGACCTCGGCAGCACCGCGATCAAGATGCTCGTCATCGACGACGACGGCGCCGAGATCGCCGGTGCGCAGGTGTCGACGCCCTGGCGCGTCGGCGAGGGCGGAACGACCGACATCGACGCCGACGATCTGCTGCGCGCCATCCGCTCGCTCATCGAACTCATCGACGAGCAACTGATGCCGATCACCGCCGGTTCGCTGACCTCGCTCGCCGTGGCCGGCATGGGAGAGACCGGAATCCTCGTCGATGCTGAGGGGGCCGCTGCCGCGCCCGGCTTCGCGTGGTTCGACCCGCGCGGGCTCGAGCAGATCGCCGCCTTCCCGAGCGTGGTGCGCGAGGAGTTCGCCGGCCGCACGGGTCTCCCGCTCGGCGCGCAGGTGAGCGTCGCGAAGCTCGCGTGGTTGCGCGACCAGGGCACCTCGCTCGCGGGCCTGCGCTGGCTCGACCTGCCCGAGTTCGTGGTCGCCTCGCTCGGTGGCGACATCGCCCTCGAGCTCTCGCTCGCGTCGCGCACCGGCCTCATCGACCAGGACTCCGGTGCCGCCTGGCCCGCGATGCTCGACGCTCTCGGCGTCGACGCCGACCTGCTCCCGCCGCTGCGCGGAGGGGGACTGCCCTGGGGGGAGGCATCCGGAGCCTTCGGCTCGCGCGTGGCGGGCGCGGCACTCACCGTCGCCGGTCACGACCACCTCGTCGCCGCTCAAGCGAACGGGACCCTGGACGCGGACGGATACCACGTGTCGCTCGGCACCGCCGAGGTGCTGCTGCGCGTGCTCGATGAGCCGCTCGGCTTCGCGGCTCGACAGCGGTTGGCTGACGCGCTCATCAACGAGGTGCGCCACGTCGTGCCCGGCAAGCACGTGCTGGTCGCCGGGGTGAAGACCGGGCTGCTGCTGCGTCGCGCTCTTCACGCCGCCGGCATCAGCGACCGCGCCGGGCGGGACGCCCTCGACGAAGCGGTCATGGCCCTCCCCGTCGAGGGCGAGCTGCCCGCAGGGGCCATCGAGGTCACCGGCGCGCGCAACGACGACGGCGTGCTGCGCCTCACCCTGCACACCGAGGCGTCGCCCGCCGAGATCTTCGGCGCCGTGCTGCGGCACAGCAACGACGAGGTCGCCGCCCTCATCGCGGCGATGGACCGCGAGGTCGCCCCGGCCACCCGCTCCACCCTCACCGGCGGTTGGGCGGGCATGGCGAGCGTCCGCCGCGCCCGCGCCGAAGTGCTCCCCGATCCGTCCCTGTCCACCCGCGAGCAGGACGTCGCGTGGGGAGCCGCCGACATGGCGCGGCGCCTCGTCTCGGCATCCGTCCCCTCCTGAAGATCCTCGCGCCGACCCGCGCGCGAACAGACCACCCGCGCCGACCGGCGCGAACAGACCCCAGAGAAGAGAGATCATGAACGCACTCACCACGATCGAGCGCCGCGCGCTTCAGTCGATCAGCACCCCTGACGGCCACATGCTCATCGTCGCCGCCGACCAGCGCAACGGCATGAAGGCCGCTATCAAGGACGCGCCCAACGGCTCCGATGCGATCTCGCGCGACGAGCTCGCCGAGGTGAAGGCCGACCTCGTGCGCCACCTCGCCAACCACGCGCCGGCGATCCTGCTCGACCCCGAGGTCGCGCTGCCGCAGATCGTCGACGACGGTGTGCTCGCTCGTGACACCGCCCTCGTCGTCGGTCTCGACGCCTCGGGCGCCGAGACCGTCGACGGCCTGAAGTACACGCGCTTCGTCCCCGGAGCCACGCCGCACTCCATCCGCGAGCAGGGCGCGGACGTCGCCAAGATGCTCTGGTACACCCGCCCCGACAAACAGGACGCCGACTCCCGCGTCGCGCACGAGATCCGCGACCTTGTGCAGGCGTGCGAGGACGAGGGCCTGCTCCTCATCGTCGAGCTGCTGACCTACCAGCTCGAAGACGAGAGCGACGAAGAGTACACGGCGACCTTCGCCGACCTCGTCGTCGACGGAGCCGCCCTCGCCGTCGCCTGCGGTGCCAAGATCCTGAAGCTGCAGTACCCCGGCTCCGCCGAGGCGAGCGCCCGCGTGACCGAGGCCGCCCAGGGCGTGCCGTGGGCGGTGCTCTCGGCCGGCGTCGACCACGAGACGTTCATCGAGCAGGTGCGCACGGCCGTCGCCAACGGTGCCTCGGGCGCCATGGCCGGCCGGTCGCTGTGGAAGGACAGCCTCTCGATCGACGCCGACCGCCGCGAGGAGCTGCTCTCGGGCCGCGCCCTGCCGCGCCTGCGCGAGCTCGCCGACGCCGTCGACGGTCACTGAGATGACCACGCCCGCCCGGGTCGGGGCGCGCTCACCGCGGGTGCACGCGGGGGAGCGTCGCTGCGGCCCCGGGCGGGCGGGTCCGACCCGTCGCCAGATAGGGTGGGCTGTCGGAGCAGCCCCCCGCCCGATCCGCTGCCTCGGAGGTGTCTCGTGACCACCATGCGCGATGTCGCCCTGCGAGCCGGGGTGAGCACCAAGACCGTGTCGCGCGTCTTCAACGACGACCCGCACGTGCTGCCCGACACCCGCGCCCTCGTCGAGGCCGCGATGCGCGAACTCAACTACGTCCCCAACGCCCTGGCGACGACCTTCCGCGCCGGTCGCGCCTCGGTCATCGGGGTCGCTGTTCCCGACGTCGTCGACCCGTTCTTCGCCGCGATCGCGCGGTCGGTCGAAGACGCCGCCCGACGGCGCGGGCTCTCCACCCTCGTCACCAGCCTCGGCGAGGATCCTGCCGACGAACGTCCCGCTCTGGAGTCTCTCCTGGGGCGTCAACTCACCGGCCTGGTGATCGCCCCCGTCGGGACCGACCACTCGTGGCTCGAGCGCTGGCGCGGCCACACCCCGATCGTCTTCGTCGACCGCGCCCCGGTGGGTCTGCTCACCGACACGTTCACCGAGAACGACGAAGCGGGCGCCCATCTCGCGACCGCCCATCTGCTCTCGCACGGCCACCGTCGCATCGCCTACGTGGGCGACATGGTGCACCTGTCGACCGAGACGAAGCGCGTCGAGGGCTGGCGACGAGCGCTCCGCGAAGCCGGGGTCGACGTCGACGAACAGCTGATCGCCTCGCAGGTGTCGGATCGCGAGTCCGCGGCATCCGCCCTCGAACGCCTGCGCGCGCTCGCCGACCCGCCCACCGCCGTCTTCTCGGCCAACGCACGCTCGTCGATGGCTCTCGCCCACGTGCTGCGCGGGCAGTCGCTACCGTTCGTCGGATTCGGCGACTTCCCGATGGCCGACACCCTGACCCCCTCGGTCACGGTCGTCGACCAGGATCCGCGCCGCATCGGAGCGCTCGCGGCTGAACGCGTCTTCGCGCGCCTGCAGCCCGACGCCGGTCTCGGCCTCGACGAGCTGACGGTCATCGACGTGTCGCTCGTCGAGCGGGAGTCCTGCGGCCTCTGATCGGCGCTTCGGGGTCCGGGAGGCCCGCGTGATCGATCCGCCGAAGCGACGGGCACGGCACCCCCCAATGGTGCCGTGCCCGTCGCCGACGGACCGGGAAGCCTCTCCCGGTCGCTCGCGCGCGGGGTTTCCCCCACGGACGCCCGCGCGCGGTCGTCATCCATACAAGCACAGCGTCTCGTAAATAGCACCCGCGCTGGGATTGTAAATACGATCATCCTTGCGTCGTCGTGGGCGTCTACGATCGGAATGTGGGTCGCGGCGCTGTCGGACCGCCCTCGCGGTACTCCCGCCGAGTGGTGGCGAATGTGGACCGCCTGCGTCGGGCGAAAGGTCTGACCGTGGGCGAGCTGCTCAGCCGCGCCGGAATGACGAAGAGCTACTACCAGTCGCGCGCGGGCTTCTCTCTGCCGTACAACACGAACGACATCGAGGCGCTCGCCGCCGCCCTCGGAGTGGCCCCCGAAGAAGCCGCGAACCCCGACTCCGCGCCCCGGGTCGAGATGCGCGTCCCCGCGGCCCCCCTCGCCGCCCGCGTCCGTCGACTCGTCCACAGCCAGGGGGCGACGGAGAACGACCTCGTCGATCACCTCGATGAGATCGACCCCGCCGCCGCCGAGAGCGCGCGTGCCCTCCTCGCCGCCGCGACCAACACCGTCGTGCTCGACGAAGAGGTCCTGCGCCTGATCACGCACTGGGCCGACGTGCCGACCGAGTACCTCACCGACTACACCGACGACGCGGTGACCGACCGGACCGACGCCGAGCTCGAACTGCGCGACGCGATGCGCGAGGCGGGAGCGAGCAGCATCCAATTCCGCGCCCTCGGCGAGATGTCGCCCGACGCCCTCCGCGCCATCGCGCACTCCCTGCGAAGCAGGCCGCCCGCGACATGATCAGCCGTGAGGGGGGACGGTGGTGACGGAAGCGGACGAGATGCTCGCCCGCGTGCAGGCGCGCGCCGACCGCGCGATCCAGCACGCCGGTCTCGCCGCCGGCATGACCTTCGACCAGGTCGTCCACGCGGTCGAGCAGGCGCTCGAGATCCGCTTGCGCATCGTCCCCGAGACCGACACGGCGGGGTGGGGCACGTTGACCGGTTTCCTCACCTACTTCGCCGATCGACGCGAGGGCAGCATCCACGTCCGCGCCTCGGATGCCGCGATCTACAGCCAGTTCGCCGCCTCCCACGAACTGGGGCACCTCCTCGACGACGCCCACTGCTCCGGCGCTCTGCACGAGCGTTCCTCGGTCTCACCCCATGACAATCCCCTATTGACCACGCCGGAGTACGAGGCGGAACTCGTCGCCGAGCACATCGCGCACCGGATCGCGCGCCTGCTGTACACCTCACCGAGGGTGGCCGAGTCGTCGTGGTGACCGTCCTTCTGATCGACGCGGCGCTGGCGGGGCTGCTTCTCGTCGTCGTGCTCCGGGCCCGCGTCGCCTGGCGCCAGCCGCGGGCGCGCATCGCGTGGCTCGCCGCTCTCATCGGCTGCATCGCCCTGCTCACGCAGGGCACCGTCATCCGCCTCGAGATCCTCGACGGGTTTCTCGGCGGAACGAACGTCCTCAAGCTCGTGCAGAACGTGCTCACCATGGTGGCGCTGTGGCTCGGCATCCAGGCGGGTACCGCTCCGGTGACCGCGCGGATCCGCACCCTGCGGTGGTGGTTCCCCGGCCTGCTCGGCGCGCTGTTCGCGGTGGTCTTCTTCGCCGCCCTCCCCGAGCGGGGGACGTCGTCGTTCCGGTTCCTCGAGGATGCGGCGATGACCTCGACCGGCGCGTGGGCGTACGGCGTGCTGCACATGGCGGGTATCGCGCTCGTCGGCCTGCTGCTGTTCCGCTCGGCCCGCGGATCGCTGCCGAAAACACGCGTCTTCTTCCGCGTCGGGGCGGTGGGGATCGTTCTCGGGTGCCTCAGTGAGATCCTCGACCTGACGCTGTCGCGGTTCTTCGAGCCCAACGCGCTGGTCAGTGCGCTGTTCGATCCGCTCTTCTACCTCGGGGTCGTCTCGTTCGTGATCGGGATCTTCGTGGCATCCCGCACGACGACGCGCATCCGCCGCCGCGGCGATGAGCTGCTGGCGCGGCTCGAGCCGGTCGCCCGGGAGCGTGGAGTGGACTCGTTCCCCGGGCTCCCGGCCGATGCCGTCGCCGACACGCGCCTCCACGCCCTGCGGGTCGCCGTCGAAGACGACGCGATCGCCACCTCGACGCCGCTCAGCCCTCCTCAGCGCGCTCTGCTCGATGACATCGACGCCCACCTGACTCGACGAACCACGGGAGTCCACCCATGATCCGATCCCTCGCCGTCGGCACCGGAGTCGCCGCCGCGACTCTCGCCCTGGCTCACACGGCCGTCGCCGGATACGTCGCCCGCCGTCTCATCGCGCCGCGCGCTCCGAAGGTGTACGCCCCGATCACGGTCGCGGGCGACACCGTCTCGGTGCCGGCCACGCTGGAGAGCCGCGAGCCGGGCACGTACGGCCTGTGGCTCGACGACGGTCGGCACCTGGTCGTCGGCGAGCCGCTGCGCATCGGGAAGGACCGGGTCGTGCGCGCGCTGGCGGCGCGACCGGAGGGCCTCGAAGACGGGGATGCCGTGGCCACCTGGACCTCGCAGAGCATCGGTGCCCCCGAGGAGGTCGGGCCCACTCGACACGTCTCGGTGCCGCTTCGACGCGGCGGAGTCGCGGAGGCCTGGGAGATCGGCGACCGCGACACCGCGGACGGACGGTGGACGATCCACGTCCACGGCCTGCGCTCCAGCCGCAACGGTGCTTTGCGCTCCACCCCGGCCGCCGCCGCCGCGGGGTGGATGTCGCTCGTCGTCTCGTACGCGGGCGATGAGGAGTGCGCCCCCGCCGATTCCCTCCCCTCGACGCTCGGGACGCGCGAGTGGAGAGACGTCGACGACGCGATCTCGTACGCCGTCGACCAGGGGGCGCGCGAGATCGTGCTCGTCGCCTGGTCGATGGGGGGAACGATCGCGATGCTCGCGCTCGAGCAATCGGCACACCGCGACCGCGTCACCGCCCTCGTGCTCGTCGCGCCGGCCCTCGACTGGACGCGCGTGGTCGAGAACGCCGTCGCGGGCGCCCACCTTCCGCGCTCGGTGGCGGGAGCATCGATGCGCATCCTGGGCAGCGCCCTCGGCGCGCGGGCACTCGGACTCATCGAGGGCGTGAACGCCCCGGCGCTCAACTGGGTCGACGGTCCCCGGCCCGCGCCTCGCGTCCCCACCCTGATCGTGCACAGCCTGCGCGACCCCGTGGTGCCGGTGAGCGGGTCGCTCGCGTACGTGAAACGGCATCCCGAGGCCGAGCTCGTCGCGTTCGACGCGACCGGTCACTGCAACGAGGCGAACCAGGACCCGACGCGGTTCCACGACGCCATCGCGGGGTTCCTGCGGAGCCGACCGCGCACCTGACCCGCCCGGGCCGTCAGTCGGCGAGGGCGGCGATCGCTCCGCGCGCCCCGCGCTCGGCCAGCGACGCCCGCGCCGCGAGGTAGGCCTCGCGCAGGCGGGGGTTCTGCCCGAGGTCGCCGAAGACGGGTGCGTAGTCGAGGAGCGACGCAGGGTCGTCGGCGACGATCGCCCGCAGTTCGTCGAGACGGCTGTCGACCGCGGGCGTCTCTTCGCCCGACTCGGTGCGCCCCTCGAGGAAGACGCTCCACCCCGCGAGCACGAGCGCGGCGCGGTCGATGCGGCCGCCCGAGGCGAGCTGCTCACGCACGACCGGCAGCAGGAACTTCGGCAGGCGGTCCGAGCCGTCGACGACCTGGCGCGCAAGGGTGTCGCGGATTGCCTCACTGCCGAAACGGGCGATGAGCTGGTCGCAGTAGGCGTCGAGGTCGATCCCCGGGACCGCGCGGAGCGTCGGGATCGCCTCGTCGTGCATGTATCCCTGCAGGAAGTCGACGAACAGCGGGTCGGTGCACACCTCGTGCACGTAGTGCGCGCCCGAGAGGATGCCGAGGTAGCTCATGGCCTGGTGCGAGGCGTTGAGCAGGCGCAGTTTCATCAGCTCGTAGGGCTCGACGTCGTCGACCAGCTGCACGCCGACCTCGTCGAACGGTGGGCGGCCGGCGGGGAAGGCGTCTTCGAGCACCCACTGCTCGAACGACTCGCTGCGCACCGGCCAGCGGTCGCGGATGCCGAACTCCGAGGCGATCGCGTCGCGCGTCTCGTCGGTGGTCACGGGCGTGATGCGGTCGACCATCGAGTTCGGGAACGACACGTTCTCGGCGATCCAGCTCGACAGCTCGGCGTCGCGCCGCTCGGCGAAACCGAGCAGGGCCGCACGGGCGACGTGTCCGTTGCCCTGGATGTTGTCGCACGACATGACGGTGAAGGCCGGGATGCCGGCATCCCGGCGTCGGCGAAGAGCTTCGGTGAGCAGACCCATGACGCTGCGCGGCGGGGTCGCACCGTCGAGGTCGGCGAGCGTTGCCTCGTCGCGCGGGGCGTAGGCGCCGGTGGCGTCGTCGATGCCGTACCCGCCCTCGGTGATGGTGAGAGAGGCGATCGCGGTGTCGGGGGCGGCGAGCTTCGCGACCACGGCCTCGGGGTCATCGGGCACGAAGAGGTACTCGACGATGGAGCCGACGACGCGGGCGGTGGAGGTCCCGTCGGGCGCGGTCGTGACGAGCGTGTAGAGGTCGTCTTGAGCGGCGAGGGCGTCGCGCATGGACGCGTCGAACGACAGGACCCCGACTCCGCACAGGCCCCACTCGGTGTGGCCGGCTTCGAGCAGGCGGTCGAGGTACATGGCCTCGTGCGCCCGGTGGAAGCCGCCCACGCCGAAGTGCACGATGCGCGCGCGCACGGCCGACCTGTCGTACGTCGGAACGGAGACGTTCGCCGCGAGGGAGGGGAGGGAGGCGGCGGTGAGGTCGGTCATGCGGGGCTCCGTGGTCGATGTGCGTGAGTCGCCAGATTCTGTCGCTTCAGGGGTGTCGGAAGCGACAGACCATGGCGACTCACGCGCGGGGAGGGGGGGAGGGGGGAGGGGGGGATGCCGGGACGCCGCGTGAGCGCGAGATCCCGGCATCCGGAATCGATCAGCAGGAGGACTTGTAGACCGCGTCCTTGCCGTCGGTGGTGATGTTGTCCTTCGTCAGGATGGTGAAGCCGGTCTGGATCTTGGCTTCGGTGCTCTCGCCCTTCAGCGCGGCGATGGCCTGCTTGACGCCGTCTTCGCCGATGGTGGCGGGTTCCTGCGCGACGAGGGCCTGGACGGTGCCGGCCTCGAGGGCTTTGACCTGCGCGGGGCCGGCGTCGAAGCCGACGATGGTGACCTGGCCCTGCTTGCCGGCCTGCTGGACGCCGGTGGCGGAGCCTTCGGCGGCGAACAGGTTGGCGGCGAAGATGCCGACGATGTCGGGGTCCTTCTGCAGCGCCGCCGTCACGATCTCCGCAGCCGTGGAGGGTTCGTTGTGGGAGTACTGCACGCCCACCGACTCGAACTTGGAGTCCTTCTTGACGGCGTCTTCGAAGCCCTGGGCGCGGGCGTCGGTGGTGGACACACCCGGGTCGGTGGAGACGACGAGGACCTTGCCGCCGCCCGGGTTGGCCTTCTGGATCGCCTCGAACGCCGCGGCTCCGCCGCCGTTGTTGTCGGAGGAGATCTGCGAGACCGCGCCGGAGGGGTCTTCGAGCGTCGTGTCGACGAGCACGACCTTGATGCCGGCTGCCTCGGCGGCCGCGATGGGCGCCTGCATGGCCGAGACGTCGGTGGGGGCGATCAGCAGCGCGTCGGGCTTGGAGGCCACGACCGCGTCGACGATCGGCTTCTGAAGCGTCGGGTCGAACTTCTCGGGACCCTGGGTGGTGACGGTCGCACCCTCCTTCTCGGCCTCGGCCTGGATGCCGCACTGCATCGAGATGTAGAACTCATCTCCCGCGACGCCCTGCACGAACGCGATCTTGTACCCGCCGTCGGCGCCGCCGGACGCGCCGCCCGAGGACGCACCGCCCGAGCACCCCGCGAGGGTCAGCGTCGCCGCCATGCCGAAGACCGTCAGGGCGGTCGCCTTCTTGTTCCACTTCATTGTGATCACCGTTCTTTTCTGGAGTACTGCTGTCGGGTTGGTAAGGGGTGGGGAGGGAGGGGATGCCGCCGCGGATCAGCCGCGTCGACCTCCGCTGAGGAACTTGCGCCAGAGGCCCTGCGAGGTACCGCGGGTCGCGGCGGTGCGGCGCACCTGGTCGACGTAGACCGCCGCGATCAGCACCGCGCCGACGGCGACCTGCTGCCAGAAGGGCTGCACGCCGGTGATGACGAAGCCGTTCTGCAGCACCGCGGGGATGAACAGGCCCACGACGGTGCCCATGATCGTGCCGACCCCGCCGAAGAGCGAGGTGCCGCCGATGACGACGGCCGCGATGACGTTCAGGTTGGTCTGGGACTGGCCGGCGATGGCGGTCGTGGAGAACTGGGAGAGAGACAGGATGCCGCCGAGCCCGGCCAGGGCGCCGGAGATCGTGTAGATCTTGATCAGCTGTGCGTCGACCTTCACACCGACGCGGCGGGCGGCGATCTCGCTCGAGCCCACGGCCAACGTGTAGAGGCCGAAGCGCGTGAAGTGCAGGACGACAGCGCCGATCAGCACCACGACGAGCGCGATGACGCTGATGATCGGGACGGATCCGAATACGTTGCCGTAGCCGATCGAGACGGTCAGCACGGTGGGCACGTCGCGGATGTCGACGCCGCCGGTGAGGATCTGCGCGAGACCGAGCGCCATTCCCAGCGAGCCGAGGGTGACGATGAGCGGCGGGATCTTCGCCTTCGCGATGAGGAAGCCGTTGAACAGCCCCCAGCACACGCCGCTCAGGACCGCGACGATGATGCCGACCGTGGCGACGCCCCACCCCTCGCCGCCCATCGCTCGCATAACGAGGGCCGACACGACCCCCGAGAAGACGAGGACGGACCCGACCGACAGGTCGATGCCGGCGGTGATGATGACGTAGGTCATGCCGACGGCGAGCACCGCGAGGATCGAGGCGTTCTGGATGATGAGGCGGAAGTTCGACCACTGGGCGAACGAGTCGGGCGCGATGATGCTGAAGACGATGATGATCGCCAGCAGAACCAGGAGGATCTGGAACGCCTGCGTGCGCAGGACCGCGGCGACCGGGTTGGTCTTCTTGTTGTCGTCGAACGTGCCGATCGCGACGGTCTCGGTCGGGGGAGTCTTGAGGCTCACTTCTGGTCGTCCTTCGTGACGGCGCCGGTCATGAGTCCGACGAGCTCTTCCATGGAGGTGTCCTTGGCGTTGATGTTGGCGACGCGGGTCCCGAGGCGCAGGACCTGGATGCGGTCGCTAACGTCGATGACGTGCGGCATCGAGTGCGAGATGAAGACCACGGCGATGCCCTTGTCACGCACGCGCCGGATGGTCTCGAGCACGTTCTTGGTCTGACGCACACCGAGGGCGGCGGTCGGCTCGTCCAGGAACACGACTCGCGAGGCCCAGTGCACGGCGCGGGCGATCGCGATGGCCTGACGCTGACCGCCCGACATCTCGCCGACGGGCGAGGTGAGCGAGCGGACGGTGGCGCCGAGTTCGTCGAATGCGTCGCGGGAGGCCTTCGCCATGTCCTTGGTCTTCATGAAGCCGAGCGCTCCCGCGAGGCCGGGGCGGCGGATCTCGCGGCCCAGGTACATGTTCTGCACCGGGTCGAGGTGGGGGGCGAGAGCGAGGTCCTGGTAGACGGTCTCGATGCCGAGGCCGGAGGCGATCTGCGGGTTCGACATGTCGATGGGCTTGCCGTCGAAGAGGATCTCGCCCTCGTCGACCGCGAGGTTGCCCGAGAGGGCCTTCACGAGTGTCGACTTGCCGGCGCCGTTGTCGCCGATCAGGGCAGTGACCTCACCCGGGTAGACCTCGAAGTCCACGTTGTTGAGGGCGCGGACGGATCCGAACTGACGCGACAGGCCTCGCGCCTGCAGCACGGGCGTGGCCGTGGTGGTGCTCATGAGGAAGCTCCTTCGTGGGGACCGACGGGGGCATCGGAGACGGTGACGACGAGGTCGGCGCGGTCGCGCCCGCGTTCGACGACGAGGGCATTGCGCTCGTCGACCTCGCGGACCCAGGCGACGGCTTCGTCGTAGGGGTGGTCGTGGGAGAGGCGCCGCGCGACAAGGCGCTCGCGGCGCGCGGGGGAGTCGATGTCGAGGAACCACACCTCGTCGAGGCGCGAGGCGACGGCATCCCACCCGAACTCGTCGTGCAGCAGGTAGTTGCCCTCGGTGATGACGAGAGGAACGCGGGCGGGCACGAGCACCGCCGAGCCGATCGACTCCTCGAGGGCGCGGTTGAAGCGCGGGGCATAGACCTCGTGCCCGGCGCGGATGCGATCGAGCAGGGCGACGTAGCCCTCGACGTCGAAGGTGTCGGGGGCGCCCTTGCGGTCGCGCCGGCCGAGGCGTACGAGCTCCTCGTTGGCGAGGTGGAAGCCGTCCATGCCGACGAGCACCGCGTCGTCGCCGAGGGCGGCGAGCAGGGCGTCGCTGACGGTCGACTTGCCCGCGCCGGGGGTGCCGGCCACGCCCAGGATGCGCCGCTCGCCCGACGTCGCGAGCTGCCGGGCACGGGCGACGAGGTCGTCGAGGTGCACGGTCGCGGCGGCGGTCGTCGCGTCGTTCTCCGAGGTGTGGGTCACAGCGGTGTGGTCCTTCCGGGCGACGCACCACGGCGGAGTGCTGCGTCGATGAAGCGGGTCCGGCGGGGGTGTCCACCGGTCGAACTCCGGTTACGGTAAGCCCACCGTGACACCGGTGTCAACACCCGTGACCAATTCGTCATGACACCGAAGTCATCCGCGTGATTCTGTGGTTATCATGGGCCGCGACGACACTGCCGTCGTCCTCGACTCCCGGACCCGCGAAAGAGCCCACCCATGACCGAATTCACCGACCGCACCATTCTCGTCACCGGAGCCGGTGGCGGCATCGGAGGCGCGACCGTGCGCCACCTCGTGGCCGCCGGCGCGACGGTCCTCGCCGCGGGTCGCGACGCCGACAGCGTCGCCGCGATCAGCGCCGAAACCGGTGCCGAGCCCGTCGTGTTCGACCTCGAATCCGAAGACGAGATCCGCGCGGCCATCGAGGGCCGCGACATCTACGGCGTCGTCAACTGCGGCGGCTGGGGCGGCGAGATCGCGACCCCGATGGACACCGACATCGACGTGTTCGACAAGGTCATGCGCATCAACGCGCGCGGCTCGCTGCTGGTCACCAAGTACGCCTCGCGCGAGATGATCCGCGTCGGCAAGGGCGGCGCGATCGTGAACGTCTCCAGCCAGGCGAGCCTCGTCGCCCTCACCGGTCACATCTCTTACGGATCGTCGAAGGCCGCCCTCGACAACATCACCCGGGTCTCGGCCCTCGAGCTCGGTGGCTACGGCATCCGCGTCAACAGCGTGAACCCCACGGTCGTCATGACCCCGATGTCGGCTTGGTACTGGGGTCGTCCCGACATCGAGGGTCCCTTCCTCGAGGCCATGCCGCTGCACAAGTGGGCCACCGAAGACGACATCGCGGCGCCGATCGTGTTCCTCCTCGGCGACGGCGCCGGCATGATCTCGGGCGTCTCGCTTCCCATCGACGGCGGCTACTCCAGCCGCTGATCCCGGATGCCGTGAGGCGGCGTCGCGGTGGGCGGCGCCGTCTCGTGGTGACGCGTGCGTTGGTACCGGTCCTTCGACAGGCTCAGGGGCCTGGGTCGGGCTGATCAGCCCCCGAAAACGCGGTGCAGGAACGCGTTGCGGAAGACACCGCGCGGGTCCGCCTCGCGCGCGACCGCATCGAAGTCGTGGGCACGCGGCAGGGTCGCCAGGATCCGCTCACCGGGCATGGTAAACGCCTTGCCCCAGTGCGGTCGCGCATCGAACGGCGCGAGAGCGGCCTCGATGTGCGGCAGCGCTGAGAGCACTCCCTCGGTGTCGTTGCGCCAGGTGAAGTGGATGGCGAGCACGTCGCGCTCGTACGCGGGGCTCAGCCACAGCCGATCGGCGGCGACCGTGCGCAGCTCGGTCACCAGCAAGTGCTCCGCGAAGGCCGGGGCGATCTCGCGCACCGCGGCGAGAGCCTCGGCCGCCGAGGCCAGCGGCACGAAGTACTCCGACTGGATCTCGTCGCCGTCGCTGGGCAGCGCGTCGGCGCGGAAGTGCGGAAGGCGCGTGTGCCACGGCCCCGAGGTGCCCCGCGGCGTCGTGTTGTCGACGGTGCGGATGCGGCCGAGATGGATGTCGTCGCCGACGGCGATCCCGCCGAGTTCTTCGACCCACGACGGCGAGCCCGTGTCGCTCTTGGCCCAGACCAGGTCGTGCGCGGGGTCTCCCCAGGTCGTGAAGATGCTGACGCTGCGCGAGCCACCGAGCACCGCGATCGGATCCGCCACGATGTCGGCCCACGCGACTCCGGTGTACGCCTGCTGCGTGACGGAGTAGGTCGGTTCGGTGCGCAGCTCGACCGCGGTGACCACGCCCAGGGCGCCGATGCTGAGGGCTGCCGCGCCGAACCATGGGTGGTCCTCGTCGATGCGGTGCGTGCGGCCGTCGGCATCCATCAGCTCGACGCCCGTCACGGCACTCGAGAGATTGCCGTTGCGCACGCCCGAGCCGTGCGTGCCGGTCGCCGTCGCACCCGCCACCGAGATGTGGGGGAGCGAGCCGAGGTTGTGCAGCGCCCGGCCCTCGGCCTCGAGCACGGGCGCCAGCTGGGCGAAGGTCACGAGCCCTTCGACGCGCACCCGGCTGCCTGCGATGTCGATGCGCGTGGGCATCCTCTCGAGCGAGACGAGTGCGCCCTCGCTGTCGGCGACGTCGTTGAAGGTGTGGCGGGTCGCTTGCACGCGCAGATGATCCGCGGATGCCACGACCTCGGCCAGTTCGTCGGGCCCGGTGGGCAGCAGCACCTCGGTGGCGCGGTACTGGTGGTTGCCCGACCAGGTGGCTCCGGCGGAACGTGTCTCGATCATGGTTCTCCTCGCGTCGTCGCTCACCCATCCTGCCCCGGACCGCCGACCTCGGGGCCGGGCGCGAGGTTTCGAGGAGAGTTTCGCGCTCAGCGCGCGGGGAAGAGCGCGGCCTCGAACACGGCCTCGGCCGCGCCGACCAGCAGGCGGTTCTCGCCGAGCTCGGCGGCGGCCAGGCGCAGCCCCTCCGCGCACGCGGGGATCGTCTGCGCGCGCACCGCGGCGTCGAGACCGGCCAGATCGAGCTCGCCGAGGATCGCGAGGAACCCGCCGAGCACGATCACCGCGGGATTCATCACGTTCGCGGCGTTGGCGAGGGCCGTGGCGAGAATGCGGCGTTGCCGATCGGTCTCCGCCCGCACCGTCGGGTCGGTGCTGCGGGTGAGCGCCGCCGCGAGGGCCGCGTCGTCGGCGGCGTCGATGCCGAGCGCGCGCAGCAGAAGCGATCGGCTGACCTCGTCTTCGAGTACGCCCTCGGGTGCGCGCCGATCGTCGGGGTCGGCGATGCCGGGTCTGTTCTGACCGAACTCCCCGGCGTAGCCGCCCGCCCCGCCCAGCGGCATCCCGCCGACGATGACCGCCCCACCGATGCCGCTCGCGCCGCCGTTGAGGTACACGACGTCGTGTACGCCGCGCGCGGCTCCGAACAGGTGCTCGGCCACCGCACCCAGGGCGGCGTCGTTGGCGACGTGGGCGGTCAGGCCCGTGGCATCCGTCATCAGGCCGGCGAGGGCGGCGTCGGTCCAGCCGAGGTGCGGGGCTTCGCGCACGAGCCCGTCGGAGGCGCGCACCGGACCGGGGACGGCGACGCCCACGCCGGTGAGGCGGGAGTCGGCGAGGGGCCCGCCGCGCCAGGCGTCGAGGCGGATGCCGACGAGCTCGGCGGTGCGCTCGGGCGTGATCAGTGCCGACTGCTCGAGGCGTTCGCGCACGACGATCGACCCGTCGAGGGCGATCGCTGCGATGTCGAGGGCGTCGACCTCGGGATTCACGGCGATGGCGACGACCCGCGGGTCGGGCTCGACGATGGGGGAGGGGCGGCCGACGCGCCCCTGTGCGTCCGACGCCCGCTCGACCACGAGTCCCGCGCGCTGCAGTTCTCCCACGAGGTCGGCGATGGTCGAGCGGTTCAGGCCCGTCGCCTCGGTCAGAGCGGCGCGCGAGCGCGGTCCTTCACGGTGCACGGTGCGCAGCACGAGGGCCAGATTGGCGCGGCGTATGCCGTCGCCCCGGCTTCCCGCGGTGACCATCCGACCACTGTGCCACGGGCGGGGTCGATTCCCACCCCGACCACAACAACGCGGTGCCAGGATCGGAACATGGACCTTTCCGGCATCCCCATCACGACCATCCGCGGCGAGCAGACGACCTTCGGCGAGCTGACCGACGGCAAGGCGGCCCTCGTGGTGAACGTCGCGTCGCGGTGCGGGCTCGCGCCGCAGTACGAGGCGCTCGAGGCGCTGCACAAGAAGTACGCCGACCGCGGCTTCACGGTGATCGGCTTCCCCAGCAACCAGTTCCTGCAGGAGCTCGGCGACGAGGACAAGATCGCCGAGTACTGCTCCGCGACGTGGGGCGTGACCTTCCCGATGTCGGAGAAGGTCAAGATCAACGGGCGCAGCGCGCACCCCCTGTACAAGGAGCTCACGACGACTCCGGATGCCGAGGGCAAGACCGGCCGCATCTCGTGGAACTTCGAGAAGTTCGTCGTCGCCCCCGACGGTCGGGTGACCCGCTTCAGCCCCCGGACGCTGCCCGACGCCCCCGAGGTCGTCGCCGCGATCGAGGACGCGTTGCCGAACTGACGCGGGGCGCCGCGACCCGGCGCCTGAGGCCGCGCGCCGGCCGGGACCCGCTCCGTCGCGCGAGCGGGTTCGGCGGCGTGTCGGACACTCCCCGGGGTCCGCCGAGGTGCGCGACCTGCCCTATCCTGACCGGGACCCGACCTGCGAAGGAGTCGCCATGGCTGACGCCGTCGTCCTCGTCTCCGGGGGAGCCGCCGTGACCCCGTACACCGCCCCGGAGCACGCCGCCGCATCGGGCCTCGCGGCGGGCAACACGATGACCGCGCTCCGTTCGTCCTTCCTCGATCGCGGCGTCCGGGTCTTCACCGCTCCCGCCCGCATCGGGCCGGGTCAGGTGCGGGCGGATGCCGGGTGGCAGGGCTTCGACGACGTGCCGGTCGTGCTTTCGGCCGAGGTGACGATCAACGCGGTCGGCCGTGTCGACGATGCGGGCGCCGCGCTCGCCGGATTCCTCCGCTGGCTCGCCGCCGAGGAGGGGATCGCCGATGTCGACCTGGTCGGCCACTCGATGGGCGGGCTGTTCTCCCGCGCCGCGATCCGCGAGCTCGGCGACAGTGGCCCGCGCGTGGAGCGTCTCGTGACCCTCGGCACCCCGTGGGACGGCTCAGTGCTCGGCGATCTGCTCGACGGCGAGATCGGCGAGGTCGACGCGCACGGCGACCCCGCCACGCTGCAGATCTTCGCCGAGGCGCGCCCTTATGCCGACGCGAACTCGCAAGGGGCAGCGGCCGAGGTGTCGCGCCGGTTCCTCCGCGGGTGGAACGACGCTCAGGCGGGGGTGCTCGACCGCATCGCGGTGACCGCGATCGGCGCGGGGTACTTCGCCGCCGCGACCGAGCCGGCGCAGCTCTGGCCGCACGACGGCCTGGTGTCGCTCACGAGCGGCCGGGCCGACGAGGTCCCTGCGGCGGTGTTGCCGGAGGTGACGCGCCACTCGTTCCCCGATCACGTGCACAGCATCTTCTTCGCCGAGGCGTGCGGGCTGGCGTGGGAGCGCGCGCTGACCTGGGACCCCATGGTTTTCGCGGTGGTGGACGACGCACTCGGGCGCTGACGAGGCCGGGTCAGAGTGTCGGCGCGACGTACTCGTGAGCGAGGTCGGTCACGGCGGCGATGTGATCGAAGTCGTGGTCCGCGCTGAGGATCGTCGCGTCGTTCGCGATCGCGTAAGCCGCGATCAGAATGTCGATCGCGCCCGCCGCTCGCACGAGCCCGGCTCCCCACAGGGCGGACTGGATGCCGACGGCGAGGGACTCGTCGGGCGCCCGCTCGAGGGGGAAACCCAAGGAGATCTGCTCCAGGTAGAGCGCGTGCTCCTCAGCGGAACGGGCCCTGTGGCAGAACTCCAGCACCTGGGGCGGGCACGTGACGAACAAGTCGGAGGGAGACCGGGCGATCCGTTCGAGCCGCGTCCGGATGACGGAATCCCCGGAGGCCAACCGTGCCCAGACGGAGTTGTCGACCAGGTAGTCGGTCACGACGTCGGGGCGACCACGGGCGAATCGAGGTGCTCTTCGAGATCGGTGAGCGACGCGATCCCGGCGATCATCGCGTCCTTCTGCTTCGACGCGATCAGGCGGCGAAGGGCGAGGTCGAGAACCGCACGGTTGGACGGCTCTCCGGTGAGAATGCGCGCGCGTTCGATGAGACGCGGATCGAGGTCGACGCTCGTCAAGGCCATGAGTGTCTCCCTTCGTTATATAGGCGATTATATGCGCCGGATTGCCATCCGTGGGGGCTGGACGTCGTGGCATCCGGGATATATGTTGTGAGCACCAACAAACCCGTGGCGCGCCACCGCGCGCTCGTGCGTCCATGCGAAGGAGCAGGAATGCCCACCCCCACCCGCGACGACAAGTTCTCGTTCGGTCTCTGGACCGTCGGCTACAACGGCACCGACCCCTTCGGCGGCCCCACGCGTGAGCCCCTCGACGTCGTGCACGTCGTCGAGAAGCTCGCCGAGCTCGGCGCCTACGGCCTGACCTTCCACGACGACGACCTCTTCGCGTTCGGCTCCACCGACGCCGAGCGTCAGAAGCAGATCGACCGCCTCAAGGGCGCGATGAGCGACACCGGCATCGTCACGCCGATGGTGACCACCAACCTCTTCTCGGCCCCCGTCTTCAAGGACGGCGGATTCACCTCGAACGACCGCCAGGTGCGTCGTTTCGCGCTGCGCAAGGTGCTGCGCAACCTCGACCTCGCCGCCGAGCTCGGCGCGAAGACTTTCGTCATGTGGGGCGGCCGCGAGGGCGCCGAGTACGACTCCGCGAAGGACATCCGCCAGGCGCTCGAGCGCTACCGCGAGGCTGTGAACCTGCTCGGCGACTACGTCACCGACAAGGGTTACGACATCCGCTTCGCCATCGAGCCCAAGCCCAACGAGCCCCGCGGCGACATCCTGCTGCCCACGCTCGGCCACGCGATCGCCTTCATCGACTCGCTCGAGCGTCCCGAGCTGGTGGGCCTGAACCCCGAGGTCGGCCACGAGCAGATGGCGGGCCTGAACTTCGCCGCCGGCATCGCTCAGGCGCTGTACCACGGCAAGCTCTTCCACATCGACCTCAACGGTCAGCGCGGCATCAAGTACGACCAGGACCTCGTGTTCGGTCACGGCGACCTGCACAACGCGTTCGCGCTCGTGGACCTGCTCGAGAACGGCGGCCCCGGCGGCGTGCCCGCCTACGACGGCCCCCGTCACTTCGACTACAAGCCCTCGCGCACCGAGGACGAGACCGGTGTCTGGGACTCCGTGTCGGCCAACATGAACACCTACCTGCTGCTCAAGGAGCGCGCCGCGGCCTTCCGCGCCGACCCCGAGGTGCAGGAGGCGCTCGAGGCCGCGAAGGTCGCCGAGCTCGCCCAGCCCACGCTGAACGAGGGCGAGACCTACGACGACTTCCTCGCCGACCGCTCGGCCTACGAGGACTTCGACACCGACGCCTACCTCGGCGGCAAGGGCTTCGGCTTCGTCCGCCTGCAGCAGCTCGCCACCGAGCACCTGCTCGGCGCGCGCTGAGTCGGATGGGGTCCGGATGCCACGGCATCCGGGCCCTCTGTCCGTCGAGTGTCCACGACATGCCGCATCGCGCTCGTGCGAGACGGCATGTCGTGGACACTGAACGGGATGCCGCACTGTTGCGGCGAGGACAAGAGGAGTGAGCATGGCGCTCGTCATGGGAGTCGACTCGTCGACGCAGTCGTGCAAGGTCGTCGTCGTCGACGCCGAGACCGGGAAGGTCGTGCGCGAGGGGCGCGCGTCGCACCCCGCCGGCACGTCGGTCGACCCCGAGGCCTGGTGGAAGGCGCTGCAGGATGCCATCGCCCAGGCCGGCGGTCTCGACGACGTCTCCGCGGTGTCGATCGCGGGCCAGCAGCACGGCATGGTCGTGCTCGACGCCGAGGGTGCCGTCATCCGCGACGCTCTGCTGTGGAACGACACCCGGTCGGCGCAGGCCGCGCGCGACCTCATCGAGGAGGTGGGCTCCCAGGCGTTCGCCGAGCGCACGGGAGCCGTGCCGGTCGCCTCGTTCACCGGCACCAAGCTCCGCTGGTTGCGCGATGCCGAGCCCGACAACGCCGCGCGCGTCGCCGCCGTGGCCCTGCCGCACGACTGGCTGACCTGGCGTCTGCGCGGGTTCGGCCCGGGCAACGCCGTTCTCGAGGAGCTCGTCACCGACCGGTCCGACGCCTCGGGCACCGCCTATTGGGGTGCCGACGGCTACGACCTCGACCTGTTCCGCCGTGCCCTGGGACGCGACGCCGTGCTGCCGCGCGTGCTCGGCCCATGGGAGAGCGCGGGGGCTCTGCCCGGGGGCGCGCTCGTCGGCCCCGGCGCGGGAGACAATGCCGGCGCGGCCCTCGGCCTCGGCGCGGGCGTGGGCGACGTGGTCGTCTCGCTCGGCACCTCGGGCACCGTGTTCGCCGTCACCGACACCCCGGCCCGTGACGCGACGGGCGCGGTGGCCGGCTTCGCCGACGCCACGGGGCGCTTCCTGCCGCTCGTGGCCACCCTCAACGCCGCCCGGGTCCTCGACGCCTTCGCGGGACTCCTCGGCGTCTCCCACGACGAGCTCGGGGCCCTGGCCCTCGAGGCCGAGCCCGCTGCCGGCGGCGTGGTGCTCGTGCCGTGGTTCGAGGGAGAGCGCACGCCCAACCTGCCGCACGCGCAGGCCTCGCTGACCGGCCTGACCCTGGCATCCACGAACCGCCCGAATTTCGCGCGCGCCGCGATCGAGGGCATGCTGAGCGGCTTGGCCGTCGGGCTCGAGGCGATCCAGGCGCAGGGTGTCGAGGTGCACCGCGTGCTGCTCATCGGCGGAGCAGCGGCGAACGAGGGAGTGGCGCGCATCGCCGCGCAGGTGTTCGACGCCGAGATCGTCGTCCCCGCTGCGGGGGAGTACGTCGCGCTCGGCGCGGCCCGCCAGGCGGCGGGGGTGCTCGCGGGCGGGCCCGTCGACTGGGCCGTCGCGATGACCCGCACGGTCGAACCCGACCACCGACCCGAGATCCGCGAGCGCTACGACGTGATCGCCGCACTCCGCGCCTCGGAACAGTAGATTTCTCGCCCGCGAGCGGGCCAGAGTAGGACCGGGTCCGTCGACGTCTTGTAAGGGGGGCGTCGGCGGACTCTCGTCTGCGGGAGCGCTCCCGCGCCGTGCGGTCGGCCGAGGGGGTTGCGCGCCGCTACTGTGAGGGACCATGAGCGGCGAGGTCGGGGGCAAGCGCATCGGCGTGCGCGAGGTCGCCGCCGCCGCGGGGGTCTCGACGCAGACCGTCTCGCGCGTGCTCAACGGCTACGCGGGCATCCGCGAGAGCACGCGCGAGCGCGTGCTCGCCGCGGTCGCCGAGCTGGACTACCGCGTCAACAACGCCGCGCGAGCGCTGGGCACGAGCTTGACGCGCACGGTCGGGGTCGTGGCATCCGATGCCGTGCTCCACGGGCCCTCGGCCGGCATCGCCGCTCTGGAGCGGGCGGCGCGGACGCGCGGGCGGTGGATCTCGACGGCGTACACCGACTCCGACGACCCCGCCGACATCGACGCCGCGGTGCGGCACCTGCTCGATCAGGGCGTCGACGGGATCGTGCTGGTCGCGGCGCACGGGGCCACTCCGCTCGAGGGATACGACGTTCCCATCGTGCCGCTGTACGGCGAGTCCGGGGCCCGCCAGCGCGACGCCGCCGCCCTCGTCGTGACCCACCTCGCCGAGCTCGGGCACCGCCGGGTCGTCGAGGTCGCAGGCCCCTCCGACTGGCGCGAAGCCCTCGCCCGAACGGCGGGGGTGGCGGACGCCGTGGCCCGCCTCGACCTCGCCCTCGTCGGTCGCGCGGAGGGGGATTGGAGCGCGGCGTCCGGCTTCGCCCTCGCCGGGGCTGTCGCCGACCTCGTACGAGACGGGGCCACGGCCGTCGCCGTCGCGAACGATCAGATGGCCCTCGGGCTCATCGCGGGGCTCACCGCCCGAGGGCTCGCGGTGCCGGCCGATGTGTCGATCGCGGGATTCGACGACAATCCGGATGCCGCGTTCTACACCCCCGCGCTCACGACCGTCCGCCTCGACGTCGAGGGCGAAGCCGCGCATGCGGTCGCCGCCGTGCTCGGCGACGCCTCGGCGTCTCCTTCGGAACCGGTGCTGGTGATGCGCGACTCGACGGCCCCGCCGCGCTGAGGGTCTCCCCGTCGAGGTGACCGTCTGTCGTCGAGATGACCGGCCTTTCGCGCCCATCGTGGGTCATCTCGGCGATTGCGCGTGATCTCGGCGCGGGTCAGCCCGGCCGCCTGCATCCGCCCCTCGCGAAGCGGCGATGTTACCGGTAACATCGAACCGGCCCCACCCGACCCCGTCGAAGGAGACACGCGTGTCCGATGCCGCCACGTTCGCGCCCGAGGTGCAGGAGGCGATCGACGCCGTCCGCGCCGACGTCGCGAAACTGCACGCCGAGCTCGTGCGCTACAACCTCATCGTCTGGACCGGCGGCAACGTCTCGGGTCGCGTGCCCGGCGCCGACCTGTTCGTCATCAAGCCCTCCGGCGTCTCGTACGACGACCTGGCTCCCGAGAACATGATCCTCTGCGACCTCGACGGCAACGCGATCCCCGGCACGCCCGGCTCCGAGCGCAGCCCCTCGAGCGACACCGCGGCGCACGCCTACGTGTACCGGAACATGCCCGAGGTCGGCGGGGTCGTGCACACGCACTCCACCTACGGCGTCGCCTGGGCAGCCCGCGGCGAAGATATCCCCTGCGTCATCACCGCGATGGCCGACGAGTTCGGCGGACCCATCCCGGTCGGCCCGTTCGCGATCATCGGCGACGACTCGATCGGCCGCGGCATCGTCGAGACCCTGCGCGGACACCGCTCGCGCGGCGTGATCATGCAGAACCACGGTCCCTTCACGATCGGCACGAACGCGAAGGATGCCGTCAAGGCCGCCGTCATGCTCGAAGACGTCGCCCGCACCGTGCACATCGCGCGTGAGGCGGGCCCGCTCATCCCGATCCCGCAGGACAAGATCGACGCCCTCTACAACCGCTACCAGAACGTCTACGGACAGAGCACGGACGACCGCCGATGACCGCCCACACCACCGCACTGCTCGAAGAGGGCCGCGCCAGCCTCGGCATCGAGCTCGGCTCCACCCGCATCAAGGCGTGCCTCATCGGCCCCGACGCCGAAGTGCTCGCCACCGGCTCCCACGAGTGGGAGAACGTTTACGCCGACAAGCTCTGGACGTATTCGCTGGATGCCGTGTGGTCGGGCCTGCAGGCCGCCTACGCCGCACTGGTCGCCGACGTGCAGCAGCGCTTCGGCGTCACCCCCGAGCGCTACGCCGCGATGGGTGTGTCGGCGATGATGCACGGCTACCTCGCGTTCGACGCCGACGGTGAGCTGCTCGCGCCCTTCCGCACGTGGCGCAACACCAACACCGGTGTCGCGGCGGCCGAGCTGACCGAGCTGCTGGGCGTGAACATCCCGCTCCGGTGGTCGATCGCGCACCTGCACCAGGCGGTCGTGGATGCCGAGCCGCACGTGCCCGAGATCCGCTTCCTCACCACCCTCGCGGGATACGTGCACTGGAAGCTCACCGGCGAGAAGGTGCTCGGCGTCGGGGATGCCTCGGGCATGTTCCCGATCGACTCCGCCACCCGCGACTACGACGCCGAGCTCGTCGCGCGCTACGACGCGCTCGCCGCGGGCCGGGTGCCCGCGCTGAACGACCTGCTGCCGCGCGTGCTCGTGGCGGGCACCGCCGCCGGCGCGCTCACCGATGCCGGGGCGACGCTGCTCGACCCGAGCGGGACCCTGCGCCCCGGCATCCCGTTCGCTCCTCCCGAGGGCGACGCGGGCACCGGCATGGTCGCGACCTGCGCCGTGGCTCCCCGCACCGGAAACGTCAGCGCCGGCACGAGCATCTTCGCGATGGTCGTGCTCGAGCGCCCGCTCAGCGAGGTGCACCACGAGCTCGACCTCGTCACGACCCCCTCGGGAGACGCGGTCGCGATGGTGCACTGCAACAACGGCGCGAGCGAGCTGGCCGCGTGGGCGAACATGTTCACCGCGTTCGCCGCCGCCGCCGGCACCCCGGTGACCCCGGATGCCACCTACGCGGCGCTCTTCGAGGCGGCGCTGAACGGCGAGGCCGACGCCGGCGGACTGCTCGCCTACAACCACCTCGCCGGCGAGCCCATCGCGGGTCTCGACGAGGGCCGACCGCTGGTCGTGCGCACCCCCGACAGCCGTCTGACGCTGCCGAACTTCATGCGCGCGCAGCTGTACGGCGTGTTCGGCACGCTCGCGCTCGGCATGGATGTTCTCCACGGCGAGGGCGTGCAGCTCGACAAGATGTACGCGCACGGCGGCATGTTCCGCACGGCGGGCGTCGCCCAGCGCTTCCTCGCCGCCGCCCTCGACGCACCCGTCGCGGTCGCCGAGACCGCGTCCGAGGGTGGGGCGTGGGGTATGGCCGTGCTCGCGGCGTACGTCGCCGATGACTCCGGCCGCGACCTCGACCGGTGGCTGCGCGAGACGGTGTTCGCCACCGCCCCGATCGTCACCGCCGACCCCGAGCCCGCCGACGTGGCCGGGTTCTCGTCCTACCTCGACCGTTACCGCGCCGGCCTCGCCGTCGAGGCCGCCGCCGTGGCATCCCTCTGATCACCCGAAAAGGAACAGTCATGACTCGCACCCCCCTCAAGAACGACCTCGACGGCTACGAGGTCTGGTTCGTCACCGGCAGCCAGAACCTCTACGGCGAAGAGACGCTGAAGCAGGTCGCCGAGCAGTCGCAGGCCGTCGTCGAGGGCTTGAACGGTCTGCCGGTGAAGGTCGTCTGGAAGCCCGTGCTGAAGGATTCCGACAGCATCCGCCGCATGGCGCTCGAGATCAACGGCCGCGACGACGTCATCGGCGTCATCGCGTGGATGCACACGTTCAGCCCCGCCAAGATGTGGATCTCGGGCCTGGACGCGCTGCAGAAGCCGCTGCTGCACCTGCACACGCAGGCCAACGTCGAGCTGCCGTGGAACGACATCGACTTCGACTTCATGAACCTCAACCAGGCCGCCCACGGCGACCGCGAGTTCGGGTACATCCAGACGCGCCTCGGCGTCTCGCGCAAGACGGTCGTCGGCCACGTGTCGAACCCCGCCGTGCGCCAGCAGATCGAGGACTGGGAGCGCGCCGCAGCCGGCTGGACCGCCGCCCGCACCCTCAAGCTCGCGCGCTTCGGCGACAACATGCGCTTCGTCGCCGTCACCGAGGGCGACAAGACCGAGGCCGAGCTGCGCTTCGGCGTGCAGGTCAACACGTGGGGCGTCAACGAGCTCGTCGAGGCCGTCGAAGCGGCATCGGATGCCGACATCGACGCGCTCGTGCAGGAGTACGTCGACAGCTACGACGTCGTCGACGAACTGCTCCCCGGTGGCGCGCGTCACCAGTCGCTGCGCGACGGCGCGGCGATCGAGCTGGGCCTGCGCTCGTTCCTCGAGGAGGGCGGCTTCGGCGCCTTCACCACCTCGTTCGAAGACCTCGGCGCGCTGAAGCAGCTGCCCGGTCTCGCGGTGCAGCGCCTCATGGCCGAGGGCTACGGCTTCGGCGCCGAGGGCGACTGGAAGACCGCGATCCTCGTGCGCGTCGCCAACGTCATGGGCGCGGGCCTGCCCGGTGGCGCCTCGCTCATGGAGGACTACACCTACGACCTCGTCCCCGGCTCCGAGCGCATCCTCGGAGCGCACATGCTCGAGGTCTCGCCCTCGCTGACCACGAAGAAGCCCCGCCTCGAGATCCACGAGCTGGGCATCGGCGGCAAGGACGACCCGGTGCGCCTGGTCTTCACCGCCGACGCGGGCCCCGCGCTGGTCGTCGCGATGAGCGACATGCGCGACCGCTTCCGTCTGGTGGCGAACGTCGTCGAGAACGTCGACGCGCCCGACCTGCCGAAGCTCCCCGTGGGCCGCGCGGTGTGGAAGCCCGCCCCCGACTTCGCGACCTCGGCCGGCTGCTGGCTCGCCGCCGGCGCCGCCCACCACACCGTCATGACGACGGCCGTGGGCATCGAGGTGTTCCGCGACTTCGCCGAGATCGCCAAGACCGAGCTCGTCGTGATCGACGACGACACCACGGTCCGCGGTTTCCAGAGCGAGCTGCGCTGGAACCAGGCGTACTACCGCCTGGCCCAGGGCCTGTAAGACCCGTCACCCCGGGTGCCGCACTGCCCCGGGGTGACGCGGCGCGTGCGCCTCCCGTTCGCTCGGGACGCGCCCCGCTCGCCGAGGTGCCCCTTACCGCCTCGGCGAGCGGACCGTGCCCCGGATCCGTGGTGGCGGTGGGCCGCCACGGATCCGGGGCACTTTCTCGTGTGCACCGCGCTGCCCGCATTTTGTTGGGACATGGATGCCGCGCATCCGGTGCGGAGGGGGCATGTCCCTATTTCGGTGGGGGTGTGTCCCAGATTGTGCGGCGTGCGCGGTGTCCAGCCAGCGCTTTTTGGGACATGGATGCCGTGGCATCCGGGGCGCGGAGGAATCTGTTGTCGACGCCGGGCCGGAACCCGGCCGAGGAATACCCCTCGACCCCGCACGGTTTCCGTTCGTTCACCTCGACCGATGGGAACCCCCGTTTTGACTCAATCCGCGCACGCCCTCGTGGTCGGCGCCACCGGTATCGCCGGCGGCGCCCTGATCGACCGACTCTCCGACGAGGGATGGGCGGTGACCGGCCTTTCCCGTCGGCCGGGTGCGGAGCGTCCGGGTGTCGGATGGCGTTCCGCCGACCTGCGCTCGCTCGAGTCGCTGCGCGCGGCGCTGGGCGACCTGTCCGTCACCCACGTCTTCTTCACCGCGTGGTCGCGGCAGGACACCGAGGCCGAGAACATCGCCGTCAACGGCGGCATGGTCCGCGACATGCTCGCGGCGCTCTCAGACGCTCCGGTGCGTCATGTCGCCCTGATGACCGGGCTCAAGCACTACCTCGGGCCCTTCGAGGCGTACGGCCAGGGCGAGATGCCCGACACCCCGTTCCACGAGGACGAGCCGCGACTCGACGTCGACAACTTCTACTACGCGCAGGAGGACGAGCTGTTCGCCGCCGCCCGCCGTCAGGGCTTCACGTGGTCGGTCCACCGTTCGCACACGGTTCTCGGCCATGCCGTCGGCAACGCGATGAACATGGGGCTCACGATCGCCGCCGCCGCCGCGATCAGCCGGCACGCGGGTCGACCGCTCGTCTTCCCGGGTAGCGAGACCCAGTGGAACGGCCTCACCGATGTGACCGACGCCGACCTGCTCGCGAGCCAGATGGTCTGGGCGGCCACGCACCCCGAGGGCGCTGACGAGGCCTTCAACACCGCGAACGGCGACGTCTTCCGGTGGCGCTGGATGTGGCCGCGCATCGCGGCCGACCTCGGTGTCGAGGCGGAGGGATTCGACACCGCTCCGCGCCCGTTCGAGCAGCAGATGGCCGATGCGGCGCCGGTGTGGGCCGAGATCGTCGAGCAGCACGGACTCGTCGAACCCGACATCACGCGCGTCGCCTCGTGGTGGCACACCGATGCCGATCTCGGGCGCGACATCGAGGTCATGACCGACATGTCGAAGAGCCGCCTCGCGGGCTTCACCGAGCATCACCGCACGCGCGACTCGTTCACGAAGCTCTTCCAGCGGTACCGCGCGGCGCGGCTCATCCCCTGAGGAGGAGCGACGGGGCGACCCATCCGTCGGCGGCGACGCGGGGTCGCGCCCTGCGGTTCCGGATGCCACGGCATCCGGAACCGCGGTCTCTTACTGCGGTGCGAACGACGCCAGTGCCGCCCGGTACGCCCCCGATTCATCGCGGACCTCGGTCGTGACCAAGAGGGCGCTCGACCTGAGAGTCCGCACGTACGGACCGCGGCAGGCGAGGACGACGATGCGCTCGAGCCCGCGTCGCCAAGCAGGGACGAGGGCTTCGAGGTCGCGGCGCTCCGGCTGCTCGTCGAGCGGTCTCGGGGCGGCCGATCGGCCGGCTTCGAACGAGCGTTCCTGCCACTCGCGGTACGAGGGGTCCGCGAACACGGCGTCGCCGAACTCGTCGCGCCACGACGGGCCCATGACCTGCGAGAGCAGAGTCTTCCGCTGCTGGCGCGAATCGTCCACCTCGAACGGACGAACGCGCCCCGAACCGGACTAGAGCCGCTGCCCCAGTGCCCAGAGCCGGTCGGCGCGACCCGAGATCGCCTCCGACAGGGCGAACGCCTGCGAATCGGTGAGGGAGGCCACGTAGTCCACGATTCCGCGGGATCGCGCGAGCTTCTCGGCCTCGGCGTCCGAGGGGCGACGCTCGGCGGGAAGGGACGCGTACTGCTCGCGGGCCAGCGCGATGAGCTCGCGCAGCCGCCGAGGGGTGCGGGCGCGGTCGAGGTCGTCGTCGAGCCACTCGCCGAGCGCGCGCACCGACCGGGCCAGGATGCGGCTCATTCCGCGCTGCTGGATGGCGAGGTCGGGGCGGCTGAGCACGAACCTCTTGTGCACGAACTTCAGCACTTCGACGTGGTGCCACGCCCAGGGTGACAGCACGACGGGCCCCGCGCGCGGGGTGTCGAGGGGACGGAGGTCCGCCGACTCCTGGAACCGGCGGATCCAGCGATCGGTGAAGGCGGCGAGACGACGCTCCGCCGTCAGCGACCCGTCGAACGGGCGCGCCAGCAGGTCGGTCACCATCTCGGCATCCACGTCGCTGACGGCGGCGAGGAAGGCCTCGTCGTCGGCGATCCAGGGGTCGTCGCGGCGCATCTTGCGGCGCAGTCGCTCGAGGCCGGCGCCGGGCATGAGCTCGGCGCGGACCTCGGCGTCATCGCGATCGCGCCACTCGAGGACGTCATCCAGCCACCCGCGGAACTCGGCGGCGATGGGAGCGTGGTCGAGGATCCCCGCTCGGTAGAAGTCGTCCACGTCGTGCACCGAGTAGGCGATGTCGTCGGCGAGGTCCATCACCGCGCCTTCGACGCTCTGGCGGAGGGGCTCGGCATCCACTCCCTGCCGCGCTTCGACGAGATCGGCGAGGTCGAGGTCGTAGGCCGAGTACTTGTGCACGCGGTACGCGCCGTCGGGGGAGCGACGGATGCCGCGGGGCGGGCCGATCCGTTCGACGTCGGCGGCGTCGACCGACGGTGCCCACGGGTACTTCGCCGAGGCCGCGCGCACGGCGGCGGTGAGATTGAGCCCGCGCGGGGCGTTCTCGATCACGTCGAGCGCGGTGAGGATGCGATACGTCTGGGCGTTGCCCTCGAAGCCGTCGGCCAGGCCCAGCTCGTCGCGGGCGAGGCGGTCGAGGGTGGACTCGCCGAGGTGTCCGAAGGGCGGGTGGCCGAGATCGTGCGCATAGGCGGCCGCCTCGACGACGGTGGCGTTGCAGACGTCGCCGTCGCCGGCCTGGCGCGAGCGGGTGTTCAGCTGCAGGGCGACCACACGCGCGATCGCGCTGACCTTGAGGGTGTGCGTCAGGCGGTTGTGCACCGGCGCGCCGCCGATCGAGGGGGAGACCACCTGCGTGACCGCCGACAGGCGCGAGAAGTACGGCGAGAACTGGATGCGCTCGAGGTCGATCGACCAGGGGTCGGCGTGCACGTCGTCGCGGTCAGGGTGGATCCGGGATGCCGCGTTGCCGATGACGGCATCGTGCTCTGCGTTTCCGTGCTCCCGGCGCGCGGTGGCTGCCGGGGGAGTGATCTGATCGGGGAGCAAGGCGGTCCTCTCGGGGCGTCGGCGACGTGTGACCACGCTAACGTGCGGTTTCCGTCCGGGCGTCGTTGTTCCCCGCCGACGGCCCGGGTGGGGCGCGGGCAGGCGCGGCGACGACGCGGAGACGCGGGCCTGCGCCGTCGGGAGCGATAGGTCGCGATGGCCGCCAGGACGGGCGAGGCGCAGCGGGCTCAGGTCGGTCGCCGGATCCGTCGCGGAAAAGATAGCGGAGTGGGAGACCTCGTCGCCCGGTGCGGCGCATCGAGGTCGCGCGCCCGGTTATACGCCTCTGTTCCGGCCGAAGCAATCGTCGGAGCCCGCCGCGCGTTCGAAGGGTGCCCGGGTTAGCGTGGCGCGTGTGACGCTGAACCACATCCGACGCGGGGAGGGCAGCCCCCTGCTGCTCGTACACGGCTTGGGCGCGGGCTGGCAGTCCTGGGCTCCGATCCTCGACGACTTGGCCCGGCACCGAGAGGTCATCGCCGTCGACCTGCCGGGGTTCGGTGAGACGCCGCCGCTGTCCGGCGACGTCTCCATCGCCACGCTGACCGACTCCGTCGCGGATTTCATCCGCGAGCAGGGACTGGACGACGTGTCCACCGTCGGCCAGTCGATGGGTGGCCGAATCGTGCTCGAGCTCGCGCGGAGGGGAGTCGGCGGAGACACCGTGGCGTTGGACCCCGGCGGCTTCTGGAGTCGACGCGAGCGCGCTGTCTTCGCCGCCACGCTGCGCCCGTCGATCGTGCTGGTCCGCGCGTTGCGGGCCGCGATGCCGGCCTTGCTCGGCAACCCCGTCGGGCGGACGCTGCTTCTGGCGCAGTTGTCGGCGCGCCCCTGGGCCCTCGCGCGCGAGACCGTACTGCCGGACGTGCGCGGACTGGCCGATTCCCCCTCGGTCGGAGTTGCCCTGGACGCCCTCACCAAAGGCCCCCTGCAAGAGGGTGCCCCCGCGGGCACGGTACCCGGCCGGGTCACCATCGGATGGGGCCGGCGCGATCTGGTGACCGTGCCGAAACAAGCTGATCGCGCCGCGCGACTCTTCCCGGACGCCTCGCTCCACTGGTTCGAACGATGCGGCCACTTCCCGCAATGGGACGCTCCCCGCGAAGCGACACGTCTCATCCTCGACCGCACCAGCTGACGCGGCGGGCTGCGCAACCGTCGCCAGCAGTCACGCTCCGAGGGTGGCGCGAAACGTTGTGCTCCGTTTCGCGCCGCGCCGGTGCCTCACTCCCTCCGCACCTCCACCTCGACGATCCGCGCGTCGTCGACGCCCAGCTCGTACGTCGGCCCGGTGATCCGCAGAGCAATCGCCTCGTCGACCGCCGCGCACGACGGTCCCAGCCGCAGCTCCACCTCGCCCGCCTCGACGACGCGTCGCAGCGCACGATCGCTGTACGCCAAACGCGACGCGGGCACGGTGAAGCGCGCTTCGGCGCTCTCGCCGGGATCGAGCTCGACCCGCGCGTACGCCACGAGCTGCGCGAGCGGTCGCGTGACGCTGGCCACCGCGCGGTGCGCGTACACCTGAACGACGTCCGCCCCGCGCCGGGCTCCGGTGTTCGTCACGCGAGCCGAGACGGTGAATGCATCACCGGCCCGAACCTCGGCAGCGTCTCCGGATGCCGACACACCGGCGTCGCCGCGAGAGGGGGCCGCCGCGACCCCGTCCACCCGCAGCTCCCCCCGCTCGAACGAGGTATACGACAACCCGAACCCGAACGGCCGCACGGGCGTCGGGTCGGTGCTCGTGACCCCCGAGGGACCACCGAGCAGGGGGTGCAGGTACGAGTACGGCTGTGCCCCGGCGGACCGGGGGAGCGAGACGGGCAGGCGCCCCGAGGGGGTGGCATCCCCCGCCAGCAGAGCGGCGAGCGCGGGCGCCCCCTCTTCGCCGGGGAAGAACGCCTGCAGCACCGCCGCGGGGCCGCCCGCGGTGTCGAGCGCCCAGTCGAGTGCGTACGGGCGGCCGGTCAACAGCACCAGCACGACGGGGGTCCCGGTCGCGACGATCGCCTCGACGAGCTGACGCTGCACGCCGGGCAGGTCGAGGGAGTCGGCGTCGTTGCCTTCGCCCACGGTGCCGCGGCCGAACAGCCCGGCGCGGTCGCCGACGACGACGATCGCGACCTCGGCGTCGCGGGCGAGGGCGGCCGCGGCATCCAGGCCCGAGAGGTCGGTGCCCTCAACCGCGCATCCCTCGGCATAGGCGACGTCGCCGAAGCGCTCGGCGAGCGCCTCCCTGATGGTGGGCAGCGCGAAGCCGAGCGGGAAGCTCGGGTGGTGCGCGAGCACGTGGTTCGCGAACGAGTAGCAGCCCATGAGCGCCTCGGCGCTGTCGGCGTTCGGGCCGATCAGGGCGATCCGGCCCGGGGCGGTGAGGGGCAGGACGCCCTCGTTGCGCAGGAGGACGACCGACTCCTCGGCCAGGCGGCGGGCCAGTGCGCGATGCTCGGCGTCGTCGAGGTCCACCGTGGCCGGGGCCTCGGAGAAGTCGGCATCCAGCAGCCCGAGATCTTCCTTCTCGGCGAGCACGCGCGCGACCGCCCGGTCGACCACGGACTCGGGAAGGGCGCCGGATGCCACCCGCTCGGCCAGATACGGGTAGGCGTCGGGCCCCGGAAGCTCGACGTCGATCCCGGCCTCGAGGGCGAGCTGTGCGGCCTCGCCGCGGTCGGCGGCGATCCCGTGCATCGAGCGCAGGAACTCCACGGCGAAGTAATCGGAGACGACCGTGCCGTCGAAACCCCACCGGCGGCGGAGGAGGTCGGTCAGCAGCTCGGGGCTCGATGCGACGGGCACCCCGTCGATCTCGGTGTAGGAGTTCATGACGCTGCGCACGCCGCCGTCGCGCACGGCCATCTCGAACGGGGGGAGGAAGACGTCCTGCAGTTCGCGCTGCCCGGCCGACACGGGGGCGTGATTGCGCCCGGCGCGCGAGGCCGAGTAACCGACGAAGTGCTTCAGTGTCGCGTGCACGCCCGCCTCCTGGAGCCCGCGGACGTACGCCGTGCCGATCGTGCCCACGACGTACGGATCCTCGGCGATGCACTCGTCGACGCGCCCCCACCGGGCATCGCGCACGACGTCGAGCACCGGAGCGAGCCCCTGATGCACACCGACCTCGCGCATCGAGCGACCGATCGCGGATGCCATGAGCCCGACGGCATCCGGATCGAAGGATGCGCCCCAGGCCAGGGGCGTGGGGAAGGTCGCGGCCTTCCACGCCGCGAATCCGGTGAGGCATTCTTCGTGCACGAGCGCGGGGATGCCGAGGCGCGTCTCGGTCTGCAGGCGACGCTGTTCGCCCCACAGCCACTGGGCGCGCGCGACCGGGTCGACCGGTCGCGTGCCGTACACACGGGTCAGGTGGCCGAGCCCGTGCACGGTGGCATCGGCGTAGGCCGTGGTGGTGACCTTCTCGCCCGAGAGCGGAGCGACGACCTCGTCGCCCTGGTCGACCCAGTACCCGACGAGCTGCGCGAGCTTCTCGTCGAGGGTCATCTCGGCCACGAGCGCTCGCACGCGGGGGGACGTTCCGGATACCCGGGCAGCACCGACGTCGGTGTTCTGGATGGTCATGGTGGGGTCAGCCCTTCACGGCGCCGGTGAGGCCGCCGACGATCCGACGCTCGAAGACACTGAAGAACAGCAGAGCGGGGATCATCGACAGCGAAGTGAATGCCAGTACCCGCGCGGTGTCGACGGAGTACTGCGAGGCGAAGGCCTGTGTGCCGAGAGGCAGCGTGAAGGCGGCCTCGTTGTTGAGGATGAACAGCGGCAGCATGTACGAGTTCCAGCTGTTGACGAAGGCCAGGATGCCGACGGTCACGACCGCGGGAACGGCGAGGGGCAGCACCATGCGCCAGAAGAAGCCGAGCCGGCCGAGCCCGTCGATCGAGGCGGCCTCCTGCAGCTCGCTCGGGATCGCCGCGAGGAACGGCGACAGGATGATGATCGTCAGCGGCAGGGCGAACGCGATCTGCGGAACGATGACGCCCGCGAGCGAGTTCATCAGGCCGAGGTTGCGAACGAGGATGTACAGCGGCGTGATGGCCACGGTCATCGGGAACATCAGGCCCGCGGTGAACAGCGCGAACACCGCGCCGCGACCGCGGAAACGGTAGCGCGCCAGGGCGTAGGCCGCCATCAGACCCAGCGCGACGACGAAGACCGTCGTGGCGATCGCCGCGATGGCGGAGTTGCCGACCTGGCCCCAGAAGATGGGGCTGCCGAGCACGTCGGCGTAGTTCTGCCAGTTCCAGGTGGTCGGGAAGCCCGCCGGGTCGACGGTGATCTCGGCGTTCGAGCGGAAGCCGCCGAGGATGATGTAGACCACGGGGGCCAGCATCATGCCGATCAGCAGCAGGGCGACGAAGCCGACGAGCACCGAGGTGGAGCGCTTCGCCCCGGCGGGGGAGCGCAGCGACGAGCGCGGGGCCTTGGGGGCCACGAGGGTGGCGGTGGCGGTCATTTGATGCCTCCGGTGAGGGCGCCGGCGGTGTCGCGCCGCAGCACGAAGCGCTGGTAGATGAGGGCGACGGCGAGCGAGATGAGGAACATGACCACGGCCACGGCGCTGCCGTAGCCGAAGCTGCCCGCGTTGCGGCCGTTGGCGACCATGTAGGTGGCCATGGTCGAGGTGCCGGCGGTCGAGGCGACGTACTGGCCCCAGATGATCCAGACGAGGTCGAACAGTTGCAGCGAGCCGATGATCGACAGGAACGCCCAGATGCGGATGGTCGGACCCATCAGCGGCAGGACGATGTGGCGCTGGATCTGCCAGTACGAGGCACCGTCGATGGCCGCGGCCTCGCTGAGCTCTTCGGGAATGCCCTGGAGGCCGGCGAGGAAGAGGATCACCGCGAAGCCGATGTACTTCCACGTGATGATGATCAGCAGCGTCCAGATGGCGAGCGCCGGGTCGGAGATCCAGTCGGCGCGCAGGGCGCCGAGCCCGATCTTCTCAAGAGCCCCGTTCAGCGCCCCGCCCGACTGCAGCATGAGGCCCCAGCCGAGACCGACGACGACCTCGGAGATGACGTAGGGCACGAAGATCAGCACGCGGATGAGCGACTGCGCCCGCATCTTGCGGTTCAGCAGCAGCGCGAGTCCGAGGGCGAGGGGCCCCTGCAGGACGAGAGAGCCGACCACGATGAACGCGTTGTGGCCGAGGGCCTCGTGGAACGCGGGGTCGGTGAGGATCGTGACGTAGTTGCGGATGCCGACGAAGTCGACCGGAGTGCCGAAGCCCGACCACTTGTAGAAGCCGTAGTACGCGGCCAGGGCGACGGGGAGGATGACGAACGACACGAAGACCACCAGGGCGGGCCCCAGGAGGATCGCGAGTTCGCCACGGATGCGCCAGTTCTCGAGCCGTCGCCGCGCGGGCGGCCGCCCGGCCGAGGGGGTGCGCTGCGCACCCTCCCCGGCCGGGCGGCGAGACCCGGCGTCGGTCGCCGAGGCGGCGAGCTGCGTCGTCATGAGCGGTGTCCTCAGCGGGAGGCGGCGGCGTTGACGGCGTCGACGATGCCCTGCGGCGAACCCTTGCCGGCGAACATGTCGACGACGGCGACGTTCAGCGCGTTGCCGACGTTCTGGCCGTAGAGGGTGTCGAGCCACACCGAGACGTAGGGCGCCTTCGAGTAGGCCTCGAGCACCGACTTCAGCGCGGGCGTCGTCACCGCTCCCTCGGCCTCGCTCGAGGCGGGGAGGGTCTGGAACGCCTTCGCGTAGGCCTCCTGGTTCTCCTTGTTCACGAGGAAGTTCAAGAAGTCGGTGCACTGCGCGGGAGCGTTGACCCAGCACGAGTAGCCGTCGACGCCGCCCATCATGGCGCCCGGCTCGCCGTCGCCGCCCGAGACCTCGGGGAAGGGGAACCAGCCAAGGTCGGCCAGGGGCTGCTCGTCGGGGGTCAGTGAGGCGATCACGCCCGGGTCCCACGCGCCCATGAGCTCCATGGCGGCCTGGTGGTTGGCCAGCAGACCCGCCGACGAACCGGCGCCCTGCTGGGCGGCGGTGGTGAGGAAGCCGTCGTTGAAGGGCTGGGTGGCGAGGAACGACTGCAGGTCTTCGCCGGCCTTCAGCCAGCACGGGTCGTCGAAGCTGCGGCTCGCGGCGGCCGAGTCGAGCACGTCCTTCGAGCAGGCGCGCAGCGCGAAGTTGTAGTACCAGTGGGCGGCGGGCCAGGCGTCCTTCGCGCCGACGGCGATCGGGGCGACACCGGTCGCCCTGATCTTGGCGTTGGCCGCCTCGAGCTCGTCGATGGTCTTCGGCGCCGCGGTGACGCCGGCGGCGGTGAGCAGGTCTTGAGAGGTGAAGATGCCGGAGGGGAGCACGGCGACGGGCATGCCGTAGTTCTTGCCGTCGATCTCGAACGCCGACAGCGAGGAGCCCAGCGCGGTCTTGGCGTCGGCCGAGATCTTGTCGGTCAGGTCCATGGCCTGGCCGGCGGTGACGATGTCGGCGAGCTTGCCGCCGCCGCGGGCCATGAACAGGTCGGGGGCGTCGCCCGAGTTGAGGGCGGTCTGGAGCTTGCCGTCCATCTCTTCGTTCTGCACGGCCTGGATCTCGATGGTGACGCCCGGGTTCGCCGCTTCGAAGGCGGCGGCGGTGTCTTCCCAGTACTTCTTGCCGTCGCCGGTGGTGGAGTTGTGCCAGAGCGTCAGGGTGACGCTGCCGTCGGCGTTCTGGCCGCTGCCGCCGCCTGCGGCGCACCCGCCGAGAGCGAGGGTGCCGGCCACGGCGAGGGCCGCTCCGGCGAGGATCTTGCGCGTGTTCATGTGATTCCCGTTTCTCTTCGTCGAGGTGCGCCGTGGGACGCGTCGGTGTTCGGCTGCTCCGCCGTTCATGCGCTTCTCGGGGTCTGCTGCCCCCGAGGTGTCAGCAGTGTCGCCCGCGGGCGGAGGGGTCGTCAAACGTTTTCGAAAATGATTTCCACGCTAGGGTCGAATGCCATGACGAGGCGCCCGACCATTCACGACGTCGCCGCGGCGGCCGGGGTCTCGGTGGCCACGGTGTCGAAAGCGGTGAACGGCCGCTACGGCGTCTCGCCCGAGACGGTGAGCCGCGTGCTCGACGCGGTGAAGACCCTCGGCTACGAATCCAGCCTCGTCGCGAGCAGCATGCGCTCGCGTCGCACCGGCGTGATCGGCGTACTCGTGGCCGACATCGAGCCGTTCTCGGCGGAGATCCTCAAGGGCGTCGGGGGAGCCCTGTCCGACACCGGATACGACCTGCTCGCGTACACCGGTGCCCGTCGCGACGGCGAAGGGTGGGAGCGTCGCTCGCTCAGCCGCCTGAGCGGAACGCTCATCGATGCGGCGATCATCGTCACCCCCACGGTCGTCAACGTCTCGGGCGAGGTGCCGATCGTCGCGATCGACCCGCACACGGGCCGAGGTGATGTGCCGACCGTCGAGTCCGACAGCTACACCGGTGCGCAGCAGGCCGTGCACTACCTCGCCCAGCTCGGACACCGCCGCATCGGTTTCATCGCGGGACGCCCGGATCTGCGGTCGGCGGTGGCCCGCGCGTCGGGGTATCGGGCCGGGCTCTCGGCCGCCGGCATCGCCTTCGACCCCGCTCTCGTCGGCGTCGGCCGCTACGCCCAGGACGTCGCCCGCGAGGCCGCCGAGGCCATGCTCTCGCTCGACGATCCGCCTACGGCGGTGTTCGCGGCGAACGACCTGTCCGCGTTGTCCATCATCGAGGTCGCCGGCGCGCGCGGACTGACCGTCCCCGACGACCTGTCGGTGGTCGGTTTCGACGACGTCCCCGAGGCCGCTCGCGCCCAACCGGCCCTGACCACTGTCCGCCAACCGATGAAGCGTCTCGGCGCCGAGGCCGTGCGGATGGTGCTGACGCTCCTCGCCGGTGACACTCTGCCCGAGACGCACATAGAACTGCCGACCCGCCTCGTCGCGCGCGGGACGACGGCGCCCCCGCGCGTGCGCTGAAGCGGGCGGGGCGGGGGATGCCGGCATCCGGCGCCCCACCCGGCGCGCACGGACATGCCTCGAACCGTTCGGACCCACCGACCACTCGACGCTCGTTCGCCGCGTCCGCACCGCCCGTCGCGCGCCGCGACACCCCGCGGCTCCGGTACCGTCGAAGAATGCCTACCGCGAGCAGTAAAGACGACGAGGTCGACCTCCTCATCGACGCCTGGTCGCAACTGCTGCCCGAGGTCGACCTGACACCCCTCGACGTGATGTCGCGCCTGCGTCGCGCGGCCTTCCACCTGTCGAAGCTCCGCGCGAAAGCCTTCGCGAGTGCCGACATCGCCGTGTGGGAGTTCGACGTGCTCGCGGTGCTCCGGCGCGCGGGCACCGAGCTCAGCGCCACGCGCCTGATCACGGCGACCATGATCGGCAGCGCCGCCATGACCAACCGTCTCGACAAGCTCGCCGAGCGCGGCCTCGTGAACCGACGCCCCAACCCCTCCGACGGCCGTGCGATCCTCGTCGCGATCACCGCCGAGGGTATCGAGCGGGTGGATGCCGCGATGACCGAGCTCGTCCGCCTCGAGGCCGAAGCCCTGCGCGATGTCAGCCGACAGGACCAGGCCCTGCTCGCGAGTGCCCTGCGCGTCCTCGCCGCCGGCGAGACGCACGAGGCGTGATCGACCTCGCCACCGCTCTGACCGAGCGCCCCGTCATCCTCGACGGCGGCCTGGGTACGCTGCTCGAGGCGCGCGGCAACGACGTCACGAGCGACCTCTGGTCGGCGCGAGTGCTGCGTGACGACCCCGACGAGGTGCGCGCCGCCCACGCCGAGTTCGTCGCCGCGGGCGCCGAGGTCGTGATCACCGCGTCATACCAGATCGGTTTCGCCGGACGGATTCCGGATGCCGAGGTCGAGGCGCTGCTGCGCCGTTCGGTGGCCGTGGCGCGCGAGGCCGGCGCGGCGGTGGTCGCGGCATCCGTCGGTCCGGTCGGAGCGCTCCGCGCCGACGGCAGCGAGTACACCGGCGCGTACGGGCTCTCGCTCGCCGAGCTGCGCGAGGCTCACCGCCGACGCCTGCACGTGCTCGCGGATGCCGGAGCCGACGTCCTCGCGATCGAGACGATCCCCTCGCCGCTCGAGGTGGAGGCCCTCGCGCTCGAGCTCGCCGCGCTCGACATGCCCGCTTTCGTCAGCCTCTCGGCCGACAGCACCGGTTTCGCGGGGCGCGGGGCGCTCGCCGCGGCACTGCGCGAAGCGGCATCCGCTTCCGGTGTCGTCGCCGTGGGCGTCAACTGCTGCGCCCCCGGCTCGGTGTTGCCCGCGCTCGAAGACGCCCCGGGCCTGCCGCTGGTGGTCTACCCGAATACGGGCGAGACCTGGGATGCCGCGACCCGCACCTGGCATGGCGGCGCCGCCCCGCTCGCCGACGAGGCGCCCGCGTGGGTCGCCGCCGGCGCGCGTCTGGTCGGCGGTTGCTGCCGGTCGACGCCCGCCGACATCGCCGCGATCGCGGCCGCGGTGCGCTGAGATCCGCTCGCGCCGCCCGTTCCCGACGTCGCGTCAGTGACTGTCGATGACTCGGTCGAGCCATTCGGCGAGCAGGGCGCGCTCGGGAGCTGAGAGGGCGGTCAGGTCGTCGGTGACCGCGCGCAGGGTGATGGCGGCGGCGCGATGCGCGGCGGGCATCTCGTCTGCCGTGGACTCTTCCTCTTCGATGAGAATGCGATCGAGGACGGCGTCGAGCAGAGCGGTCGCGAGCTCGGGGTCGCGCTCGCCGATCGGCTGTTCGAGGAGCGACAGAATGGCGCCCGTACCGGCGGCGTGGATCAGTGCGACGGCGCGAGCCTCGGCGACGCGCAGGCGCCCCGCCGCGGCCACGCGGCGCACTCGCTCCGCGAGCGCGCGGACGCCGTTCGCGAGGGCGGGGGAATCCCGGCCGCGGCGCGGGTCGCTGAGGATGACGTAGAGGTCCCCGTTGTCCAGGCCGAACCGCACCGTCTCGCCCCACGCTTCGCGGAGTTCGCCCACCGGATCCTTCGAGGCGGGGGCAGACGTCAGGGCGGAGGTCTTCGACGCGCTGAAGAGGGCCATCGCGTGCTCGGCGACCGCGTCGAGCAGGCCGTCCTTGTCGCCGAACAGGCGGTAGATCGTCGGAGCCTGAACGCCCGCGCGTTCGGCTACCGCCCGCGTCGTGACGCCCGCCGACCCTTCGGTGCGGAGGATCTCCGCCGCGGCTCCCACGATCCGCTCACGCACGTCGTCTCGGGGCGCCGCAGGAGTCATGGTTCGACGATAACAAAGAGTTGTTATCAGCGGTAATCGCTGTTAGCTTCTCACTGTTTCCATCGATAACAGAAGGAGCATGACGATGATCACCATGACCGGCGCAACGGGCGCCCTGAACGGCCGGACGGTCGACCACCTGCTGCAGACCGTCGGCCCCGCGAACCTCACTCTCGTCGTCCGCGATCCCTCTCGCGCCGGGCGATTCGCCGAGCGCGGAGTCGCGGTTCGTCGCGGCGACTACGCGGACCCGACGAGTCTCCCGTCGTCGTTCGAGGGTGCCGATCGGTTGCTCCTCGTCTCGTCGAACGATCGGGGCGCCGACGCCGTCGCCCTGCATGCCGCGGCCGTCGACGCCGCGCGGATCGCCGAGGTCGGTCACGTGCTGTACACGAGTCACCAGGGTGCCCACTCGGCCTCCCCCTTCGGTCCCGCGCGCGACCACGCGGCGACCGAGGCGCTGCTCGCCGACTCGGGCCTGCGGTGGACGGCGCTGCGCAACGGGTTCTACGCCCACGCGCTCGAGTGGATGCTCGGACCGTGGCGCGAGTCGGGCGTCGTGGCGGTCCCCGCCGACGGGCCGGTGTCATGGACCTCCCGCGAAGACGCAGCCGAGGCTGCTGCGGTTCTCCTCCTGAGCGACGAACTGCCTCAGGGGCCCGTGACGCTCACGGCGGCCGACGCACCCCGTTTCGCCGACCTCGCGCGCTGGGCGGGAGAGGCGGCCCACCGCGACGTGGGCTTCGAGGTGGTCGACGAGGACGAGTGGGCGCGCAGGGCGATCGCAGCCGGCCAACCCGAGGGTGCGGTCCACTTCACTCTGGAGTTCTTCCGCGCGGCGTCCGGTGGCTTCTTCGCCGGAACCGCCCCGACGCTCCCGGACCTCCTCGGGCGTGAGCCCGTCACGGCGAGGAGCGTCGTGGAGTCGTTCGTAGGCTCGCCGTCCGAGTGAGGGGTCAGACGTTGTCGCCTGAAGTGCCTCGAAGCGACGATTCCTGACCCCCCACGCGAGGGTGCGCTCAGTCGAAGTCCGCCGCGAGGGCGTTGCGGTGGTACTCGAAGATGATGCTCGTGCGCGTCGAGGCGACGCTGTGCCGAGCGGAGAGGTGGTCGACGACGAAGCGGCGCACGGCAGACGAATCGTCGACGGCGATGTGCACGAGGAAGTCGTCGGCGCCCCCGAGGAAGAACAGCTGGATCACGTCGGGGTGGCGGCGGATCTCGTGCGCGAACGCGCGGATGCTCTCCTGCCGCTGCCCCGGGCGCAGGGTCACCCCGACGATCGCCTGCAGTCCGCGGCCGAGGCGACTCTGGTCGACGGCGGCGTGGAACCCGGTGATGAGCCCGCGGTCGACGAGGCCTCGCAGGCGGGCATGGGCGGTGGATGCCGCGACCCCGAGCTCGTCGGCGAGGGCGGTGTTCGTCATCCGCGCGTCGGCCGACAGCAGCTCGATGATGCGCGCGTCGAGGGGGTGCAGGTCGTCGTCGGCCACCGTAGATCCTTCGCGTCGTCGAGCCCGGTGGGGGTCGTTCAGCCGATGATATCGCCAGGTAAGCCGCAAGAATCGAAGAATCTGCGCGGAAACACCACGGAAACACTCTTTTCTGCGATCCTCTCGGCAACGCTCATCCGCTCGAGGAGGAACCCATGCGCGTGTCCGTGCCGACCGAGATCAAGAACAACGAGAACCGCGTCGCCATGACGCCCGCGGGGGTCGATTCGCTCGTCCATCGTGGTCACGAGGTCTTCGTGCAGGCGGGCGCGGGTGAGGGTAGCGGCTTCTCCGACGAGCAGTACCGCGCGGCCGGGGCCGAGATCGTCGACACCCCCGAAGAGACCTGGGCACGCGCCGAACTGCTGGTGAAGGTGAAGGAGCCCATTGCATCCGAGTACGGATTCCTGCGCCGCGACCTCACGCTCTTCACATACCTGCACCTCGCGGCCGACCGGCCGCTGACCGACGCCCTCATGGCCGCCGGCACCACGGCTGTGGCCTACGAGACGGTGCAGACCGCCGACCGCGCGCTGCCGCTCCTGGCGCCGATGAGCGAGGTCGCCGGTCGGCTGTCGATCATCGAGGGCGCCCATCACCTGCTGCGCGCCTCGGGCGGGCGCGGGCTGCTCCCCGGCGGCGTCCCCGGCACCCCACGGGCGAAGGTCGTCGTGATCGGCGGCGGCGTCGCGGGCGAGCACGCCGCGGCCAACGCCCTCGGACTCGGTGCCCGCGTCACGGTGGTCGACATCTCGCTGCCCAAGCTCCGCCAGCTCGAGGAGCGCTTCGGCGGCGCGATCGAGACCCGCGCGTCCACCCGTCTCGAGATCGCCGAGCAGCTCGCCGACGCCGACCTCGTGATCGGCTCGGTGCTCATCCCCGGCGCCGCGGCTCCCAAGCTCGTCACCGACGACATGGTGGCCGCGATGAAGCCGGGCTCGGTGCTCGTCGACATCGCGATCGACCAGGGCGGCTGCTTCGAGGGCTCCCGCCCGACCACCCACGACGCGCCCACGTTCCGCGTGCACGAGGCGCTGTACTACTGCGTCGCGAACATGCCCGGCGCGGTGCCGCACACCTCGACCCGCGCGCTGTCGAACGCCACCCTGCCCTACATCACCCGCATCGCGGATCAGGGCTGGGAGGCCGCGGCATCCGCCGATCCCGCCCTCGCCAAGGGCCTGAACGTGCGCGCCGGCGTGGTCGTGAACGAGGGCGTCCGCGCCGCGTTCGACCTCTGAGTCGGTGGGCGTGCGGACGCCGGACCGTCAGCCGCGCACCCAGGCGTAGGTGATCTCGGGGCGGCCCTGTCCGCCGTAGCGCGGCACACGGCGGACCCGACCCACGTCGGCGAGGTGCTCGAGATAGCGGCGGGCGGTCACGCGCGACATGCCCTCGCTCTCACCGACCTCGGTCGACGACACCGCGCCCGCGGCGGTGCGCACCCGCTCGGCGACGGCCTGCAGCGTCTCGTCGCTGAGGCCCTTCGGCAGCCCCGGAGCGGTCACGGTGCGCAGCGACCCGAGCAGGGCGTCGACCTCCGACTGGGTCGCGTCACCCGCCGCGCGGTCCAGACCCTCGACGTAGGAACGGTACGCTTCCAGCCGCTCCCGGAACGCCGCGAACGCGAACGGCTTGATCAGGTACTGCACGACCCCGATCGACACGGCCGCCCGCACGGTCGCGGCGTCGCGCACGGCCGTCACGGCGATGATGTCGACGCGCGACCCGGTGGCGCGCAGCCGGCGTGCCACGTCGAGACCCGAGCCGTCCGGCATCGTCATGTCGAGCAGGACGAGATCGATCCGCCGGTCGGGATCGGCCAGCGCGGTGACCGCGGCGCGCGCCCCCGCGGCCTGCCCCGCGACCTCGAAGCCCGGCACCCGCTCGACATACGCGCTGTGGAGCTCGAGGGCGAGGGCGTCGTCGTCGACGACCAGCACGCGGATCACGAGACCACCGCCTGGGCGACGGCGGGAAGGAAGACGCGGACGGTCGTGGGGTCCGCCACGACCTGCAGGGTTCCGCCGTGGGCGGCGACGATATCGCGCACGAGGGCGAGGCCCACGCCCCGGCCACCGGGGGCGTGCGCCGGCTTGGTCGACGCCCCGAAGGCGAACGGGTCGGGCAGCGACGGGTCGAAACCGGCCCCGCTGTCCGAGACGTCGAGCACCACGTCGCCACCGCCTTCGCGGAGGGTCGCGCGCACCCATCGGGGTTCGGCGCCGGCCGCTGCGGCATCCAGAGCGTTGTCGACGAGGTTTCCCACCACGGTGACCGCCTCGGCCGCGGCGAGGGGGAGTGCGGGCGTGGGCTCGGCGACGTCGAGGTCGAGGCGCACTCCGCGTTCGGACGCCTCGTCGAGCTTGCCGAGCAGGAGGGCGACGACCACGGCGTCGTCATCGTCCGAGACGAGGCGATCGGCGAGCTCCTGCCGTTCGCCGGTCGAGGCCACGATCAGACGGCGGGCCTCTTCGATGCGTCCGAGTTCGAGCAGCGCCAGCAGGGCGTGCAGCCGGTTGCCGTGCTCGTGGGTCTGGGAACGGAGGGTGTCGCTGAGGGTCCGGACGCCCTCGAGTTCGCCGAGCAGGGCCTGCAACTCCGAGCGGTCGCGCAGCGTCATGACCCGGCCGCGCTCGGGCGCTCGACGCCCCGCGAGATCACGCGCTTCCTCCTGGTTGACCAGCAGCACCCGCTCTCCATTCACGACGGTCTCCTCGACCATGCGCCGACCGCTCGCGATGGCCTCGGCGAGGCCGGCATCCATGTCGACCTCGCGCGGATCGAGTGAGACCTGCCCGCTGGACGCGGGTGGAAGGCCCAGAAGGTCAGCGGCTTCGTCGTTGTACAGCACGATGCGTCCGGAGCGATCGGTGACCACGAGACCCTCGCGGAGGGAGTGCAGCACCGTCTCGTAGCTCTCGACGAGGCGCGACAGTTCGGCGGGCGTGTACGACCCGGTGACGCGTCGGGCACTGCGGCGGACGTAGAGGGCGCCGAGCACCCCCATCCCGACGATGGCGGCGGATGCCAGCACGATCAGCGGTGCGCGAGCGGCGAGGTCCTGCTGCACGGCGCCGAGCGTGACGCCGACGGCGACGAGGCCCACGATGTCGCCGTTCTCGTCGCCGCCGTCGAGGATGGGGACGATGGTGCGCACCGAGGGACCGAGAGTGCCCTCGTAGACCTCGGTGAAGGTCTGGCCGGCGAGGGCCTCGGCCCGCGAACCGATGTACTGCTCGCCGATCTCGGACCGGTTGCGGTGGGTGAGGCGGATGCCGTCGGGGGTCATGATCGTGACGAACGACAGGTCGGCGTCGGGGAGGATCTGCTCGACCATCGGCTGCAGCGCACCGGAGTCGCGCTGCACCACGAGAGCGGCCACGTCGGGCTCGTGCGCCAACGTCTCGGCCACCGAACGCGTGACCTTCTCGGCCTCGCGCTGGCCGGAGTCGCTCAGCTGCACCGACAACAAGGCCGCCAGGACGCCGGCGACCAGGATCACGACACCGAGGGACACCAACGCCAGGCGTCCACCCACGCTCAGTCTCATCACCCCGCCCTTCGTCGCGCTTGCCGTGAACAATACGACCACAAATCGCCCGCACGTCCCGCGTCGATCAAAGTCATGACATCAACCGGCGCCCCCGCCGGACTCAACGAAGGCGTTAGAAAAGGGGAAGTCGCTCATGGCACTCTCACTCCGCACCACACGCGACGGCCGGCCTCGCAAGAAGATCGACCGCAATCACTGGCTCTACATCTCCGTCATCGTCGCGGTCGTCGCCGGTGTCATCGTGGGCCTCGTCGCCCCGCAGTTCGCCACGGCCCTCGAGCCGATCGGGAAGGGCTTCGTCAGCCTCATCAAGATGATGATCGCCCCGGTCATCTTCTGCACGATCGTCGTGGGCATCGGCTCGATCGCGAAGGCCTCCACGGTCGGCAAGATCGGTGGCCTGGCGATGGTCTACTTCCTGGTCATGTCGTCGTTCGCCCTGATCATCGGCCTCGTGGTCGGCAACATCATCCACCCGGGCGAGGGCCTGAACATCGCCGGCGCTCAGTACGACGCACCCGCCGCCGAGGCGACCTCGACCCAGGAGTTCATCCTGGGCATCATCCCCACCACGTTCTTCTCGGCGTTCACCGGCGGCAGCATCCTCCAGGTGCTGTTCATCGCCCTTCTCGTCGGCTTCGCGCTGCAGGGCATGGGCGAGCGCGGGGCGCGCATGGTCGAGGGCATCCGCAACTTCCAGGTGCTCGTCTTCCGCATCCTCGGCATGATCCTCTGGCTCGCGCCGATCGGTGCTTTCGGCGCCATCGCCGCGGTCGTCGGCAAGACCGGTTTCCAGGCCGTGATCAGCCTCGGCATCCTGATGGGCGCCTTCTACATCACCTGCTTCCTCTTCATCGCGGTGGTGCTCGGCACGCTCCTGTACGTCGTGACGCGCGTCAACATCTTCACGCTGATGAAGTACCTGGGCCGCGAGTACCTGCTGATCGTGGGCACCTCGTCGTCCGAGGCCGCTCTTCCCCGCCTCATCGCCAAGATGGAGCACCTGGGTGTCTCGAAGCCGGTCGTCGGCATCACGGTCCCGACGGGCTACTCGTTCAACCTCGACGGCACCGCGATCTACCTGACGATGGCCTCGCTCTTCATCGCCACCGCGATGGGCTCGCCCATGTCGATCGGTGAGCAGATCGGCCTCATGATCTTCATGATCATCGCGTCGAAGGGCGCCGCCGGTGTCACCGGTGCCGGCCTCGCCACCCTCGCCGGTGGTCTGTCGGCCTACCGCCCCGACCTGGTCGACGGTGTCGGTGTGATCGTCGGCATCGACCGCTTCATGTCCGAGGCCCGCGCCGTCACCAACTTCACGGGCAACGCGGTGGCCACGATGCTCATCGGCGTCTGGACCAAGGAGTACGACGGTCAGCGCGTCCGCGAGGTGCTCGCCGGCAACATCCCGTTCGACGAGACGATCCTCACCGGTCACGACCACTCGGCGACTCCCGCGGCGGATGCCAAGGAGCAGGCGTCCGCCGAGGTCGGCGCGGGCCCCGCGGCCACCGTCGACACGCAGTCGCTCGACGCCTTCCGCGCTCAGGCCGAGGCGGAGGCCGCGGCGCGGGGTCGCTCGTGACTCTGACGCACCACACCTCGGCGGGGGCGGCTTCGGCCGCCCCCGCCCCGGCGCGTGTCGACCTCGCGCGCACCTGGATGCTGCGCTCGCCGCTGGCGGGCGGGCTCGAGACCGCGGCCGACGTGCTCGTGCTCGACCTCGAGGACGGGCTCCCCGCCGGCCGGAAGGACGAGGGCCGCGAGCGGGTGCGCCGCGCGGCAGCCGAGGCGCCGGTCTGGATGCGTATCAGCGCGGCGGGAACCCACGACGGAGAGGCCGACCTCGCCCTCGGCCGAGAGCTCGACGATCGCCTCGCCGGTGTCGTGCTGGCCATGTGCGACGGTCCCGACGACGTGGCCCATGTCGCGGCATCCCTCCCCTCCGGCACCTCGATCGTCGCGATGGTCGAGTCGGCCGCGGCGCTCCTGGCCGCGCCCGCCATCGCCGCCCACCCCGCGACTCGTCGCCTGGCCTTCGGAACCGGCGACTTCCGGCGCGACACGGGCATGGCGGCCGACCGCATCGCGTTGTCGTGGCCGCGGGCGCAACTCGTGGTGGCGTCGGCCGCGGCGGGGATCGCCGGGCCGATCGACGGCCCGTGCGGGCCGATCGAGCAGGCGAAGGATGCCGCGGTGCACGCGGTCGCGATGGGGTTCACCGGCACGCTCGCTCTTCGGGATGCCGCCGTCCCCGGCGCTCACGCGGGTTTCACCCCCGCTCCCGCCGATGTCGAAGCCGCCCGGGTGCTGCTCTCCACGACGCCCGAGGGGCCGGTCGACGGGTCGTACGCCCCCACGTTGGCCCGGGCGCGGGCGCTCATCCAGCGCGCCGAGGCGCTCGCGGCTCTCTGACGGACATGCGGGACACTCCCGCGGTCAGCCCCGACGGAACCACCGCCGACGCCGCGCCGGCGCGGCCACCGCGGCCGCTTCCAGACGTGCCCTCCGCCGCTCGATCCACGCCGCCACCTGGGCATCCACGCCGACCGTCGGGGTCACGACGGGCGGGCCGCCCTGGAGCTGCCGCCGCGCTTCGATCACGCGGCGGTTGAAGTCTTCGACCGCCTCGCGCACCTCGGGTTCGTGTGCGATGGCATCCAGCCGCTCGGCCATCTCGGCGTGCTCGACCCGCAGGGTCAGAGCGGGTGGTCCCAGGCCGGTCAGCTGCTCGGTCTCGATCTTGCGACGGATCCACCAGTCCGGGTCGTGCGAACCGCCCAGATCGGGGAGAGGCTTGCCCGCGCCCGGAAGGTTGTCGAACTCGCCACGTCGGATGGCCTGCTGGATCGAGGTCTCGACGAAAGCGGCACGCTCCGCGGCGGTCGAGCCCCGCGCGGGAGCCTTGTGCTCGGCGGGTTCCGGCTCGAGGCCGGCGTCGCGGAGCTGTCGGTCCAGGCGGTAGCGCTCGGCGGCCTGGCGGGCGTCGTCGCTCACGCCGCCTCCCGCCCCTCACGCTCCAACCGCGCCAGTCGCTGCCGCGCCATGTCCTGGGCCCGCGGGCCGGAGCCGAGGGCCCGTTCCGTCACCCGCAGGATCACGCGCGTCAGGGTCAGGACGGGGAGGGGCCAGCGCCGCACGCCGAGCATCTTCCGATACCGGCGGGGGATGGTCGCCACCGCCGCGGCGAACAGCACGCGGTACGACAGGCCCATGAGGCCGGGGAACGGCGGCTTGCGCAGGAAGCGCACGACGTCGGCGACGCGCTCGTCGCCGCGCAACTCGCCACGGTCGGCGAAGCCGTCGATCTCGGCGCGCAGGGCGGCACGGGTCAGGGGCGGATCCACGACCCGCATGAGGCGGCCGGCCGTCGCCCAGTCGGCGACGTACGCGTCGGGCCCGCCGGGGATGGGCAGGCGCGACACCTCGTGCCCCGCCAAGAACGCGTCGGTGAAGGCGAGGTGCACCCATCGCACGAGATCCGCCGCCTCAGCGGTGTAGGCGCGTTCCGAACCGTCGCCGGCCCGGTACTCGCCCTTCACGCGTCGGTGGAATCGGCCGACGCGCGCCGTTTCGGCATCCGCCTGCGCCTTCGACCCGTACGTCAGGGTGATGACCCACCGGACGGTTCCGGTGAGGCGCCCGATCGGATCCTCGCGATACCGCGACCAGTCGTGCACGCCCGCTAGGGCGCCGGGGTGCAGTGCCTGCAGAAGCAGGGCCCGGATGCCGGCTACCAGGGTCCCCATTCCGGCGTGCACGGTCCACGCGGGGCCGTTCTCGACGAAGTATCCGGTGTCGTCGCCGTCGGCGATGGCGCGCACGTAGGGCGCCATGCCGGTGGGGTCTCCCGCCAGGGCGACGAGGATCTTCCCGCGCAGCGACTGGATCCAGCCGGGCACGGGTCTCGAAGCGTCGATCGTCACCCTTCCAGCGTGCCACCGTCCGAGCGGGCGGGCTCCGCTGGCGGGATCAGTGTCCCTCGTGCGAGATGACGGGGACCGTTCCGTCGTCGCGGAGGAGGACGGCGTTCTGCGTCGCTCCCAGAGCGGGGGTGACCACGACGGCGATGACGGCGGCCGCCACCAGCAGGCCGACGACGCTCATCGGTTGAGCGGTGCGCGGCGCACTCGCATCCCGGGCGGTGCGGCGCAGGTGCAGGGCCGCCGAGGCGCCCACGACGACGAGCAGGAGGGATGCCGCGGCGACGCCGACGACGCTCGTGTGAGCGGGCGCGGCGAACATCAGGGCTGCCGTAAGGGCGAGGGCGCCGAGCGCTCCCGCGAGGGCCGTCCGCGGAACGACGAGTCGTCCCGTAGACAGGGTGGCCGCGCCCCACGCGAGTGAGGCGAGACCGAGGATCACCATCCCGATCCCGAGGCCGCTCGCGACGGCCCCGGAATCGGGACGGATGATCGCACCCGCGCCGAGGGCGGCGGTGGTGAGGCCGGCCCCCCAGGCGGATACGGAGGGCCACGACCGCACGAAGGTCGCGGCGGTCATCGTCAGACCGCCGCGGTGCGGGGGACGTTGCGCTCGGTGCCGAGACCGACACCCAGCAGCACGACGGCGCTGGCGAGGTGCAGGAAGTGGTCGGGCGTGTTCAGCGCGAGGATGTTGGCCCCCGTGCCGACGAGGAAGAAGCCCACGATGCCGAGGAGCAGGTAGACGGCTCCGACTGTCGTGTTGACGCCCTTGGCGGCACGCGCGTTGGCGAGACCCGAGACGAGCAGCGCGGCGCCGATCAGGAGGTGCGCGATGTTGTGGAGCGGGTTGACCTCGAAGATGCCGAGGAGCAGACCGCCCTGCGTGGCGATGAAACCGACGCCGCCGGTGACGGCGAAGCCGAGCAGACCGACCAGAAGGTAGACAGCGCCGAAGACGGTGGCCACGAGACGGTTGGGTGACGAGCTCATGATGAACCTCCCAGATTGTTGGCAGCGACCGTCCGGTCGCTTCACCACATCTTCGGAGACAATGCTCGATTCGGATTGGGCTTTGCGCTCGCCGGTGTTTTTCCGGTATGCATCCGGAAACGACAGAAGGCCCCCGAGTACTCTCCGAGGCCCTCCGCAACGGATCCGACCATACGGATCGCGGGCAGAGGGTGTGAGGGGATTGCATTTCCCGCGCTGTTCACCTATCCCCGCATCTGCCACACTCTCGCCATGCGTTTCGATACGACCCTGTCGCAGATGGGCAACAACACCGGGATCGAGGTCCCTGCCGAGGTGCTCGACGCCCTCGGGGGCGGAAAGCGCGCCGCGGTGGTCGTCGAGGTGAACGGCTTCACATACCGCAGCACGATCGGCTCGATGGGCGGTAAGTCGCTGATCCCCTTCTCGTCCGACAAACGGGCGAGCACCGGTTTGTCCGGAGGGGATGCCATCTCCGTTGACCTCACCCTCGACACCGCGCCCCGCCCGGTCGAGGTGCCCGAGGACCTTGCCGCAGCCCTCGCCGCGGCCGGTGCGCGCGATGCCTTCGACGCCCTCTCGCCGAGCGCGCGCAAGGCGCACGTGACCAACGTCGACGCGGCGAAGGCGACCGACACTCGATCACGCCGTATCGACGCGATCGTCGCGAAGCTGTCCTGAGCGATTGACGCTCCCCGGGAGATAGCCTGGACGGGGAGGTCACGTGGGGCGCACGAAAGAGGCCATCGCCGAGGGACTGTCGATCGCGACAGCCGCGGCGCGGCTCGCCGTGCGCAACCGCATCCTCGTCGACACGATCGCCCGCGGCGGCCAGTTCGATGGCGAGGTCTTCGCCGAGCTGGCGCGCGAGACGCTGCGCTCCCTCGCCGACGAGCAGGACCAGGCGGCCGAGCGCGTGACGCACCAGCGCAAACGCGCGTGGGGGCGGTTCTCGGATTCGTCCGGCACCCACGACTACCGCGACCGCGACACGCGCAACCTCCGCCGTCGCGCGAAGCAGTCCCGCGGCGTCGCGAAGGAATTGCGCGCGCTCGCCGACGACCCCGAGCGGGTCAAGGTGCTGGTCGGCGATGCGCGGATCGCGGCGTGGGGCGATGTCGAGGCGAACCTCAGCCAACGACTCGACGTCGAGGGCATGACGGCGGATGCCGATCCCGAGTACGCCCAGATGCGCAAGGCGCGGATGGACGCCCTGCGCATGGTCGATCTGGCCCGCCTCGCCTCGCAGGCGAAGCGTCGGGCGAAGGAACGGGCCGCCGCCGACGAAGCGGAGGAGCCGAGCGACGCACCGGATGCGGGCAAGAGCGGAAAAAAGAAGAAGTCCGCCGCGCGCTGAGCCTCGACTATCGCGTGCATCGTCTTCCGAGCCGGTTGCGGCTGCGATCACCGGCACTCGGGCAGAGAAAAGCCCCGGCGGAGTTTCCTCACGCCGGGGCTTTTCTTACTGTCTCAACACAGTGTGCGCCCGAAGGGACTCGAACCCCTAACCTTCTGATCCGTAGTCAGATGCTCTATCCATTGAGCTACGGGCGCAGGGCCTCCGCGCGAAACGGCGCGCAGGCCGTGGTCCAGCATAGCCGGGACGATGGGAGACGTCTAATCGGCTCGGAACGGCGTGCATCCCGGGCGTGGCGCGTCGGTGACGGGAGGGTGTCGCGTCGGGGTGGGGACGTACGCTGGCGGGATGAGCGCATACACCTCCGCGTTCGAGCTGTTCTCCATCGGGATCGGACCCTCGAGCTCCCACACCGTCGGCCCCATGAAGGCCGCCCTTCAGTTCGTCGCGCGACTCGAGGACGACGGTGTCCTCGAGCGGGTGGCATCCGTTTCGTGCGCCCTGTACGGCTCCCTCGGAGCGACCGGCATCGGCCACGGCACCCCCGACGCGGTCGTGGCGGGCCTGCAGGGCCTCGACCCCGAGACCGTGGATCCGGATGCCGTGCGGCGGGCGTGGTCCGACTGGCCCGAGGGGCGGAGCCTCGCTCTCGCGGGGCGACACGAGATCCCGTTCGCGAAGGCCGACATCGCGCTCGAGCCGCGCACGCGCCTGCCCGGACACCCGAACGCGATGACGCTCGTCGCGCGCGACGACGAGGGGTCCGTGATCGCGGAGGACACGTTCTACTCGATCGGCGGGGGATTCATCCGCCGAGAGGGCGAGCCCGCGCGCGTGGCGGCGGCGCCGGTTCCTCTCGACTTCGATGACGCCGCGACCTTGATCGAGCTGTGCGACGAGCGCGGCATCACGATCGCCGAGGCGGCACGCGTGAACGAGGCGGCCCTGCGCTCCGACGAAGAGATCGCGGCGGGCTTGGATCGCATCTGGGATGCCATGGCCGCGTGCGTGAACGCCGGACTCGAGAACGACGGCGTGCTGCCCGGCATCCTGAAGGTGAAGCGACGGGCCGCGGTCATCCGCGGGCAGCTGGATGCCATCGAGGCCGAGGGGCACCGCGAGCTCCCGGGTGAGTGGCTCGGGGCGTTCGCGCTCGCCGTCAACGAGGAGAACGCCGCCGGCGGTCGTGTCGTCACCGCTCCCACCAACGGTGCAGCGGGGATCCTCCCCGCCGTCGCCATGTACTGGTGGCGCTTCCTGGCCGACTCGGGTCTCGGAGCCGGCAACGCCGTCACGCCCTACGGCGAGCTCGTCGGAAGCGCCCTGCTCGGCTACGACGGTCACGCGGTGACGCGCGGCGAGGTCGCGGAGTGGGACGACGGCGACGTGGCCGAGGCGAACCGCCGACGCGGCATCCGCCGATTCCTCCTCACCGCGACGGCTCTCGGCTCGCTCTTCAAGGCGAATGCATCGATCTCCGGCGCCGAGGGCGGTTGCCAGGCAGAGGTCGGGTCCGCGTGCGCGATGGCGGCGGGCGGCCTGACCGCGGTCATGGGCGGGACCAATCGGCAGATCGAGAACGCCGCCGAAATCGCCATGGAACACCACCTCGGTCTCACGTGCGACCCCGTCGGTGGGCTCGTTCAGATCCCCTGCATCGAGCGGAACGCGATCGCGGCATCGACCGCGGTGACGGCGGCCCGGCTCGCTCTCCGCGGCGACGGGTCCCACTACGTCTCGCTGGACGCCGTCGTCGAGACGATGCGTCAGACGGGGATCGACATGTCGACGAAGTACAAGGAGACCAGCGAGGGCGGTCTCGCGGTGAACGTCATCGAGTGCTGAGGGGCACCCGACGATCAGTCCTGCGCGCGCAGCTTCGCGGTGAGGGAGTGCAGCTGAGCGAGTTCGTCGTCGTCGAGCCGGGCCATGCGCTCGGCGATCGACCGGCCGTGCGCCGCGGCGATACGGCGGAACGTCACGGCGCCGTTCTCGGTGGCCGTGACGAGGGAGCCGCGGCCGTCTTCGGGGTCGGCGCATTTGGTCAGCAGCCCCCGTGACACCATGCGCTCGACCAGGCGCGACACGCTCGGCTGGCTGATGAGCATGTTGCCCGTGACGTCGCGCAGGCGGGCCGTCATGCGCGGGCCGCGCGTGACGGTGAGCAGCACGTCGTACTCCGCCTGGGTCAGCTCGGTGCTGTCGAAATCCGACCGGATGTCTTCGAAGACCTCGTGCTGGGCCCGGAAGAGGCTCTCCCAGGCCTGCACGGCGAGACGGCGATCGGTCATAGGTTCAGCGTAGGGCCGACAGCGTCCCTCGCGCCCCGCGCGCGGGTAGCACACGCGGGTGGACGGACGAGTCACCTGCCGGTCATCTTCGTTCCCTTCGCCGTTCATGTGAGCGGACGGTGAGCTTCCTATGGTCGGAGCGTCCCCCCAGACGAAGGTGGCTCCGCCATGCGTTCTCCGCATACCCGTTTCCTTTCCGTAACGCTGTCGACGATGCTCGTCGCCGGCACGGTCCCGATCCTCGCCGTCCCGGCCGCGCACGCCGCGCCCGGACCGGCCGAGATCGTGGTCACCGAGATCCTCGCCGACAACACCGGTGCCGATGACTTCGAATACGTCGAGATTCACAACGTCTCGAACGCGCCCGTCGACCTGGCGGCATCCGGGATCTCCTTCGCGTACTCGTACGCCGATTCGGCCGACCGCTCGCGCGACATCTCCCTCACCGCCGAGCCGCTCACGCTCGCGAAGGGCGAGACGGCGCTGCTGTGGGTGAGCTACGCCTCGGGTGCTGTCGACACCTCCGCTCGGACGGTCGAGGAGTTCCGCGCGCGTCACGGCGTCGACGAGGGCGTGCAGGTGGCCCGTCTCACCGGTCAAGCCGGGCTCGCGAACGGGGGCAACCGCGGGATCCGCGTCCTCGACCACGGCGAGCTCTCGTCATGGTCGCACGCCCCGACGGGGGCGTTCGGCGTCGACCTCGCCGCGCACTTCCGGCTGCCGTCGGACCCCGCCGCGCAGCGGATGGACGTGCTCGCCGTGAACGCGGCTCCCTCGCCCGGGACAGTGCTGCCCGAGGCCGTCACGCGCCCCGGGGGTGATCCGTCGCCCGAGCCGAGCCCCGAGCCGACCTCGCCCGGCGAGACGCTTCCCGCGGGGGCGCCCCTGCAGGTGACCGAGTTGCTCCCCGACTCCGCGAACGTAGGCGGGTCCGATGGCTACGAGTTCGTCGAGGTCTTCAACGCCACCGACGCCCCCATCGACTTCTCCGACTACGCGATCGACTACCTCTACCCGGTCGAGGGCACGGTCAGCCGGTGGCCGGCCGTTCCCTCCGACGTCGTCATCCCGGGGCGCGGGTCCCTCGTGTTCTGGATCAAGAACGGCGCGAACGACGCCTTGACCGCGGCCGACTTCAACCGCCAGTTCGGCACCGACCTGGTCGCCGGGCGGTCCCTGGTCGAGATCTCGTCTGCGGGAATGGCGAACAGCAGTCCTCGCGGCATCCAGGTGTCCACCAACACCGGCCACCCGGTCAGCGCCGCCTTCTACAACCTCGACGGGCGCGACGACACCCAGGCCGACAAGGGGATCCGCTACGCGGCGACCGAAGACGCGACCCGGCAGCGCCTCGTCGATCTGGCCCCGGCCACCCCCGGTACCGTCCAGCCCGATCAGGTGGGTTCGGCCCCCGTCGCCACCCCCGTCGACACGACGGCGCCCACGATCACCGATCGAACGGCGGCGCAGATCGCCCCCGGCGACGACTTCGTCATCGACCTCGCTATCAGCGACGACCACGAGGTCCGCACGGCGACGCTCGAACTGCGCAACGACGTCGACACCACCGCACTGCGGGTGAACCTCACCGACGCGGGCGACGGCGTCTTCCGGCACACGGTGAAGGCCGTCGACCTCACCGGAAAGCACTGGTACGCCTATACGGTCACGGCGACCGACGGCACGAACGCCCAGACCTCGACGGAGCGCCGCGTCGACGTCGCCGGCACCTCCGACGACCCCGTGCGCCTCAATGTGGACGACGGTCGCTTCGCCAGCGGAACGACCGAGATCGTGGCATCCGGGAACGCGTATCCGAGTCCGCTGAGTCTGAGCATCGACGGGGCGACGGTCGCGACGACACCCAGCCTCGAGGGGCGACCCACTTTCGTCTTCGAGGCGACGAACGTCAACTACTACTTCAAGAACGGCGTGCGCATCGCGGACGACGTGCTGACGATCTTCGACAAGGGCACCGAAGGGTGGGAGACCATCTCGACCCCCGTGCCGCTGAGCTACCTGTCGGAGGCCGACGACCTCACCGTGAGCGTGTGGGCCGGAACGAAGAAGGCCCCCGAGATCGACCCCGACGAGAACAACGACGACTTCGAGATCCGGGGGCTGCGTCTCGTGCTCCCCGACGGTCGAACCCTGACCCCGGCGGGTTACGACGACCCGGCCGCGGTGCTGAGGATGGGCGACAGCGCCGGGAAGCTCGACTTCTTCGACGCACGCTTCGCGATCCCCGACGACGCGTACTCGGCGGTGTCGCACACCTGGGACACCACCTCCCGCGCTGACGGCGACGTGGTCGTCTCGGCCACCGACGGCGACGAGACGGTCACGCGCACCGTGCGCGTCGACAACACCGCGCCCGTGGTGACCTCGCGCATCGTCGACGGCACCGCCTACCGCGGCCCGATCGACATCGACGCGCAGATCGTCGACGCCGGGTCGGGGGTCGCCTCGACCGTCGCTCGACTCGACGGCCGCGAGATCACCCTTCCCCTGAAGACGTCGTCGCTCGACCTCGAGGCCGGCGACCACCGGCTCGAGATCGTCGCGACCGACGGAGTCGGCAACACCACCACCTGGTCGGCCGTCTTCGAAACCTACGCGGAGCAGCCGGCCGCGGGGCTGCTCACTCCCGCCGACGGCGCCGAGGTCTCGGCCGGCGAGGTCACCCTGCAGGCGAAGGTCGAGGACCCGCAGGGGGACGCGCTCGATGTCGCCTTCCTCGAAGGTCGCCGACTCGATCTGGCCGACGGCGATGTGGCGGTGCGATCGGGCACGGTGGCCGACGCCGCCTCGGTGGACCGCTCGGAGCCGCAGACGCTGTCGCGCGCTCAGGTCGAGACCTTCGCCGCCGTCGACGGTCTGAGCGACGACGTCTCGAGCACCGAGGCGTTCCCGTACCAGCTCTTCGAGGTGGGAGTGGATGCCGCGGACGCGGGCGCCGACGTGCGATCGACGTGGTCGGGACGAGCGAACGCCGGGGCGACGGTCGTGCTGTCGGTGCAGCGTCGCGACGGGTCGGGCTGGGATGAAGTCGACCGACACGTCACCCGGAACGCCGACGAGGCCTTCGAGCTCGACGGAGTCGTTCCGGTCGACGAGTACGCGGTCGACGGTGTCGTGCGCATGCTCGTCCAGCACTCCGAGGGTTTCGCGGCACCCGATCAGAGCACGCGCGACACCGCGGTCACCCCGCACAATGCCGCCGACGTGCCGCGTTCGGACTACGACTTCACCCTCGGGTGGGAGTCGGACACGCAGTACTACAACGAGAACGAGATGGCGGGGAACCCCTACAAGCACCAGGAGGCCATCCACTCCTACTTCCTCGACCGTCGAGAAGAACTGAACCTGCAGTACGTGTTCCACACCGGCGACATCGTGGACGACTACGACGTCATCCCGCAGTGGGACCGGGCGGCGGTGCAGTACGACCGCCTCGACGCGGCGGGTCTGCCGTACGGGGTGCTCGCTGGCAATCACGACGTCGGCCATGACGTGGGCGACTACACGAACTACGGCCGCTACTTCGGAGAGGACCGTTTCGCCGCCAACCCCTGGTACGGCGGCAGCTACGAGAACAATCGCGGCCACTACGACCTCGTGTCGGCGGGCGGCATCGACTTCCTCATGCTGTACACCGGGTGGCTACCGGACGATGCGTCGATCGCGTGGATGAACGACGTCTTGAAGCGCTACCCCGATCGCGTCGCGATCGTGGCGCAGCACGAGTTCATCCTCACCACGGGAGGGCTCGGGGCCATCCCGCAGCGGGTGCTCGACGAGGTGGTGGCTCCCAATCCGAACGTGCGGATGGTGATGTCGGGGCACTATCACGACGCCTTCCTCCGGACGGATGCCTTCGACGACGATGGAGACGGCGTCGACGACCGCACCGTGTATTCGATGCTGTTCGACTACCAGGGCCTGCCCGAGGGAGGGCTCGGGTTCTTGCGCCTGATGCACTTCGACAACGAGGGCGAGCGCATGATGGTGCGCACCTATTCGCCGTCGCTCGACCAGTACAACTCCGACGAGCCGAGCCTGCTCGGTCCGGCCGACGACCCGTACGCGCAGCAGGACTTCGAGCTGACATACGACCAGCTCGGCATCGAGCCGCGTGAGCGCACGCTCGGCACGGACGCGTTCTCGGCCGAGGTGCTCGGCACGAACGAGATCGCCTCGTTCTCGGACGTCGACAGCGGAAGCGTGCTGTCGGCGACCTGGACGCTGACCGAGGAGGGGGAGCGGGGATGGTACGTGCGATCGACGGATCCGTTCGGCGCCGTGGACTCCTCGCGCGTCGCGCTCTTCACCGTGCGCGCGGTCTCCGTCGGGCCGGGGGATCCGAATGCGCCGGGTGCCCCGGGGTCGGGTTCGCCCGGACAGCCGGGTGCGGGTTCGCCGGACCGTCCGGGTGCGGGAACCGGTGACGGTTCGACCGCCGACGGGGCAGCGGGAGGGAATCGACCGGGGCGCGCGCCTCTCGCGGTGACGGGGGCGGATGCCGCCGTGCTGGTGCCGTGGGTGGTGGGAGCGGCGCTGCTGCTCGCGGTCGGCGCGACCCTGCTCGCTATCCGACGACGACCGCGCCGGAGCTGATCACCACGACGGCGCCTGCCCCTCGGGGTGGGCGCCGTCGTCGATGGCGGCGGCGGATGCGCGCGGGCATCGGGTGTCGGCATCCGCTCGACAGAGAAGGGGCCTGATCGAGGGCGAGAGTAAGGGCCGGTCGGAGAGGCTTCCGACCGGCCCTTGTCCCTGCACCAAGAGTGTCCTGCAATCACATGTCGGTAGCTGCCACAGCAAAACAACTACCGTGCCAGCACTCTATAACGGTGAGGTAACGGAGGGGAAGAGCTCGCCGTTATATTTTCGTGATCGATTTTCCGAGGGGTCTCCGCGTCACCGCAGCGAGATCTGGGGACTGCGCGGATCCCCCCTCCGGAGGGCCGTTCCCCGCACTCGGAGGCGCGGCATCGCCCTACGATCGTCTGGTGGACACACCGCGGATGGCGACCTCGCCGCCTCGCCGGTGCGAATGAGGGGTGGGGCAGGTGAACCGACGTCAGCAGGGCATGGCCGAGGCGCGGCGCGCGATCATCGAGGCGGCCGGCGAGCAGTTCGCGATCCGCGGCTACGAGGGCGCGTCGTTCGCGCGCGTGGCCGAGGCGATGGGCCGCCCCAAGTCCGCCATCGGGTACCACCAGTTCGCCTCCAAGACGGCGCTGGCCGCCGCGGTGATCGAGTCGCAGCAGGCGCGGTGGCGCGAGATCGAGGGGGGATTGTCGCAGCCCCACGGGCTCGAGCGTCTCGCCGCGCTCCTGTTGGCGGCGTCGTTGGACGCTTGTTCGTGCCCGGTCGCGGCCGGCGCCACGCGGCTCCTCCATGAACTGCGCAAACAGGGGGTCGAGGTGCCCGACGGATTCGATTGGTACGGCATCATCGCCGCCGAATTCGACGCCGCCGCCCGCGCGCACGGGGTCGCCGAGGTCCCCTCGTTCGCTCCCGAGCTCCTTCTGGGGGCGACGTTCGGCGTCTACGAGACCGGGGACGTCGACGATGCCGCGCTGGCGTCGCGCCTCACATCGCTCTGGGTGCCCCTGCTGCGCTCGTTCGGATTCGTCGACGCCGAGGACGAGGTGCAGCGAGCCGCCGCGCAGGAGTTCGTGCCGCTTCCGCACTGATTCCGCATCACGTCGTCGCGCGATGCGCGAGGGGTGGGGCGGCTCAGCGTCCGCGCACGTGATTCCACTGCGTGATGACCTCCGAGCCGTGCTCGAAGCCGAGCTCGCTGACGGCCGAAGTGCCGAGGACGAAGTACCGCCCGCCCGCCGCCGTGAGGCCGAGCCAGGTGCCCGCGAGAGCGCGAAGGAAGTGGGAGTGCGAGAAGAGCAGAACCTGCTGACCGGCACGCACGCGGGGCCGGAGATCGGTGAGCAGGGACTGTGCGCGCTCGGTGACCTGCTCCACGGTCTCTCCCGGGGTGGCCCCCGCGGGGGCCCCGGCCTGCCAGATCGTCCACGGGCGGCCGAGTTGCTCGATGATCTCGGGGGTCGTCAGGCCCTCGTAGGCGCCGTAGTCCCACTCGACCAGGCGCGGCTCGTGCCGCGCGTCGCCGTAGCCCGCGCGCTCGGCGGTTTCGACCGCCCGCTGGAGGGGGCTGGTGAGCACGAGGTCGTATCGACGCGTGGCGAGAAGAGTCCCGGCGAGCTCGGCCTTGTACGCACCGGTCTCGGTCAGGGGGATGTCGGTGAGCCCGGTGTGCTTGCCGGTCCGACTCCATTCGGTCTCGCCGTGCCTCACGAGCACGATGCGCCCGTCGGGCTCGGTCAACTCTTCGTCTTTCACCGTCTCATCCTCCCGCGTCGCCGTGGTCGCGCATTCCGAAACGGACGAAGGGCCGGTCGGGAAATCCCGACCGGCCCTTTCCTGCACCAGAGTGTCCTGCAATCACATGTCGGTAGCTGCCACAGCAAAACAACTACCGTGCGTGCACTCTATAACGGTGAGATAACGGAGTGGAAGAGGGGTTGGGACGTTCTTTTCTCTTTCATAGGTTCCGGGTGGCGGAGGGGGCTTCTCCCCATGCCCTGTGTTTCGCGATCTCTCCCCCGCGGCCCGCCCGACGACCCGTGAATGTCGGAGGTCGTCGCTAGCATGCACACATGTTCTCGTCGACGCCCTCTCCCGCTGACTCCGCGGGATCGAGCGTGCGCGAGGCGCTGGTGGCCGAGGCCCTCGCCGCCGATGCCGCGCTCGCCGCGGCCGAGGCCCGGCGCACGCGGGCCTACGCCGCTCTCGGCCAGTACGGCCTGACGCGCGCCCCGGAGCACAGGGCGTCCGTGCGCGCGTCCGACATGGCGATGCGAGAGATCGCGTCCGAGGTGGCCGCGGTGGCGCACCTCTCCGACCGCACCGTGCAGACGCACATCGGTCGGGCGCTGCAACTCGTCGACGACTACCCCGCTGTCGTCGACGCCTGGGAGGCGGGCGCTCTCACTCGAGCCCACGTGCGGATCGTGCTGGATGCCGGGGCCGCCCTGCCCGAGGATCGGCGTCCGGAGTTCGGCCCCCTCGCGGCCGGGTGGGCCGCCCAGCTCAGCCCGGGGCGGCTGCGTTCGCGGTTGGCCGCGCTCGCCGAGAAGCTGCACCCGACGACGCTGACCGAGAGGCGCCAGCGGGGCCGCGAGACGCGGTGCGTCCGGGTCGTGCCGGGCGTGGACGGCATGTCCGACCTCATCGCGACTCTTCCCACGGTGCTCGCGGTGGGCATCTACGACCGGCTGACGCTGCAGAGCCGCGCGGTGATCGATGCGCGGACCGTCGGCGGGCCGGACCCGCAGGTAGACCGCACGACCGCCGAACCTGTTCAGGGCCAGGGAGCGACGGCATCCGCCGCCGACGAACGCACGACCGACCAGTTGCGCGCCGACATCCTGGCGGACCTTCTTCTGGCGGCGGCTCCCGTCGCCGATCCGACCCGCTCCGATGACGGTCCCGGCGTGCTCGGGGCGATCCGTGCTCGCGTGCAGGTCGTCGTGCCCGCCCTGGCCATGCTGCGGCCCGGCGACGAGAACCTCGACCCTGCGGAACTCGTCGGGCACGGTCCCATCGACGCCGAGACCGCTCGTGGCATCGCGGAATCCACGACCGTCCCCTGGGATCGCGTGGTCACCCACCCCGTGACGGGGGCCGTGCTGTTCACCGACACGTATCAGCGGTCCTCCGCCATCGACCGGCATCTCCGCGCCCGCGACCGGCGTTGTCGGTGGCCCGGGTGTGCTGTCCCCGCCGTCCGGTGCGAGGTCGATCACACGGTCGACTGGGCCTTGGGTGGCGCGACTCGCGTCGACAATCTCGCCCACCTGTGCCAGCGGCACCACTCGCAGAAACAGTTCACCCGGTGGAAGGTGAGGCAGAGAGCCGGCGGCATCCTGGAATGGACGTCTCCGTCCGGTCGTGTCTACGCGGACGAGCCGCTGCCCTACGCTCCCGCCGTGCGCTTCCTGCCCGATGATCCGTCGCCGCCCGACGACGAGGCGGCCCCGTTCTGAGGGCCTCGCGATCCCGGGCCTCCACCCGCGGCCGGGTCAGACGGGGCCTGCGCGCTCGTCCGCGTCGTCGCGGGCCAGCGCGCGCGTCCACGCGAACGTCTCACGCCGGATGGTGTGGGTCACCCGCTGGCCCACCGATTCGCGAGCCGCCGCCCGCCTGGGAGAATGGGGCGGTGCCTCACGACATCCGCCTCATCGCCGTCGACATGGACGGCACCCTTCTCGACGGCGAGGGCAACATCCCCGACCCGCTCTGGAGCCTTCTGCCCCGGCTGGCGGAGCGCGGGGTGGCCTTCGTCCCCGCCTCGGGTCGGCAGCTCGCCACGTTGCAGCGATCGTTCGGCGAGGCCGCGGGCGAGATGACCTTCATCGCCGAGAACGGCGCGTACGTCGTCAGCGCGGGCGTCGAGGTCTCGTCCGACGCGATCGATCGCGAGGTCGTCGAGCGGGTCGTCCGTCACCTCCGCGATCTCGGTGAGCGGGGATACGACCTGGGGGTCGTGCTGTGCGGAAAGCGTTCGGCCTACATCGAGCGCACCGACGACGCCTTCCGCGCCGAAGCCGATACGTACTACGCGGCGCTCGAGGCGGTCGACGACATCCTCGAGGTCGACGACGACGTCCTGAAGATCGCGATCTACGACTTCGCCGTCGCCGAGCACAGCGTCGGTCGCGCGCTCGACGAGATCGCCGACACCCACCGCGTCGTGGTGTCGGGGCGTCACTGGGTCGACATCATGAACCTCCACGTCGACAAGGGCGCGGCCCTCGCGCGGCTGCAAGAGGCGCTCGACGTCGCGCCCGCGCAGACGGCCGCCTTCGGCGACTACCTCAACGACCTCGAGATGCTGGATGCCGCCGACTGGTCGTACGCGATGCGCGAGGCCCACCCCGAGGTCGTCGCTCGCGCGCGCTACCGCGCTCCCTCGAATCTCGATCACGGCGTCATCACGACGATCCGCGAACTGTTCCCCGAGTCGTAGGGCGAGCTCAGACGCCCGACGCGTCCAGCGCCGCCGCGAGATCGGCGATCAGGTCGTCGGGATCCTCCAGACCCACCGACAACCGCAGGTGCCCGTAGCGTCGGAACTCCTCCGGATACGTCACCGTCCGCGGTCCGTCCGCGGCGGTGTGCACGATGAGGCTGTCGTCGTGACCGAGAGAGAACCCCGAGGTGACGAGGCGGAGCTGACCGACCATGCGGTTCTGCGCGTCGGGTCCGCCGTCGACGGCGAACGCCATCATGCCGCCGTATCCCCGCCCGCCGAACTGGCGCCGCGCGGTCTCATGGCCCGGGTGCGAGGGCAGGCCCGGGTAGGCGACGAACGCCACCCGGGGGTCGGCCTCGAGGAACGCGGCGATCCGCTCCGCCGATGACAGGTGCTGGCGCAGGCGCAGGGGGAGCGTCACGGATCCACGTTCGATCATCCAGGCGTTGAAGGGCGAGATGACGCCGCCGACGTCGACCATCGCGTCGGCCTTGATCGGCTCTATCAGCTCCGACCGCCCGATCACCGCCCCGCCCATCGCATCGCCGTGACCGTTGATGTACTTCGTCAGCGAGTGCACGACCAGATCGGCACCGTCGGCGAGCGGTCGGTAGAACGGAGGCGGGGTGAAGGTGGAATCCACCATCAGCAGCGCTCCGGCCGCGTGCGCGATGTCCGCGATCGCGGCGACGTCCGTGACCTTGGTGGTCGGGTTCGCGATCGCCTCGACGCACACGAGCTTGGTGTCGGGCCGCATCGCCGCGCGGACGGCATCCGGATCCGAGATGTCGACGAAGGTGGCATGGATGCCGTAGCGGCGGGGGAGCAGCTCGCTCCAGAGCCGCCAGGTGGCCTCGTAGACGACGTCGCTCACCACGACGTGGTCGCCCGCGCTCACGTGCGTGAAGAACACCGCGTGGAGGGCGGCGACCCCGGAGGCGAGGGCGACGGCCTCTTCTCCGCCCTCGAGGGCGGCGAGCTTCTGCTCGAGGGCGAGCTGGTTGACGCCGGTGTTGCGGGTGTAGAGCCCGGGCGCGGTGGCCGACCAGCTGATCTCGCTCGGGTCGTCGGGGAGCTCGTAGGAGTTCGACATGACCAGCGGCGTGCGCAGAGCGCGGGTGCTGTCGAGCTGCTTGCCGCCGTGGACGGCGAGGCTCGCCTCGGCGAGCGTGTCGCTGTCGGTGCGGTCGGGGCGCTCTGCCATCTCGCCGTCCTTCCTCCGGCACCGGCTGGACCCGGTGCGCTCCATTCAGCGTAGCCAGCGGTCATCAACTACTCTGACGTGCGGTCGCCCGAACGCGCGGCCCTCGAGGACGAATGCGAGAACCCTCATGAACCGACCCTCGGGTCCCGCCGTCGACCGCGCCGAGTCGGGCGAGCCGAAGAGGCAGCTCCGCCGCGCGATGGACGCGCGCCACCTCGTCATGATCGCCCTCGGCGGCGTCATCGGGTCGGGTCTCTTCCTGAGCTCGGGTTACACGATCGCCCAGGCGGGTCCGCTCGGGGCCGTGCTCGCGTACCTGCTCGGCGCTTTCGTCGTGTGGCTCGTGATGGTGTGCCTCGGCGAGCTCGCGGTGACCTACCCCGTCTCGGGCTCGATCCATATTTACGCCGCGCGCACCATGGGGCCGGCGACGGGCTTCGCCACGGCGTGGCTGTACTGGCTGTGCTGGGTCGTCGCGCTGGGGTCGGAGTTCACGGCATCCGGGATCCTCATGCAGAGGTGGTTCCCGAACGTCGACGTGTGGGTGTGGTGCGTGGTCTTCGCCGCGGTGCTGTTCACCCTCAACGCCATCTCGGCGCGCGTGTTCGGTGAGACCGAGTTCTGGTTCGCCCTCATCAAGGTGCTCGCGATCGTCGCCCTCATCGTGCTGGGCGGCATGGCGATCTTCGGCTTCACCCCGCTCTCGTCCGAGCCGCACGAGGCGGTGCTGCTGAGCAACTTCGTCACGCCCGAGGGGCTTCTGCCCGCGGGTCTCGGCGGAGTGCTCATCACCTCGCTCGCCGTGTTCTACGCCTTCAGCGGTGCGGAGATCGTCGGTGTCGCCGCCGGTGAGACGAAGGACCCCGCCCGCAACATCCCCCGCGCGCTGCGCTCGACGGTGCTGCGTCTGCTCGTGCTCTTCGTCGGCTCGATCGTCGTGATCGCCGCGCTCCTGCCGTACGACGAGGCCGGCGTCAGCGAGAGCCCCTTCGTCGAGGTCTTCGACATCGTCGGGGTGCCCTACGCCGCCGACATCATGAACTTCGTCGTCATCACGGCCCTGCTCTCGGTGGGCAACAGCGGGCTGTACTCCTGCGCGCGCATGCTCTTCTCTCTCGCCGAGGAGGGATACGCGCCCCGCGCCTTCACGAAGCTCACGCGCCGCGGTATCCCGATGGTGGCGTTGCTGGTGAGCCTCGCGATCGGCCTCGTCTCGCTGATCACCAGCGTCGTCGCCGCCGAGACGGTGTACATCGTGCTCGTGTCGATCGCCGGCTTCGCGGCGGTGGCGGTGTGGATGGCGATCGTCGCTGCGCAGTTCTTTCACCGGCGCCAGTTCTTGCGCGAGGGAGGAGACCTCTCGACCCTCGCCTACCGCACGCCGATGTACCCGCTCGTGCCGATCCTCGCCTTCGTGCTGTTGACCGCGTCGATCGTGGCGATCGCGTTCGACCCGAACCAGGTCGCCGCCCTGTACTTCGGCATCCCGTTCGTGGGGCTCTGCTACCTGTTTTTCTGGCTGCGCTACGGCCGTAGGGGTACGGTTCCCGAGCGCCGCGATGAAGAGGCGCCGGTCGCCTGAACCGTGCGGTGTGTACACCGCGTCCAGCCCGCCGCCGCTCGCACGCCAGAGTGGCGGATGCCGAGAGCTCGTCGCCCGCAGTAGCGTCGCCGGAACATCGAGCACGCGGGAGGGCCCATGGAAACCGTCGACACTCTGGTCGTCGGGGCGGGGATCTCGGGACTCGCCGCCGCTCGTCTCCTCGCGCGGGGCGGGCGCCGGGTCGTCGTGCTCGAGGCGCGGGACCGGGTGGGTGGGCGCGTGTTCACCGATCGCTCCGGCGGCCACGTCACCGATCGCGGCGCATCGTGGATCCACGGCATCACCGACAGCCCCGTCGCGGCCGCGGCGCGAGCCTTCGGCATGCCGATGGTGGAGTTCACCGTCGGCGGGTATCAGCCCGACTCCCGCCCGTTGGCGTACTTCGACCCCCGGGGTCGGCGCCTCGACGTCGACGCGGTGGCGGGATACGCCGCAGACATCCGCGCGCTCAACGCGACGCTCACGCGCGTCATCGGCGACGCCGAGCCGGACGCGACCTACGCGGACGTCGTCGAGCGTGCTCTCGCTCTGCAGGACTGGGATGCCGAGCGTAAGGAGCGTGTGCGGGAGTACAACGACCGCCGCGCTCAGGAGCAGTACGGCATCGGCATGGCCGAGCTCGGTGCCCACGGTCTCGACGATGACACCGTCGACGGCGACGAGGTCGTCTTCCCCCGGGGCTATGACGAGCTCGCGACGAACCTCGCGGTGGGTCTCGACGTCCGTCTCGGTCACGTCGTGTCGCGCGTCGAGCGTTCGGCCGCCGGCGTCGTGGTCGACACGGACCGCGGGACGTTCGTGGCGAGGGAGGCCGTGGTCACGGTCCCCGTCGGCGTCTTGCACGCCGGAGGCCTGGTGATCGAGCCCCCTCTCCCGCAGCCGCATCGCCGGGCGCTCGGGCTGCTTCGGATGAACGCCTTCGAGAAGGTGGTGCTGCGCTTCGCCGAGCGATTCTGGGATGCCGGGGTCTACGGCATCCGTCAGCTCGGCGACGAGGGGGAGTGGTGGCACTCCTGGTACGACCTCGGGCGGCTTCACGACGAGCCCGCCCTGCTCACGTTCGCCGCGGGACCCGCCGCGGTGGCGACGCGCGAGTGGAGCGACGAGCGGATCATCGCGTCGACGATGGTCCAGCTGCGCCGCCTCTATGGCGACGGTGTTCCCGATCCGACGAGCGCGATCGTCACGCGTTGGCAGGACGACCCGTTCTCACGAGGGTCCTACGCGTACATGCTTCCCGGTTCGGTCGGCGCCGACCACGACGATCTCGCCGCCCCGGTCGACGGGGTGCTGCATCTCGCCGGCGAGGCGACGTGGGGTGACGACCCCGCCACCGTCCCCGGTGCGCTGCTCTCGGGACACCGGGCGGCGCAGAACGTTCTCGCTCGCGAGATCCCCGTCAGCGACCTGTGGGCGTGACTGCTCAGCGCGGCTCCGGCCCCGTCGCCACGGGCAGCTCGGGGTGGTTCGACCACTGGCTCCATGACCCGGCGAAGACCCGCGGCTCGAAGCCCGCGAGCGTCAGGGCGACCGCCTGGTGCGCCGCCGTCACGCCCGACCCGCAGTAGACGCCGACGCTCATGCCGTCTTCGGCCCCCAGCATCCGGAACCGCGAACGCAGGTCGTCGGGGGAGCGGAAGCGGCCGTCGCCGCCGACGTTCTCGGTGGTCGGGGCGCTCACCGCCCCGGGCACGTGTCCCGCGCGCGGGTCGATGGGTTCCACCTCGCCGCGATAGCGCTCGCCCGCCCGCGCGTCGAGCAGGAGGCCGTCCTCGGCGAAGGATGCCACCTCGTCGAGTGCGAGGGTGGGCAGGGCCCCGTAGGCCAGCGAGATCGAGCCGGGGACGGGAGTCGCGGCATCCCCCTTCTCGGTCTTATAGCCGGCGTCGGTCCACGCACGCAGAGCGCCGTCGAGCACACGCACATCGGTGAACCCCGCGTAGCGCAAAAGCCACCACGCCCGCGCGCTCGCCATGTTCTTGGCGTCGTCGTAGACCACGACGGTGTCACCGGCATCGATCCCCCAGCCGCGGGCTGTCGCCTGCAGGTGAATGAGCGGCGGGAGCGGATGCCGACCTTCGGTGACGGGAGCGTCATGGTCGGCAAGGTCGCGATCGAGAGCGACGTACTGCGCCCCCGGAACGTGGCCAGAGCGGTAGTCGGGCCGCCCGTCGGGGCGGTCCAGTCGCCAGCGCACGTCGAGCACCCGGACGGGGCCGCCGTCGGCGTAGCGGCCCGCGGACAGGGCGTCGTGCAGTTCTTCGGCGGTGGTGAGGATCGAGGCCATGCCCTCAGTCTGTCGCTCCGGCGGGTGCGGCGGCACCACCCGTGCGACCGTCGGCCACGCGTGCCCGGGCCCGGTCGTGTCGCGAGGCGACGGGCACGATCTCGGTCGCCCGCGGCAGACCCATCGGCGGGGTTGCGACGTAGATGGTCTCAGCGCGCTCGACCACGTGCGTCTCGTGCCAGATGCCGACCGCGCCGGGGTTCTTCCGCCCCCGCTGATTGAAACGCGTCCAGGCGGGCCGGTGCTCCTGGGCCGGCGCCGAGGCGTAGGCATAGAGCTTGTCGAGCGACGACCAGTACTGCACGAGGTAGGGACCCCGGGAGCCGAGCAGCATCGTGAAACCGAGGAGCCCGGAGTCGGGGTCGGTGCTCAGCTCGCGCAGCATCCTGGGCATGTCGGCCATCAGCGGCATCCACTGGTCGGGTCGCCACCACTTGTTGACCGTCATGCCGATGTGGAACACGACGAGTTCGCCGTCGTAGCGGTGGGTCGTTCGTCCCGGATTGATGGATGCCATGGCTCGTCCTCACTCGATAGTGTCGCTATCCAGTGTTAGATAGTCTTGCTATCGAGTCAAGGGGCGAGCGGTGCGGATTTCGGAACTATCGGCGACCAGCGGAGTACCCGTCGCCACCATCAAGTACTACCTGCGCGAGCGGCTGTTGCCCGAGGGTGAGCGCACCTCGCCGACGCAGGCGAGCTACGGAGCCTCGCACGTGCAGCGCCTCGGCGTCATCCGCGCGCTCGTCGACGCGGGCGTCGGGATCGCGGGGGTGCGCAAGGTGATCGGCGTGCTCGAAGAGCCGCCGGAGAATCCCTACGACCTGCTCGGCGCCGCCAATGCCGCCGTGACCCCGGTGGTCGACGGCGACCTCGACCTGACCGCGGCGACCGCGCTGCTCGAGCGCATGGGCGGATCACCCGTCGACTGTTTTCCCGACCAGCTCCGTGCCGTCGCCCAGGCTCTCGCGACGCTCGATCGCGCCGGGTTCACCGTGCCGCCGTCGGTGATGGACAGCTACGTCACGTATCTCGCCGCGATCGGCGAGGCGGAGCTCGCCGCGACACCCGAGACGTCGATGGACGACGCTGTGCGCTACGTCGTGCTCGGCACCGCACTCGTCGAGCCGCTCATTCTGGCCCTGCGGCGGGTCGGCGAGCAGATCGCGGCGTCGAGACGCTTCTCGGCGGAAGGCTAGGGGTTCGGATTCGACGTCGCGCCGTCGAGCCAGAGAGTGACGCTCTGGTCGCCGTGCGGCCCGCTGCGACCGGCGTGCTTATCGCGGATCTGCGGGCCTTTCGTGATCACGTGCACGAGGGCCATGCCGTGGCCGCGCCCGAGGTCGTAGTCGTCTTTCACCCACTCGAGGATCGGGGTCGCCTTCGTGCCCGGACCGAAACCGCGCTCTTCGGCGAGGGCGATGAACTGCCGCGGGGTGAGGCCCGTCTTGGTCTCGATGTTGTCGAGATACGCCTGGAAAGACATGGCCGCAGGCTAGCGCGCACCTCCGACGGGGGTCCAGGCGAGAGCGTGGATCGGCCTCGCCGGCCGTTGTACGGTCGAGGGATGGTCGTCACCGTGCATCGTTCCGCTGTCGCCGACATCGCCCCGCTCACGCTGTACCGCATCCTCTGGATGCGAGTGGCCGTGTTCGTGGTCGAGCAGGAGGCCGCTTACCCCGAGATCGACGGCCGCGACATCGAGCCCGGCGCCGAGCTGTTCTGGGCCGCCGACGGCGACGAGATCCTCGCGACGCTCCGCGTTCTCCGGGAGGCGGGGAACACGCGCATCGGCCGGGTCGCCACCGCTCCCGCGGCTCGAGGGCGCGGCATCGCCGCCGACCTCATGCGAGCGGCGATCGATCTCCTGGATGCCGAGGCTCCCGGCATCCCGATCCTGCTCGACGCTCAGGCGCACCTCGCGCCCTGGTACGGGCGGTTCGGCTTCGTCGTGTCAGGGGCCCCCTTCGCCGAGGACGGGATTCCCCACGTGCCGATGCGGCGCACCCTCCTCGCCGGCGAGCGCTGACCTAGAGCTGGATGCCGTTGTCCTCGTCGTTCACGCCGACGTTGCGTCCGCGGCTCGACTCGTAAGCGAGGAGCCACCCGACCGACACCGCGGCGGCGATGACGATTCCGAGCCAGATGTTCTGCCACACCAAGCCGAACAGCACCCCCAGGCCGAGCAGGAGCACGCTCCCGAGAACCCAGTACGTCCGTCCGCGAGGCCAGCCCGTTCCCGTCTGCGTCATGGGCTCAGCCTAGGGCTCACCGATCGCGGTGATCCTCGGGGTGCAGGCGCGGGCCGCGGCGCGGTTCGAGCGCTGAGCCGGCGTAGATCAGACGGATGACGCGCTGACGGTGCCCGGCGAACGGCTCGAGCAGCTCGAGCATGCCGTCGTCGTCGGTGCGATGCCCCGTGAGGGCGAAACCCACCTGATGGGAGAGATGGTAGTCGCCGACGCTCACGGCATCCGGATCGCCGAAGGCACGGATCCGCGTCTCGGCGCTCGTCCAGATGCCGACCCCGCGGAGGCTGATGAAGACGCGATCGCGGGCCTCGCCGTCGACGGCCGCCTCGGCGGCACGGACGATGGAGGCACCCCGGCGCGACGTCTCGACGATGGTGCGCGACTGCGGCGGCTCGAGACCCGCGCGATGCCAGGCCCACGAGGGGACGAGGCGCCACCCGTCGACGTCGGGAGGAGCGAACATCGGCCGAGGGGTCGGACCGGGAGCGCGCTCGCCGTACCAGGTGACGATGCTCCGCCAGGCGGAGAAGGCCTGCATGCTCGTGACCTTCTGCTCCATGATGGCGCTGACCAGCGCATCGAAGACGAGGTCGGTGCGGCCGATGCGGAGGTCGGGGTGCCGGCGATGCCACTCGGCGACGGACGGATGCCGCGACGCGTCGAAACCGTCGGGATCGTCGTCGCGACCGCACAGCGCGGGCAACTGGTCGAGAGCCCACTCGGCTCCCGGCCCCCACGCCGCGGCCTTGACCGCGCCGCCGACGCGCATGCGCAAGGCGAGGGTGGCGACCCCGAGGGGGGTGCGACTCACCCGCCAGACGACGCCGCCGGCCGAGAGCGGCTGCGAGGCGAAATACGTGGGGTCGTTCGCACCGTGACGCTGTGCCGCGACGGTACGGCCGATGTCGACCGGACGGGCGGGGCGATACTCCGATTCGATCGGATCGCCCGCGGGGGCGACCAATTCACGCGGCGCGTGATGCCCGCGAACCCCGATCGACCTCATGCCGACACCCTACGTCCGAGCGCCGACATCGCGGCATCCGGTCCCGCAGAATCCGCTCCCGCGGAGGGGGAAGAGGCGTCAGAACCGGTCGGGCGAGGGCGTGCCGTGTCCGTAGCGGATCGACACGTCGGCGTGGCGGTCGAAGCGGTACCCGACGCCGCGCACGGTGCGCACGATGTCCTCGTACACGCCGAGCTTCGCGCGCAGGCGCCGCACGTGCACGTCGATGGTGCGCTCGCCCGGGGCGTCATCGTCGGTCGAGCCCTCCCAGAGGGATGCCACCAGCTCGGTGCGCTCGATCGTGCGGCCTTCGCGCAGAACGAGGTACTGCAGCAGCTCGAACTCCTTGAACGTGAACGCAGCGGACTCGCCGTCGATGAGCACGCGCTTGCGCGAGATGTCGACCACGACGCCTCCCGGCGCGCGGTCCTCTTCGGCGGGCTCGTCCTTGGTGCGTGCGATCGCCGACGGCTCGTGCAGGGCGAGACGCACCACGTCCACGTCGCGGCCACCGGACCCGACCGGGGCGAGGGCGACCGTCGCGTAGGTCTCGGCGGCGGGGGCCAGCTCGCCGAGCGTGCGGCGGAGGGCTTCGACGAGAGTACCGAGGCTGACGCCGGCGGCGGCGGCCTTCGCCTCGTCGATGCCGACATAGAGGGCGAAGCCCCGCGGGGCGGTGGTGGCGGGGGCGACGGGGCGAGCCGCAGGGGCCGACGCTGCGGTCGCGTGGGGAGCGGCGTCGCGGGCGGCGGGACGGGCGGCGGCGGTGGAGGGGCGGTCGAGAACGGCGGAGATCGACATGAGGAGAGAATCCTTGGGTGTGTGAACCCGGGCGTCAACGAGAGCGGGGTTCGACGGGAGGGAGAGGCCGGAGGGCCGGAGTGCGGTGCCGGGATACGCGTGATCGACGCGGACGTCAGGCGGCCGGGGGACGACGTCGGTGTTCAGAAACCGAGGTGGTCCGAGCGAGGGTCGCTGTTAGCGGCACATTCGACAACACATCGCAACGCGGCCGGGCATCATCATGCCGGCAGTCCTGTTCGCCTCCCGGGCGGACAGAGAACGCGCATTGAGAGTCATGGGGGGATTATGACGCAGCGTGTCCGACCTCGTCAAATCGGCATGGATGCCGTCAGAGGTGCGCATCATGCTCAGTTTCGCGGCCACGCGGGCCGTCGCACCGTGCACTCTGCCGCGACGGAGCCCGTCCATCGAGGGCGGCGTAGCCTCTCCGTCATGGCCGACCTGCTTTTCGCCGACGACAAGACCGCGTCCCGCTACACGCTGCACGATGGAGACGACCTCGTCTCGGTCCTCGATTATCGCGACGACGGGCGCACGGTCGCCCTGACCCGCGCCTTCACCATCCCCACCTTCCGCGGACACGGGTACGCCGCCGTGATCACCGAGCGCGCGGTGGACGCGATCGAGGCGGCGGGCGACCGCGAGATCCTGCCCGTGTGCTGGTACGTGGGGGAGTGGTTCGAAGCCCACCCCGAGCGGGCGGCCATCCTGCACCAGCGACCCGCCTCCTGAACCGAGCGCCTACGCAGACCGCGTCCGGCCGTCAACCCCTGCCGGGTCCTCCGCCCGCACGACGAAGCTGGTCGGGTCGAAAGGGGAAGTCATGACAGACGACCGCGACCTGCCCGAGGGTGTCATCAACGCCGACCCTCCCGGTGGGTGGGAGAGCGGCGCCGTCGCCGACGGTGAGACCGCAGAGCAGAACGAGCACGCGAAGGGCTCGCCGCGCCTCAACGAAGCGGAGCCCTCGGACCCCATCGAGGGGGATGCCGCCAGCCAGGGCATCGACCCCGACCTGAGCACGGAGGACTGACATGACGGATGACACTCGGGCGCCCCAGCCCACCAGCGGCCCCGACGGGGGAGCAGACGCCGCGGACTCGGTCGGCGGCGCTGTGCACCGCGATCGCAAGATCTCGCGGCCCGACGAGCAGTCCGAACCGGCCATGGACACCCACCCGACCGACGACGAGGCCCGCATCGCCGGCGTCGTCGTCCAGACGCGCGCCGACGTCGGCGACAAGAGCGAGGAGCGCATCGCCGACGTGCTGCGTCAGCGTTTCCGCGACATCGGCCTCGACCTGGGCGACGACCGCATCCGCGCCCTGGCTGCGGAGGTCTCGGGCTCCTGATCCCTCGAGAACGCCCCGCCCCGGAAAGACCCGGCGGCGGGGCGTTTCCGTGGGACGAACCCGTCGGGTCGGGCGTTTGCTGCGAGCCGATGTCGGAGGTGCGACGTACCGTGTCTGCATGCGGATCCTGCACACCTCCGACTGGCACATCGGGCGCTCCTTCCACGGGCACTCGACCCTCGATGCGCTGAGCGGCGTCCTCGACGCCCTCGTCGCGCAGGTGCGCGAGAACTCCGTCGACGTGCTGGTCGTCGCGGGCGACGTCTTCGATTCCGCGGCCCCCTCGGCGGCCTGTTATCCGGTCTTGACGTCGACCCTGGCATCGCTGGCAGCAGCCGGAGCGCGTGTCATCGTCACGAGCGGCAACCACGACTCGGCTGCCCGTCTCGGCTTCCAGTCCGCTCTGTTGCGCGACGAGATCACGGTCGTCACCGACCCTCACGCCGTGGGTACCCCGGTGACCATCGACGACGAGCACGGCCCCGTGCACTTCTACGGCATCCCGTACCTCGAGCCCGCCATCGTGCGCCACCTCTGGGAGGGCGTCGAACTGCGCAGTCAGGCACAGACCATGCAGCACGCCCTCGACCTCGTCCGCGCCGACCTCGCCGAGCGCGGTGGGCGTTCGGTGGTGGCGGCTCATTGCTTCGCCGCAGGCGTCGACGCGACGCCGGGGGTGGAGCGCGAGATCCGCCAGGGGGGTCTCGACGTGGTTCCGCTCTCCGCCTTCGACGGGCCCGATTATGTCGCCCTCGGACACATCCACGGTCGCCAGCAGATCTCCACCCGCGTCCGGTACGCCGGAGCGCCGGTGCACTACAGCTTCGGTGAGGCGGGCAAACCGCGCGGATCCTGGTTGGTGGATCTCGACGCCGACGGGCTCGCGAACGTGACCTGGCTCGACCTGCCCGTTCCCCGCCCGCTCGTCACCCTCCGTGCCCCCCTCGACGAACTCCTGACCGACGATCGCTTCGCCGACTTCCACGCGCACTGGGTGCGCGCCGAGTACACCGACTCCACTCCGCAGCCCGATCCCATGCGCCGGCTGCAGGCGCGCTTCCCCTGGTGCGCCACGGTCGTCCACCTCCCCGCTCAGACCCTGCCCGACGACGGGTCGGGGTACGCCCGACGGGTGCGGTCGGCGCGCGACGACGGCGAGGTCATCGACACCTTCCTCGCCCACGTCCGCGAGGGAGAAGGGGCCTCTGAGGCGGAGCGCGCCCTCATCCGCGAGGTGCTCGACGCCCGGTCCGTCGCGGAGGCCAAGGCGTGAAGCTCCACAGCCTCGTCCTCGAGGGGTTCGGGCCGTTCCTCGAGGCGCAGACCGTCGACTTCGACGTGTTCACCGCTGACGGCATCTTCCTGATCACGGGACGCACCGGAGCCGGCAAGTCGAGCGTGCTCGACGGGGTCTGCTACGCCCTGTACGGGGGCGTTCCGCGGTACGACGGTGCGGAGCGCCGCTTGCGCAGCGACCATTGCGAGCCCGACGACCCGACCCGCGTGACACTGGAGTTCAGCGCCGAGGGCGAGCGCTGGCGCATCACTCGGTCTCCGGAGTTCGAGCGGCCGAAGCGACGCGGGGGCGGGACGACGAAAGAGCCTCATCGGGCGCTGCTCGAGATCCTCGCTCCCGAAGGGTGGACGGGCGTGGCCGCGCGTCCGGTCGATGTCGCCGCTCGTCTCGACGAGATCCTCGGTCTGACCCAGCAGCAGTTCCTCCAGGTCATCCTGTTGGCGCAGAACCGCTTCGCGCGCTTCCTCCTCGCCAAGAACGACGAACGACTGAGCCTGCTTCGAACGTTGTTCGGTACCCGGTCCTTCGAGCAGTACGCGACCGATCTCGACGAACGCCGCAAGCGCGCGTCCGAGCGTCTCGCCACCGAGGGCGTCGAGGTCGCGACCCTCCTCGACGAAGCCGAGCGTCTCGCCCTCGAGCTCGACACCGAGGCCTCGACGGTCGACGCGGTCGAAGGTGGATCGGACGCGGGTGCAGCGCTCGGAGTCGGCGATCGTGTCGCTCGGGTCGTGCGAGCGGTGGAACGTGCCGACTACCGCGTCGAGTCGGCTGCGCGCGAACGCGACGGCAGCAACGCGCGTCTCGATCGGGCGTTGATCGCCGAGCGCGAAGCGACCGCCCTCACCGAGCGGCAACACGATCGCGCACGTCTTCGCGCTCGCCTGACGGCCCTCGAGGCGGACGACGCCCGGATCTCCGACGCGCGCGACCAATCTTCCGCCGCGGCCGAGGCCGAGACTCTCCGCGGCGCGATCGAGGCGGCCGAGTCGGCGCGCAGGGGGCTCGCTTCCGCCCGGGACCGCTCCCGCGCCGCGAGCGAGAAGGCCCGTCGGCTCGGCGAGCCGGTCGGCTCCGTGTCGTCCCTCGAGGTCGGCGTCGACCGGGCAGAGCTCGTCGCCCGCGACGACGAGATCACGGCCCTGCTCGCCCGCGGCGAGTCGGCACTCGCCGCCGAGGTCGAGCTCGACGAGCTCGTCGCCGAAGCCGACCGGTTCACCGCGCTCCTCGCCCGCACCACCGCGGATCGGGACGCGTTGATCGACGGGCGACTCGAGGTTCCGGAGCTTCTGCGTGGCCTCGATGAGCGACTCATGCGACTTGCCGGAGCGGAGACCAGGAAGTCGACCGCGGCGACCGCGCGAGACGACGTGATTCGCCGGCTCGAGGCCGCGCGCCGCGCCGCGGCCCTGCTCGAGGAACGCGAACGGGCGGATCTGGCGGCTCTCGTCCGTGCCGACGAGGTGCAGCGTGCCGTCGATGCCTGGACCGCCCTTCTCCGCCGTCGTCTCGCGGGTGCCGCCGTCGAGCTGGCCCACGATCTGGTCGACGGCGAACCGTGCGCCGTGTGCGGAGCGCGCGAGCATCCGCACCCCGCGCGTGGTGACGATGCTCCCGTGTCCGACGACGAGATCAACGCCGCCGAAGATCGCAAGAACGTCGCCGTCGAGCAGGACCGACTCGCCTCCGACGCCGCGCGCGTCGCGCGTGACGCGCACACGCTGGCCGCAGCTCTCGCGGGCGGAGAGAGCGTCGAGGTCCTCGAGGAGCGTCTGGCCCAGACGGAAGAGGCCCTCACCTCGGCTGAGGTCGAGGTCGACGAGCACGAGCGCGTGCAGGAGGAACGGGCGCGGGTGGCAGAACTCGATGCGTCGATCGCCGAGCGTATCGACGGCCTGTCGGAGAAGCTCGCGAACACCCGCCAGTCCCTCGCGCTCACCGAACAGCGGATCGAGATCCTGCGCGTCGAGGTCACCGCGGCGCGCGGAGATTCCGACAGTGTGGCCGAGCGGCAGCGCGACCTTCGTTCCCGACGAGAAGCGGTGCGCGAGCTCGTCGCCGCGCAGGATCTGCTCGAGACCGCGATGGCGCATGAGAACGAGACCGCAGCGATCGTCGCGGGCCTCGTGGCCGACAGCCCGTTCGCAGACGTCGAGGCCGTGACCCGGGCTCTCCGTCCGGCGTCGGAGCGGCACCGCCTCAACACCGCGATCGCGGAGCATGACGCGGCGGTCGCCTCCGTCCGCCAGCGTTTGCTGGATCTCGAGTTGCTCCTCGTCGACGCCCCCGACGAGCCCGTCGACCTGGCTCCGTTCGCGCTCGCCGTCGCCGAGGCGCGTGAGGCCGTCCAGCGTTCGTCCGCGGCGCACGCCTCGGCTCGCGCGCTGGCCGACCGTCTGCGGGGCCTCGCGCAGCGCGCCGACGCGGGGCACACGGCGGTGGCGTCGCTCTCCGACGAGCACGCCGTGATCGCCCGCCTCGCCGACACCGTGGCCGGGCGCGCCCCGAACACGCGGCGGATGACGCTCGAGACCTTCGTGCTCGCGGCCGAGCTCGAAGAGATCGTGGCCGCGGCCAATCTGCGGCTCGACCACATGTCGTCCGGCCGGTACCGCTTGCAGCACAGCGACGCCCTGGCCGCCCGAGGTGCCGCGAGCGGGTTGGGACTCGAGGTGGTCGACGCCTTCACCGGGCAGAGTCGACCCCCGCAGTCGCTGTCGGGCGGCGAGGCGTTTCTCACGTCGCTCGCGCTGGCTCTCGGCTTGGCCGAGGTGGTCACGGCGCGAGCGGGCGGCATCCGGCTCGACACGCTCTTCATCGACGAGGGATTCGGATCGCTCGACGACGACACCCTCGACCTCGCCATGAGAACGCTCGACGAACTGCGGCAGGGAGGCCGAACTGTCGGAGTCATCAGCCATGTCGCGGCTATGAAGGACCAGCTGCCCGCTCAGCTGCACGTCACGGCGACGACCCGAGGCCCGAGTGTGATCCGACAGGGGGTGGGGGCGACTCTCGGCTGAGAGCACGGCTGGCAGCCCCGGTCACCGGCTCTAGGCTGGACGCATGCGCAAAAGCACCCTCTGGACCATCCTCGGCGTCGTCGTCGCCGTGATCATCGCGTGGGTGCTCGTGAACATCCTGTTCTCGCTCATCGCCTTCGCCTTCCGCCTCCTCGCCGTCGCGGTCGTCGCCGTGATCGTGTTCTTCGTGTTGCGCGCGGTCTTCGCCCGCCGCGACGTCGATTGACCCCCGCGTCCGCAGAGGACGAGATGCCCCCGCGCGCAAGCCCGGGTCCGATGCCCGACCCCCGGAGTACCGTCGGCGTCGATGACTCCTCCCTCTGCGCCCACGGATTCCGCCCATCCCCCCACGCGTGACATCGTGCTGTCGCCGCGGCATCGGTGGCGTGCCTACTGGGTCGCGGTCGCGGTCGCAGCGCTGACGATCCTCGACCTCACGAAGGTCAACGTCGCACTCCCCTCGATCGAGGCGGCACTGAACGCCGGCCCGACCGAGTTGCAGCTCGTGGTCTCGGGCTACATCCTGACCTTCGGCCTCGTCCTCGTGCCGGCCGGACGCCTGGGCGACCTCCGCTCTCGGCGGATGCTCTTCCTCGTCGGCCTGTCATTGTTCCTCGTGACGAGCCTGGCCTGCGCGCTCGCGCCGAACACCACCGTGCTCCTGGTCGCTCGCCTTCTGCAGGGCGTCGCGGCCGGCATCCAGATGCCCCAGGTGCTCGGGCTCGTCCAGCAGTTGTTCCAGGGCAAAGAGCGAGGCCGCGCGTTCGGGCTCTTCGGTGCCACGATCGGCATCGCGACCGCCTTCGGCCCGACCCTGGGCGGTCTGCTCATCGCCATCGGCGGCGACACCGACGGCTGGCGGCTCATCTTCTGGATCAACGTCCCGCTCGTCGCGATCGTCATCGCCCTGGCGGCGTGGCTGCTTCCCGACACGCGCACCACATCGCACCGCAAGCTTGATCTCGACCCGGTCGGCGTCGTGCTGTTCGCATTGACGATCCTGTCGTTGATGTGGCCGTTCCTGTTCACGACGGGTAGCCCCGATGACAACCCGCACCGCTGGTGGTTCCTCGTGGCGTCGGTCGTGTTCGCCGCGGGTTTCGTCTTCTGGGAACGGCGATATGCGGAGCGCGGCCGGATGCCGCTCATGCCGTTCTCGATCTTCTCCCTCGCGTCCTACCGCAACGGCGTGCTCATCTCGACCGCGTACTTCTCCGCCGTTCCCGCGATGTTCCTTCTCGGCACCCTGTTTCTCCAGGGCGGACTCGGCCTCGAACCCGTGTTCGCGGGAATGGTCACGATCGGCTTCGCCGTGGCATCCGCGGGCAGCTCGTGGATCGGCGGCAACCTCGTCACTCGACTGGGGCGCCCCCTCGTCGTCTGGGGGATCCTGGGGATGGTCGCCACCGCCGGTGGGCTCGTCCTGGTCGCCCTCTTCACCGACCCCGGGTGGACCCCCTGGGCGATGGCGGCGGTCATGACGTTCGGGGGTTTCGCCGGCGGACTCGTCATCTCGCCGAACCAGACGCTCACCCTCGCCGACATCCCGGTCAAGAGCGGCGGCGTCGCCGGATCCGTCGGCCAGCTGGGGCAGCGCATCGGCACGGCCGTAGGCACGGCCATCGCCCTGGCCCTGTTCTACGCGACGGTCTACCGCGAGCAGGGCAGCGTCGACGACATGGCCGTGCTGTACCACGACGCCTACGCGTCGGGCATGATCACGGTCGGCGTCTTCCTGGCGCTCGCGCTCGTCGTGGGGGTCACCGACCTCGCGGGTCGAGCGCGTTCGGGCTCGCAGACGCCCTGAGTGCAGGCGGCGTCGCGGACGCGCTCAGACGCCGTAGCGGGTGCGGATCTCAGCGCGGAGCTCGTGACTGCACCGTTCCACAACATCGTCCCAGAGTTCGGTCGCGCCGTCCTGTGCGCGGTCCGACACGGCACGGAGGATGCGAATGGGCACACCGAACTGCTGCGCCACCCAGATGAGCGCGTAGGACTCCATGTCGACGAGACTCCCGCCGAGGCCACGGATGAGTCTCACGGTCTCGGCATCGTCGACGAAATGGTCTCCCGTGGCGATGACCATGCCCTCGTGACCGGTCTCGACGCGAGCGGGGAGCGAAACGTGCTCGCCGAAGGCGCCGTCGAGGCCCTTCACGTCGTGCTGGATCGCCGCGGCGATGTCGTAGATGCCGCCCTGGACGTCGTCGTCGATCGCTCCGGCGGTTCCGACGACCACGATCTCGTCGTAATCGCCCGCGCACAGGGCCCGCGTCAACGCGTAGGCGGCCGGGATCTTGCCCACTCCGGTGAGCAGGCGCTCGAACCCGGGGATCTCCGCCTCGAAGGCGTTGAGTTCGGACGCATGGGCGGCGACGAGGAGCTTCACCCCACCATTGTCGCCGACGCCGACGCCGACGCCGCCGCGCGTTCGCGCCGCGTGCCCCCCCCCGCGACGAGACGCCCGCCGCGCCGGAACACGCACCGTGGGCGCGCTCCGCGTGCGGCGGGCGTTCACGCGAAGGGGAGAGTCGTCGCTCAGCCCTGTGCGGGCTCGGATGCGGCCGACAGGTGCGCGAGCTCGTCGCTCGTCAACTCGAGCGACGCGCTGGCGAGCAGGTCGGCGACTTGTTCCACCTTCGAGGCGCTCGCGATGGGGGCGGCCACGGTGGGCTGCAGGCGCAACCAGGCCAGTGCCGTCGCCGCGACGGAGGCACCGTGCGCGTCACCGACCTCCTCGAGGGCGTCGATCAGCTTCAGCCCTGCGGGAGTGGCGAGTTTCGCCGCACCCTCCGCGCGAGGCGAATCGCCCGTGGCATCCGCCGAGCGGTACTTGCCGGTGAGGAACCCGCTGGCGAGGGCGTAGTACGGCACGAGCGACATGCCGTACTGCTCAGCCACGGGCACGATGTCGTTCTCGACCTCGGTGCGGTGCACGAGGTTGTAGTGCGGCTGGATCGCGACCGGCAGATCGGCGCCGGCGGCCTCGGCGAGCGAGATCCACTCGCGGATGCGGGCCGCGGTGTAGTTCGACACCGCGACGTAGCGCACGAGCCCGTCCGTCACGAGATCGGCGAAGCCGGCCACGGTCTCTTCGAGCGGGGTGTCGGTGTCGTCGAAGTGCGCGTAGTACAGGTCGATCGTGTCGACGCCGAGACGCGTCAGCGACGCCTCCGCGGCGGCACGGATGTTCTTCGCGCTCAGCCCGCGGAACTGAGGGTGCTGGCTGACCTTCGTCGCCACGACGACATTCTCGGGCTTGCGCGAGGCGAGCCACTCGCCGATGAGGGTCTCGCTCTCACCGCCCGAGTTGCCGGGCACCCAGGCGCTGTAGGCGTCGGCGGTGTCGATGAAGTCGCCCCCACCGGAGTGGAACGCGTCGAGAACGGCGAACGAGGTGTCGCGGTCCGCGGTCCAGCCGAAGACGTTGCCGCCCAGCGAGAGGGGGAGGATGTCGAGGTCGCTGCGTCCGATACGCGTCATGATGCCCTTCCTGTCGAAATCGGTGACGTGGAGGTCAACGATCACCGTCGGAGGGCATTCCCGCGACGCGCCGGTTCAGCTGCCTCCGGACAGGATGCCGATCAGGCCGCTGATGAGCAGCCACAGGCCGATGCCCGCACCGGCGATCCAGATGACGACGGTGCCCGCCGGGTACTTCTTCTTCCCGTCGGAGCCGCCGGGGGTCTCGGGGGCGCTCACGAGCGCACCATCATGACGATCGAGACGATGAGCACGGCGAGTCCTCCGATGACGGCGATGGCGGCGATGATGGGTCCTCCGCCGGCCAGATAGGCGGCGACACCCAGAGCGAGAAAGAGCACGGCCAGCACGATGCCGACGATCTGGTAGACGCGATACCGCCGGCCGTCGTGCGTGGTCTTCTGTTCGCTCACGGTGCCCCCTCGGTCACCAGGCTACCGAAAAGCTGTGCGCCTCCTGAGCCGGTACGCGGGGAATCGCCCGAGTATGCGGATCGCGGCGTACCGTGGGCGCATGGCGCGTCCCGTACCCGACCCCGTTCGTCCCGGCCAGGAATCCGTGTGGGACTACCCCCGCCCACCGCGCGTGGAGCGCGTCCGCAAGCGCGTGCAGATCGACTTCGGCGGCGTGCGGATCGCCGATACCGCTGACGTCGTCCGTGTGCTCGAGACCAGCCATCCGCCGGTGTACTACGTGCCCATCGCGGCGTTCGGCGATGCGCTGACCCTCGGCGAGGGCGCGTCGTTCTGCGAGTTCAAGGGGGGAGCCCGGTACTTCGATGTCCACGGGGGTGGGGGAGCGGTCGCCGCTCGCGCCGCCTGGAACTATCCGCACCCCATGCCCGGGTACGAGATCCTCGAAGACCGGGTCGCCGTGTACGCGGGCCCGATGGATCGCGTCGTGCTGGGCGGCGAGACGGTCGAACCGCAGCCGGGCGGCTTCTACGGTGGGTGGGTGACGAGCGACCTCGCGGGCCCGTTCAAGGGCGTTCCGGGGTCGATGGGCTGGTAAGGGCCCGCCAGCGTGTGGGGTCGCACGCGGACCGCGGACTCACTCGCTCGGGAACGCCTCCGGCACGGCCGCGTACAGGTCGGCCAGCCACACGCGGGCGTTGCCGTCCGAGGGTGCACGCCAGTCGCCGCGCGGCGACAGCGAGCCCGCGGGCGACACCTTGGGGCCGTTCGGGATCGCGGTGCGCTTGAACTGCGCGAAGCCGAAGAACCGTTTCAGGAACACCTCGAGCCACTTCGCCACGGTGACGAGGTCGTACGCCGGCCGCCCTGCCTCGGGGTAGCCGGGGGGCCAGGCGCCGGCATCCCGATCGCTCCAGGCGTGAGCCGCGAGGAAGGCGATCTTCGACGGTCGGAAGCCGAAGCGCAGCACGTGGTAGAGCGTGAAATCGTGCAGGTTGTACGGGCCGATACGGTCCTCGGTGGACTGCATGCGGCCGTCCTGGCCGGCGGGCACTAGCTCGGGACTGATCTCGGTGTCGAGCACGGACTGGAGCACGTCGACGGTCTCATCGCTGAGCTCCCCTGAGGAGATCACCCACCGGATGAGGTGCTGGATGAGCGTCTTGGGAACGCCGGGGTTCACGGAGTAGTGGCTCATCTGGTCGCCCACGCCGTAGGTGGACCACCCGAGCGCGATCTCGGACAGGTCTCCGGTGCCGACGACGATCCCGTTGTTCTGGTTCGCCAGACGGAACAGGTAGTCGGTGCGGAGCCCCGCCTGGACGTTCTCGAACGTGACGTCATGGACGGGCTGCCCTGCCGCGAAGGGGTGTCCCATGCGCGAGAGCATCTCGGTCGCCGCCGGGCGGATGTCGATCTCTTCGATCGAGGCGCCGACGGTTTCGGCGAGGGCGATCGCGTTGCGCTTGGTCTTCTCGCTCGTGGCGAACCCGGGCAGCGTGTAGGTGAGGATGTCGCTGCGCGGACGCCCCATCCGGTCCATGGCGCGTGCGATCACGAGCAGCGCGTGCGTGGAATCGAGTCCGCCGCTCACACCGAGGACCGGACGCGGGTCGCCGATGGCCTGGAGCCGCTGCACGAGGCCCGACACCTGGATGTTGAACGCCTCGTAGCAGTCCTGCGCGAGGCGAGCCGGATCGTCGGGGACGAAGGGGAAGCGATCGACCGCGCGGCGCAGACCGAGGTCGGTCGCGGGCGGGGCGAGCTCGAACGACACCGTCCGGAACGCGGGGCCGGTCGTGCGGCGGTTGTCGTCGAATGTGCCCTGCCGCAGGCGATCCTGTCGCAGACGGTCCAGGTCGACGTCGGCGACGCTGCGCCGTGGTCCGTCGGGGAAGCGCTCGGTCGTGGCGAGCAGGTGCCCGCCCTCGTAGATCATGGTCTGGCCGTCCCATGAGACGTCGTTGGTCGATTCGCCCTGACCTGCGGCCGCGTAGACGTAGGCCGCGAGGCACCGCATGGACTGCGACTGCGACAGCAGGTTCCGATCGTCGGCACGCCCGATCGTGATGGGACTGCCCGACAGGTTGGCGAGCACCGTCGCCCCGGCGAGCGCCGCCCCCGAGGACGGCGGGATCGGCACCCAGACGTCCTCGCACACCTCGGCGTGCAGGGTGAGACCGGGTACGTCGGCCGCCTCGAACAGCAGGTCGGGTCCGAACGGCACCGTCTCGCCGGCGAGGCGGATGTGCTGACCGGCCTGGTCGTCTCCGCGCGCGTACCAGCGGTGCTCGTAGAACTCGCGATAGGTGGGCAGGTACGCCTTGGGGGCCACGCCGAGCACCCGACCGCGGTGGATCACGACCGCGCAATTGAACAGGCGGTTGCCGTGGCGCAGCGGCGCGCCGACGAGGAGCACCGGAAGAAGATCGGCGGATGCCAGCACCAGGCGCTCGACAGCGGTTTCGACGGCATCGAGGAGGGGATCCTGCATGACGAGGTCGTCGATCGCGTAGCCGGTGAGGCACAGCTCGGGGAAGACGGCGACGGCGACGCCCTCGGCGTCGCACGCGCGCGCGGAGTCGAGCACGGCGTCGGCATTGGCGGCGGGGTCGGCGACCGCGACGGGAATCGTGCACGCCGCGACGCGCGCGAACCCGTGCCGGTACACGTTCTCGAACGGCAGGTCGGTGATCACCCCCTCAGTCTGTCAGCACGGTCCGACACCGGGCGGTCGGATTGCGAGAGGAGGCCGGCCTGTGGATGGCGGAACCCGATGTCGGTGGCCCCGATTAGCGTTGAGGACCATGCGGTACATCGAGCAGGAGGCGCGGATCGTCTGGAGCGCCAGCGACCTCAAGGCGGCGGCGGAGTGCGAGTTCGCGTGGCTGCGCGCCATCGACGCGAAGATCGGTCGCGTCGCGCCCGTCGACGACCCCGAGGACGCCACCCTCGAACGCGCGGCCCGCCTGGGAACGGCGCACGAGCTGCGGGTGCTCGACGATGACCGCGCCCGCTTCGGCGCGGCGGTGCGCGAGATCCCGGCGGCCCGATCGTCCGACGCCCAGGCCCTCGCCGAAGCCGTGCGCCTCACCGACGAGGCTCTGGCCGACCCGTCCGTCGAGGTGGTGTACCAGGCCGCTTTCGCCACCGATGAGTTCGTGGGGTTCGCCGACTTCCTCGTCCGCGAGTCCGACGCGTCGCCCGAGGGAACGCGTCGGTGGATCGTGCAGGACACGAAGCTCGCGCGTCGGGCCCGGGTGACCGCGCTCATGCAGCTCGCCGCCTACGTGGATCAGCTCGATCGTCTCGGCGTCCCGCGCGCAGACGAGGTGCAGTTGCTGCTCGGCGACGGCTCGACGAGCACGCACCGCGTCGACGACCTCCTCCCGGTCTTCGGTCTGCGCCGGGAGCGCCTGCGTGCGCTGATCGCCGACCGGAGGGCCGATCTCGGCGTCGCCGGGGCGGCGATCGCCTGGGGCGATGCGCGCGGCGATCTCGGGGTCATCGCGTGCGGTCGGTGCGCCACGTGCGAGCTCGAGGTCGTCGCGCACCGCGACCTGCTCCTGGTCGCCGGCATGCGCCCCGTCCAGCGCGACCGGCTCCGTGCCGGCGGCATCGAGACGATCGACCAGCTGGCGGCCGCTCCGGCCGCTCCCGCCGCGATGAGCGCCGACACCTTCGCGTCCCTCCGCACGCAGGCGCGTCTGCAGCTCGAAAGCCCGGCGGGGGTCCCGGGCGGCGATGCCCCCGCTTCCGCCGTGCCGACCTTCGAGGTCGTCGCGCCGAAGTCGCTCGGGGTGCTTCCCCGGCCCGACCACGGCGATCTGTTCTTCGACTTCGAGGGCGACCCGCTCTACACCGAGGGGGTCGGTGAGCACTGGGGCATCGACTACCTCTTCGGCTGGGTCGACTCTCGCGAAACCTACGGGGCCCTGTGGGCGCACACCTTCGACGAGGAGCGAGCGGCCCTCGAGCGCTTCCTCGACATGGTGGCGCTGCGCCGTCAGCAGTACCCGGGCATGCACATCTACCACTACGCCCCCTACGAACCGACCCATCTGCTCACGATGGCGGCGCGCTACGGCGTTCGAGAAGCGGACGTCGATCGGCTCCTGCGCGACGGCGTCTTCGTCGACCTGTACCCGGTCGTCCGGCGAGCCCTGCGGGTCGGCTCGCGCTCGTATTCGATCAAGAAGCTCGAGCCCCTCTACATGGGCGACGAGGTGCGCACGAGCGACGTTCAGCGCGGAGACGACTCCATCGTGAGGTACGTCGAGGCCCGCGCGCTCGCCGCCGACGGCGACACGACCGCCGCGCAACGCGTGCTCGACGATCTCGCCGACTACAACCGCTACGACTGCGTGTCGACCCGGCGACTGCGCGATTGGCTGGTCGAGCGCGCCCGCGAGTCGGGCGCCGTCCCGGCGCGAGGGGCCGAGCCCGACGAGCAGGCGTACGAGCCCTCGCCGCGCGCCACGGCCCTGCAGAGGTGGGCGGCCGACGCCGCCGAGCCCGATGCGACGGCGCTTCGTCTCGCCGCTGCCGCCATCGACTACTACCCGCGCGAAGAGAAGACCTATTGGGCCACGCACTTCCTGCGCCTGCGTGAGCCGCTGTCGGTGTGGGAGGACACGCGTGACGTCGTGGTGGTCGATGCCGCACGTTCGCGGGTGGTCGCCGACTGGCATGTCCCCGAGTCGGGCCGGGGCTCGCAGCGCCGACTCGTCGAGCTGCGCGGTGAGGTCGCCCCCGGGACGCGCCTGAGCGCGGACGCCGAACCTTTCGCCGTCTACGATCTGCCCGCCCCGTTCCCGCTCGAGACACGGCCGCGGTGGATTCACGGTGCGCGCCGCACGACCGTTCGCGAGGTCCTCGACGACGGGGCGATCGTCGAAGAGATCGCCGCCGACGGAGTGACCTGGGACGACCTGCCGCTCGCCCTCACCCCGCCCGCCCCGCCCCGCGCCGGCAACCAGCAGAAGGCGATCGACGCGTGGGCCGACGCCGTCCTCGCGGCGGCCCCGGCGATCCCGCAGGGAGCCGCGGCCGACATCCTCCGCCGGGTCCCACCGCGGACGCTCTCGGGCGCTCTCGCCCCGGTCACCAGCATCGACGGCCGCGGTGGCGACGACGACGTGGCGGCGATCGCTCGGAGCGTGGCCGACCTGGACCACAGCTACCTGGCCGTGCAGGGCCCTCCCGGCACGGGCAAGACCTACGTCGGCTCCCACGTCATCGCCCGCCTCGTCGCCGATCGCGGGTACCGCGTCGGGGTCGTGGCGCAGTCGCACGCGACCGTCGAGCACATGCTCGATCAGGTCATCGCGGCGGGGGTGCCGGCATCCCGAGTCGGGAAAGCGCCGAAGGACCCGGGCGTCTCGCACTCCTTCACCGTTCTGCCGAAGAACGGGATCGCGGCGTTCACCGGCGAGAACGCCGCGACCGGTTTCGTCGTCGGCGGGACCGCGTGGGACTTCAGCCACGAGACCCGGATCCCCCGCGGAAGTCTCGACCTGCTGGTGATCGACGAAGCGGGTCAGTTCTCGCTCGCGTCCACGATCGCGGTGTCGCTCGCGGCGCGGCGCCTCCTTCTGCTGGGCGACCCCCAGCAGCTGCCGCAGGTCAGTCAGGGCACGCACCCCGAGCCCGTCGACACCTCGGCGCTCGGGTGGATCATCGACGGAGCCGAGGTGGTGCCCGAGGAGTTCGGCTACTTCCTCGCCCGCACGCGCCGCATGCACCCCGCCGTCGCCGAGCCGGTGTCGCGGCTGTCGTACGAGGGTCGCCTCGCCGCGCACCCCTCCACCGCTCTGCGCCGCCTCGACGGCGTCGAACCGGGGGTGCACGTGGTTCCGGTGCGCCACAGCGGAAATGCGACGTTCTCGAACGAAGAGGCGGCCGAGGTCGCCCGATTGGTCGCCGAGCTGGTCGGACGCGAGTGGACGGGAGCCGAGGGAGGGGCGGGCGATGCCGCCACCGTGCACGAACCGCGCGCGCTCCGGGCCGACGAGATCATCGTCATCACCCCGTATAACGCTCAGCAGGTCGCCGTCGAGGAGGCGCTGGCCGCGGCCGGCTTCGCCGACGTCCCGGTCGGGACGGTCGATCGGTTCCAGGGGAAGGAGGCGGTCGTGGCGATCCTGACGCTCGCCGCCTCGTCGGGGCGGGAGGCCCCCCGCGGGCTCGAGTTCCTCCTGCTGCGCAACCGCATCAACGTCGCGATCTCGCGGGCGATGCAGGCCGCCTACGTGGTGTACTCACCCGCTCTGCTCGACGACCTTCCGCGGACCCCCGAGGGGGTCGCGCGGCTCAGCGGCTTCGCGCGGTTGGTGGGCGCTCAGGCCGTGCCGTAAAGGCGGTCGCCCGCGTCTCCGAGGCCGGGCACGATGTAGCCCTTCTCGTTGAGGCGCTCGTCGACGGCGCCGAGCACGAGGGTCACGTCGTGTCCCTCGACCTGCTTCTCGATCGCCGCGACACCCTCGGGGGCGCCGAGCAGGCAGATCGCGGTGACGTCCTGCGCGCCGCGCGCGAAGAGGAAGTTGATGGCCGCGCCGAGCGAGCCGCCGGTGGCGAGCATCGGGTCGAGCACGAAGCACTGGCGGTCGCTGAGGTCGTCGGGAAGGCGCTCGGCGTAGGTCGTCGGCTCGAAGGTCTCTTCGTCGCGCACCATGCCGAGGAAGCCGACCTCGGCGGTGGGGAGGAGCTTCACCATGCCCTCGAGCATGCCGAGCCCGGCGCGCAGGATCGGGACGACGATCGGACGGGGCTCGCTGATCTTGACGCCCATGGTCGTGGTGACCGGAGTCTGGATCTCGATCGGATCGACGCGCACGTTGCGGGTCGCCTCGTAGGCGAGGAGCGTCACGAGTTCCTCGGTGAGCTGGCGGAACACCGGCGACGACGTCTGCACGTCACGCAGCACCGTGAGCTTGTGGGTGATGAGCGGGTGGTCGGCGACGTGGACACGCATAGGCTCAAGGCTAACCGCTCCACCCGCAGACCACCGCCCGTCTTTCACCGGAGATCCCGTGACGCCCACCGCCCGCGACCTCACCGCGATGCGGCGCGCCCTCGCCCTCGCCGATGCCGCGGCGGCCGACGGCGACGTCCCGGTGGGCGCAGTGGTCGTGGATGCCGCGGGCGAGGTCATCGGCGAAGGCCGCAACTTGCGCGAGGTCACGGGGGACCCGACGGCTCACGCCGAGGTCGTCGCCCTGCGCGAAGCCGCCCGTCGCCTGGGCACGTGGCACTTGGCCGAGTGCACCCTGGTCGTCACCCTCGAGCCGTGCGTCATGTGCGCCGGTGCGATCCTCCAGGCGCGCATCGAGCGGGTCGTCTTCGGATCGTGGGATGCCAAGGCCGGAGCCGCCGGCTCCCTGTACGACGTCCTGCGCGACCGGCGGCTTCCGCATCGCGTCGAGGTCGTCGGCGGGGTCGAGGAGGAAGGGGCCTCGAACCGGCTGCGCGCGTTCTTCGAGGGCCGCCGCTGACGACTCAGCGGGGGAGGAGCGGAAGCACCTCCGCGCCGATCTGGTCGGCGTGATCGACGTCGCGGAGGTCCATCAGCTGGAAGTAGACCCGTTCGGCTCCGAGTGCGCGAAGCCGCTCGACCTTCTCGGCGACCTGTGCGGGAGTGCCGACGATGTTCGCCCCGTCGTCGAACTGGTCGCGGGTGCGCCCGATCGCGTCGAGGCGGCGGTCGATCTCGGCGTCGTCCGCCCCGACGACGGTCGGAAGCGCCACCGAGAGCTTCAGCGTGCCCGGGTCGCGGCCGATCGCCTCGCACGCGGCGCGCACGACGGCGAACTTCTCGGCCACGACGTCCTCCGAGACGAACCCGATGTTGAACTCGGTGGCGTACCTCGCGGCCAGTGCGGGGGTGCGCTTCGGGCCGCCCCCGCCCACGATCACCGGAACCGGGGATTGCACCGGTTTCGGGAGCGCCGGCGCCTCGTCGAGGTCGTAGTGCTCGCCGTGGAACGTGAAGGTGTCGGCATCCGGGGTCGACCAGAGACCCGTCACGACCTGGAGCTGCTCTTCGAGCAGATCGAAGCGCTGGGGCGGGAACGGGATGCCGTAGGCGCGGTGCTCGCGCTCGAACCACCCCGTTCCGAGCCCCAGCTCGACGCGGCCGCCCGACATCGCGTCGACCTGGGCGACCTGGATCGCGAGGATCGCCGGGACCCGGTAGGTCACGGACGACACGAGGGTGCCTAGGCGGATCCGCGAGGTCTCGCGGGCGAGGCCGGCGAGCGTCGTCCACGCGTCGGTGGGGCCGGGGCGCGCATCTCCCTCGCCCATGCGCAGGTAGTGGTCGGACCGGAAGAACCCGTCGAGACCGTGCTCTTCGGCGGAGCGCGCGAAAGCGAGCTGGTCGTCGTAGGAGAAGCCCTGCTGGGGCTCGGTGAACAGGCAGTACTCCACGGGGACCTCCGGGGGCGGGTCGGGGATGGGTCAGTCGGCCGAGCGCAGGATGATCGCCTCGGTCGGGGGTGCCGGGTCGGCGGGGCGACCGACGTAGCCGATGTGGGTCAGCAGAGCCTGACGGAACACCGCGGGGCGTTCGAGGTGCACGGAGTGTCCGGCGCCCTCGACGGGCACCTCGGCGACCTCGCCGCCCTTCTCCGCATAGGACGAGAGCACATCGCGCGTCTGCGAGACCATCGGCTGCGCGGGCGCGACATCGACGCCGGGCCAGTCGGGGACCACGCCGAGCGCGCCGAGGTGGTTGACGTCCGAGAACGAGGTGTCCGAGACGATCGCATCGGCGGTGCCGTAGATCCACAGGATCGGCGGCTTCGCGGCGAGGTCCACGATGCCCGAGACGTCGAGGTACTTCGGCGCGAGGGCGTTCAGCACTCCCGTCGTCCCGGGGGCGAAGCCCGGCCAGGTCGAGGTGGTGACCGAGTCGCCCGGGTAGTTGCCGGTGGCCGTGGACGTCGACAGCATCGCTTCGACCCACACGTCCTCGTGCTCGCTCCGATAGCCGTCGGCGACGTAGCTGCTGCGGAACACGGAGCGGGGAGAGGTGGGGGCCCCGTCGGTGGTGTCGTGGTCGATGAGACGCTGGATGAAGTCGGGGTTCGCCGCGCCCGCGCCCGCGCCCGCGTCTTCGTCGCTCAGACGGGAGCCGTCGCGACGCGTGCCGCCGAACCCGTACGGCGAGATCGGCGACTGCAGGGTCAGTGACAGGACGGGGTGATCGAGCGCGTACTGCAGCACGACGGCTCCGCCCATCGACCAGCCGACGAGGTGGGCGGTGGAGATGCCGAGGGCCTCGAGCGTCGCGTGCAGGTCGTCGCTGAAATCGCGGACGCCGCGCGTGGCATCGATCGGGCTGTGCTCGGTACGACCGAAGCCGCGCAGGTCGACCGCGATCACCCGCAGCTCGCTCGGCAGGTCCTGCATGATCTCCTGCCAGAACAGCGAGGAGGCGACGTTGCCGTGCACGAAGACCACCGTGTGCTCGGGGGAGGTGGAGGGGTCGTCACCGACGCGCTCGAGCACGTTCACACCCAGCCGGTCGGTCTCGACCAGGCGCGCGGTGATGCCGTCGAAGAGAGTCATCGCTAGTCCTCCGTGTCGCTCGCCGGTGCTCCGGCACACCGTTTTCCGACTCTAACGCGCGCCCCTATCGGTCGCACTCAGGCTTGCCCCCGCCATCGGCGACGGGTTCGTAAACTGTGGCCTATGACAGATGCCACGACCTCGCTGCCCCCGATCGCGATCCTCGGAGCCGGTTCCATGGGAGGAGCGATCCTCCGCGGCCTCGTCGCCGCGGGCCTGACCGAGGGCGGGGTGACGGCCACCAACCGCTCCGTCGCCAAAGCGGCCGAGCTCGCCGAGCTCGACGGGGTGACCAGTGTCGCGCTCGAGGTCAATCCCGCGGGCAACACCGACGCCGCGTCCGCCGCCGACATCGTGCTGGTGGGCGTGAAGCCCGCGATGGTGCCCGACCTGCTCGACGAGATCGCCCCGCACCTGCGACCCGGCGCGATCGTGGTGAGCCTGGCGGCGGGAGTCACCCTCGACACGTTCGCTGCTCACCTCGGCGAGGGCGTCTCCACCCTGCGCTCGATGCCGAACACCCCCTCGCTCGTCGGCCGGGGCGTGACGGGTCTCGCCGCCGGGTCCGCGGCGTCCGCCGACGACGTCGCGGTGGTCCGAGCCCTCTTCGAGACCGTGGGTTCGGTGCTCGAAGTCCCCGAATCGCAGATCGACGCCCTCTCGACCATCTCGGGCTCCGGTCCCGCCTACGTCTTCCTGCTCGTCGAGGAGTTCACCAAGGCCGCCGTGCGGATGGGGTTCGACGACGATCAGGCGCGTCTGCTCGCGGAGCAGACCTTCATCGGGGCGACCGCGCTCATGGCATCCGCAGAGGTGGATCCCGCCGAGCTCCGCCGCCGTGTGACCAGCCCGAAGGGCACCACCGAGCGCGCCGTCGCCGTCCTGCAGGGCGCTCGTCTCGACGATACCTTCACCACCGCCGCCGAAGCAGCCCTCGCCCGGGCGAAAGAACTGGCCGCGGGCAACTGACCATGCGCCTGCGGTTCACCGGGACGATCTGGTACTGGCGCGGCCCCGCGCCGTTCCATTTCGTCTCGGTGCCCGCGGCGGAGGCGGCGATGATCGCCGAGGTCGCCACGGTCGTCACCTACGGGTGGGGGATGATCCCCGCATCCGTCACGATCGGCCGCACCACCGTGACCACCTCGCTCTGGCCGAAGGACGGCGGGTACGTGGTGCCGGTGAAGAAAGCACTGCAGGATGCCGAGGGCCTCGGTGTCGACGACGAGGTCGAGCTGACCCTGGACATCGACGTCTGAACGCGTCGGCTAGCGGTCGAGCGACGCGAAGCGTTCGATGTCGGAGTTCGTGCCCGAAACGATGATGAGGTCGTGGTTGGTGACGACCGTGTTCGCCTCCGCGTAACGGAACGGACGGCCCGGGCTCTTCACCCCGACCACCGTGACGTTGTACTTCGAGCGGACGCCCGACTCGTTCAGGCCCACCCCGCGAACGAGCTTGGGCGGGTACATCTTGGCCAGGACGAAGTCGTCGTCGAAGCGGATGAAGTCGAGCATGCGGCCGCTCACGAGGTGGGCGACGCGTTCTCCGGCTTCGGCTTCGGGGTAGATCACGTGGTTCGCACCGACGCGGGCGAGGATCTTGCCGTGCGACTGCGACACGGCCTTCGCCCAGATCTGCGGCACCTTGAGGTCGACGAGGTTGGCCGTGATGAGAACCGACGCCTCGATGAGCGAGCCGACCGCGACGACGGCGACCTGGAAATCCTGGGCGCCGATCTGGCGGAGGGCGTCGATGTTACGGGCGTCGGCCTGCACGGCGTGCGTGACGCGCTCCGACCACTTCTGGACGAGCTCGAGGTTGCCGTCGACGGCGAGCACCTCGCGGTCGAGGCGGTCCAGTTCACCCGCGCACGCGGCGCCGAAGCGCCCCAGGCCGATCACCAGGACGGGGGCGTCACTGCGGATGCGTTCAACCAACGATGGGCCTTTCCACGGGGAGCGCGTACAGCTGCGACCGGGAGGACGCAGCCACTGCTGCAGCGAGTGTCACTGTACCAATGCGCCCCATGAACATCGTGGCGGCCATGACGTACTTGGCGGCTTCGGGAAGCTCGGCGGTGAGCCCCGTCGACAGGCCCACCGTGGCGAAGGCCGAGACGACGTCGAAGAGCACGTGTTCGATCGGAGCATCGGTGATCCGGCTGATGGTCACGGTCGAGATCGCGACGATCGTGGCCCCCCACGCGACGACGGAGAGCGCGACGCGCTGCACGTCGCTCGGGATGCGGCGGCCGAACGCCTGCACCGACGGGCGCCCCTTCGCCTCCGAGAACACGGCGAGGGCGAGCACCGCCAGCGTCGTGACCTTGATGCCGCCCGCGGTGGAGGCCGAACCGCCGCCGACGAACATGAGCATCGAACCGACGATGAGGGTGGCGCCGTTGAGATCGCCGATGTTGATGACGCTGAATCCGCCCGACCGTGTCATCGCCGAGAGGAAGAAGGCCTGGAACGTGGTGTCCCACGCATCCATGCTGCCGAATGTGAGGGGGTTGTCGTATTCCAACAGCAGAATGACGCCGGCACCGGCGAAGAACAGCACGACCGTGGTGATGATCGTGAGCTTCGCGTGCAGCGACCACAGGCGGAACCGCCAATAGTGGCGCCACAGCGTGAAGATGACCGGGAATCCGATCGAGCCGAGGAAGACCCCGGCCATCAGCACGGTGAGCAGGTAGTAGTCCTGCGCGAACGGCGTGAGGCCGTCGGCGTTGGGGACGAAGCCGGTATTCGTGAACGCCATCGCCGCGTAGTACGGCGCCTCCCACAGGGCCACGAGCGGATTGATCCCGCCGATGATGAGCGAGGGGTAGATGAGGACGGTCAAGCCCGCCTCGATGACCAGGGTGGACAGGGCCACCGTCCGCAGCAGCTGGCCGACCTCGCCGAGCCGGACGGTCTGGCCCTCGTTCACCGGCCCGCCGTGGACCCGCAGGGGGTTGCTGTCGCCCGCGGCGATCAGCTTCGCGCGCAGCCCGAGGCGTTTCGAGATGACCAGGCCGAGGATCGAGGCGAGGGTCAAAACACCCAGGGCGCCGACGTTGACGCCGATGTAGGTGATGACGCGCCCCAGGGGCGAGAAGTCGGAGTACATGTTCAGCGTCGACAGGCCCGTCACGCAGATCGTGGACACCGCGGTGAACAGAGCGTCGGCGAAGGCGATGCGTTCGCCCGTCGCAGACGCCGCGGGCAGCGAAAACAGCGCGGTGAACAGCGCGATGAGCGTGACGAACACGAGCACCGCGAATCGCGCGGGTGAGGCGGTCGTCAGGTTGCGCAGACGATCCCATGCCTCGTAGGCGATGCGACGCAGTCGCACGGCCAGTCGAGCCTCGTTCGGCGTCGCCGCCATGCGCCGCTCCCTTCGGTGCCCGAACCCGAATCATGGTACTCGGGCCGGGGCGCCGCTAATCTGATGCCATGGCGGACATCTTCGACGTGATCGCTGACGGAACGCGTCGCGACATCCTTCAGCTGCTCCTCGACCGGGCGACCGGTGGCGAACGCGGAACGAGCGTGTCGCAGATCGTCGCGGCACTCGGGGTGAGTCAACCCACCGTCTCCAAGCACCTCAAGGTGCTGCGCGAGGCGGAGCTCGTCTCGGTCCGTGAAGAGGGCCAGCACCGCTACTACAGCCTCGCGGTCGCGCCCCTCGACGAGGTCGACGACTGGCTCGTGCCGTTCTTCTCGATCGACGACGACACCGAGCCCGCGCTCCCCGAATCCGCGATGCACGCCGCCGAGGTGGTGGGGCGCGCCGCCGCATCGGTGAAGCACTCCTTCTCGACCGCGTTCCGCAAGCTCCCGGGGCGATGACGACGACGGATGCCGCGCATTTCCGGCATCCATGAATCACATTCGTCACAGTGGGCACATAGGTTTACAGCCGTCCCGGCCAGACCCTAGAGTGTGCACAGCATCAGGAGGGTGAGTTCACCCGGAACGAGGGGTGAGCGATGGCCGAGCTGCCGGACGTGCGGTTCTTGACGGTCGCTGAGGTCGCAGAGTTCATGCGCGTGTCGAAAATGACGGTCTACCGTCTCGTGCACGCGGGAGAATTGCCGGCGGTGCGCTTCGGACGCAGTTACCGGGTGCCGGAATCGGCGGTCGCCGAAGCCGTGCAACGACCGGTGTCCGACGTCGGCTAGACTGATCCGAGGCTTTTTTCCAACGCCTGCTGTTCCCGGGGGCCGAAATCGGCACCCAGACCCCGACTTAGTGAGGTTTTCCGTGGGTTCTGTCATCAAGAAGCGCCGTAAGCGCATGGCGAAGAAGAAGCACCGCAAGCTGCTTCGCAAGACTCGTCACCAGCGCCGCAACAAGAAGTAAGCGGCCACCACACCGAGCGCCTGTCCGAATCGTGACGGGCGCTTCGTGTATCCGGCGCGACGATCTCGCGCCGCCGAACCGTATCGTCCGCCTTCCTCGGAGGAAAGCATGCAGTCCATCTCGGTCCACGATCTGCACGCGGGGCGCGAGCGCCCCCTGATCGACGTGCGCGAGGAGCACGAGTTCGCCGCAGGGCACGTTCCCGGCGCGGTGAACCTGCCGATGTCGACGATCGGCGAGCACCTCGACGAGCTCCCGGGTGAGCCCTTCGACGTCATCTGCCAGGCCGGCGGGCGCTCGGCGCGGGTCGTCGAGGCGCTCTCGGCGCGCGGCCACGACGCCACGAACGTCGAGGGCGGCACGGGCGATTGGATCGCCGCGGGATACGACGTCGAGTCCTGATCGGTCCGCGGACACACGCGGCGCACGCCGCGACCGTCGTTGCCCCGCCTCCTAGGATGAGGAGTGTGACGACCCTCACGCTGATCGGTAAGCCCGACTGCCACCTCTGCGACGTGGCGGAGCAGATCGTCGAGACCGTCGTCGCCGAGCTCCCCGAGGGCGCCGCTGACCGGGTCACCATCGAACAGGCCTCGATCGCCGACGACGCCGCCCTCTACGAGAAGTGGTGGGAGAAGATCCCGGTCGTCCTCATCGACGGCGAACTGCACGCCCATTGGCGCGTTTCCGCCGACCGACTTCGCGCCGCTCTCCTCGCGGCAGACACCCAAGGAGCCTCCGCATGAGCATCCGTCACATCGTTCTGTGGAAGCTGTCGGCTGACGACGCCGACACGCGTGCCCTGCATGCCGAGCAGATCGCCGAGCGCCTGCTCGCCCTCGCTCCCGTGATCGACGACATCCAGCACATCGAGGTGGGGCGCAACATCGTCAACCCGCAGTCGAACTGGGACGTCGCTCTGGTCAGCGAGTTCGCCGACGTCGATGCGCTCGAGCGTTACCAGGTGCACCCCGCTCACCAGGAGGTCGCGGCGTTCGTCCGCTCCGTCGTGGCGGAGCGCTCTTCGGTCGACTACCCGTTCTGAGTCGCATGGGCTCCCGAGCCGCTTTTTGTCACCCGTTTGTGATAACGGTTCTCATTATCGATAAGCTCTCGATCGGTTCACCTGAGCCCCCGACCGAGAAAGCTGTCCATGCCCGCACGCCTCCGTCGTCGACAGACGACTTCCCTGGCCGCCCTGTTGATCGCAGCGGCAACCCTCTCCACCGCCTGCAGCGCCCCGCCCGCAGCGCCGGCCGGCCCCACCGACGGGCGACGAACCCTCGCCGCCACTGCTCCCGGATGGGCATCAGCCGCCCCCGAGGTCGCCCTCGATGCACGACTGTCGGCCACCGTCCTCCTCGCCGACTCGGCAACCCCCGCGGAGGCGAGCGCGGCGCGCTCGTGGCTCCAGGCCGTCGGGATCGATGTCGTCAGCGACCGCGAGAGCATCCGCGCGCTCTCGGTGACCGGGTCGGCATCGGCGTTCGCGTCGGCGTTCGACACCGCGTTCGGTCAGACGACCGTGGACGGGCGCGCGGCCGTCGCTCCCACCCGCGATCTGTCCGTCCCCCGCGAGGGAAGCGCCATCGAGTCCGTCGCCGGCCTCGTCGACACCGATGCCATGAACCCCAGCGTGGACCCCGCGCCCGTGCGAAGCGACGACTGCGCCGCGTACTGGGGGCAGACGCTCTCGTCGTCATGGCCCTCGTCGGTTCAGGTCGAGCATCGCTCCAACGCGCTGTGCGGGTACGGGCCCACGCAGCTCCGGGCCGTTCACCGACTCCCCGCCGACGCACGCGGCGCAGGCGCGACGGTGGCGATCGTCGGAGTCTTCGACGACGATACGGTCGCCGCCAACACCGACACGTATTTCGCCCGGGAAGGCCTGTCGACGCTGCGCGACGGCCAGTACACCCACCATGCGCCCGCGAATCCGAACGTCACCCGGTGCGGGGGCCCATCGGCATGGACCGTCGAGCAGCACCTCGACGTGCAGGCGGTGCGCGCGATGGCGCCGGACGCCGACATCGTCTACTGGGGTGCCGATGACTGCCTCGCAGCGACGCTCTATCTGCGCGTCCTCGACGCGGTCGAAGCCCCCACCACCCCGAGTGTGGTGTCACTGTCGTTCGGCGGCCCGGAGGAGCTCGACACCGACGCCGACCGCACTCTCCTGAATCGCGTCCTCGTCGAAGCCGCGTCCCGGGGCGTGTCGGTATTCGCCTCGAGCGGCAACGACGGCGATTACTCCCTCGCCGGCGACCACCACGACGAGACCGACGTGGCGACCCCGGCCTCAAGCCCGTACGCCACCGCGGTGGGCGGAGCCAGCATCGGCCTCGACGCCGACAACGGCATCGCCGTCGAGTCCGGATGGGAGGTGCAGACCCGCTTCGCGCAGAACGGGGGCATCATCCCGCCGGGCTTCCTCTACGGGGCCGGGGGCGGAGAGTCGGCCTTCTACCCGCGCCCCAGCTGGCAGAGCGACCGCATCGCCCACTCCGGATCGGGGCGTCTCGTCCCCGACGTCGCGTCGCTGGCCGACCCCAACACGGGCTTCACCGTGGCCGTTCCGCGCGACGGGGCGGTGTCGTACGAAGCTCACGGGGGGACGAGCCTGGCCACGCCGATGGTCGCGAGCATGGTGGCCATCGCGAAGGCGCGCACGGGGGTGAGAGTCGGCCTCGCCGCGCCCTTCTTCTACCGGCTGTCCGGCTCGAGCGCGATCCGTGACATCGTGCCCGCGTCCGCCGGTACCTGGTACCGCCGCGACAAGGGCACCGGTCAGCTCTGGCTCGAGACCCTCTACCTGTGGGATACGCGTCCGCAGTCCCTCCAATCGGCCACCGGGTGGGACCCGGTGACCGGCGTCGGCATCCCGAACGGCGCAGACTTCCTCGACCGATTCGGAGCAGACCAGTGATCTCGCGTCCTCTTACCCGATTCGTCGCCCTCGTCGCCGGCGCGGTCGTGACGGCCGCCGTCGTCGCCGGGGCCGTCCCCGCGAACGCGGCAGCGACGATCCCCTCGACCTCGGCCTCCGGCATCCAGATGCTCGATGCCGACGGCGGCGAGCTCCAGCAGCCCGCCCCCCTGAGCGAATGGACAAGGGGAGCCACGGTCGAGGACTCTCTCGCTCAGACCGGCGATGTGCTCAAGCTCAACACCACCCGTTCAACGGGTCTGACCGCCCGAGCAGCTTCCGACGGCGCGCAGGCGACGATCGAGAGCGGACTGTTTCAGCTGCGTGATCGCGTCCCGATCGCCTTCACCGGGCTCCGCGCCAGCTGCGGGACGGATGGAAGCACGTCGGTGACGTTCGACACCCTGACCGTCGACGGCAAGAACGTCCTGAACGCGGCGAAGCTCTCGGCAGGGTACACCGTCGCTTTACCCACCTCAGACACGTGGGGCTCGACGCGACTCATCGTGGGGGAGCGCGCCGTCGACCGCGGTCGCGCCCAGGTGACGGCCCTGCGGATCGAGGCGGAAGCGGGCTGGTCCGAGATCTGGCGTGTACGTCTCGGCGTCGTCGCCTGTGCTCCGACGGTTCCGGCGTCGCCCGCCCTGGTCTCGGGAGTCACCGTCACGTCGCCGAGCGGTGCTGCCCTCATCCCGGGAGCCCCGCACCTGGAGGCCGAGGGGTCGGTCTCCGCGCAGACGGTGAGCGGAACCGCTCCCGCGTCGACGGGCTCGGATGTGTCCGCCGCGCATTCGGCGGACGGATCGAGCGCGGTCTCGGTGGGATCGTTCCGTCAGGTGCCGGACACCTCGTCGGTGGGCGAGTACATGTGGTCGGCCCTGCGTGTCTACGGCCTGCGTCTCACCGTGGACGCCGACGGCTCATCACGCGTGACCTTCGCCGACACCGGATCCGCGGTCTTCGTCAACGGCATCTGGATCAACACGGGAACCGACCTCTACACGGGCGTGGATGCCGCGGGCGCACCGCGCGTGCGCGTGCACCTGAACGAGCGCGTCGCGCAGAGCGACGGCAGCGTGGTGATCACCGCGCTGCGCTACGAAGACCTCACCGGGGCATACCCCGCGGTCAGCCTCGGGGTCGTGCGGTGGTCTGCCTCGGCGGGTGGATCCACCCCTACGCCCGAGCCGACGAAGACCACCGCGCCGCCGCTGCCCGCGCGATACGCCTTCGCGGTCGACGCCACCGGTCCCTCGGCGATCGCCCCGGCTTTCGTCGCGGCGCCCGGGGAGACGAAGATCGCGCACGTCGCATCCGGCGGCGCCGACGCGCAGACGGTGACCGACGGGTACGCCGGGCAGATCTCCGTCCGCGGCGTCGCGACCGCCAGCTCCGATGCGGCGGCCTCGGTCGGAGTGGACGACCTCGTCCTCTATCCCGGAACGGCGATGGAGGTGTCGCTGCGAAGCGTGCGCCTCGAGGTCACGTCGGTCGGGACGACGCTGACCACCGGGGGTGGAACAGTGGCCGGGCAGGCGGTTCCGGCGGGGGCGGTGGCGGCCGGAACCCGCTTCGCCGTCGCGGGGCGCACGGCGGTGATCACGCTGAACACGCAATCGGTCGACGGGCAGGCGGAGACCGCCGTCGCCCTCGAGGTTGATGACCGTCGCGGCCTCGGCGCGTTCGTGCGGGTCGGCGTCGTCACGGCCGACGCTCCGCAGCAGTCGCCGGATCCGGGAGGCGGCACGTCGCCCGCCCCGCAGCCGCAGCCGTCGGGGGGCTCGTCTTCGGAACAGCTCTCCCCCGGTCCGATCGGCAGGGACGACGTGCGCGTCGCCGGCGGGGGCGCAGCATCGACGTCTGGTCCTCTGGCGAGAACCGGCGCGGATGTGTCGGCGCTCCCCGGGCTGATCGGCGCGGGTCTGTTCGCGGCGGTCGGCGGTGCCGTCCTGATCGTCTTCACCCGACGCCGTCGCACACGGCGCGAGTGAAGGGAGGGGCTCCGGGTGCGTCCCGGAGCCCCTGCCCACTCAGTGAATCGGGCGAACCGCGGCCGGCACGATCGCGAGAGCGAGACGCACGGGGTCACGGTCGCCGAGACGCTGCCCGGGCGCATGCTCGACGACGACGCGACTGCCGTCGCTCGTGAGCACCGTCGAGCGGCGGACGCTGCCGAGGAAGGTCGACTCCTCGACCACTCCGTCGACGCCGGGGGAGTCGGGTCCGACGAGGAGGACGTTCTCGGGGCGCACGACGACCTCGCAGTGACCGTCGTGCGCGGACTCCGCGAGCGGGAGCTCCTGACCCCACACCTCGACGGTGAGGCCCTCGACGATTCCGGGTACGGCGCTCACCGGTCCGAGGACCTCGGCGACGGCGGTGTCCGCAATCCGGGAGTACACCTCGTCCGGGCGGCCCGCGGCGACGATGCGACCCTGATCCATGACGACGAGGTGATCGGCGACCGCCGCGGCCTCGGCGGTGTCGCGCGTCGCCCAGAGCGTCGTGACGCCGCGCTCGCGGAGCTTCCGGACGAGTCGGTCTCGCGTCTCGGCGCGGGCCGTCGTGTGAAGGGCCGCGAGGGCGTCGTCGAGCACGAGGGCCCGCGGGTGAGAGGCGAGCGCGCGAGCGAGAGCCCACCGTTGCCGGTCGCCGTGCGACAGCCGGTGCACGCTCTTGTCCGCGGTGCCGAGTCCCACGAGGTCCAGCAGTCGATCGGCCTCGCCGTCGGGGTCGACGTCGCCGGCGTGCCGCGAGGCCGCGACGATCGCCGCCCGGACGCGTCCGAACCGCGCCACAGGGGTGCGGTCGCGGACCTCCGGAATGCGGGGTGCCGCGGCGCCCGAGCGTCCTTCGACGAGGACGGTGCCGGCATCCGGTCGTTCCGAACCGCTCACCACGCGCAGCAGGGTCGACGCTCCGCAGCCCGACGGACCGACGAGGGCGACGAGGGTGCCCGGAGCCACCTCGAGATCGATGTCGCGGAGGATCGGCACCCCGGCGCGCTCGCGCGTGACGTCGTGGAGGGCGATGGACCAGCCCGCGCGCGGTCGCTCCCCGGCGGGTGGGGGATCCACGGGGATGACGGCGACCATTCGCCCACGGTAGGAAGGACGCATGACGCACGAACGCCCGGGGGGTGAACCCCGGGCGTCGCTCACTCGAACCTTTTACGGGGCGAGACGGGTGGGACCGCGGAAGAGGAACGTGACCTCGCGGATCGACGACTCGCCGAGCATCAGCATCAGGATGCGCGCGAGCCCCATGCCGAACCCGCCGTGCGGCGGAGCGCCGAAGCGGAAGAAGTCGAGGTAGAAGTCGAGGTGCTCGGGGTCGAGACCCTTCTCTTTGGCCTGTTCGATCAGCACGTCCACGCGGTGCTCGCGCTGTGCGCCCGTGGTGATCTCGACGCCGTTGAAGAGCAGGTCGTACGACTTGGTGAGCCCGGTCTCTTCGTCGCGCATGTGGTAGAAAGCGCGGATCTCGGGGTGGTAGTCCGTGATGAAGACGAAGGGGTGGCCGAAGGTCTCGCGCACGTGCGCGGCGATCTGACGCTCGCCCTCGGGGTCGAGGTCGCCGTCGGTACGGGGGATGTCATACCCGCGGGCGGCGACGATCTCGCGGGCCTCGGCGAGCGGAATGCGCGGGAAGGGAATCGCGGGCACCTCGACCTCGACGCCGAAGAGCTCGCGGATCTCGTCGCCGTGCTTGTCGGCGACCGCCTGGAACGCGGTGTGCAGCAGCTCCTCCTGCATGCGCGCCACGTCTTCGTGCGAATCGATCCAGCTGATCTCGGCGTCGATCGAAGTGAACTCGGTGGCGTGACGGCTGGTGAAGGAGGGGTCGGCGCGGAAGGCCGGGGCGATCTCGAAGATCTTGCCGAAGCCGGCGACCTGGGCCATCTGCTTGAAGAACTGCGGGCTCTGCGCGAGGTAGGCCGTCTTGTCCTCGAAGTAGGGCACCTCGAACAGCTCCGCGTTGGACTCCGAGGGGGATGCCATGAGCTTCGGGGAGTGCACCTCGATGTAGTCGCGCTCGACCCAGTAGGTGCGCATGGCGTGCTCGAGCGTGGTCTGCACGCGGAAGATGAGATTGTTACGACGCTGGCGAAGGTCGATGAAGCGCCAGTCCATGCGCTTGTCGGGGCTGCTGTCGGCGGCGATGGGGGTCTCGGGGTTGGCCGCGGCCGCGATCTCGAGCTCGCCGACCTTGATCTCGACCCCGCCGAGCTTCACACGCTCGTCGTGCTTGAGCTCGCCGCGCACGGTGAGGAACGTGCCCGTCGCGAGGGCGCCGATCGTCTCGGTGAGGGCGAGGGCGGCGGCATCCTGCTCCGTCTCTTCGGAGGGGCGGGTCGCCGGGTTCACGAGCTGAACGGCGCCGGTCTCGTCGCGGAGGACGACGAACTGCACCTTCTTCTGGTCGCGCACGGTTTCGACCCATCCCGACACCTCAACGGGGCCGGCGGGCAGGGACTTCAGCTGGTTGACCAGGACGCGTTCGCTCACGATCGACCAGTCTACGTGCGTGGTCCGCACCGAACCGGGCGCGAACCTACGATGGGGGCGTGACCTTCTCGATGCCGCCCGAGTCGTTCCGGACACTGCGGCCGGAACCGACGGCGCGCAGGACCCGCGGATGGGATGTCGCCCTCACGATCGTGCTGCTCGTCCTGCTCCCCCTGCTGGCGCTCGCCGCGTCCTACGCCGGAGTGCTCCTCGTCTACGCCGCGGACGCGTGCGGGTCGGTCACCTGCGACACGGGACTGATGAACATCGGCTTCTGGACCGCGGTCGTCTCACCCTGGGTCGTGCTGATCATCGGTGTCGTCATCTCCATCATGCGACTCGTTCGTCACCGCCTCGCCTTCTGGGTTCCGCTCGTGACCGTCGTGACGATCGCCGCCGTGTGGTTCGTCGCGGCCGCGCTCGTCGGCGCGGGGGTCTCGGCATCCTGATCCGCTCGGGGGCAACCCCCAGCTAGGGCGAGGGTTCGCAACCTACCCTGAGAGCGGGCGTCCGCACCGGGCGGCCGATCACCGAGCGCGAAGGCACCCGATGACCGACACCACCCTCTCTCTCGCCCCGTTGCGGTCGACCTCCGGCTCCGGGGAGGGGCAGTCCTGGCTGACGTCGCTCGCGGACTGGACCGTCTCGCTCATGGAGATCATCGGGCCCATCGGGGCCGGTGTCGCGATCGCCCTCGAGAACCTCTTCCCCCCGCTTCCCAGCGAGGTCGTTCTGCCGATGGCCGGGCTCACCGCCAGTCGCGGCTCCTTCACGCTGTTCGAGGCGCTGCTGTGGACGACGATCGGCTCGGTCGTCGGCGCTTTCATGCTCTACGGTCTCGGCCGCTGGCTCGGAGCGGCGCGGCTGCGCTCGTTCGCCGCGAAGATGCCGCTGCTGCACCCCGAAGACGTCGACCGGACGGTGGCGTGGTTCGAGCGCCACGGCGGCAAGGCCGTGTTCTTCGGGCGGATGATCCCCATCTTCCGCAGTCTCATCTCGATCCCCGCGGGGGTGTCGAAGATGCCGATGTGGCGCTTCGGTCTGCTCACCGGAGCGGGAAGCCTCATCTGGAACACGATCTTCGTGCTCTCGGGTTTCCTGCTGGGCGAGAACTGGCACATCGTCGAGGAGTACGCGTCGATCCTGCAGTACGTGGTCATCGCCGCGGTCGCGATCGGGCTCGCATGGTTCCTGTACTCGCGTGTCCGCTCGCTGCTCGCCTCCAAGCGCGCCGGCGATCGCGACGACGCTCCCGCCGCTCAGCACGACGCCTGAGCGTCGCTCGGTCGGTTATCTCCACGTCGAGGCAACCGGCATCCGGACTCAGTCAGACCACAGAACCCGCCCGTAGACTGGCGTCGTGCCCGCCGACCGCCTTCATCTCGTGCGCCACGGAGAGGTCCACAACCCCCGTCGCGTGCTCTACGGTCGGCTCCCCGGATTCGGCCTGAGCGTCGACGGTCGCCGCATGGCGCGTCAGGCGGCCGAGCACGTGAAGGGTCTCGACCGTCCGGTCTCGGCCCTCGTGGTCTCGCCCCTGCAGCGCACGCGCGAATCGGCGGAGCCGTTCGTGGAGATGTTCGGCGCCGATCCGTTCATCGACGACCGCGTCATCGAGCCGACCAACGTCTTCGAGGGGCGGCGCATGAAGCATGCCCTGGCGAACCCGCTCAACTGGCGCCACCTGAGTCGGCCGGCCGTTCCGAGCTGGGGCGAGCCCTACGAGCGGATCGTCGCCCGCATGACGGCCGCGATGACCGATGCCTGGGACCGCGTCCCCTCGGGCGACGTGGTCGTCGTCTCGCACCAACTCCCCATCTGGGTGACTCACCTCGCCCTGTCCCAGCAACCCACCCGCCACGACCCCCGCAAGCGCCGTTGCGCGCTGTCGAGCGTGACGAGCTTCGAACGGCGAGACGGCGCCGACGGCTCGACGCGCTGGGTCGAGGTGGCGTACGCCGAGCCGGCGAGCACCGCCGGAGCCGTCGATGTAGGAGCCGTCTGATGCGCAGAATCCTCACCGCCGCGGGCTCGATCCTCGCCGCGGCGACCTTGGTCGCCGGGCTGTCGGCCTGCACCGCCGACCCCCTCGCCGACCAGTACCGGGCCGGCGACAACAAGGGCTACATCGCCGCCAACGGGTTCCAGACCGACGAGATCGCCCCCGAGAACCGCAAGGAGCCCGTCGACTTCGCGGGCACCCTCGACAACGGCTCCCCGGTGTCGAGCGCCGACTTCGCGGGCAAGGTCCTCGTCGTGAACTTCTGGTACGCCACGTGCGGCCCGTGCATCATCGAGGCCCCGCGCCTCGAGCAGGCCTACCAGAGCTTCCAGGGTCAGGACGTGGCCTTCCTGGGCATCAACACGTACGACCAGCCGGCCACGGCCCTGTCGTTCGCGCGCGACCACGGGGTGTCGTACTCCAGCGCCATGGCGGTCGGGGACGCCCAGCTCAAGCTCGCCTTCACCGGTGCGACGCCGTTGAACGCGACCCCCACGACCCTCGTGCTCGACAAGCAGGGGCGCGTCGCCGCTCGCATCGTCGGTGAGCTGCCCGAGTCGTCGATCCTCGAGTCGATCGTGCGCACGCTGGTCGCGGAGAACGCGTGAACCCGGGCGCCCTCGTCTTCGACGGGGCGCTGTGGATCGCCGTTCCCATCGCCCTGGCCGCCGGCCTCATCTCGTTCCTGTCGCCGTGCGTGCTTCCGCTCGTGCCGGGGTACCTCGGCTACATCAGCGGTGCCGTGGCGCCGCGCGGGGGTTCGGCATCCGCCTCCGGCAAGGGCCGCCTGCTCGGCGGGACCCTGTTGTTCATCGCCGGGTTCACCCTCGTGTTCATGGCGATCAACGTCCTCGGAGGAGCGCTCGGCCGTTTCTTCATCGAGTACGCCGACCTCATCACCCGCGTCATGGGCGTCGTCATCATCATCATGGGACTGGTCTTCATCGGTCTCTTCGGTCTCGCTCAGCGTTCGGTGCGGATGCAGTCGCGGGGCAACCTCGGCCTCATCGGGGCCCCGCTGCTGGGTATCGCCCTCGGCATCGGGTGGACGCCGTGCATCGGCCCCACACTGACCGCGATCATCTCGGTGTCCTACAACCTGGGCGACCCGGGCCGCGCCGCGCTCCTCGGCCTGGCGTACTCGCTGGGTCTCGGCATCCCGTTCCTGCTCCTCGCCCTCGGCTTCGGGTGGGCGACCAAGTCCGTCGCGTTCGTGCGCACGCACATCCGCGTCGTGAACCTCATCGGCGGAGCGCTTCTGATCGTGCTCGGCCTGCTGATGGTGACCGGATTCTGGGGCCAGTGGATGTCGACCCTGCAGGGGGTGATCGGCAATGTCCAGCTCCCGCTCTGATCGTTCCGACCGAGGTAACACCGTGACCGACCCGCTGCGCCCCTCCGACCACGCCGACTCCACGGCGGACGACATCACGCAGCCGCGCCTCGGGGTGGTCGGCTGGTTGCGATGGGGCTGGCGGCAGCTGACCAGCATGCGCACCGCGCTGGTGCTCCTGCTGCTCCTCGCGATCGCCGCCGTCCCCGGCTCGCTCGTGCCCCAGCGCACCGCCGACCCCAACGGCGTCACGCAGTACTTCACCGACAACCCCGACCTCGCGCCGGTCCTCGACAAGCTCAGCCTGTTCGACGTCTACAGCTCGCCGTGGTTCTCGGCCATCTACCTCCTGCTGTTCATCTCGCTCATCGGGTGCGTCCTCCCGCGGACCAAGCACCACTGGAAGGCCCTGCGCTCGCAGCCCCCGCGCACGCCCGCCCGGCTGTCGCGGCTGGACGACCACCGCACCCGCACCATCGAGGTGGACGGCGATGCGGATGCCGTGGCCGCCGCGGCCGTCGAGAGCGCTGCCGCCCACCTGCGTAAGAGCGGTTACCGCGTCGCGCGCTACGACTCGCGGGGCGCCTTCTCGGTCTCGGCGGAGCGCGGCTACCTCCGCGAGACCGGCAACCTGCTCTTCCACGGGGCGCTCGTCGGCGTGCTGATCGCCGTCGGCGTCGGTGGCGGCTTCACCTACACCGGCCAGCGGGTCCTCGTCGAAGGACAGGCCTTCAGCAACAGCCTGCTCGACTACTCGTCGTTCAACCCCGGCCGCTTCGTGGGCGGCGACACCCTCACGCCGTACTCGATGACCCTCGACACCTTCGACGTCACGTACGTGCCGCCGGGACAACCCGGCTCGGGGCAGGCCGGCAACTTCGTCGCGCACGTGACCACCCAGGCCCCGGGCGCCGACCCGCAGGACGGCGAGGTGCGGGTGAACCACCCCCTCGACGTCCAGGGCGACCGCGTCTACCTTCTCGGCAACGGATACGCCCCGACCGTGACGATCCGCGATGCCCAGGGCAACGAGGTGTTCCACGACTCGGTCGCCTTCCTGCCGCAGGATGCCAACATGACCTCGCTCGGCGTCATCAAGGTCGCCGACGGGCTGCCGCAACAGCTCGGGCTCCTCGGCTTCTTCTACCCGACGATGGACGTGCTCGACTCGGGCGCCCTCACCTCCACCTACGGCGCTCTCGAGTACCCCACGCTCACCCTTCGCGTGTACGAGGGCGACCTCGGCATCGATGACGGAACCCCGCGCTCGGTGTACACGCTCGATCCCTCGGGCATGACCCAGATCGCCGGCGGAGACAGCGGCACCCCGGCTCTGCAGTTGATGCCCGGTCAGACCGAGAACCTGCCGAACGGTCTCGGCACGATCACCTTCGAGAACGAGGCTCCGGCCGGTGCCGTCGGGTACGAGCAATCCGTCAAGCGTTTCGCCTCGCTGTCGATCCACCGCGACCTCGCCGGCCCCTGGGTGCTGGGCTTCGCCCTGCTCGCCCTGTTCGGTCTGCTCGCCGCGCTCTTCGTCCCCCGTCGCCGCATGTGGGTCAAGGCGACGCCGCGGACCGGCGCCGTCGAGATCGAGTACGCCGGCCTCGCCCGAGGCGAGGATCCGACCCTCGCGGCGGCCGTCGACCAGCTCGTCGTCAAGCACAGCGCGACCCTTCCCACCCAGAGCCACCCCGACACCGGAAAAGTAGACTGACACCATGCCCGGAACCGACCCGCTTCTCCTCGACGAGATCTCCCTCCTCCTGGTGTGGACGGCGGTCGCCATCTACGTGCTGGCGTTCTTCGCCTACGCCATCGACCTCGCGCGACGCTCCGACCTCGCCCTGAAGGCGAAAGACGAGGTCGTCGCGCGCGAGCTCGTCACCGCGGGCGGCGGGGGAGTGATCGGCGGATCCGCGGGGTCGTCGGCATCCGGAACCGCTTCCGCCAAGCCGCGTTACCTCTGGGCCCGCCTCGGAACGGTGCTCACCGCGCTGGGCTTCGTGTTCCACCTGGTCGCCACGGTCCTGCGCGGTGTCGCCGCGGGGCGCGTGCCCTGGTCGAACATGTACGAGTTCGCGCTGACCGGTCTGCTGCTGATCATCGCGGTCTACCTCGTCGTGCTGACGCGTTTCGACCTGCGCTTCCTCGGCTCGCTGATGACCGGTCTGGCCGTGCTGCTGCTCGGCGGGGCCACGTTGGCCTTCCACGTCGAGGTCGTGCCGCTCGCCGACCCGCTGAAGTCGGTGTGGCTGGTCGTGCACGTGTTCGTCGCGAGCCTGGCGACGGCCTTGTTCGCTCTGGCCTTCGGGTTGTCGGTCGTTCAACTCATCCAGACGCGCCGCGAGCGCAAGCTCGCCGAGGCTCCCGCGGACGCCGCGACCACGCGGAGCTTCCTCCGCACGGTTCCGAACGCCGACGCGCTCGAGTCGCTCGCCTACCGCTTCGCGATCGTCGGGTTCATCTTCTGGACCTTCACCCTCATCGCCGGTTCCATCTGGGCGAACGACGCGTGGGGCCGCTTCTGGGGCTTCGACACCAAGGAAGTCTGGACCTTCGTCATCTGGGTGCTCTACGCCGGGTACATCCACGCCCGCGCGACCCGCGGCTGGCGCGGCACCCGCTCGGCGTGGCTGTCGATCATCGGCTTCACCGCGGTGCTGTTCAACTTCACGATCGTCAACGTCTTCTTCAAGGGTCTGCACGCCTACAGCGGCTTGACCACCTGACAGAGGCCGCAGAGGAGGGGCCGTTCGGCGTGAGCCGGGCGGGCCCTTTCCTGTTGGAGGGGAATGCCGGGGCGCGGGCGGCGGGGGACCGGCGTCGTGGGGGTCGCCGCGGGGCGTGGGCTTCGGTGCTCGATGTCGAGGAGGCGCCGTCGGGCGCGGGCGGATACGTCGTGCGCGCGGAGTGGTTGCGGGGTGGGACGTGCGCTACGGCGGGGCGTATCTCGACGCACCGGCCCGCGGGACGGTTCTCTCAGCGTGTCGGCCGATCGACCCGCCGTTGTGCCCGGGGCGTCACGGACCGGCGTGCTGCTGTTCCCCGACACAGGACGTGGACGTGCGCGACCGGGCTCGGGCGGGCGGGAGCGGACGGGCGCGAAGGCCGCCGCGCGGCCCCGCGCCCGCGCGCGGGACTCAGGCCGCGATCGCCGCGGCGCGGGCCGAGACGGTCCGGCGACGCACCACGACCAGGGTCGTCACGAGGATCGACAGCACCGCCCAGACCACGAGTCCCGCGGCGCCCGCACCCACTCCGCCGGCCGCAGACAGGGCGCCGAGCATCGCCGTATAGGCGGGCGAGGTCGGAAGCAGCGATGCGAAGGCCGCGAGGACCGGCGGCACCGTCGAGACGATGCTCGTCGCCAGCGCGAAGGCCCCGATGATCGCGGAGACCCATCGTCCGGCGCCCCCGAGGAGCGCGACGAGCGCCTGGTTCACGGCGGCGAAGGCGACCCCGGCGAGAAGGCAGATCATCGCGAACACGGCCCAGTCGCCCCAGGCGTAGTCGGATGCCACCTGCACCACGCTCGCGACCAGCAGTCCCTGCACCGCGCCGACGATCGCCGCCGGGGCGAAGCCGCGCAGGGCGACGAGGCCCGAGGAGCGGCGGCTGGTCAGGGAGCGGGCCGACACGGCCTGGAACACGACGAACGAGGCGAGGGCCCCGAACCACAGCACCGCCATGGCCAGCAGCGGGACCGCGGCGCCGCCGAACAGCGACTCGCTGCCGCCCGTCGCAGAGACGGGGTCTGCGACGACGTCGGCGAGGTTCGTGGCCTGGGCATCGGTGTAGGTGGGGAGCTTCGACACCGCGGTGTCCAGGCCATCCGCGAGAGATGTCGTGCCGGTCGCGACCTGGCTGACGCCGTCCGCGAGCTTGCCGGCTCCGGTCTTGGCGTCGGAGGCTCCGGATGCCACCTGCTCAGCGCCCGAGGCGAGAGCCGAGGCGCCCGTGCCGAACTGCCGCGCGCCGTCGGCGAGCTTCGTGGCTCCGCCGGCGATGCCGTCCATGCCGCCGGCGATGGTGGCGATGCCCTTCGCCGCGGCGTACCCCCCGTCGGCGAGCTTCTGGTTCGCCTCGGCGATGGCGCTGACCCCCGCCGGCAGCTTGGTGGCCTCGGCCGAGAGGCCGCCGATCTGCGTCACGGTCTCTTTCGCCTTCGGCAGGGCCGCGTTGGCGTTGTCGGATGCCGTGCGCAGAGCGGCGCACTGCTCGGGCGTGCCCGTGCACTCGTCAGCCGCTTTCTGCAGGGCGGCTGCAGCGTCGGTCAGTGCGGTGTTGATCTGCGGTGCCGCGTCCGACAGCTGTTGCGCGTCCTGGGCGAAGTTCGGCGGGATCTGCGCGGCGAGCGCGTTGATCTGCTTCGCCAATCGGGCGTTGCCGTCGGCGAGCTCCGTGACGCCGGCCGCCGCCGAGCGGGTTCCGCCGGCGAGCGCTCCCGCGCCGCTCGAGAGTTGGTCGGCACCGCTGGCGAGCGGGCCGGCACCGGCGGCGAGCTTCGACGCGCCGTCGGCCAGGGCCGAGGCTCCGGACGAGAGCTGCCCGAGGCCGTCGCGCAGCCCGGCCGCTCCGGTGGACGCCTGCGATGCCCCGTCGGCGAGCTGGTGAGCCCCGCTCGCGGCGCTGCCGAGCTGGTCGCTCAGGGTGGTGAAACCGAGGAAGACGTTCTTGAGGTACTGCGAGGACAGGGTGCTGCCGTAGACCTGAGAGGCGGTGGATGCCAGTGCCCCGGTGATCGCGCCGTCGACGACGCGGGCGTTGGGTGCCGTCTGCACACCGATCGTCGCCTTCTCGGGAGTCTCGCCCGGTCGGGTCGAGAGCGAGGCTGCGGTGAAGTTCTCGGGGATCGTCACGACCGCGGTGTAGGTGCCGTCCTCGAGGCCGGCGGCAGCGTCCTCGTCGTTGGAGATGACCCAGTCGATGTTGCTCGGCTGGTCGTCGGCGCCTTTCACGAGACCGCCGGTGAGCTGTCGCCCGAGGGGGACGAGCTGGCCGTTGAGCTCTACGGCCTTGTCGTCGTTCACGATCGCGGCGGTGATGTTCTCGAGTCGATCGGTGGGCTTGTAGAGCGCACCGACCAGGATGCCGCCGATCACCGCCGGGAGCAGGAGGACGCCGATGAGCGTGAGCCAGGTGACGGGGCGGCGCGAGCGGGAGCGCTCGACGGGGAGAGTCATGCGAACACCTCGGAAAGATCGGCGAAGGTTTCGGGTTCGGGGCGATGCCGGCGCGGGGTCGGCAGCGAGAGGGATGCCACGTCCGGACGCTGAGCGTCGGCCAGCAGGGCCAGCGCGCGGCGTTCGTCGCGGGCGGACACGATCAGCGTGAACGGCGACGAGTCGTCATCGCTGTGCTCGCGCGCCTCGGTGGCGGCCCGGCGGAGGACCTGGGCCACGTCGTCGCTGGTGTCGTCGTCGAGGCGTTCGATGTCCGACACGAACACGATCCGGGTGCCGCGCGATGCGGCGCGGGCGACGTCGGCCGCGGCCTCGGCAGGATCGTCGAGGAGGGCGACGCCGACACGGGCGCGCACCGCTCCGGCGCGCTCGGGGACGAGCAGCCCGTCCACGCGCAGGCGCCCCTCGATCTGCGACAGGCGGCCCGACAGGGCCAGCAGCAGGGTGCGCGTCGTGCGGGTCTCGCCGGTCACGAGCAGCGTCCGCCCGTACCCGAGGCGCAGTGACACCCCAGAGAACACGGGCTCCTCGGCATCCGAGGCTCCCACCGTGCGCAGATCGTCGGCGGCGATCGCGATCCCGGACTCGGTCGGCCAGTCGGCGAGGCGCACCTCGCGTTCGACGGCCTCGCCCTCGACGTCGAGCTTGGGCAGGATCCGGTCGAGCCAGCGCGGCATCCACCAGGCCTTCGCTCCCAGCAGCGCGAGGATCGCGGGCACCAGGGTCATGCGCACGAGGAACGCGTCGACCGCGACGCCGACGGCCAGGCCCAGCGCGATGGGTTTGAGGCTCGAGTCGCCCTCGGGAACGAACGCGACGAAGACCGCGAACATGATGACGGCGGCGGCGACGACCACGCGGGCGGATGCCGAGAAGCCGCTGCGGACGGCGCCGAGCGCCACCTCGCGGGGCGTGCGGCCCTCGCGTTCGGCGTGCACGAAGTCTTCGCGCATGCGCGAGACGAGGAACACCTGGTAGTCCATGGCGAGGCCGAAGAGCACGCCCATCACGACGATGGGCATGAAGCTGATGATGGGGCCGACCTTGGCCACGTGCAGGGCGTCGGCGAACCAGCCCCACTCGAACACCGCGGCGACGACGCCGAACGAGGCCGCGACCGACAGCAGGTACCCGCCGGCGGCGGTCAGCGGCACCCAGATCGAGCGGAACACGATCATCAGCAACACGAGCGAGAGGCCCACGACGAACAGGCCGAACGGCAGCAGGGCGGCGCCGAGCTGGTCGGAGATGTCGATCGTGACGGCGGTGTAGCCGGTGACGAGCAGGTGCACGCCGAACTGGTCGTAGAGGCGCGGCTCGGCCGCGCGGAGCTCGCGCACGAGGTCAGCGGTGCGCGGGTCGTCGGGCGCGGTCTCGGGCACGATCTGCACGATGCCGGTGTCGGCGGTGGCGTTCGGCGTCGCGAGGGCGACCTTCGCGACCCCCGGGATCTTCGCGATCTCGTCGCCGATGCCCGTCATGAGGTTCAGCGGGTCGTTCGAGGTGACGATCGTGCCCGTCATGATGAGGGGACCGTTGGCGCCGGGGCCGAAGTACTCGTCGGTCAGCTCGTAGGCGACGCGCGCCTCGTCGCCCGGGGGGAGTTGCCCGGCGTTCGGAAGGGTGAGCGCGAGGGACGCGGCCGGAATCGCGGTTACCCCCAGCAGGCCGATCACGGCGACGGAGGTGACCACTGGATGCCGGGTGACCAGGCCGACCCAGCGCTTGGCGGGCCCGTTGCGCTGGGCGCGGACGGCCGCGGTGGAGGCTCGGCGCACGCTTTCGGCGGCGGCCTCTTCGGCGGCCGCGGCGTCGTCTTCGGCGGTGGCCGTGCGGGAGCGCTTCTTCTGCTTCTTGTATCCCCAGCCGACGACGCGGTGCCCCGCGAATCCCAGGAACGCCGGGGTGAGCGTGAGCCCCACGCAGACCGCGATCGCCACGGCGACGGAAGCGGCGATGCCCATGGTCGTCAGGAACGGGATGCCGGCGAAGCTCAGGCCGATGAGGGCGATGAGCACCGTGATGCCGGCGAACACGACCGCGGATCCGGCGGTACCGACAGCGCGGGCGGTCGATTCTTCGGGGTCCATTCCCGCGCGCGTCTGGTCTTGATGTCGCGACACGATGAAGAGGGCGTAGTCGATGCCGACCGCCAGCCCCAGCATCACCGCCAGCAGGGGAGTGGTCGACGACACGGTCGCGAAGCCCGTCGCGATGAAGATGAGCCCGATCGAGAGGGCGACGCCGAGGATCGCGGTGGCCAGCGGCATCCCGGCCACGAGGAACGAACGGAACGTCACCATGAGCACGAGCGCGGCGATGAGGACGCCGAGCGCCTCGGTGAGCGAGGCGCCGGGGATCTCGGTGGCGAAGAGCTGTCCGCCCAGGATCGCCTGGGATCCGGAGGGCAGGGCGGTGCTGAGCGCCGTGGTGGCGTCGCGGAGGGCGTCCTTGGTGTCGGCGGGCACCGCCGTCGACTCTCCGGCGAACTGGATGCGCACGATCGCCGCGCGCCCGTCGTCGGAGATGCCGCCGGACACGCGGGTGTCGTAGGGGTCGGTGACGGCCTCGACGAAGTCGAGCGTGCCGATGTCGCCGGTCGTCTTCTGGATGGCGTCCTGGTAGCTCTGGTCCCGAACGCTCGACCCGTCCGCGGAGACGACGATGATCTCGGCGCTCGCTCCACTCACCTGGGGGAAGGTACGCCCGAGCATCTCGAGGCCGGCCTGCGACTCGGTGCCCGGGATCGAGAAGGTGTTGTCCGTCCCCTTCGCGAACACCGCGACTCCGCCGCCGGCGATCACGAGGATGAGGAGCCAGCCGGTCAGAACGCGCCAGGGGTGGCGGAACGACCAGCGACCCAGGGTGTAGAGGAATGTCGACACGGCTGCTCCCACGATCGGTGAACGAGTCGATACATCACCGTATCGGATACATCAATGTATCGTAGACCTCGAGGGTGCGACCGAAGCTGGACGTCCACCCAGAACAGGAGACGCGGATGACCGACACCGCACCCGCCCCCTCACGACGGCGCGAGAACACCCGGACGCGCCTCATGGACGCCGCCGCGGAGATGTTCGCCGAGGTCGGCATCGACGCGGCCTCGGTCGAGGCGATCTGCGACCGCGCCGGGTTCACGCGCGGCGCGTTCTACTCGAACTTCGGCTCGAAGGAAGAACTCTTCCTCGCCCTCTGCGGCCGCTCCGCCGAGACCACGATCGCCGCTGTCCGCGACCGGGTCACCTCGATCGAGGACCGCGGACTGGATGCCACGGGCGAAGTCCTCCATCTCGTCCAAGAAGTACTCGAGGTCGCGGGCGAGGATCGCCTCGACGTCCTCCTCGGCGCCGAGACGCGCGTGCAGGCCCTGCGCAACCCCGAGTTCGCGGCGGCCTACCTCTCATCGAACGGCGCCCTGTGCGACAGCGTCACGCAACTCGTGCGCGACATCGCCGACGCGCGGGGGCTGACTCTGCGACTGCCCGCGGACGCCGCCACGGAGCTTTTGCTGTCCGCCTGGATCTCGGCATCCGAGACCGCCGTCATGACGGGGACGTCACCCTCCGACGCGCGCGCTCAGCTGGGGGAGCGGCTCGCTCAGATCGTGCGACTCATCCTCGAGTGATCTCGAGAGCGGCGTAGCACCGCCGCAGCCGGTCCAGCCACCACTCCCGCCGATCGTCCGTCGCCGCCACCCGATCGAGGTCGGACGACGAGGGGCGGGGTCGCTCGAGCGGCAGCATTCCGCCGCGGGCCACGAGGGGGGATCCCACGACATCGACCGTGAACAGCGAGGCGGTACCGAGTCCGCAGTCGTAGTCGAGGTCGGGCAGCGCCGCGGCCAGCGCCACCCCCATCGACAGGCCGATCGAGGTGTCGAGGGCGCTGGACACCACGGCGGGCAGTCCCGCCTGCGCGACGATCTCTCGCGCCGCGTGGACGCCGCCGAGGGGCTGAGCCTTGATGACGAGAAGATCGGCGGCACCCGCACGCGCCACACGCAGGGGGTCGGCGGCCTTGCGGACGCTCTCGTCGGCCGCGATCGGAATGTCGAGATAGTCGATCCGCTCGCGCAGCTCGGCGAGCTCGTCGATCTCGGCGCAGGGCTGCTCGACGTACTCGAGGTCGAACTCGGCGAGGGCGTGGACCGCTCGCTCGGCCTCGTCGACGTTCCACGCACCGTTCGCGTCGACGCGCACCCGTCCCTCGGGCCCCATCGCCTCGCGGACCGCTCGGACGCGCGCCACGTCCGCGGCGAGCGTCTGGCCCGCCTCGGCGGCCTTGACCTTGACCGTGCGGCATCCGTCATACCGGGCGAGGATCCTCGGCACTTCGGATGCCGCGACCGCGGGCATCGTGGCATTGACGGCGACGCGGTCGCGCACGGCCGGCGGTGACGGACGCCACCCGAAGTCGATGGCCCCGGCGAGCCAGGTCGCGGCTTCCGCATCGGCGTACTCGACGAACGGCGAGAACTCCGTCCACCCCTCGGGGCCCTCGAACACGAGCGCCTCTCGTGTCTCGATCCCCCGGAAGCGGGCGGCGAGCGGGAGGGAGACGACGCGCGCCGAGTCGAGGATCTCGGCGAGCGAGGGGAGGGCGACGGTGCTCATGCCCTCATCCTGCCGCTCAGCGCGGCCCGCCGCCGCCGAACCCGCCGAGCCAGAACGTCTGACGTTCGACGGTGTAGGAGGAGAGGTCGGGGGTGGACTCGAGCGACTCCTTCGCCGCCTCGGACTGCTCGTGGGTGCGTCGCGGGCCGAACAGGTAATCGCGCAGTCGCGCGAGCTTCGACATCTTCTTCGTCATGCTGACTCCGATCGTCGGGGCCTTCCCACGCTACGCGGCACCGAGCGGAGAATCCACCCGCCCGGGTGTCGGAGGGCGGGCATAGGCTGACGCCATGCTCTTCGATACCCCCGTCCGGCTCGGCGTGCAGATCCAGCCGCAGCACGTGCAGTACTCCGACATCCGCGACGCCGTCCTCCGTCTCGAAGAGATGGGCGTCGACGTCCTGTTCAACTGGGACCACTTCTATCCCCTCTACGGTGACCCCGAGGGTGAGCACTTCGAGTCGTGGACCATGCTCTCCGCCTGGGCCGAGCAGACCGAGCGCGTCGAGTTCGGCGCCCTCGTCAACTGCAACAGCTACCGCAATCCCGACCTGCAGGCGGACATGGCCCGCACCGTCGACCACATCAGCAAGAAGGGTGGCGACACGGGTCGCTTCATCTTCGGCACGGGATCGGGATGGTTCCAGCGCGATTACGACGAGTACGGCTACGACTTCGGCACCGCCGGGTCGCGGCTCAACGCTCTGGCGACCGATCTCGACCGGGTCGTCGCGCGCTGGGGCAAGCTCAACCCGGCGCCCACCCGCAAGATCCCCGTCATGATCGGCGGCAAGGGCGAGCAGAAGACGCTGCGCATCGTCGCTCGTCACGCTGACATCTGGCACAGCTTCGTCACCCCCGACGAACTGCCGCACAAGTTCGGTGTGATCGAGAAGTGGGCCGAGGCAGAGCAGCGCGACCTGTCGGGCCTCGTCGTCTCGAACGAGCTCAAGGACCGAGACGAAGACGTGGCCGACGCCCTGTTCGACGCCGGAACCCGCCTTTTCACGCTCGGATTCTCAGGCCCCGAGTGGGACTACTCGCTCGTCGAGCGCTGGCTGCGGTGGCGCGACAGCAAGAACGCGTGAACGGGGCGGCGCCCCGAGAATGTCGGGGCGCCGCCCGCTGTCACGGCTTGAACTGCGCGCCGCCGGACGTGCCCGTCCAGGTCTTCGCGGCCTCGCCGTTGTAGAACGCGGTCTCGCTCTGGTGGTTCATCGACCGCCGCGCGTCCTCGGACTGGTCGTGTGCGGGCGCCCCGAGGAAGTACTCGCGGATGCGGCCCAGGATCGACACTTTCTTCGTCATGCTGACTCCGATCGTCGGGGTCGTCCAGGCTACGGGGCATGGGGACGGTCGTCCACCGTTGGGAGGTCTTAGTCAGCCGAGAGCATGCGCGGCAAATAGCCGAGAGCGTCGAGTCGACGGACGAGACGGGGTGCAAGCGGACCCCTCGCCAACGAGATCCGGTAGAACCGCGGGCCCTCCTCCGCTTGCTGGAGGAGAGATCGTTCGCGCAGATTGCGGATGAAGCGAGAGCGATGAGACGCCGTGCCCGGAACGATCTCCTCCAGATCGCCCGCCTTGATCACTCCGCTTCCCAGGACCGCGCTCAGAGCCGCATGCTCTTCACGGGAAATGAGTCCGTCCCGTCGTAATGATTGGAGGGCCGGGCCCACCAGCTCGTCGATGACGAACGCGTGGCGCTGCAGTTCGAGCAGGCGAGCGATATCGTCACGGATGCCACGCACGAAAAATTCGGCCCACGCGATGGTGCCGGAGTCGGTGAGGTCATCGGCGATCTCAAGGGCGGAGATGTAGGCGTCCCGGTCGTTGCCGAAGACGGCGGTGGGGTTCAGAGCGCTGAATCCTCGCGTTGCGAAGATGGTCTTGCGCAGCATGGCGTAGGTGAAGAGACGCGAAACTCGTCCGTTCCCGTTGCGGAACGGGTGGATCCACACGAAGCGATGGTGTGCGACCGCGATTTGCAGCATCTGCTCGTGGAGAGGTTTCGACTCGTTGGCGAAGTCCAGGAGGGAGGTCATCTCGGGGTGCACCGTGACCCAGGTCGGCGGCACGTGGGCTGAGTTGGTTATCGCGACTTCGTGTTCCCGGTAAGCGCCAGGGGTGGGGTCGCCCTCCCTGCTCAGGCCGTCCACGACGCGACGGTGGATCTCGCGGATCAGATTGTGTGTGAGGGGGGCTTCCGGTGGGAGGCTGTCGATGAAGCGAGCGGTGGCGGCGATGTTCGTTATCTCGCGGAGTTGATCTGCGCTCGATCCGACGGAAGCGTCGATCTGGTCAAGCGCGTCGTACACAGTGGTGTGGTTTCCCTCGATCCGAGCGGAGACCACGCTCATGACGAGGTCGAACAACTGGTGAAGCTCTAGGAAGGTGTCTCTCGGGGTGTCGCCCGTACCGATGTCTGCTCGCAGACGTTCGATCTCGAACAGGGTCGCCACAAGAGGAGACTCGAAGTCGAGTCTCGGCATCGTGTACTTGTCGACCACTGTCATCCCTTCTTGCGGTAGTTAGCATGATTACTTGCACGACAGAACGTGAGGAACTATATCCGTAAAGGAAATTTGACGAGCTGGACGAAAGATTATTTGATCGATTCGGTCACGAGAACTTGCGTTCTCTCGTCTTGCGAGCTTGCAGTCTTCGGCCCGACCCCCGCGCGTAGGCTGAACGGGTGACCGTCTCCGAGTTCTTCGATCCCGCGGAATGGACCCTGGCGCCCGGCGCCGAGGACTACACCGACATCACCGCCCACGTCACGCACGACGGTCGGGTCGCGCGTATCGCCTTCGATCGTCCGGAGGTGCGGAACGCGTTCCGCCCGCACACGGTCGATGAGCTGTACCGCGCCCTCGACATCGCGCGGCAGGATCATCGCATCGGCGTCGTCCTTCTCACCGGCAACGGCCCGAGCCCCAAGGACGGCGGCTGGGCGTTCTGCTCCGGTGGTGACCAGCGCATCCGCGGCCGCGACGGCTACAAGTACTCCGAAGACGAGACGACCGTTCACGACCCCGGTCGCGCGGGTCGCCTGCACATCCTCGAGGTGCAGCGGCTCATCCGGTTCATGCCGAAGGTCGTCATCGCGGTCGTCCCCGGGTGGGCGGCGGGCGGCGGACACTCCCTCAACGTCGTGTGCGACCTGTCCATCGCGAGCGCCGAACACGGTCGTTTCAAGCAGACGGATGCCGACGTCGGCTCGTTCGACGCCGGGTACGGTTCCGCGTACTTCGCGCGCCAGATCGGCCAGAAGTTCGCGCGCGAGATCTTCTTCCTCGCCGAGGAGTACTCCGCCGAGCGCGCGTACGAGATGGGCGCGGTCAACCGCGTCGTGCCGCACGCCGAGCTCGAGCGCGAGGCCCTCGCGATGGCGCGCACGATCCTGACGAAGTCGCCGACCGCGATCCGCATGCTCAAGTACGCCTTCAACGCCGTCGATGACGGTCTCGTCGGCCAGCAGTTGTTCGCCGGCGAGGCGACGCGCCTCGCCTACGGCACCGACGAAGCGGCCGAGGGGCGCGACTCGTTCCTCGAGAAGCGCGACCCCGACTGGTCCGACGTCCCGTGGCACTACTGACCGCCGGAGTCCCCTCGTGAGGCTCGAGCCGGCGGCATCCGACGATCCGCGCGACGTGCTGCGCGCTCTGCGGGCGGCCGTCCTCGGCGCCGGTCCCGCCGTGGCGCTCGGCGGCTCGGACCTCGCCGGTGAGGTCCCCCCGGGGACGGCGGCGGTGGTCACGACCTCGGGGTCGACGGGTGTGCCCAAGTCGGTCGTGATCAGCCGCAACGCCCTCATCGCGAGTGCGTACGCCACGGCGGCGCGCATCGGCGAGGGCGCGTGGCTGCTCGCGGTCCCCGCCACCTACGTCGCCGGGGTGCAGGTGATCGTGCGGGCACTCCTGGCCGATCGAGAGCCCGCCGTCGTCGCGGGTCCGTTCCGCGCCGAGCCGTTCGCCGCGGCGGCCCTCGGCATGGCGTCGCACGTCGACGGTGCCCGCGTCCCGAGCTACACCTCGCTCGTCCCCGCGCAGCTGCAGAGACTTCTGGATGCCGCCGAGCACGACGCCACCGTGGCGCAGGCCCTGCGTTCGTTCGAGGCCATCCTGATCGGAGGGCAAGCTCTGGCCCCGTCGGTGCGAGAGCGAGCGGAGGCGGCGGGAGCACGGATCGTGCGCACCTACGGCTCGAGCGAGACCAGCGGCGGGTGCGTCTATGACGGCGTCCCGCTCGACGGCGTGGGCGTCGCGATCGTCGACGGCGAGGTGCGCCTGTCGGGACCGACGCTCGCCGGGGGCTACCTCGGCGACCCCGAGCGCACGGCATCCGCCTTCCCCTCCGATGCGGCCGGCACTCGGTGGTACCGCACGGGCGACGGGGGAGAGGTCGTCGACGGCGTGCTGAACGTCACCGGTCGCCTCGACAACGTCATCGTCTCGGGAGGGGTGAACGTCTCGCTCGACCGGGTCGAAGCGGCCGTGCGCGGCATCCCGGGCTTGGAATCCGCCGTCGTCGTGCCGATCCCGGACGCGGACTGGGGCCAGGGGTCCGCCGTGGTGGTGCCCGGAATCGATCCGTCCCGAGAGCGCGAGGTGCTCGCCGCGGTGCGCGAGGTCGTCGGTGCGGCGGTCGGGGCCCCGGCACGACCGGCCCGCGTGATCGCGATCGCCGAGGTGCCCACCCTGCGCTCGGGCAAACCCGATCGGGCAACGCTGCGTCGACTCGTCGGCGAGGGCTCGCCGGACCCGCGGGATTAGACTGACCCCTCGTGGCAGCACAGTCTCGCAAGCGTCCGAACACCGCCAAGAAGCGTCATCCGGGCGGCAACCCGCAGAAGGCGAAGAGCGGTGCGCCGCAGGCGGTCACGCCCGCCACCGCGCGGGACTGGATCGCCGCCGCGCGCCTGCGCACGCTGCCGCTCGCCATCACCCCTGTGCTCATCGGTACGGGGGCTGCGACCCTCGTCGACGACCAGTTGCACGGGGTGATCGCCCTCGCGTGTCTCGCCGTCGCCTTCGCGCTGCAGATCGGCGTCAACTACGCCAACGACTACTCCGACGGCATCCGCGGCACCGATGACGTGCGCGTCGGCCCGGGTCGCCTCACCGGCGGCAAGAAGGCGAAGCCGCGGACCGTGCTGATCGTCGCGCTGTCGTTCTTCGCTCTCGCCGCGGTGATCGGGCTCGCCCTGGTGATCCGCACGGGGCAGTGGTGGCTTCTCCTCGTCGGCGCCGTGTGCATCGTCGCGGCCTGGTTCTACACCGGCGGCAAGCGTCCCTACGGCTACAACGCGATGGGCGAGATCTTCGTCTTCGTGTTCTTCGGCCTGGTCGCCACCCTCGGCACGACCTGGCTGCAGGTGCTGTCCCTCCCGCAAGAGGCGTGGTTCGGGGCGGTCGCCGCGGGGCTCCTCGCCTGCGCGGTGCTGCTGGCGAACAATCTGCGCGACATCGACCAAGACCGTCTCGCGGGAAAGCGCACCCTCTCGGTTCTCATCGGCCGTCGCGCGACCCAGGTGCTGTTCACGGTCTTCGTGCTCGCACCCTTCGCGATCGCCGCGTTCCTCGCCCTGGTCTACCCGGTGGCCTGGCTCGAGGGGATCCCGCTGATCGGCGGGCTCGCCGCGATCCTCATCGTGTGGACCTACCGCGCTCCGCGCGAGCTGATCACCGCGCTCCAGGTGACGAGCTTCACCTCGGTGGCGTACGGCGCGGTCCTCTGTGCGGCGTTCGCGGTCTGACCCGCGCACGATCGGCGCCCGGGCTCAGGCGCGCGGAGCCTCGGGCGTCGCGTCCGGACCGTCGGTGCGCGTGGCATCCACCACCGCATCCTCGGCGTCGGCGTCGGTCTCGGCGCCCGTCCGGCGACCGGTCGTCGCGCGCTGCGCACGACGCTCGGCGAGGCCGCCGGTGACCTTGTCGAGCGGGCGGCGCAGGAACAGCGTCGACAGGCTCAGCCCGATGAGGGCGGCGAAGATCGCTGCGAGCCACGGCAACTCCTGGAAAACCGGGAACAGCAGCAGGATGCCGAGGGGCACGAGGAAGGCGAGCAGACGCAGCACCGTGTAGACGAGGGCCGAACGTGCACGCATACCCCCCAGTCTACGGCGGGCACCCACGGCCCCGATCCGGGTCGTTCGACGGCGGAAGACCGTGCGCCCACTCCGGGCCGCTGTCCAGCCGACGCACGTAGAATCAGGTCATGGCACGGTTGCTTCTCATCCTGGCGCTCGTGGCGACCGTCTTCTGGGTCTACACGATCGTGGACTGCGCCGTGCAGAGCCCCTCTCGCCACCGCGGCGTCAACAAGCCCGCGTGGATGGCGATCGTGATCCTCCTGCCCGTGCTCGGCGGCATCCTGTGGTTCGCCATCGGCCGCGGGCGCGCCACGCAGACGGTCGTTCGACGGGCTCCCGACGACGACCCCGAGTTCCTCGGCCGCATGACCGCCTCGGCGCGCGCCGACCAGGACGAGCGGATCCGTCGCCTCGAAGAAGAGCTGGCGCAGCTCGACTCCGAGGCCGAAGATCCCCAGCCTCCTCGGAAGACGACCGATCCGGGCGACACCCCCGGCAAGGGCGACGACGACACCCGCGACCAGCGCGGCGCCGTCGGCTGACCCGTGGTCGACACCGCGCGTATCGCCGCGCCCGCCACCGACGCGGCCGCCGCTCTGCTGGCCGGGCTCGTCTCCCGCGGCGTGCGGCACATCGTCGTCAGCCCGGGATCACGCTCCCAGGCACTGGCCCTCGTCGCCGCCGAGCTCGAACGGGCGGGGCTCATTCACCTGCACGTGCGCATCGACGAGCGCGTCGCGGGCTTCACGGCCCTGGGGATCGGACGCGAGACCGGGATGCCGGCGGCCGTCGTCTGCACGTCGGGCACCGCCGTCGCGAACCTGGTGCCGGCCGCGCTCGAGGCGCATCACGCGGGTGTTCCCCTTCTGCTGCTCACCGCCGATCGCCCCCCGGAGCTGCGCGGGGTGGGCGCTAACCAGACCACCCGGCAGCCGGGGCTGTTCCGGTCCGCCGTCCGGCTCGAAGCCGACCTCGCGGTTCCGGAGGCGACCGATGACGACGCCACCGGCGAGCAGACCGCGGAGCTTGACGCGGTGGCCGCCGCAGCGCTCGCGGCCGCCCTCGGCGAGGGTGCCCGCGCGGCAGGGCCCGTGCACCTGAACGTGCCGTTCCGGGAGCCGCTCGCCGGCGCCGCTCCGGCGTGGCTCGCGGAGCGGGCGGCATCCGGTGCCGTTCCCGCCGAAGAGAACAGCGACGGCTCCGGGGCGCTCTACCAGGGCGGCGGGGGCATCGGCGAGGCCGATGTGGCACCTGTCGCCGAGGCGGCGCACGTGGTCGACCCCGGTCCGCGGACGGTGGTCGTCGCGGGCGCGGACGCCGGGGACGCGGCGGAGCAATTCGCCCACGACGGCGGCTTCCCCCTCGTGGCGGAGATCGTCAGCGGCGCGCGCTTCGGGCGCCAGATCGTGCACGGCTACCGCGCCCTGCTGAGCGACCCCGAGCTCGGCGGCCGCGTCGAGCGCGTCGTCGTGTTCGGCCGTCCGACGCTCAGCCGCGAGGTCACGCGCCTGCTCATGCGCGACGACGTTGAAGTCCTCGCCGTGCGCGGGCCGGGCGAGCCCGTGAACCTGAACGGTTCGACGCTGGCGGTCGACGCGGTGCGAGTCGGCTCGGGAGCCGCTGACCGCGCGTGGCTCGGAGACTGGATGCGCGCCTCGCGCGCCGCCGCCGTCGACCTCTCGCCCCCGGCCCCCGACGCCGACGGACTCGCCTCCGCCGTGCCACACGAACGACTCGGCGCGATCAACGCCGAGGTCGAGGTCATGCGTGCACCCCTGGATCGCGCCGCCCTCGTCGACGCGCTGTGGCGCGCGAGCTGGCCCCACGACCGACTCGTCTTCGGGTCCTCGCGCATCGTGCGCGTCGCCGACGAATTGCTGGGCGGCAAGAAGGTCGCCGTGCACTCGAACCGCGGCCTTGCGGGCATCGACGGAACGATCGCCACGGCCACGGGTGTCGCGCTCGCCAGCCAGGTCGACGAACGGCCCGGCGTGACGCGTCTGCTCCTCGGCGATCTCGCGTTCCTGCACGACACGGGTGCGTTGCTCCTTCCCCCCGGCGAGATCGTGCCCCGCTTGCAGGTCGTGGTCGGAAACGACGGCGGGGGCACGATCTTCGACGGTCTCGAGGTCGCCACGGTCGCCGGTGACGACGCGATGTCGCGCGTGCAGTACACCCCGCAGACGGCCCGGCTCGAGCAGCTCGCTCTCGCGTTCGGGTGGGAGTACCACCGGTGCACCACGCGTGTCGCCCTCGACCAGGTGCTCACCGCTCCCACCGGCGGTCGGCAGCTGATCGAAGTGCCCCTTCCGCGCTGACCGAGCGGCATCCGTTCCCGCGGCTCGGCATCGTCGTCAACGGGTGGCGGAGATTCCGGATGCCACGGCACGATGTCGGGATGAGCACGAGCAGCAGATGGTCCACGCCCGCCGCCGACGCCCTGCGCGTGGAGCCCGGATTCCGCCTCGCCGACATCGATCCGCGATCCACGCCCGGCTACGACGGCGACAAGACCGACGGTCGCGCCGACCTCGAGGCGGGCCGTGCGCCGCTGGAGGGGCTGCAGGAACGCCTCTTCGCGCAGAGCGTCGCGGGCACGGCCACGGGCTCGGTGCTGCTCGTGCTGCAGGCGATGGACACCGCGGGCAAGGGCGGGATCGTCCGGCACGTCGTGGGTGCCGTCGACCCCCAGGGCGTCGAACTCGCCTCGTTCAAGAAGCCCACCGCCGAGGAGCTCGAGCACGACTTCCTCTGGCGCATCGAGAAGCGTCTGCCCGACGCGGGGCGCCTCGGCGTCTTCGATCGCTCGCACTACGAGGACGTCCTCATCGGTCGGGTGCGCGAGCTCGCGCCGCAGGATGAGATCGAGCGCCGCTACGGCGCGATCGTCTCGTTCGAGGCGCAGGCCGCCGAGATGGGCATCCGCGTGGTGAAGGTCATGCTGCACATCTCGAAGGACGAGCAGCGGGAGCGCCTCGGCGAGCGGCTCGAACGACCCGACAAGCATTGGAAGTACAACCCCTCCGACGTGGACGAGCGCGAGCTCTGGGACGCCTACATGGACGCGTACCAGGTCGCGATCGAGCGCACGTCGACGCCCGTCGCGCCGTGGCACGTCGTCCCGGCCGACCGCAAGTGGTACGCGCGCCTCGCCGTGCACCAGCTGCTCATCGACGCCCTCGAAGACATCGATCCGCGGTGGCCCGCGGCCGACTACGACGTCGAGGTCGAGAAGAACCGGCTCGCGAATTCCTGAGTCAGGCCAGCGCCTCGACGATCGGACGGAACTTCACGCGCGTCTCGAGCAGTTCGGACTCCGGCACGCTGTCGGCGACGATGCCCGCGCCGGCGTAGGCGGTGATCGGCGCGGTCGGCGACGAGGGGGCGGCACGGTCGATCTGCGCGCACCGCAGGGCGATGGCCCACTCGCCGTCGCCCGAGGCGGCCGTCCATCCGACCGCGCCGGCGTACCGCCCGCGGTCGAAGGGCTCGAGACGACGGATGACGTCCATCGCCGCGGCGGTGGGGGTCCCTGCGACCGCGGCCGTCGGATGCAGCACCGAGATCAGGTCCAGTGAGGACGCGTCCTCGCTCAGCTCGCCCTCGACGTCGGTGGCCAGGTGCCAGACGTTCGGCAGCTTCAGGGTGAAGGGCTCATCCGCGGCGGCGAGCGCCGAGGTGTGGGGCCCGAGGGCCTTGAGCACGCTCTGCACGGCGAACCGGTGTTCGTCCTGGTCTTTCGTGCTCCGGGTGAGACCGATGGATGCCGCGACATCGGCGTCGGCGTCACCGCCGCGCGCGACGGTACCGGCGAGGACGCGAGCGGTCACCGTTCCGCCGGAGACGGTGACGAGGGTCTCGGGGCTCGCGCCGATGAGTCCGTCGACCGCGAAGACCCAGCAGTCGGGGTACCCCTCGAGCAGGGACCGGACGAGGCGCCGCAGGTCGGACCCGGCGGGGACGGTGCCCGTGATGTCGCGGGCGAGGACGACCTTGCCCACCTCGCGGCGGCCGATGGCCTCGATGGCCTGGCGGACGGCATCCTGATACTTCTCCGCCGTCTGCCGACCGGGGCCGAGCGTCGCGGACCAGTGCGGACCGAAGGGGGAGCGGGGTGGGAGCTCGGGTTCGGGCCCGTCGGGGGTGTCGTCGAAGGCGAGGCGGGTGACCCACGCACGGCCGCTGTGGCGACCGACGATCATGCCGGGCACGCGCAGGACGTTCTCGCGCTCCGAGTGCGGATCGAACACGAACGACCCGAATGCCACGAGGCCCGTGCCCGGCAGCTGCACGGGGTCGTCGATCTCGGCGGCGGCGGCGATCGCGCGCCACCGCTCCGAGATGGTGGCGTCGCCCGGCTGCTCTCCGGCGTACCGGAGCGTCAGCAGGTCGCCGAAGGCCGCAAGCGACTCTCCGCGGCGGCTCCAGAACAGGGGATCGTACGGGGTCGTGTAGGCGAGGACATCGTCCATCGGGGGCAGCTCGCGCGTGACCACGCGCAGGCGCGGCACGACGTCTTCCGCGGGTTCGAGCACGTCTTTCAGCGTAGACCCGCGGGCGGCAGCGCGGCGGGACGGGTGACCGGGATGCTACGGCGTCGAGCGAGACGGGGGTGGCCGAGCACGTTTTAGACTCCGAACATGGATCCTCGACCCGCCCCCGGCACCCGGCTGATGTTCGAGTGGCGCAAATGGGACGGCTCCCCGCACTGGGTGCAGGACAGCGTCTACCTCGGATCCGACGAGTGGGGCGAGTGGTTCGGCCAGCAGGTGGGGTGGCGCAGCGCGAGACCGGGCGCCGAGTTCGTCTGCCGACAGCCGAACGTGACGCTCGTGCCGGCGACGGGGGACTGGGCGTTCACCCACAACGCCGATCCGCACCCGGTCGCGGTGTACATCGACCTGGCGTGGGATGTCCGCTGGCACGACGACGGCGTGCCCCGCGGCATCGACATGGACCTCGACGTCGTGCGGCGCACCGACGAGCGCGGCACCTGGGTCGACGATCGCGACGAGTGGGACGAGCACCGCGTGCAGTACGGCTACCCGGCCGAGATCGTCGAGCACCTCGAGGCCACAGCCCTCGACCTCGAGCGGCGGGTGCTCGCGCGGGAGGCGCCGTTCTCGGACGAGGTGACCGGCCCCTGGCTCGAACGCCTCGCGTCGATGGCAACCCCCGACGACCGCCCCGCGGCACGCGCCTAGACTCGACGGGTGAGCAGCGACCCCAACCGCGCCGATCTCGGCAAAGACCCGAAGCGCGTCAGCGGAATGTTCGACCAGGTCGCCGCGGCCTACGACCGCACGAACTCCGTGCTCAGTCTCGGCAACGACCGCTTCTGGCGCGTCGCGACGCTGCGCGCGGTCGCTCCGCAGCGCGGGGAGCGCATCCTCGACCTGGCCGCCGGCACCGGCACCTCGTCGATGGCATTCGTGCCGAGCGGGGCCCACGTGGTCGCCGCCGACTTCTCGCGCGGCATGATCGAGGAGGGACGCCGCCGTCACGGCGACGTGCCGAACCTCGAGTTCGTGCAGGCCGACGCCACCGACCTGCCTTTCGCCGACGGCGAGTTCGACGCCGTGACGATGTCGTTCGGTCTGCGCAACGTCATCGACCCGCGTCGGGCCCTCCGCGAACTCCGCCGCGTGACCCGCCCCGGCGGGCGCATCGTGGTGTGCGAGTTCTCGCACCCGCCGTCCCGCGCGTTCAAGGGTCTCTACCGCTTCTACAACGACCGGGTGCTCCCGATCGTCGCGAAGGCCGTCAGCTCGAACGCCGAGGCCTACGACTACCTCAACGAGTCGATCCGCGATTGGCCCGACCAGGCCACTCTCGCCGGATGGATGAGGGATGCCGGATGGGATGACGTGGCGTACCGCAACCTCACCTTCGGCATCGTCGCGCTGCACCGCGGCATCCGTCCCGCTTCTTAACCCCTGTCAACCGTCGAGATACCGTCGGCGGGCCCTCAGCGCGCCAGGATAGGCTGAAACCGTGACCCCGAGACCGCCCGCGGCCGGCACCCGCCTGTCGGGCAAGCTGGGCCTGAGTGACCGCATCTTCGCAGGCCTGCGTTCGCGCACCCTCCTCTCCACCGTCGAGGCGGGCCTCGCCCGCGTCGAGACCGAGCTCGAGGGCGAGGTGCGCAGCGCCGACAAGCTCGCCGACGTCACCGCCCGCTACCTCTACGAGGCCGGCGGCAAGCGTGTGCGACCCATGCTCGCCATCCTCACCGCGCAGCTCGGTCAGGGCACCACGAAAGAGGTCGTCGAGGTCGCCACGGCGCTCGAGCTGACCCATCTCGGCTCGCTGTACCACGACGACGTCATGGACGGCGCCGACAAGCGCCGCGGCGTCCCGAGCGCGCAGACGGTGTGGGGCAACAACATCGCCATCCTCACCGGCGACCTGCTCTTCGCCCGCGCGAGCCAGCTCATGGCCCGCCGCGGTGAGCGCGCGATCCAGCTGCAGGCCGACACCTTCGAGCGCCTCGTGCTCGGACAGATGCACGAGACCGTCGGCCCGCAGGAGGGCGACGAGCCCGTCGACTTCTACCTCAAGGTGCTCGCCGACAAGACCGGTTCGCTCATCGCCGCGGCTGCGCAGTCGGGTGTCATCTACTCGGGTGCACCCGAGGAGTTCGAGCAGCCCATGGTCGTGTTCGGAGAGAAGGCCGGAGTCGCCTTCCAGTTGCTCGACGACGTGATCGACCTGTCGCCGGATCCCTCCGAGACCGGCAAGGTCCCCGGAACCGACCTGCGCGCCGGTGTTCCGACCATGCCGTACCTGCTGCTCGGGCACCGCTCCGACGCGGCATCCGCCGACCTGCGCGCCCGCATCGACGAAGGTCAGCAGCGCATCGCCGCCGGCGCCGACCCGTCGGTGCTCGACGGACCGCTCGCCGAACTGCGCGAGCACGACACCACGCACGAGACCCTGCGCCTCGCCCACCAGTGGTCGCAAGAGGCGATCGACGCCCTCGCGCCGCTGCCCGACGGCGCCGTGCGCGAAGCGTTGACGCGCTTCGCCCGCGCCGTGGCCGACCGCTCGGCCTGACCCTTTCCCCACCCCCCCGATCCCGATCGAGAGGAACCCATGACGAAGCTGCGCCTCGCCATCGTCGGAGCCGGCCCCGCCGGCATCTACGCCGCCGACATCCTGCTGAAGTCAGAGCGTCAGTTCGACGTCTCCATCGACTTGTTCGAGCAGCTGCCGGCGCCCTACGGCCTGGTGCGCTACGGCGTCGCCCCCGACCACCCGCGCATCAAGGGCGTCGTCACGGCGCTGCGCGAAGTGCTCGACCGCGGCGACATCCGCATCTTCGGCAATGTGCGCTTCGGCGAGGACATCACCCTCGACGACCTGAAGAAGCACTACAACGCCGTCATCTTCTCGACAGGTGCGATCCGCGACGCCGACCTCGACATCCCCGGCATCGACGCGAAGGGGTCCTACGGCGCCGCCGACTTCGTCAGCTGGTTTGATGGTCACCCCGACGTGCCGCGCGAGTGGCCTCTCGAGGCCGAGTCCGTCGCCGTGATCGGCAACGGCAACGTCGCCCTCGACGTGACCCGCATGCTGGCCAAGCACGCCGACGACCTGCTGCCCACCGAGGTGCCCGACAACGTGTACCAGGGGCTCAAGGCCTCTCCGGTCACCGACGTCCACGTCTTCGGTCGTCGTGGTCCCGCCCAGGTGAAGTTCACCCCGCTGGAGCTCCGCGAGCTCGGCGAGCTGCGCGACGTCGACATGGTCGTCTACGACGAGGACTTCGACTACGACGAGGCCTCGAAGACCGCGATCGAGACCAACAAGCAGGTCAAGGTCATCGACCGCGTGCTGCAGCAGTGGCGCACCCGCCCGGGCGCGAACAACGCCGGGGGCGAGGCGTCGCGCCGCCTGCACCTCCACTTCTGGGCGAAGCCCGTCGAGGTCGTCACCGACGACGAGGGCCGGGTGGCCGTCTTCCGCTACGAGCGCACGAAGCCCGACGCCGAGGGCGGAGTCGTCGGCACCGGCGAGATCCGCGAGGTCCCCATCCAGGCGCTGTACCGCGCGGTCGGCTACTTCGGCTCGCCCCTGAAGGACGTCCCCTTCGACGAGCAGCACGGCGTCATCCCCAACCACGAGGGTCAGGTGCTCTCGGCGGACTCGAACTCCCGACTGCCCGGCGTCTACGCCACCGGCTGGATCAAGCGCGGTCCCGTCGGCCTCATCGGGCACACCAAGTCGGATGCCATGGAGACGGTGCGCCACGTCATCAATGACCAGGCGGAGTGGTGGCGGCCCGAGCACCCCGAGGAAGAGGCCATCCCGGCCCTGCTCGAGGAGCGCGGCGTGCGCTGGACCGACCTCGACGGCTGGCACCGCCTCGACGAGCACGAGGTCGCGCTCGGCGCTCCGCACGAGCGCGCGCGCATCAAGGTCGTACCCCGCGACGAGATGATCAAGATCTCGCGCGGCGAGTAGCCCTCCCCGCTGAAGAGCCGCCCCGTCATCGCGACGCGGGCGGCTCTTCTCGAAAACGCCCGTCGTAGGCTGGGGCGATGGGGGAGTGGCGACCGGACGTCCTCGGCGACGGGTTCGAGCAGCAGACGCTGCCTCTCGGCGACGACGCCGAGGGCGAGGTCGTCGCGACGCTGATCCGCTCCCGACCGCACCCCGGCGCGCGCCTCTTCGGCGACCTGCGCGACACCGACGTCCTCTACGTGCACGGCTGGTCGGACTATTTCTTCCAGACCGACCTCGCGCGCTTCTTCACCGACCGCGGGGCGCGCTTCTACGCCCTCGACCTGCGCAAGTACGGTCGGAGTCTGCGACCCGGGCAGGCCCGGGGATACATCGCGGCACTCGACGTCTATGACGCCGACATCGGGGCGGCCCTGGACGCCATGGCCACGAAACGAGAGAACCGACGCCTGCTTCTGCTCGGCCACAGCACGGGAGGTCTCACCCTCACGCTCTGGGCCGCGCGGCATCCGGGTGTCGCCGACGCCCTCGTGCTGAACAGCCCGTGGCTCGAACTGCAGCTCGGTCCGCTCGGACGTCAGGCCCTGGCGCCGATCGTCAACGCGCGCGCCCGCTTCGACCCCCTCGGCACGCATCCGGTGGTCGACCTCGGCTTCTACACGCGGGCCCAGCGCGATCTGGGCACTCTGCCCGACAGCCCCGAGGGCTGGCGACCGCCGCAGGGTTTTCCGACCCACCCCGGGTGGCTCGCGGCGATCATCGCGGGGCACGCGCGGGTGGCATCCGGAGTCGACGTCGGCTGCCCGGCGCTCGTGCTGCTGTCGGCGAGGTCCACGCCGGCACTCACCTGGAACGACGCGATGCGCGAGACCGACTCGGTGCTCGTGGTCGACGACATCGCCCGTTCGGCGACCCGCATCGCGCGCACCGTCACCATCGCTCGGATCGATGGGGCGCTGCACGACGTGTTCTTATCCGCCCCGGATGCCAGGGCTCGGGCTTTCGACGCACTCGCGGCCTGGACGAGAGGTCTAGCGTAGAACGCGTTCGAAGGAGCTCCATGACCCCCACCGCCGCGACCGAGCGCTACCGCGCCGCCCGTGACCACCTTCTCGCCGTCCGCATCGATCCCGCCGCCGCCGCGGACTTCGTCTGGCCGAGCTTCGAGGGGGCGTTCAACTGGGCGATCGACTGGTTCGACCCGATGGCCCGCGGCAACGGCGGCACGGCGCTGATCGTCGTCGACGATGACGGAACGCACCACGAGCGCACGTTCGACGAGCTCGCGCGGCGCTCCGACCAGGTCGCCGCGTGGCTCGAGACGCGGGGTGTCCGCCGCGGCGAGACCGTGCTGCTCATGCTCGACAACCAGGTGGAGCTGTGGGAAGCCATGCTCGGCATCATGAAGCTCGGCGGCGTCATCGCCCCGACCACCACGGCGCTCGGCTCGGTCGACCTCGCCGACCGCATCGAGCGCGCCGAGATCCGCCACGTCGTCGTCGGAGCGGCGGATGCCGCCAAATTCGACGACCTGCCCGAGGGTCTCGGTCGCATCGTCGTCGGTGGCGAGCACACGGGGTGGGCGACCTACTCGGACGCCTTCGCCGTCGAGGCGGAGCCCGCGCGGCATCCGGGGACCACCGCCGACGAGCGTCTGCTGCTGTACTTCACCTCGGGGACGACCTCGAAGCCCAAGCTCGTCGAGCACACGCACTCGTCGTACCCGGTGGGTCACCTCAGCACGATGTACTGGCTCGGGCTGCAGCCCGGCGACGTGCACCTCGCGATCAGCTCGCCCGGGTGGGCCAAGCACGCGTGGAGCCTGTTCTTCGCGCCGTGGATCGCCGGGGCGACCGTGCTCGCTCTGAACTATTCGCGCTTCTCGGCGGAGCGCCTGCTCACCGAGCTCGAGAACGACCGCGTGACGACCTTCTGCGCGCCGCCGACGGTGTGGCGCATGCTCATCCAGGCCGATCTGACCGGGCGCCGCGGGTCGCTGCGCGAGGTCGTGTCGGCGGGTGAGCCGCTCAATCCCGAGGTCATCGCCTCGGTGCAGCGCGCGTGGGGCCTCGACATCCGCGACGGGTACGGGCAGACCGAGATGACCGCGGTCGTCGCCAACACCCCGGGCGCCGACCTCGTCCCGGGCTCGATGGGGCGGCCGCTGCCCGGGTGTCCGGTCGTGCTCGTCGACCCGGTGACGGGCGAGCGCGCCGACGAGGGCGAGATCTGCATCGACCTCACCGAGCGGCCCGTCAACCTCATGACGGGGTACGTGGGCGACACCGAGCGCAACGCCGAGGCGTTCGCCGACGGGCTCTTCCACACCGGCGATGTGGCGCGGCGCGATGAGACGGGCAGCATCACCTATATCGGCCGCACCGACGACGTCTTCAAGGCGTCGGACTACAAGATCAGCCCGTTCGAGCTCGAGAGCGTGCTGATCGAGCATCCGGCGGTCATGGAGGCCGCGGTCGTGCCCGCACCCGACGAGCTGCGCCTCGCGGTGCCGAAGGCCTACATCGTGCTCGCCGGCGGGCACGAGGCGGGCGAAGGGGTCGCCCTCGACATCCTGCGCTTCGCGCGCGAGCGGCTCGCCCCGTTCCAGCGGGTGCGCCGCGTCGAGTTCTTCGAGCTGCCCAAGACGATCTCGGGCAAGATCCGCCGCGTCGAGCTGCGCCAGCGCGAAGAGGCGGTGTTCCGCGGAGAGGTCGACTGCGTCGAGTGGACGGATGCCGCGCTGCGGGGCGATCGCTGACGCGCAAGCCCCTCGCGGCGTCCGTCGTCGCGTGTGAGCATCGATGCATGGAAAAGGATCAGAAGCAGCCGTTCGAGAACCCTTCCGTCGATGACGACAGCGACATGCCCTCGCGGATGGAGGAGCGCAACCTCGGTCGCGAGACCGAGCGCGAGATCACCCAGATGATCAACGGCATCGAGGGCTGACACACTCGTCTGCATGGCTGAACCGCTCGACGACGGACCGTTCTGAGAGCTGTAGAGGTCGGTGCGGCTCGCGACGAGCGACCCCATCTTCTCGATGCCGTCGGGTCAGATCGGCTCGGTCGTGCGGATGAGCCCGCAGTTCACGCACGACCACGCGACGAGGAACCGCTCGTCGTCGAGGATCTCGAAGCGCAGGGGGTCGCCGCACGTCGGGCACGTGAGCGGGCTGAGGGGCTGTTCCATCGGGCTCTCCGCGCTCACCGTGCGAAGGTCACGTGCACGACACCGGACTCGGCGACCTCCGAGGTGACGGTGTAGTCCTCGTCGAGGCCCCGCAGGTCGTCCCAGAGGCGGCCGCCGCGGCCGAGGATCACGGGGCGGACGGCCACGTGCAGACGGTCGACGAGACCCGCGGCCAGCGCGGACCGCACCGTCGACAGGCCACCGCCGACCCGCACGTCGGCGCCGTTCGCGAGATCGGTGGCCCGGGCCACGGCATCCGCGATGCTCTCCGACGAGAACTCGAACCGGGTGCCGTTGGCGAAGGAGAGGGGTTCGCGCTCGCGGTGCGTGAGCACGATCACCGGCACCTCGAACGGCGGTTCGTCGCCCCACCAGCCGCGCCAGTCGGGGTCATCGGGGAAGGAGTGCAGGCCGAACATCGCCGCGCCCATCACCTCGGCGCCGACGCCCTCGAAGTACGCGGCCGCGTACCGGTCATCCACGCCGGTCGTGCCCGCCCCCGACGTGTCGCGGAAGACGCGCTCGCGGAAGGTCTTCGTCGCCATGTAGTCGGCGACGAGTCGGCCCCAGTCCTCACCCATCGGGTTCTCGGGCGTGGGGTCGGCGGGCATCGCCACGCCATCGAGCGAGATGTTCAGATCGACGCGGACGGCCATGGCGTGCTGCCGGCGGTGAGGATCAGCGGTAGTTCGTGAACTGCAGGTCGACGTCGAGGTCGGCGGCCTTGAGCAGGCGCTGCACCTCTTGCAGGTCGTCGCGCGACTTCGACTGCACGCGCAGCTCGTCGCCCTGGATCTGCGACTTGACGCCCTTGGGGCCTTCGTCGCGGATGATCTTGTTCACCTTCTTGGCGTTCTCCTGCGAGATGCCCTCTTTTAGCGTCGAGGTGATGCGGTACTCCTTGCCGCTCTGCACGGGCTCGCCCGTCTCGAGGCTTTTCAGCGAGATACCGCGCTTGATCAACTTGGTCTGGAAGACGTCGAGCACGGCGTTGGCGCGCTCCTCGGAGTTCGCCTTGATGACGATCGAATCGCCGCTCCAGGCGATGGACGCGTCGGTGCCCTTGAAGTCGTAGCGCTGCTCAACCTCTTTGTGCGCCTGGTTGAGCGCGTTGTCGGCTTCCTGCCGGTCGATCTTGGAGACGATGTCGAACGAAGAATCAGCCATGACTCAAATCTACCGGTGGAGGGCCCGTCGCGCCGGTGTTGACTTCGGCGCCCGGCCGGCTACCGGTGCGGACGGGCGAAAGCAAGGACCCGCCGCCGCTTGTCGCGACGACTCCGCCCCGTTTAATCTGGCGACTCGTCGTGGATCATGGGGGAGGGCACGTCGTGGCAGAAGAGTACGCACCGTCGGAGGTGCCGCCGGGCTGGCATCCGGACCCGTCGGGGTCGACGCAACTGCGATGGTGGGATGGACGCTCCTGGACCGAGCACGTGGCGGCGATGCCCGGCTCTGCTCACGCGCCCGCGTCGGAGTCCGCCCCCGCGGTCTCGATACCCCCTCGAGAAAAGACGATGACGGGTGCGACCTGGGCGGTCCTGGCCGTCACCGTCCTCATCGTCGGTGGCGCCGGAGCAGGGCTCTGGTGGGGTGCCGCATCGGCCCGGGCGCAGGTCGAGGCCGAGGCCCCGGCCGTGCTCGACGGGTTCTTGTCGTCTGCCACTTCGGGTGATGCGGGGTGGGCGGATTACGTCAGCCCACAATTCGCGGCATCCGCGCCCGCCATCCCCTTGTTCGGGGATGCCGCCGCTGCGGAGGTCATCGAGCTGTCGGTGTCGGCGCAGGCCGGCCCCGTGTCGTACGGGACGAGTGCTGTTGCACGCGAGGCCTCACCCGACGGCGAGGACATCGCCTGGGCCACTGTCGACCTCACCTACTCGTTCGTTGTCGACGGGGCGCCGCAGACCGCCACGGCGACGCAGCTCGTGTGGCTGGCACGGCCGTTTTACTACGGCGACGACCAGCCGGCGGAGGCTGTCGACGGAAAGACCCCCTCGCGCGTCGGTCCGTGGCGGGTCGCGGCGATCGCCATGGCGACGCCCGACCAGCTCGACGGTCGGTCTATCGCCGCCGAGACCACGTACACGACGTCGAAGCCCGTGACCCGGTGCAAGTTGCCGCAGGATGCCCTGGTGTCGCTGGCGGAAGCAGCCCGACTGAACGGGGCGCTGGGCGGTCCGTGCATCAACGACGGGGGCGCGGTTGCCGCCGCTGAGGGCATCGATGCCGCGGAGTTGGCGTCGCAGTTGCCCGCGTTGAACTACCAATCGACCATGCCCGAGGCCCTGGGGCTCGTGGGCAGCTACGACGTTCCCGCGCCCCTTGCAGAGCTACGCATCGCCGCCGGCTCGGACGAGTACGTCTTCGTCTACGCCGTGACGGGTGCGGGAGGACAGCGGACCTCCACGAGCGACGCGCGACTGATTGCCATTTCAAAGGCGGAGACCCGATGACGCAGACGCACATGACCGCCGACGTCGATTCGGCAGCCCCTCGATCGCGGCGTCGGTCTGCGGCGCGGACCACGCAGTTCATCATCGCCGGCCTCGGCGTCTTCGCCCTGGTCATGACGGGGCTCTACGCCGTCGTGTCGTGGCCGCGCTCGCCCGAGAGCGGACCCGTCGCCGACTTACCCGCGCGGGGGATGCCGTGGATGCCGTTCGATGAGCAGTCTCCCGACGACATGCTGTGGCTCGGCGTGAACGACGCCATGCGGAACAAGGATCGAGACGCCCTGCTCTCGTTCGCCAGTGGGGAGGCGGTCGATCAGCTCGCCCGGTGGTGGGACAACACGACGGCGATCGGATGGGACACCGCGGTGATGACCCCGAGCTGGGTCGACCCCGAAGACGACACCAAGGCCTACGTCGTGCTGGGGGCTCAGTTCGGCTTCGCCGCCAAGCCGCTACGCGGGAGCGGCAACCGGGATTCCGATCTGCAGCTGGTGCAGGGACTGACGTACATCGTGACGCTGAGCCCGCTCCCCGAGGAGCAGCGGTCGATCGACAAGTACTACAACGATGACGGCACGCTCAAGGAGCAGGAGCCGGTCGCAGCGCGGAAGATCACCTCTCTCACGCCGGCCTACCACCCCAACCCCTGGGACGAGGGCGACCTCCACGTCGCCAAGCGCGATCACGTCGTGCTGTTCGGCATGGCCGATGAGGCTGCGCTGGTCGACGCGACCGCCGACGAGGCCGAGCGGTCGGCCGTGACGGCGATCGAGACGGTCCGCTCGATGGGAGGAGAGGTGCCGCAGGAGGGGTTCGTCTCGGCCATCACCGACGACCCGGATCGCGTCACCCGGTGGCAGTTCGGTTCGAGCTCGCCATGGGATCTTGACGTGGCCGGCTTCGCACGCCCGACGCTGCGTCCTCCTTCCACGGAACCGTGGTTGGACGCGCGGATCGCTACGGGTGACGCCACATCGGGCACCATCGTGGTCATGGGTCCGCTCAGTGCCGATCAACGACCCGAGACGTTCGTCCACGAGTTCGCGCACGCCCTGCACAACACCGGCGCACCCAGCAGTCTTGACAGGCCCCCGCGTGCCGTGATGGAAGGCTTCGCGCGATACACCGAGTGGCAGGCGGGGCTGAGTGAGCCGTGGTACACGGACCCCGAAGTGCGCGCGGCGGTAGCGGAACGCGGAGCAGACGCCTTCGACGATGAGTCGCTCACGAGCGCGAACGGCTCGATCGCCTATGAAGCGGCCGGGTCGTACTACGTCTTCGCCGCGGAGAAGGGGTATTCCCCGTGGGAGATGGCGCTCGACGCCAAGCGGGGGTTCGCCGGTCTGGTCGGCTACTCCGAGCTCCACGACGACATCAGCATCCCCGCCTGGCAGCAGTGGCTGGCGGCCCAGTAGGAGCGGCGCGCTCGTAGACTCGGATGCCATGCGAGCACTCACCGAAGAAGAGGTGCGGGCGGCGTTCGTGAACGCCGCGCCCGAGGAGCTGCGAGTGGTCGAGCTCCCGCACGATTTTCTGCTGACCGACTGGGACCACCTCGACTTCTTGGCGTGGCGTGACCCGCGCACCCGCGGCCGCGGCTACATCGTCACCGAGCGGGACGGCGAGCCCACCGCGATCGTGCTGCGCGCGGCCGAGGGGCAGTCCCGGGCGCGGTCGGCGATGTGCAACCTCTGCCACACGATGCAGCCGGGCGATCAGGTGTCGCTGTTCACCGCCCGCAAAGCGGGCGTCGCGGGCGAGCACGGCGACACCGTGGGGACCTACATCTGCGCCGACATGTCGTGTCATGAGACGGTGCGCCTGGCCGCCCCGCTCGCTCCGAGCGAGATCCGCGCGAGCGTCGACCGCAAGATCGACGGCACCAAACGCCGCACTGAAGACTTCGTCTCCCGCGTGCTCGACGCCGCCGAGGTGTCGCGGTGACCGGTCGGGTCGTCGTCATCGGCGACGCGCTGATCGACGAGATCCGCGACGAGGCCGGGGTCCGCGAGTTCGTCGGAGGAGCGGGACTGAATGTGGCCGTGGGTCTCTCGCGGCTGGGGGTGCCGGCATCCCTCATCGCCATGGTCGGAGACGACGACGCGGGGGAGCAGATCCGCGCCTTCCTCGACGAGCACGATGTCGACCTGCTCGCCAGCCCCGCGGAGCACGGGTCGTCGCGCGCCGTGAGCACGCGCTCGCCACAGGGTGAGCCCGTCTACGTCTTCAACGAGGCCGCCCAGAACCGTCGCGTCGCCTACGGTGACGCCGAGCGTGCGGCGATCGCCGACGCCCCCATGGTCGTGGTCAGCTGCTTCCCCTTCGACGACGCTCAGCAGACCGACCTGCTCATCGAGGCCACGGCCTCCGCCTCGACCCCCCTCGCGATCGACCCGAACCCGCGCAGCGGCATGCTCCGCGATCGAGCCGAGTTCGTGCGGGGGTTCGAGAAAGCGGCATCCCGCGCCCTGCTCGTCAAAGTCGGTGAGGACGACGCGCAGCTGCTCTACGGGACGCCGCTCGACGAGCTCCGCACGAAGCTCGTGGGCCTCGGCGTGGGGGCCGTGCTCGCGACCTACGGCGCCGGCGGGGCCGCGATCGACGCGGGGGAGACGACCGTCTCGCGAGGGATCTCCGATCTGCCCGGGCGCATCGTCGACACGATGGGCGGCGGCGACGCCGTGCTCGCCACCACCGCCGCGCTCGTCAGAGACCGACTCCCCGCGGACGCGGAGGAGTGGGATGCCGTGCTCGCGCGCGCCATGGATGTCGCTGCCGCGACCTGTCGCCACGAGGGTGCTCTGCTGCGTACGCCCGAGTGACGGCGTCGATGGTTTCGAGCATCCCCCGGGGGATAGTAGAGTGGTCTATCGCGCCTCCGGTCGACTGAACAAGCCGGACGGGTGCGCACCTGGCGAGTTACCCAAGCGGCCAAAGGGATCTGACTGTAAATCAGACTGCATTGCATTCGGGGGTTCGAATCCCTCACTCGCCACCGCTTCAATAGACTAAGAGACGCCTCATCGAGAGATGAGGCGTTTTCTTTGCTCATTTCCCCACGAAGCCCTGATAAATCAGGGTTTCGTGGAGTCATGCCGGTACTGCGAATGGTTAAGGGACTCAGTTCATAGAAATGGGTGACACGCCGCCAACTGCGTAACAAACTGCGTACCACGGCACCTGTCCGTTAGCCTCCCCGTGTGAAGGCGAGAGGGGGTGGCAGTTGACCGATCAGGCACCCCTGCCGCCCTCCCGCCCTCGTGTCGGAAGCTCAACTCCGGTTCGTCCATCAGAGGCGATTGGGAAGCGGCGGAACAAGGAGCAGTTCGAAGCTGAAGGGCAGTCGCAGAAGCGACGGGGGCAGGCCAGCGTCTACACCTTTTGATGGAACGAGCGGCAGGCGTGGTACTTCCGAGCAATCACGTTCGTCACCTTGGATGACGGCAAGCTCAAGCGAGTCATGGGGACTGGCCTCACGGAGGCGCAGTCGCGAGCACGAGAGAACCGTGACCGTCTTTTGGCAAAGATGGGGAAGCTCGGTCCATAAACTCGTGCTCATGGCTGACACCGGAGAGCGACACACGAACGCACTGAAGTCGTTCGTTCTTCGTGCTCGCCGAATTAAAGCGCACTCCCTCGCGCAGGACACCAAACTGCTCACTGAGCTTCAGAACCCTCAGATGACTGTTCACTACGTGGCGGAGACAGGCGAGATGAAGGTGACGATGGCGGTTCCACCTGAGGAACAGCTCGAGAGTGCCGCCGCTCGGGTCCGACCGTTGATCCTCAACGGCGAGGACACCTATCACGCCAAGGTCATGAACGCGCTTCTGTACTTTGCGCAGCAGGCAGGGGTGTCGAAGAACGGCCTTGAGTCGTTGCGTGAGCTCAAGAGGCAGTGGGGAGCGGTGAATCCAAAGGGAAAGAGCCTCGGGTTTTACGAGGTTCGGGTTCAGAAACCCGGCGAAGCGGAGACCCGCATCAGCGACAACGCCTTGGCGTTCTCATGGATATATGGGGATGTCGTACACGCTGACAGCGCCCGGCGCGACGAGGGACAGGTCTTCGGAGTTGATGAGAGGTTCCGAGCTGCGATTCCCGTTGTAGTGCGGCTCATGGTTCTTGCGATGGTGACGCTGACCCTCATCGAGCGACTCAAGTCTGACGGGATTCTCCCTGACCTCGGGGAGGTCTTTAAGGAAGAGGTGGTAGCTGGCAAGAGCGAGATCGCTTTGAAGACTGAGGTCTACGTCGCAGAGTACGACGAGAACGGCGAAGTTCCTGAACCACCCGGGTTCGATGAGGAACTCGGGGATCGGTGGAAGCCGTTCGCGGAAGCGTTCAAGGACCGACTTCCCACTGCCGCCACCGCAGACTCGGGCGGAGTGGAAGACAGAGAGTAGTTCGAAGGTGTCAAGCGAGGGCTACCTGCGCTGATTGTGGATAGCAGTGTTGAGGTAGCTTGCGAAGAGTTCCTCAACCTCACCCTGCCAACCGGACGAGTCAAACCAATCTGAGAGGTTTGCCCACTCCTCCTCTGTGAGTTCGAGGGCGAGATGTTCGTCTGCGTCACGCTTGAGAAAGAGCGAGCCGATGACGACGCGCTCGCCCTTGATTGCGTTGATGAGGTCAGGTGTGGAGGTCATGCGCGGAAGCTTATCGGCCGTCTGCCGGGTGAATGTGAGCGCGGCGGCGCCCTTCATACACTGAGGCATGGCCATTGAGTCCCTCGCATTTGGACAGTCGCTGTCCGGTCTCTTAGTCGACGGGGTCGAAGACACCCCGTACACGGGCGCGACGCTGCGCTTGGATAATCCGCGCGGGGTTGTCGTTGACGTGCCCTACGTCCACCGTGACGAGACCGAGCAGTTCCGACATGTGGATGAGTGGTTCAACACACAGACGCCACCGATGAACCTAATCCTTCAGACCCCGGACGGTCAGGTAGGTCTCTTCGGTATCAAATGGCGCGGTCATTCCGTTAGTTCGGGAGTCTCGTTAGGAAAGCTCGCTCCCGCAGAGACAATCTTGGGTCGATGTGAGGCTCCGCTTGACGAACCGCTGAAGCTCGCGGAGGTACGGAGCCAAGTAGACGGGTTGCGGCAATGGACTCGCTTCTACGGCATCGAGACCGAACCTGAGACGGACGACGACGGATTGACGCGAGGTCTCGTCGTGCGGGTGCGGTCGGGCGGGGAGGTGACGTGGCAGCAAGGGGAAGCCACGCTGAAGTTCGTCACGACGTGGAAGACGAATCACCCTGAGGAAGACCCACACGGAGGCTTAGACATACGGGAGCACGTTGTTCTTGTGTCGCAGTTCCCGACGACACGTCCGTTCAACGATCACCTCGCAGAGCAACGCAAAGTCGTCAGCCTCCTGACGCTCATCACAGGGCACCCGATTCTGTTCCGTCGTCATCAGGTGTGGGACGAGACGATTGTGAGCCGGTCAGTGGGAGGAACGATCCTCGGCCACCCACGCGTGGATCTCATCACCACACAGACGGTGCGGGACTACACGCAACCACGTCTTCGAAAGACGGAAGCTGATGACATGCTCGTGCGACTCCCTGACGTAGGAGAAGCGGGGATGAGTCGTTGGGCAGAGCAGTTCGAGACGTGGAAGCGATTCATCTTCCCCGCTGTGGGGGTGCTCGGGCGTCGGGAAGCGTTCATGGAGGACGTGATTATCTCCACGTCCATGAGCATCGAAGCAGCCGGTCAGATCATCGGCGTTCGTGAGGGTGAAGAACCCACCTATTACCGTGGCCGGCCCACGACGGCAACGAACGTATACCGCTGTCTGAACCTGCTTGGTGTGCCGTGGGGGTCAATCACCACTGACCATCAGTCGCTTGCTCGGGCTATCGCCAACGTCTACAACGACATCAAACACTTCGACCGCGGCGGGTTCCCTGAGACCTCCGTCTCGCACACCATCAGCCACATCACCAAGATGATCGTGCGACTCCTTACCCTTCACATTCTTGACGAGAACGGTGGGCTACTGAGGCAGTATCGCGAGCAGGGAGCTATGTGGAAGGTTCAGCGATACAGCGAGGTCTATGGGCTGACGTTCGATGAGCGCGGTCATGCTGTCTTGTCAGGTGACGGCACCGTTGAGGGTCAGGGGTAGTCGCCTCTCATTTCGCGGAGAGCACGATGCCGTAAGCCTCGGTGTTCTCGTCGCCGTAGTCCACGAGATCAGCGAACAAGATGGTGTTTCGGACATGCGCGACTGCTTCTTCCTCTGGGAAGGGCTGCTCACCCCCACGAACACCCTCGTCTTGATCAGCGGTGAAAATCATCACTGCCTCGTTGTAGTCCAAACTCGTCAACCTTTCGTTTTCAGCGCGAACTGCGCTGTCTGACTATCGCGCCAATGCGCGAGATCAGACTTTGAGAAGCGAGTTCAGAGAAGTGATTCTTTGTTGGTACTCCTTGTCATCTCATCAGGGAAAGCGTGAGAGAACGGTGAGGAGCTGAAGCTCAGATGAGGTTGATTCTGTGTTGTGAGGGGGAGTTGTTCCGTATGTATAGAGCGAGGCTTCAGGTGGGCAGGCGGAACGTGTTCCGCTGTCCCCCTCCGCTAATTCCTGAGTGGTGGTGTCAGTAGCCGCTGCTCAGATCGTGGAGAGTCGGACCTGCTGAGTAGGTGCCGTCGACGTAGTCCTCGATGAGGCTGAGTTCCACGTAGGTGGCGGTGAGCAGGTTGGAGAGAGTGGGGAAGTCCGCGTGTTCCTGAACCTCCGGGAGTTGCCCTGCGTATCTGAACGCCACACCTGCCTCGTCATCGTCATGGAAGGCGAGGATGACCGCCTTCACTGCTGACGGGAAGGGGGAGGGCATCTTGAGAGCCGCATAGTGGGTCTCCACGGCGGTGAGGAGCTTGCCGAGGTTGTGTCCGAACTTTTTGCGGATGTGCTCCGTGCTTTGAGCGTTTGTCAGTTCCGGAGTGACACCTTCTACGTACGTTTGGCGGGTGGATGCGAGGAAGGCGATGAGGTATTTGAGTCTGAGCTCGAACGCCTGCCGGTAGAGCGTCAGGTAGGGGAGCAGCAGGGAATCATCCTCGTTCTTGCCCGTGTAGGTGGATGCGAGAGCGTCAGCTGCGTATTGGAAGGAGTAGGACAGCCGTCCGGAGTCTTCATGGGGGTAGCGAACAATCTGCGTCCTGTAGGCGGTCGCCGGGACTGAACTGAGGAGCTTGGTCGGCTGAGGGGTGTTCGGGGTGCTCAACGGGTCTCCTTCATCGGCGGTGATGTTGCTGACCGTAGGTTAGCTGCCCGGTTCTCTCCGCCGCTTACTTCGACTGTCCGCGACGGACAGTAGGGTGAGGCCCTGAACGGGGAGGCCCAATGGGGTGGTGGTCAAGACCAAGCGAAGATGACGTTGACCGCGAAGCTGAAGCTCGCGCATGGACGATTTATCACTCTCACGGGGAGTGGATTGCGAGGGTTGATGCGAAAGCGTCGATCATGCTCGCGCTCCAAGGGGTCACGCTCGGAGCGGTCATCGCGCTGACAGATAACCACCGCCCGTTTGCGGAGTTGGAGTGGTGGTGGGAGTGGGCGATGTTCTTCACCGGGTTCGCCCTACTGCTCGCCGCTATCGTCCTCGCGGTCGTGGCGCTCGTGCCGCGAGTCACAAGCGAGAAACCCTCCAAGAGAGAGATGCGCGACTACATCTACTTCGGGCACACCCGACTGTGGAAGCCTGACGCATTGGAGGACGAGCTCCGGAAGCCCGTCCTGTCTGTGCTTGCCCGTCAGTTGATCGTTTTGGGGCGCATCTCGTGGCGGAAGCACTACCTCGTGAAGTACTCCGTGCGGTGCTATATCGGCTCAGGCGCGTTGCTCACGGCAACGGCGCTCATCGTGAACTTTTGGGGGTAGGGCATGGAAGGTAAGTACAAGGTCCACAATCATGTGGAAGGGGCGACTCGAATCAGGACGATCCTGAATCAGTCTGACCTCGACTACCAAGAGGTGGACAGCCTCCCGCCACGCGATGACCTCACCTTCAGCAACGGGTTTTACGCCAGCTGCTCAGCGCTCTTCGTGGACATCAGGGGCTCATCCAAGCTCCCCGACAAGCACAAGCGTCCGGTCTTGGCTCGGCTCTACCGGTCGTTCGTGAGCGAGATGTTGGCGGTGTTCGCCGGGTTCGAGAAGGTGCGGGAAGTGAACATCGTGGGGGACTGCGTTTGGGCTGTCTACAACACTCCGTACAAGGCGGACATCAACTCGGTCTTCGCTCGGGCGTTCATCGCGAACTCGATGGTCAACATCCTGAATAAGGAGTTGGCGAAGCGAGGCATCACGACCATCACCGTGGGGATCGGGATGTCCTACGGGCGGGCGTTGATGATCAAAGCCGGGTATGAGGGCAGTGGCATGAGCGATGTGGTCTATATGGGTGACGTTGTGAACGCCGCAGCCAAGCTCGCCGCACAGGGCAACAACGAATGGTACGACAGCACGCTGATGGTTAGTGATGTCTTTAAGGGCAACCTGACCGACACGAATCAAGCGCTCCTGTCTTGGAACAGCTATCGCAACTGTTGGCACGGCAGTGTCGTTGCGACCGCCGTCGAGGAATGGATCAAGGAAGAGTACGACTCCTGACATATGGGGTGCGGCATTGGGGCATGGCTTCAGGAGAAGCGAAGCAGCAGGGGGAGCGGTGGAAGCGAAGCACAACACTTATAACCACATCAGCGGTGCTCGGAGGATGCGGGAGATCCTCAACCAAGCGGACGTGGACTATCAGGAGCGGGACACCCTGCCGTCACGGGACGCGCTCACGTTCAGTAACGGCTTCTACGCCTACTGTTCGGCGCTCTTCATTGACATCCGCGACTCGTCCAAGCTGCCCGACAAGCACACCCGTCCGGTCTTGGCTCGCATGTACCGGGCGTTCGTCAGCGAGATGGTGGCGGTCTTTGCGAGCTTCAGCCGGTGCCGAGAGGTCAACCTCGTTGGCGACTGCGTTTGGGCGGTCTACAACACTCCATCCACCGACGACATAGATGAAGTCTTCACGGTCGCAGCGTTGGCAAGCTCCATGATCAACGTCTTCAACAAGGAGCTAACGAACAAGGGCTTCACCAACATCAGCGTGGGGATCGGGATGTCCTACGGGCGGGCACTCATGGTAAAAGCGGGGTATGAGGGGAGCGGGATGAACGACGTTGTCTACATGGGGGATGTCGTCAACGAAGCCGCGAAGCTCGCAGCGAACGTTAGCAAGACGCACAACGACAAGCGCCTCATGGTGAGTGACGTGTTCCGGGGCAATCTGAACGACCAGAACAAGACTCTGCTGACTTGGAACAGCACGCGACGCTGTTGGAACGGCTACGTCGTGCGGATGGACGTGGATGAGTGGACGACCGAGAACTACTGACGGTTGAACCGCGGCTCGCGGGTGATTCTTTGATCACTCCTATTCTTTGAGTCATGACCGACCACCTCTAAGCTCCGTTGCCGTCCGAGCTGCGTCGACGCCGGTTGCTCGCGGAGGCGGAGGCGGCTCTTGATGTTCGATGGCGCGACGACTGCCCCGCGGATGTAGGTCGCAAGGTCGCCGCTCTCGTCACACAGTTGTCCGAGTTGCCGGGCCGGGTCTACGACAGAGCGGACGCTCATTTGGAGATTGGTAGCAGCGAGGGCTACACCGAGTACGACTCCCAAGCGATTCTCTCCGGGGGAACAAATGGCGACGGAGAGGAAGCGAATCGTTTAGAGGCTCTCGCCGCTGTCGTCTACGCCTACGCATGGCTGAGTGAGAATGATCACACGCTGATGATGACCGACTACGACTACGAACGGGGCATCGTCTATCACCCCGAGGACTTCATCGAAACGGTGAATTACATCCTTCTCGGAGCGCGGGTGGAGTGGACTTTCGAAGACGGCCTGTTCACACAGCGAGGGAACTCAGTCCTTCACGCTGACGTGGTGAAACCGGCGTCGGTCCTCCTTGACTCTGATGCGCGGTTTCAACGCGCATCAGCGGCATTCCAAACCGCGATCAACCGTCTGTCCGAGAACCACCCCGGTGCGGCGATCACTGATGCGGGGACTGCAGTTCAGGAGTTCTTCCGAGCGCTCGGGGTGAACGGCAACAGCCTCTCCGACCAACTGAACGCGGCGCAGAAAGCGAGCATCATCACCGGGTATGACCGGGCGGTTCTGCAACCCTTCAGCGACTGGTTGAACGCAGACCGATCTACGAGGGGAAACGCACACCACCACAACGAGGGTGACGTGACTAAAGCGGACGCTTGGCTTGCGATTCACGTTGCGTGTGCGCTGATGGTGCGACTATCCAATGAGGAGCCACGGTACATCCTTGCCGCTCGGGAGAGACGAGAGGCGGCGGCTCACGAGGCAGCGCTAACTAAGGCTGAGTCTGAAGCTGAGGACCCAGATCCGGACGGTGACACCCTCGTCATCTGAGCGGGAGCATGCTGTACTGCGTAACAAATACGAGCAGGCGTTACGACTTGAGAACTCAAACCGCCACTGATCAGGAATTTATGAAACGGTAAGCAATTTATGCGTGGAGTCCCTCACTCGCCACCACGAAGAAAGGGCACCCGGATCGGGTGCCCTTTCTCGTTCCCGGCGCGGGCCGGGCTCAGCTCTTCGCCAGGAGCGCCTTCGACTTCGTCTCGAGGAAGGCGACGAGCGCGCCGAGCACGTTGACCTCGTTGCCGAGGTTGACCAGGGCGACCGCGCCGAGCTCGATGGTGGCGTCGCGCGCCTCCATCGTCGCCTTCCAGCTGCCGTCGCCGCCCGTGATGGGCTGAAGGTAGGTGATGGTCTTGGCTTCGCTCAGGTCGACGACGATGAGCCCGGTATCGGGGTCGGCGTCATCCTCCCGGTCGAGGACGCGGATGTCACTGCCGGTGAGGTAGCCGAGCTCGCGGAATTCGGTCAGCCATGCGTCCAGCAGTGACTTGTCGAGCAGCGTTCGTACCGGCACGGGCCTCTCCGATCCATTCGCGCGAATGTGACGCGCCCGAACAGTATGACGGGTGCGGAGCGGGGCTGGATCGATCGTGCGGAAGGTGGTATCAGGCGGCGCGGACGGGACGACCGGCGGTGCGGCTCGGGCGGGCCGCGGTGTGGCTCGCCTCTTCGGCGGCCTCCCACGTGCGGGTGTCGATGACCAGGCCCGACGCGGCGTTCGCCTGATCGGCGAGCGAGCGCAGGTAGTCGCCAGCGAGCTGTTCGGGCTCGACCGCGTCGAAGACGAAGCGCAGGGGGATGGACGGCTGCAGCCAGATGGTGGAGCGCCCGGCCTCGTCGGCGGTTCCCGTCCAGGTCAGCGTGAAGGATTCTCCGCGCCGCAGTTTGGTCGAGGTGATGACTTTGATGTACCCCATCAGGCGATCGGGCAGAACGATGGGGTCCGTGTCGGATCCGTAGAACAACGTGGCCATGGCGATCTCCTTCGCTTGGGTCGACGGGCTAATCGTTAAGGTAGCACGTATTTCACGGAATTAATTAATTTCACAAAATATTTGAGATGTTCACTATGGTGGAGATGTGGCCGGCCGGGCCGCGAAGAGGAGGTGGCGGAAATGACACAGTCCTCTGCGTTGACCCTCGCACTCGACGAGTACGTCGGAGCGCGTGACGAGATGGCAGCGAAGGCGCGATCCGATCTCGGTGTCAGCGAGCTCGAAGCGGCCGCTCTGTGCTGCATCTGCGACGAGCCCGGCATCCGACCTTCGCACCTGCGCTCGCGCCTCGGTGTGACACCCGCCGGGGTCACGACCCTCGTCGATCGGCTCATCGGTCGCGGACTGCTGCGCCGCGAACTCGACGCCGAAGATCGTCGTGTCAACCACATCTACCTCGAGGTCGACCTCGACGCCGAGCCCTGGAGTGCGCTGCGCCGGTTCCCGACCGAGGTCGAGGCGGCGGTGGGCCTGGAGCCGCGCGAGGTGGCGGAGGCCGCCGCGGCGCTGCTGCGACGGATCACCGAACGCGTTCGCTCGCGGGTCTGACGCGACCGGCCTCGATGCGGATCAGGTGGTCCGCCTCGTCGATCAACCGCTCATCGTGACTGACGCACACGACGGCTGCCCCGCGTGAGGTCTCACTGCTGATCGCGGCGCGATTGAGCTCCGCGCTCGCTGCGTCGAGGCCCGTGGTCGGTTCGTCGAGCAGAAGGATGTCCGCTGCGCGGGCGAGTCCCTGCGCGAGAAGCGCACGCTGCCGTTGCCCGCCCGACAGGGACGAGAACGGATGCCGCGCGAGGGGTGCCACGTCGAGTCTTCGCATCGCGTGATCCACGGACTCCCGGTACGCGCGCGTGAGGCGCCGAAATGCGCCGAGGCGGCCCCAGGCTCCGACGGTGACGACGTCGCGGACGGTGAGGGGGAGGTGTTCCGCGACGGCGGCACGCTGCGGCACGAAGGCGCGCGATCGACCATCGACCTCGAGTGAGCCGGATGCCGACGGGCGGGCGCCCGCGAGCACCTCGAGCAACGTCGACTTCCCTGCGCCGTTCGGTCCCACGATCACGGTGAGGGCCGCATCGGGGAGGTCGAGGTCGACGTCGTCGAGCGCGACGACCCCGGGGAATTCGACGCGGAGGCCGCGAGCGCGCAGGGCACATGTCGTCATGGCATCCATCATATGAGTTTGATAACCGTTCTCAGTTAACGCTACGGTCGGACATCGTGTCCTGGCTCCTCGATCCCTTCTCGCTCGTCTTCGTGCAGCGCGCGCTTCTGGGCGGCGTGCTCGTCGCCGTGCTGTGCGCGGTGGCCGGCACGTGGGTGATCGTGCGGGGGATGGCCTTCCTGGGCGAGGCGCTGGCCCACGGCATGCTCCCCGGCGTGGCACTGGCCACGGTGCTGGGGCTCCCCGTGCTGGCGGGCGCGGCGGTCAGCGCCGTCGTGATGAGCCTCGGCATCGGCGTTCTGCAGCGCCGCGCGAAGGTGTCGTACGACACGAGCATCGGGTTGCTCTTCGTCGGCATGCTCGCACTCGGGGTGATCGTCATCTCGCACGCGGGGAGCTTCGCGACGGATGCCACGGCCATCCTGTTCGGCGACATCCTGGCGGTCACCGCCGCCGACCTCATCGTGCTCGCCGTCGCGGTCGCCCTGGGGATCGCCGCCGCAGCCCTGGCGCACCGCTGCCTCATCGCCCTCGCGATCGACGAGCGCGTCGCGCGCGTCCTCGGCCTCCGTCCGCGCGTGGCGCAGACGGTTCTCGTGGGCCTCGTGACCCTCGCGGTCGTCGCGTCGTACCAGGCCGTCGGTTCGCTGCTCGTCGTGGGCCTGCTCGTCGCCCCCGCCGTGGCCGCGCGGCAATGGACCGAGCGCATCCCCTCGACCATGGTGCTCGCCGCCGCCATCGGCGCTCTCGCCGTCGCCGTCGGTCTCGTCGTGTCGTGGCACGCGGCCACGGCGGCCGGGGCGACGATCGCCGCCACCGCGATCGCGGCCGCCGGCGTCTCGTGGCTCCTGCGCCGGGCGACGAACGAGATGCGCCGTCGCGTCCTCGCGGCCACGCCCGCACCCGTCTGACTCCCTGTCCCGCTCCACCTGGAAAGCCCCCATGTCTCATTCCTCCCGCCGCCTCGCGCCCGTCGGTGCCCTCCTCCTGCTCGCTCTGGCCGGCTGCGCCGCCCCGCCAGCGCCGGCCGCCTCGACAGCCGCCCCCGAATCCGACGCGCACGGTCGGATCGACGGCGCGGCGGAAGTGGCGGAGCCCGCGCTCGGCCTGACCTCCATCGACGCCGGCGGCCGCGTCTCGCACCTCGACCTGCTCGACGAGACCACGGCCGAGCTGGGGGTCGTCCGCGCGCCCGCCGCGGTGCACTCCGACGGTCGCTACCTCTTCTCGGCCGACGACCACGGTGTCTCGATCGTCGACAGCGGGGTGTGGACCTGGGACCACGTCGACCACTTCCACTACTACCGGGCGCCCGCGCGCGTGCTCGGTCAGGTCGCGGGGGAGGGCGTCTCCACGATCGCGACGTCGAACTCCTCGACCACGGGGGGCACAGGCGTGTTCTTCCCGGGCTCCGGCGAGGCGGTTCTGCTCGATACCGAAGCGCTGTCGAAGGGCGAGGTCGTCGAGAAGTTCCGCGTGACGACGGCGTCGGGTGCGGGTCTCGTCGCCCCCGTCGGTTCCTTCGCGGCGGTCGCCGCCGGGGGAGAGGTGTCGCTGCGCGCGGCCGACGGTGCCCCACTCGGCCCGACGACGCCGTGCATCGACCCGGCGGGCACGATCACGACCCGCGTCGGAGCGGTGATCGGATGCCGCGACGGCGCCGTCCTCGCGAGCGTCGAGGGCGATCAGCCGGTCGTCGAGGTCGTCCCGTACCCGCCGGGCACCACCGCGCCGCGGGCGACGGCTTTCCACAACCGCGAGGGGCGACCCCGCGTCGCAGCTCTCGCAGGAAGCGCCGGAATCTGGATCCTGGACACTCGCGCGCGCACGTGGACCCTTCTTCCCGCGCCCGAGCCGCTCGTTCAGGTCACCGCGGTCGACGACAAGACCGCGAACGTCCTGGCGCTGAGCGCCGGTGGCCGGGTGCTCACCCTGGACGGCGACAGCGGCGCGGTACGCGCGGCATCCGTCCCCCTCGTCTCGGAGAGTCTCGCCGGGGGGCTTCCCGTGACGCTCGTCGCCGATCAACAGCGCGCGTACCTCAACGGGCCCGCCGAGGGCCGGTTGTGGGAGATCGACTTCGCCGACGGCGCGCGGATCGCGCGCGAGTTCACCCCCGAGCGCTCGCCGCTCTTCTTCGCAGAGACGGGACGCTGACATGCGCCGTACCCTCGCCGCCCTCGCCGCGGCAGCCCTGCTGTGCCTGACCGGGTGCGCCGGCAGCGCGGCATCCGACCGCCCTCTGGTCGTGGTGACCACGAGCATCCTGGGCGACGTGGTGTCGAATCTCGTCGGCGATGACGTCGACGTGATGACTCTGATGCGCCCGGGCGCCGACCCGCACTCGTTCGAGATCTCGGCCGCGGAGGCCGCGCGTATGCGCTCGGCCGACCTGCTGGTCGCGAACGGTCTGGGCCTCGAAGAGGGCCTGCAGCACCACCTCGACGCCGCGAAGGCCGACGGGGTGGACACGATCGTCGCCGGTGACGCCGTCACCGTGCTGCCGTACACCTCGACCGACGCCGACGGGGCGGACGATCCGCACTTCTGGACCGACCCCGCGCAGATGATCGCCGTCGTCGACCGCCTCACCCCGGAGCTCGAGAAGCTCGGCGGGGACGCGGTCGCCGAGCGATCGGCCGCCTACCGCGCGCAGCTCGAGCAGCTCGACGCCGACATGACCGCAGCCTTCGCCGCAATTCCCGCCGAGCGCCGGGCGCTGGTCACCAACCACCACGTGTTCGGCTACCTCGCCGCTCGCTTCGACTTCCGCCTCATCGGGGCCGTGATCCCCGGCGGCACCACCCTCGCCGCCCCGAGCACGAGCGACCTCGCCGACCTCGTCTCGGCCATCGACGAGGCGAAGGTGCCGACGATCTTCGCCGAGTCGTCGTCTCCCGACCGCCTCGTCCGCGCTCTCGCCGACGAGGCCGACCGCCACGTCGAGGTGACCGAGCTGTTTACCGAATCGCTGACCGACGCGAGCGGTGACGCCCCCGACTACCTGACCATGATGCGCGTGAACACGCAGCGCATCGCCACCGGGCTCTCACCCTGACGAGACCCACCCCACCCCAGAAAGAGACACGAATGCGCAGCTTCTCCCTCCCCCGCGCGAGCCTGGTCGCCCTCGCGATCGGCGCGACCGTCACCCTGTCGGCGTGCGCCGGCGGAACCGGCCCCGGGTCGGCGGCCCCGGCGTCGAGCCCCGCGACCGACACCGCCACTCGCGTCGCCCTGTCGTACCCCGGCGGCATCCTGGTGCTCGACGGTCAGAGCCTCGAGCCCCTGGGCGATCTCTCGTCCGAGGAGTTCACCCGCCTGAACTCGGCCGGCGACGGTCGCCACGTCATGGTGACCACGAGCAAGGGATTCCAGGTTCTGGATGCCGGGACCCCGGCCGCCGACCCCGAGCTCACCGACCTCGTGTTCCCGGCGTCCAAGCCCGGCCACGTCGTGACGCACGGCGGGACGACGGTGCTCTACGCCGACGGCACGAGCGACTCGACGATCTTCGACACCGATGCCCTCTTGGCATCCACCGACTCCCTCCCTGAGGTTCGGACGGTTCCGGGTGTCGAGGCGCACCACGGCGTCTCGATCGTGCTCGAGGACGGCACCTTCCTCACCACGGTCGGCAACGCCGACGGCCGCAACGGCGTGGTGGCGAAGGACGCCTCCGGTGCCACCCTCGCCGAGAGCAACGACTGCCCCGGCGTGCACGGCGAAGGCACGGCGAAGGACGAGGTCGTCGTCTTCGGCTGCGAGAACGGCGCTCTGGTCTACGACGAAGGCACCTTCACCAAGCTGACCGCTCCCGACCAGCCGTACGGCCGCATGGGCAACGCGTACGTGAGCGAGAACAGCGCGCTCATCGTGGGCGACTACAAGGACGACCGCGATGCCGAGGGCTACCTGCTGCACCGTCTCGCACTGATCGACACCGCGGCGAAGACCCAGCGCGTGGTCGACATGCCCGCGGGGGCCGAGTACACCTTCCGCGACGTGGCCCGGGGTCCGGGCGACCTCGCCTACGTGCTGGCATCCGACGGCGCGATCCACGTGCTCGACCCCGCGACCGGGGAGTTCACCGACGCGTTCCCGGTGATCGACGCGTGGGAGGGACCGGCCGAGTGGCAGGACGCCCACCCCGCCATCAAGGTCTCGGGTGACCTCGCCTACGTGACCGAGCCGGCGAAGAACGCGGTGCACGCGGTCGACCTCACCACCGGCCAGGTCGTGAAGAGCGTGACGCTCGAGCAGACCCCGAACGAGATCGCGCTGACGAAGTAAGCGCCGCCCCTACCGACCGCCCCGGTCGTACGCCACCTGCAGTGCCGCGCGCACGGCGCGTACACCGGGGCGGTCGGCCGTTCCGCGGCGCACCGCCGTGAACACCTCGCGCCGCGGCTGGCCGGGAAGCCCGACGAGCCGCACGGGCGGGGCCTCACCCGCGAAGACGAGGTCGGGGATCATGCCGACGGCGTGACCGGATGCCACGAGCCGGGCCTGCGCGGTGAGGTCGGCCATCTCGAATCTCACGTCGGGCTCGAACCCGGCGGCCCGACACTGTTGGGTGGCCCACTGGCGGGCGGCCGTGCCCACCGGCTCCATCACCCACGCGCGCTCGCGGAGGTCTTCGAGATGCTGCGCGGGATCGTCGCACGAGACGGCGAGACGGATGGCGTCGCGCCCCAGGAGACCGCGCTCGAGGCCCTCGCGGTGCTCGCGAGTGTGGCCGGGGTACTGCTCGGCGACGGCGAGGTCGAAGCCGCGCGCCGCGACCTCGAACAGCCCTTCCTCGGGAGCGAGCTCGGCGACCTCGACGCGCAGCTGCGGCTCGCTCTCGGCGAGGGCGTCGAGGGCGCGGGGGAGCAGGCCGTGCGCCGCGGACTGCATCACGGCCAGGCGCACCGGGGCGAGGGAGGGCCGCATGCGCTCGAGCTCCGCGCGCGCGGCCTCGTCGGCGGCGAGCATGCGGGCCGCGTGGGCGGCGAGCGCAGCGCCCTGCGCGGTGAGGCGCACGCGGCGGCCGTCGGGTTCGAGCAACGGGACTCCCGCCTCCTTCTCGAGCAGCGCGAGCTGCTGCGAGATGGTCGACGGACTGTACGCGAGCGCCTCGGCGACGGCGGCGAGGGTGCCCCGCACCGACAGCTCGTGCAGCAGGCGCAGGCGGCGCAGATCGAACATGGCATCCCTTCGTCTCTATCGATCAGTATGCGTCAGGAATCATCGCTTTTCTCGAACGGATGCGAGCCCCATGCTGAGAGCATCCGAGGAAGGATCGCCATGTCGCTCACCGATGTCCCCGACACCACGTCCGGCACCACCCCCGCCGCACTCGTCTCTCCGCACGAGCTCGCCGACGAGGCGATCGCCCTCGTGCGCCGCTGGCTCACCGAGAGCCGCGACGAGCCCGTCGACGCCGCCGCCCAGCGCCTCGCCGGAGTGCTCCGCGACCCGCACGGCCTCGACTTCACCGTCGGCTTCGTCGACGGCGTCGTGCGCCCCGAAGACGTGCGCGTCGCCGCGCGCAACCTCGCCGCGCTCACCCCGCTCATCCCGGGCTTCCTTCCCCTGCACCTCAAGGCCGCGATCCGCCTCGGCGCCTTCGCCGCGCCGATCCTCCCGCAGGTCGTCGTGCCCGCCGCCCGCACGGCGCTGCGCTCGATGGTGCGGCACCTCATCGTCGACGCCACCGACCGCAAGCTCGGCGACGCCATCACCTCGATCCGGGGGCGGGGAGACGGCATCCGCCTCAACGTGAACCTGCTCGGCGAGGCGATCCTCGGCAAGAAAGAGGCCGCGCGTCGTCTGGCCGGCACCCGCAAGCTCCTCTCGCGCGACGACGTGGACTACGTCTCGATCAAGGTCTCGTCCACCGTCGCCCCGCACACGCCCTGGGCGTTCGATGCCGCCGTGGACGACGCGGTCGCCGCGCTCCGTCCCCTGTACCGGGTCGCGAAGGAGACGGGGACGTTCCTGAACCTCGACATGGAGGAGTTCAAGGACCTCGACCTCACCCTCGCCGTCTTCGAGACGCTGCTCGGCGAGCCCGAGTTCCACGGCGTCGAGGCCGGCATCGTGCTGCAGGCCTACCTGCCCGACGCGCTGGCCGCGATGATCCGCCTGCAGGAGTGGACCGCCGCGCGGGTGGCATCCGGTGGGGCGCCCATCAAGGTGCGCGTCGTCAAGGGCGCGAACCTGCCGATGGAGCGGGTGGATGCCGATGTGCACGACTGGCCGCTCGCCACCTGGCCCTCGAAGCAGGCGACCGACGCCTCGTACAAGGCCGTGCTCGACTTCGCGCTGCGCCCCGAGCACACCGCGAACGTGCGCATCGGCGTCGCCGGACACAACCTTTTCGACGTCGCGCTCGCATGGTTGCTCGCCGAGCGCCGCGGGGTCACCGGCGGCGTCGACGTCGAGATGCTCCTCGGCATGGCCACCGCGCAGCAGGCCGTCGTGCGTCGCACGGTCGGCTCGATCCTGCTGTACACCCCCGTGGTGCACCCGCAGGAGTTCGACGTCGCGATCGCCTACCTGATCCGCCGCCTCGAAGAGGGCGCGTCGAGCGAGAACTTCATGTCGGCGGTGTTCGACCTCGACACCCACGAGGCGCTGTTCTCGCGTGAGCGCGACCGCTTCCTCGCCTCGCTCGCCGACATGCCCTCGGGAGTGCCGGCGTCCAACCGCGTGCAGGACCGCACGGCTCCCGCCGCCCCCGCGCCGACGCACGGCTTCCGCAACACCCCCGACTCCGACCCGGCGATCGAGGCGAACCGCAACTGGTCGCGGGCGATCGTCGCGCGCATGGAGGAGTCGGCCCTCGGCGCGCAGACCATCGCCGACCACACGGTCACCGACGAGACCGCGCTGAACGCGGTGATCCAGGATGCCGCCGACGCCGCCGCGTCGTGGCGCGCGCTCGGGGCCGCCGGTCGCGCCGAGATCCTGCACCGCGCGGGTGACGCCCTCGAGAAGCGCCGCGCCGACCTGCTCGAGGTCATGGGCGCCGAGTGCGGCAAGGTCATCGAGCAGAGCGACCCCGAGGTGTCGGAGGCGATCGACTTCGCCCACTACTACGCCGAGCAGGCGCGCACGCTCGAGACCGTCGACGGCGCGACCTTCACCCCGGTCGGCGTGACCGTGGTCACCCCGCCGTGGAACTTCCCCGTCGCGATCCCCGCGGGCTCCACCCTCGCCGCGCTCGCCGCGGGCTCAGCCGTGGTCATCAAGCCCGCGGGCCTCGCCGAGCGCTCGGGCGCCGTCATGGTCGAGGCGCTGTGGGAGGCCGGCGTTCCGCGCGAGGTGCTGAAGCTCGTGCAGGTGTCGGAGAACGACCTCGGTCGCCAGCTGCTCACCCACCCCGCGGTCGAGCGGGTCGTGCTCACCGGCGCGTATGAGACGGCCGAGCTGTTCCGCTCGTTCCGCCCGGACCTGCCGCTGCTGGCCGAGACGAGCGGCAAGAACGCCGTGATCGTCACCCCCAGCGCCGACCTCGACCTCGCGGCGAAGGACGTCGCGATGTCGGCCTTCGGCCACGCGGGACAGAAGTGCTCCGCGGCATCCCTCGTCGTGCTCGTCGGATCCGTCGCGCGCTCCCGTCGCTTCCGCGACCAGCTCGTCGACGCCGTCACCTCTCTCGAGGTCGGCCTGCCGTGGGACGAGGTCTCGCGCGTCGGGCCCCTCATCGAGCCCGCCAACGGCAAGCTGCTGAAGGCCCTGACGAGCCTCGAGCCCGGCCAGCGCTGGGTGGTCGAGCCGCGGAAGCTCGACCACGACGGGTCGCTGTGGCGCCCCGGCATCCGCGAGGGCGTGCAGCCCGGCAGCGAGTTCCACCGCACCGAGTACTTCGGACCCGTGCTCGGCATCATGACCGCCGAGACCCTCGACGAGGCGATCGAGATCGTCAACGCGATCGAATACGGCCTCACCTCGGGCCTGCACGCGCTCGACGAGGCCGAGATCCAGCAGTGGCTCTCGCGCATCGAGGCCGGAAACGTCTACGTCAACCGCGGCACCACCGGCGCGATCGTGCAGCGTCAGCCGTTCGGCGGATGGAAGAAGTCGGCCGTCGGCGCGGGCACCAAGGCCGGCGGACCGCACTACCTGTTCGGGTTCGGAGAATGGGCGGATGCCGAGACCTCGGCGCCCCGCACGCCCGATGCCCTTGCCGCGCCGGCGTTGGCCGCGGTGCCCGCCGCCGACCGCGAGTGGGTGGCATCCGCCCTCTCGAGCGACGCCGCCGCGTGGGCCGAGGAGTTCTCGCTGGCCCGCGACGTGACCGGCCTGGAGTCGGAGCAGAACGTGCTGCGCTACGCCGCGGTGCCCGTGACCGTGCGCCTCGAAGACGCCTCCGAGGCAGCTCTCGTGCGCGTGGTCGCTGCGGGCGTCCGCTCCCGCTCGACGGTGACGGTCAGCTCGGCGCGCGAGCTCTCGCCCGCCGTGCGCGCGTGGCTCGAGGGCGTGGGAGTTCGGGTCGCGGTGGAGGACGCCGCGGACTGGGGTCGCCGCGCTGCGCGCCTCGCCCGCACCGGGGGCCGTGTCCGCCTGCTCGGCGGGTCGCCCATGGCTGTGGCCGAGGCGACGAACGGCTCGCCCTCGGTGGCCGTGTACGCGGGCGAGGTCACCCGTGCCGGGCACGTCGAACTGCTGCCGTTCCTGCGCGAGCAGGCCGTGTCGATCACGGCGCACCGCTTCGGCACCCCGCGCCGGTACGAGGTGCCGCCGCTGGTCGGCTGAGAACGGAGGAGGGCGGGGCCGTCGTGTGGCGGCCCCGCCCTCCGTCGTCCCGCCGATGTGCGGGATCCACGCGCTGACCACACCTCCCTCGGGAACGCGGATCGGGGCGCGTCGCGGCGCCTCGCGGGACGGAATGCAGGAGTTCTCCTGCGATCCGGCAGGTCTTCCCGCGGGAGCGAAGGTCGGCACGCTCGAGCGTGCGCACAACTCCTGCATACGGGCGCGGGTGAGGCGCTCATTCCGGCGGCGGGGGCGAAGTGCAGGAGCTGTGGCGGGGCTTCAGGCCGTGCCCGAGGCGTCGACGCGGCGCGCGGCCCGGCAAACCGACTCCGGCACCGGCGTTCCCGTCATCGTCTGCGGCGAGGTGACGGGGTCGCCGGCGACGACCCGCAACGGCAGCATCCCGGCCCAGACGGAGCGGTCCTCCCCGTCATCGTCGACCTCGACGAGAGAGCCGGCGTTGTCCTTCACGCTCGCCTCGGCCAGCGGGATGCGCAGCACCATCGTCGCGGCGATCTCGCGCGCGGTCATGGGCCGCACGTCTTCGCTGCGCCCCGGCATGAGGTGCTCCGACAGGGTGAGGAGAGCCACTTCCTTCTCTTCGGGAGGGACGACGGATGCCACCGCGTGCACGACCGCGCAGCGGTAGCGCATCGAGCTGTCGAAGAGCGAGCGAGCGTACTTCAGGCCCATCAGGTGCGTGATCGTCAGGCTCACCGGGGTTCCGGCGGCGATGCGGCGGAAGAAGTCGCTGCCGGTCGAGCCGTGCACGAGGAGGTCGTCGCCGTCGCGACCGATGCCCACCGGAAGGGCGACCGGGCGTTCGTCGCGGACGATCGCGAGGGTGGCGTACAGGGCCGTGTCGATCACGTCGTACAGGGCCGCGCGGTCGGTGCGCTGATGGTGGGCGCCGCGGCGGACGCGCGTCAGGGTGGTCAGGGGCAGGTCGGTCATGGGTTCAGTCCACGCGAGTTCGTGGTCCAGGTCATAGTCCGCTTTTCCCGCATTCTCGTGGACCAGTGACAGAATCCGAGACATGATCTCCGCCGGCATCCTGGATCGCGAATCGTCCGTGCCCCTGCACGAGCAACTCGCGCACAACCTGCGCGCGGCGATCCTGTCGGGACGCACCGGCGGGGGAGAGCCGGTCCCCTCGACGCGCGTGCTCGCCGCCGATCTCGGGATCGCGCGGGGGACAGCGGTGGCCGCCTACGAGATCCTCGCGGGGGAGGGTTACCTGGTGACGCGCGCCGGGAGCGCGACCGTCGTCGCCGAGGTCGTCGGCTCGTCGACCGGCCCGGTCCAGAGGGGCCCCCGGCCCTCGCCGGCGACGACTCCCACCCTCGTCGACCTGCGCCCCGGGCGTCCGCACACCGCGGGCATCGCCGACGCCGCCTGGCGCTCGGCGTGGCGGCGGGCGGGAGGCGTCGATCCGGCATCCGATGTCGACGACGTGCGGGGCGATCCGCTTCTGCGCGACCAGATCGCCCGGCATCTCGGACGCACCCGCGGGCTCGACGTGGTTCCCGACGAGGTCATCGTGACCGCGGGGACGAGCGATGCGGTGCTGCTGACGCTGCTCGCGCTCACGCCCCGGAACGTCGGTCGCCCCCTCCGCGTGGGCATCGAGAATCCGGGATACCCGCGCGTTCGTCGGGTCCTGCACCGGCTGGGGGTCGAGGCGGTGCCGTTCCCGGTGCGCCTCGACGACGGTCTCGATCTCGACGCCGTCGAGGCCCGCGCCGATCTGGACGCCCTCGTCGTCACCCCTCACCATCACTACCCCCTCGGAACGCGATTGGATGCCGCTGCCCGCGCGCGACTGCTCGCCTGGGCCGCGCGCACCGGCGCGGTGATCGTCGAAGACGACTACGACAGCGAGTTCCCCCACGGGCGGGCACCGCTGCCCCCGCTTCACCTGCTCGATCCCGCGCGGGTCGTCATGATCGGCACCCTGTCGAAGGTCCTCAGCCCGGCGTTGCGGAGCGGGTGGATCGTCGCCACCGGCGAGCTGCGCGATCGCCTCGTCGCGGCTCGGGCCGACCTCGACCCGCCGGTGTCGCAGGTGCAGCAGCGCGCGCTTGCCCTGTACCTCGGCGAGGGCGCGCTCGCGCGGCACACGGCCCGTCGCCGTCGCGACTATCGCCACCGGCGTCGGCTGCTGCTCGAAGCCTTCGCCGAGATCGACGGGGTGGAGCTCACCGCGACCGACGGTGGGCTGCACGCCGTGGTCATGTTCCCCGCGGCCGGGGCCGCGACCGAGCAGGACGTGGTCGACCGGCTCGCGGAGGCGGGCGTCCGCGTGGCCCCTCTCACCTCGTACGGGGTGCCCGGCGCCTCGACTGACCTCCCCGCGGGCATCGTCTTCGGCTACGGGGGTCCGTCGACGGTCGTCCTGACGGATGCCGTGCAGACCATGATCTGCCTGCTGACGCGTCGGGACGACCCTCGCGATTGACGCCCGCTACCGACCGAGGATCTCCAGCGCCGCCATCGCCGCGTTCTGGCCGCCGATGCCGCTGACCGCCCCGCCGCGCTGGGCGCTCGAGCCGCACAGCAGCACGCGCGCGTGCGGGGTCGCCACGCCCCAGCGGTCGGCGGGGGAGTCGGCCGGTGCCGAGAGCCAGGGCCACGACAGCGCGCCGTGGAAGATGTCGCCGCCGATCATGTTCAGCGATTCCTCGAGATCGCGTGTCGTCCGAGCCTCGATGCACAAGCGACCGTCGGGTGCCCGCAGGATGCAGTCGCGCAGGGGCTCGGCGAGGACGGAATCGAGCGAGGCCTGCGCGGCCGCGAGCAGGCGGGCGCCGGCGGCCACGGCATCCGTGTCGTCGATCAGGCGATGCGGAACCTGCAGGCCGAACATCGTGAGCGTCTGCGCGCCCGATGCCCGCAGTTCGTCGCCGAGGATCGACGGATCGGTGAGCGAGTGGCAGGAGATCTCGACCGGGAGCGGCTCGGGGATGAGCCCTCCGGATGCCGCCACGTGGGCGGCATCCAACTGGGTCATCGTCTCGTTGACGTGGAACGTGCCCGAGAACGCGGCCTCGGGGGTCACCGACTCGTCCCGCAGACGGGGCAGACGCGAGAGCAGCATGTTGACCTTGACCTGCGCCCCCTCGGGCTCGTCGGCGCCGGTCGTCGCGGCTCCGCCCGCGGTGAGGAGCCGATCGAGCACGGCGCGGCCGACACCGCTGAGCACGAGGTTCCCGTGGAAGACCTCGGAGCGGTCGGTCATGGTGTGCACGTCGCCGTCGGGTGAGATCGAGACGACCTCGACCCCCGTGACGATCTCGGCCCCCGCTTCGCGGGCCGCGCGCTCGAGCTCGGCCGTGACGGCGCCCATGCCGCCCACCGGGACGTCCCAGTCCCCGGTTCCGCCGCCGATCACGTGGGAGAGGAAGCAGCGGTTCTGCGCGAGCGAGGGGTCGTCGGACGACGCGAACGTGCCGATGAGGCCGTCGGTGAGGGCGATGCCCCGCACCAGGTCGCTGTCGAACGAGGACCGCAGCAGATCCCCCAGGGGCCGGGTCGTCAAGGCATCCCACAGCTCGTCGTCGCCCACGCGCCCGCGCACCTCGTCAGCGGTGGGCAGCGGTTCGGTCATCGTGGGGAAGACGGCCCTCGCCACCGGGGCGAGCCGGGCGCCGAACGCCGCGAAGCGTTCGGCCTCAGCGGCGTCGCCGGTCGTGCGCGCGAACGACGCGGCGGTCGCCTCGGCATCGTGGGTGTCCACCAGGATGCCGCGGGTGGGATCGGTCGGGTCGGGCGTGTAGGAGGAATAGCGTCGACGACGCAGCTCGAGGCGGAGCCCCAGATCGTCGATGATCTGCTGCGGCAGCAGGCTCACGAGGTACGAGTAGCGCGACAGTCGCGCATCGACCCCCGCCCACGGGCGCTCCGACACGGCGGCGCCGCCCACGGCATCCGATCTCTCGATCACCACCACGCGTCGCCCTGCCCGGGCGAGATAGGCCGCGGAGACGAGGGCGTTGTGCCCGCCCCCCACGATGACGACGTCGTACCGGCGAGAATCCGAAGCGGTCATGGCCCCACGCTAACCACGGGGACGAATTCGTCGCAGGGGGTGGCGCACGTAGCCTGGATGCCATGACTTCCGCAGCCGACCTGCTCGAGATCGCCACGCGTATCGCTCGCGAGGCCGGGGAACTGGCCCACCGTCGGCGCCGGGAGGGGGTGACCGTCGCTGCCACCAAATCGGCCGCCGCCGACATCGTCACCGCCGCCGACCGGGAGGTCGAGGCCTTCATCCGCGCCGAGCTCGCGCGCGAGCGGCCCGACGACGGCTTCTTCGGCGAGGAGTCCGGGGCCGAAGAGGGCACGAGCGGCATCACGTGGGTCGTCGACCCCATCGACGGCACCGTCAACTACGCGTACGGGATCCCGGCGTGGGCCGTGAGCATCGCCGCCGTCGAGGGGACTGCCGAGACCGCGGCGTGGACCGCGCTCGCCGGGGCCGTGTTCAACCCCGTGACCGGCGAACTCTTCCGGGCCTCACGCGGTGGGGGAGCCTGGCTCGGCGACCAGCGCCTCGCGGTCAGCGAGGTGGGGCCCGCCGGAGGCCTCGTCGCGACCGGTTTCGGGTACAACCCCGAAACGCACGGCCCGGCCCTGGCGCAGCTCTCGCGCGTCATGCCGATCGCCCGGGACGTGCGCCGTATCGGCGCGGCCTCCCTCGACCTGGCCTCGGTGGCCGCCGGACGCGTCGACGCCTACTACGAGCGCGGGACGCAGCCGTGGGATCACGCCGCCGGCGCGCTGCTGGTGGCGGAGGCGGGCGGGACCGTCGGAGGCGCACCCGGAGGCCGGCCCGGAAACGGCATGGTGATCGCCGCGGGACCGGACTTCTACGACCGTCTCGAGCCGCTGCTGGACTACGAGCGCTGACAGAGGGTCTGCTCATGGCATTCCCAGACCAGCCGAGGTAGGGTGTTTACCAGTTCGTTATCTTCCGCAACCCGAACCTGCGGAGATGGCCAAGCCCCCCAGCCCGAAGCCGTCGCTTTTCGCGACACGACACGAGAGCCCTTCCGCGTTGCCGTCAGAAGCCTCTGAGACTGAGCCCGCCGCCACCCGGCGGTCTCGTCGCCCCCTCCCCACGCCCGCTCCCGAGACGACCCCCCGGCTGACCCGAGCCGAGATGCGCCGTCGCTCCGCGAGCGAGACCCCCGTCGCCACGCTCGACGCCCCCGCGTCCTCCCCCCAGGCCGCCGACCCCGCCCCGGTCGACGCCGAGGCCGCCTCTCAGCCCGAGCTGATCGAGAGCGTCGCCGCCGCGGTCGTCGGGACCGTCATCGCCGCGACCATCGAGCCCACCCTGCCGTCGAGCGACACCGCCGCGACTCCCGCCGAGCAGACCCCGGATGCCGCGTCCTCCGACGCCCTCGAGGTCACCGTCGTCGACGAGCAGCGTCGTTCCGACGACGTCGCCGTGATCCTGCAGAGCGCGGACGGCGCCGTCGCGACCACCCCGGTGTCGCTGCCGACCTCTCCCATCACCCTTCCCGCCAGCCGCCGCGCGCGTCGTCGCCCCCAGGCGTCGGTCATCCTCGACTCCACGGTCGACGAGACCCCCGTCGTGGCGGAGCCGGTCGCTGAGTCGGTGTCCGAGCCCGTCGCGCGCCAGACGCCGAAGCCGGTCATCGCGCAGCCCGCGATCGAACAGCAGGCCGCCGCCGCGGACAGCGCCGACGAGACGGCCGCGGACGAGTTCGCGACCGCCGCGCGCCTGTTCTCGTTCACCGGCGAGACGCCCACACAGCAGGCGGCGCCGGTCACCCCGGCTCCCGAGCCCGTCTCGGAGGGTCTGCCCGCGGCAGCCGCCCCCCGCACCCGCCGCAACGTCCGCCGCATCGCGGCGACGTCCTTCTCGGTCGGCGTCATGGGCGTCGTCGGACTCCTCACGGTCGGCATGACCATGCCCGTGAGCGCCATCGCCTCGGCGAGCGGCACCGACAGCATCACCGCCCCCGCGTCCGACACCGCGACGACCCGTCTCGCGGTCGGCGGAGACGTCGCCTCGGCCGACGGAGCGATCCAGGCCTACGTCGCGCCCGCTCAGTCGCAGGCCGCGGTCGTCGACCGCGCCGACGGCTACAGCGCCACCACGTACTCCAAGATGGCCGTCGACTCGGGCATCAAGTACCCCACGAACTTCTACGTCAACGACCCGACGGCGCCCATCCAATGGCCCTTCGCGGTCGGCGTGTCGATCTCGTACGGCTTCGGCATGCGCGACGGCGGCTTCCACGAGGGTGCGGACTTCGTCCCCGGCGAGGGCGCGCCCGTGCAGGCGATCGCCGACGGCACCGTCCGTATCGCAACCGAGCAGGGCGGCGCCTTCGGCGTGACCGTCCTGATCGACCACGTGATCGACGGTCAGCTCGTCTCGAGCCGCTACGGACACATGCAGTACGGCTCGCTCCAGGTCACCCCGGGCGAGAAGGTCCACGTCGGACAGTTCCTCGGACGCACCGGCAACACCGGTCGCTCGTTCGGCGCGCACACGCACGTCGAGATCCTGCAGAACGGCACGACCCCGATCGACCCGATCGCGTGGCTGCGCCAGCACGCCGGCGGCTGACCTCGATTCGTAAGAGAGTGTCGAGGTCTGATATTCTCTTCTAGTTGCCCGGAGCGATCCGGGTACGCCCCGATAGCTCAGTGGCAGAGCACTTCCATGGTAAGGAAGGGGTCGTCAGTTCAATCCTGACTCGGGGCTCAAGGCATCCTCATCGGAATCCTGGATGCCGTGCGGCGGGGTAGCTCAGTTGGTGAGAGCGCACGACTCATAATCGTGAGGTCGCGGGTTCAAGCCCCGCTCCCGCTACAGATTCTTCGCGAAGCCGTCCTCCGGGGCGGCTTTCGTTTTGTCGCCGCGGGACCGTGTGGCTGCCGCCGCGTACCCCGATAGGGTGAGCCGCGTGAGTGGTTCGGGAGAGTTCATCCAATCCCTCGCTCGCGGTCTCGAAGTGACCCGGGCGTTCGACGCCGAGAACCCGGCGCTGACGCTCAGCGACGTCGCCCGTCGCGCCGATCTGACCCGTGCCGCCGCCCGCCGCTTCCCTCAGACGCTCGGGACTCTCGGCTACGTGCGTGCCGACGGTCGGGTCTTCTCGCTCACGCCGCGCGTCCTCGAGCTCGGTTTCAGCTAACCTCCGCGCTGTCGCTGCCGGCGCTGGCTCAGCCGCACCTCGAGCGCCTGTCGCGCGAGGTGCGGGAGAGCGTCTCGTCGGCCGTGCTCGACGGCGCCGACATCGTCTACGTCGCCCGCGTCCCCACGCGACGGATCATGACCGTCGGGATCACGATCGGTAGGCTCGCGGGTCTGCGCCCCGCCTTCCGTCAGGGCGGGTCGGTCACCGCGGGCGACTCCTCGCCCATCAACGATGGCGCCTCGGCCGTGCTGTTGGGCGCGGAAGGGGCGATGGACGCCGAGCCCCTGGCCCGCATCGCCGGCCGGGCCGCGTTCGGCAACGACCCCGACGTGTTCGGTGTGGCCCCCGTCGAGGCGGCCAACCGCGCCCTCGCGCGCGCCGGAAGACGTGGGCCGACGTGACCTTCGTCGAGCTCAACGAGGCGTTCGCGTCGCAGACGCTCGCGTGCGCGAAGCTGTGGACCGAGCTCGACCCGGCTCGCCTCAACGAGAACGGCGGGGCGATCGCGATCGGTCACCCCCTCGGCGCCTCGGGCGGCCGCATCATCGCGCGCGCGGCCCACGAGCTGAAACGCCGCGGCGGCGGCGTCGCGGTCGCGGCGATCTGCATCGGCGTGGGGCAGGGCCTCGCGGTGGTGCTCGAGCGCTGAGCCCGCCGCCGCGGCGTCCGTGTCACGAGAACAGGCGATGCGCGGGGAACAGGACGATCCGCGCCATGTCGACCTGTTCTCTTCGCCCACCCTGTTCTCGTGACGGGCCGTTTCGCTCGGCTAGGACTCCTCGGCCCAGCGGTCGCGAGGCCGATCGTCGTCTTCGTCGCGGGCATGCCCCGGGGTGGGCCACTCCAGCTGGAAGCCGCACTCGCGGCACTCGTCGGCCCCGCCGCCCTGTTCGAGCAGCGGGTGCATCGTGACACCGCACGAGGGGCAGATCGGCTGCGCGCCGTTGTCGTAAGGGTCTCTGTAGGTCATGGCCGTCCCGCTCGTCATCCGTCCCCGGGGTCAACCCGTATCCCGGCCGACGTGTTCCCGCGTGAGCGGCCCCGGCCCTCCACCGCAGGCATAGGCTCGGCCCATGCCGTTCTCCCGTGCCGCTGCGGACCCCGGTCCGACAGTGGGCACCGCATGACGGCATCCGCCCCCGCTCCCGACCCGCGCCGCTGGCGCGCTCTCTCGGTGATGCTGATGGGGCAGTTCGCCGCCCTCCTCGACGTCAGTGTGACGAACGTGGCGCTGCCGTCGATCGGGCGCTCCACCGGAGCGGGCGCGAGCGAGCTGCAGTGGATCGTGACGGGGTACGTGTTGGCCTTCGCGCTCGTCCCGGTCATCGGTGGGAGATTGGGCGATCAGCGTGGGCGGCGGCGCATCTTCACGATCGCCGTCCTCGGGTTCGTCATCGCGAGCGCCGCCGTGGGTCTCGCCCCGAACGCGGGCCTGCTGATCGCGGCGCGGGTCGTCCAAGGGCTCTTCGGGGGAATGATGGGGCCGCAGGTCTCGGGTTTTATCCAGAACGCGTTCCCCGCGTGGGAGCGGGGGCGCGCCTTCGGGCGGCTGGGGCTGACGGTCGGTGCGGGAACCGCCCTCGGCCCGGTCATCGCGGGTCTCGCGATCGCGGCGGGAGGGCCCGAGATCGGGTGGCGTCTGGTGTTCTTCATCAACGTGCCGGTCGGAATCGCCGCCGTTCTGCTCGCTCGGCATTGGGTCCCGGCCGACGAGCCGTCCTCCACGACATCCGGTCGGCGCGTCGACGTGCTCGGCGCGATGCTGCTCGGTGCGGGCGTGCTGTGTCTGCTGTTCCCGATCGTCGAGACGGGGCAGAGCGGCGGCCCGCTCACGCTTCTCCTGCTCCTTCCCGCCGCGGGCTTCCTCTTCGCGCTCGTGCGTCACGAGGCGCGTTTGACGAGGGCGGATGCCGGGCCGCTTCTCGATCTGCGCCTGTTCCGCGTCCGGTCCTTCGTCACGGGTGTCGTCTTCGCGGTCGTCTTCTTCTGCAGCAACACCGGGATCCCGCTGGTGCTCGCGCTGTACTACCAGAACGGTCTCGGCTTCACCGCGCTGCAGTCCGGCCTCGGCGTCACGGCGTACGCGATCGGCTCCGTCGTCGGGGCTCCGGTCGCGGGGCGTTTCGTCTCACGGGTGGGGCGACCGCTCCTCGTCGGTGCCGTCGCGGTATTCACGAGCGTCACGATCGTCCTCGGACTGCTGGTTCAGGTCGGGGCCGAGGCGACGGACCCGGTGGGGGTCATCCTGCGCCTGTGCGTTCCCCTCTTCGTCCTCGGCATCGCGGGCGGCGCGATCGTCACGCCGAACCAGACGTTGACCCTGGCCGACGTCGATCCCCGGCGGGGCGGCGTCGCCGGCGGAGTGGTCCAGACGGCTCAGCGGGTGGGGTCCTCGATCGGTCAGACCGTCCTCGGCACGGCCTTCGTGCTGGCGGTCGCCGGTGGGGCGGGCTCCGCAGGAGCGGGCTCCCCGGCGGGAGATCCGGCGACATTCGCCGACGCTCTCACTCTCGCACTCGCGGTGTCGGTGGTCTTCTCGGGCTCGGCCATCCTGCTGAGTGCGATCGAGGTGCGTCGGCACCGGAACGGCTGACGCGCCCCGCACGCGGGACGCTAGCGTCGAGGGATGCACGCCACCTCCGCCCGGCTGGGCCTGGGCCTCGCCGCCGTCGGTCGCCCCGCCTACATCACGACCGCGCGGGACAGCGACCTGGGCGACCCCGCGGAGCGCTCGGTCGAAGCCCTGCGCGAGCGCGCGCACGAGCTGCTCGACGAGGCCTGGGCACTCGGCATCCGGTACGTCGATGCCGCCCGCTCCTACGGCCGGGCCGAGGAGTTCCTCGGGTCGTGGCTCGACGCACACCCCGAGCGCCGCGCCGAGTTGACGATCGGGTCGAAGTGGGGCTACGAGTACGTCGGCGGATGGAGGATGGATGCCGCCGTGCACGAGCGCAAAGAGCACTCGGCGGCCATGTTCGACAGGCAGTGGCCCGAGACGCTCGCGGCGCTCGGCTCCGCTCCGGATTACTACCTGGTCCACTCCGTGACCCCGGAGAGCTCCGCCCTCGGCGACGAGGAGGTGCTGGGCAGACTCCGCCGTCTGCGCTCGGACGGGGTGCGCGTCGGACTGTCCACGAGTGGACCGCACCAGGCGGCCGTCATCCGCGCCGCCCTCGCCCTTTCGGATTCGCCGTTCTCGGTCGTGCAGTCCACCTGGAATCTGCTCGAGCCCTCCGTGGCTCCGGCGGTGCAGACCGCCCACGACGCCGGCTGGACGGTCGTGGTCAAAGAGGTCTTCGCCAACGGCGAGCTCGCCCACGCCGAACCCGGGAGTCGCCTCGAGGCGTCGGCATCCGGCCTGCCCGTGGACGTCTTCTCGCTCGGCGCCGCGCTGGCGCAGCCGTGGGCCGACGTCGTGCTCAGCGGCGCCACGACGACCACGCACCTGCGACGCGGCGCGAGCGCGCGCCCGACCGCCGCCCCGGCGGACCTCACCACGGACCCCGTCGACTACTGGCGTCGGCGCTCGGAACGTCCCTGGCGCTGAGCCGGGCTCAGGGGACGCAGTTCAGCGTGGCGACCGTGCCCGAGACGTTCGCCCACGACGTGGCGATCGCGGTGGCGAGGACCGATCCCGACGAGGACCGGGCCTGCACGTACCCGGCGGATCGCGCGTTGGCGATCGAGCGCACGGTGATGCCGGGCGAGTAGGTGCCGCAGTACGAGAACGAGACCCGCGTCCCCGAGAGGCTCGATCCGCTGAAGGCGCAGACGTTGCCGTCGGCGCAGCTTCCGACCGCCCGCTCGTGCTCGGATGGGGCGTCCATGGTCATGCCGAGCTCGGGCCACTCCGCGTGATGCGAGTCGATGACCACCCCGCCGGGGATCTCGGCGAGAGCCGCGGCGATGTCGGGGTGCAGATCGTCGGTCGTGGTCATTCGGAGTCCGCCTTTCTGTCGGAGACGTCCCAGAGGGTGTAGTCGGTGATCGAACCGGCCGGGAGTTTGAGGTTCGGATTGTCGGCGAGCAGTTCGGACTCGAAGCCGACGATGCGCCCGGTGTCGGCCGAGAGCAGCAGCGTCGCCTCGGAGGTGGTCAGCCCGGACGGCACCGCGGCGAGACCGACCACCGGACGACCCAGCCGATCGAACGCCGACCCGACGACCCGCAGACCCGGAGCCTGCGCGACCACCTCGAGCAGGGCCGCCTGCTGCGGACCGGTGAGCGTCCACTCGCCCAGAAGCGCCCGGGCGCCGAGCATCGCGTCGCCCGCCGTCAGCTGGTCTCCGGCGCCGGTCGACGTGAGCACGAGTGCCCGCATCGCCTCGACGGTGGGCTCGGGGGCGGTGGGGGAGAGCGGCGAGAACTGGTTCTGAACGAATCGGAGGTCGCCGACCACGGTCCCCGGCGTCGGCTCGCCCGCGGGCACCGTGTCGCCCGCCGCGTTGGTGGCCTCGGCGGCGGTGGTCACGACCGAACCGGAGAGGTTCTCGTTCCACTGCACGTCGATCCACTCGCGGCGGAACACCGTCGCGTCGGCCTCGTCGGGCGAGCCGCTGAAGTACCAGCCGAGCGACAACGATCGCCGCTCGGGGGAGGAGGGGCCGGAGCCGTCCGTCAACCGTTGCTGCGCCTGCGCGATCACCTCCGACGCGTCCTCGGAGATCGAGGTGAACGCGAGCGGTTGGGGAGTGAGAGCGGATGCCGGGGAACTCGGCATCCAGAGGACTCCGGTGACGATCGTTAGGACCAGGACGACGACCGCGGCGGCCGAGCCCCAGACGGCGTAGACGGGTCGGCGGCGCGCTCGTGGAGCCGTTCTCGCGAAATCGCGAGCCCGTCGCTCGGCGGCGAGGGGGATCGGTGCGTCGAGGGGCGTCTGCGCGGGATCGAGTCGGCGCAACGCGCGCGCGAGGTCATCGTCGTTCATCGAGCACCTCCTCGGCGGACAGGGGCCCGTCGGACAGGAGCGGGCGGAGTTTGGCTCGGACGCGATTCAGGCGCGTCCACACGGTCCCCGCGCTCGCCCCGACGACGACACCCACCTCGGCGGCCGAGAGGTCCTCCCAGTAGGTGAGCCAGAGGATCTCGCGCTCCTTCTCGGAGAGTGCGCGGATCGCGTCGACGAGCCGATCGATCATCTCGCCCTCCGACGCGTTCGAGAGGGTGCGCACCTGGTCCTCGATGTGCGTCCACAGTGCCCCCTCTCGGTCTCGTCGTCGGTATTCGTTCGCGATGAGGTTCCGCGCCGTGCGGTACAGCCACGGCAAACCGAACGGCTCTCGCGGATCGCGCTTGCGCCACGCGATCTCGAAGCATTCCATCGTGAGGTCGTCCGCAGCCTCGCGGTCCGACACGCGTCGTTCGATGAATCGCCGAACGGCGTTGTAGTGCTCACGGAAGAGCGCCACGAAATCCGCGTCGTCCGTCACGGCTGTCTTTCCTCGTGCGTGTACCGGGGCTGTGTCGGGGCGGTCGCGGACCTTACAGAAGAAGGCGGAAAAAGAATTTTCGGACCGTGTGTAAGGAAAGGTGCGCGGCGGACACGACATATGCGGGGGTGGGTGCCGACTCCGGCTTCGAGAAGGCACCCATACGCCCGTCGTCCGATGTTCGGGTCTGACGACGACGGGCGAGGGGTTGCGCCGCTTGGGGGCGGCGCAACCCCTCGGATCTTCGTCATGCGATCCAGAATGGCAGAGACGGGCAGTGCCCCGAGACGACGCCGGGGTGCTCAGTCGGGGGCGACCAGCAGATTCGTGATCCGCGCCGTCGCGATGAGGCGGTCCTGGTCGTCGACCACACGGACGTCGTAGGTGGCCAGCCGGCGACCGCGATGAGCGGGCGTGGCTGTGGCGTGGATGCAGCCCCCGGTCGCGCCACGATGGTGCGTGATGTTCAGGTCGACGCCGACGCACACCATGCCGAGCATCGACGCGTGGATCATGGCCGCCCACGAGCCGACGGCCTCGGAGAGCGCGGCCGTCGCGCCACCGTGCAGGCGGCCGAGGGACTGCGTGTTGCCCTCGACGGGCATCCACGCGCAGACCCGATCGGCCGACTGTTCCGTCACGGTGATGCCCAGCCGGTCGTCGAGGGCTCCGGGAACGATGGTCCAGGGCGTCATGGGTTCTCCTTCGGGCTCCCTCTTGTCGGGGGCGTGTCCCTCTGACACTATTACTGAACGCTCGGTCGGTAACAGGTTCTGGTCGAGTCCTCACACCCTGCCCCACAGAACGACGGAGTTCTCATGGCCTCGCTGACCTCGGCATCCGCCCCTGCCACCGGGATGAAACGAGAGGAACGGCGCGTTCTCGCCGGCACCCTCGTGGGCACCTCGATCGAGTGGTACGACTTCTTCATCTACGCCCAAGCGGCCGGGCTCGTGCTCGCGCCGCTCTTCCTCGCACCCCTCGCCCAGACCGACCCGGCCATCGCGCAGGTGCTGTCGTTCGCGACGATCGGCATCTCGTTCCTCTTCCGCCCGCTCGGCGCCGTCGTGGCCGGCTGGCTCGGCGACCGCCTCGGCCGCAAGAAGATGCTCGTGCTCACCCTCATCATGATGGGCGTCTCGACGGCCCTCATCGGCGTGCTGCCCACCTACGCCGCGATCGGCGTGGCCGCCCCCGTCCTGCTCATTCTCCTGCGCGTGCTGCAGGGCTTCTCGGCCGGTGGCGAGTGGGGCGGCGCGGCGCTGCTCTCGGTCGAGCACGCCCCGGTGAACCGCCGCGGCTACTTCGGCGCCTACCCGCAGATCGGTGTGCCGGTGGGCATGATCCTCGCCACCGCGACCCTGTGGATCCTCACCTCGTCGATGTCGGCGGAGGCCTTCCTCGCGTGGGGCTGGCGCGTGCCGTTCCTCTTCTCGATCGTGCTCATCGTGGTCGGATACGTCATCCGCCGCGCGGTGGAGGAGAGCCCCGTGTTCGAAGACCTCGTGCGCCGCCGCAAGGAGTCGTCGGCTCCGCTCGGCCAGCTGTTCCGCAAGAACTGGCGCCAGGTCGTCCTGACGGCATTCGTCTTCATCGGCAACAACGCCGCGGGCTACCTGCTGATCGCGTTCTTCGCGACCTACTCCGTCTCGGCGCTGGGCATGGATCGCCCGACCGTGCTGCTGGCCACGACCCTGGCATCCTTCGGCTGGCTCGGCTTCACCCTGTGGGGCGGCCGACTCTCGGACCGTCTCGGCCGCGTGCGGACTTTCCAGCTCGGCTACCTGCTGCTGGCCGTGTGGGCCGTGCCGATGTGGTTCCTTATCGATACCGCGAACATCGTCTGGTACTTCGTCGCGCTGTTCGTGATGACGCTCGGCCTCGGCCTGTCGTACGGACCGCAGGCGGCGCTGTACGCCGAGATGTTCCCCGCGAACGTGCGGTACTCGGGCGTCTCGATCGGCTACGCCCTCGGCGCGATCATGGGCGGAGCTTTCGCCCCGATGATCGCCGAAGCGCTGCTGCGCTCGACCGGCGCCTCGTGGACCATCGGTCTGTACATCGCCGTCGCCGCGCTCATCTCGCTCGGCGCCGTCTCGCTCATCAAAGAGACGAAGGGCGTCGACCTGAGGGCGTGATCCCGGATGCCGAGAGGCGGCCCTGCGCGTGGCGCGGGCCCGCCTCTTCGCGCGACGACCGTCAGGCGGTGCGCAGGCCGTCGAGGGCGATGCGCACGATGTCGGCGCCGAGACGATCGCCGTCGACGCCGCCGCCGGGACGGTACCACTCGACGACGGAGTTGATCATGCCGAACAGCAGGCGGGCGGCGACCGCGGCATCGACGTCGTCGCGCACGCTCCCCTCGGCCTGGGCTTCGGCGACGAGGCTCGTCACGCGATGGTCGAAGACGCGGCGACGCTCGAGCGCGGCCTGCTCGACGGCGCTGTTGCCCCGCACCCGCAGCAGGAGGGTCACCGCGGGGAGCTGCGCGACGAGCACGTCGGTCGCCCCCGTGAGCACGAAGCGCAGGCGATCGGACGCCGCACCCTCGCGCGCGCCGGGCTCATCGAGGACGGCCTCGAGACCGCCGAGTGCGGCCTCGAGGGCCACCGCCAGCAGTTCCTCCTTCGAAGAGAAGTGGTGGTAGAGCGCCGACTTGGTCAGCCCGAGGCGTTTGGCGAGGTCGGCGACGCTGGTGGCGTCGTACCCCTGCTCGTTGAACAACTGCACGGCCACGGCGAGCAGTCCCTCGCGGTCGTAACCCGGGCGACCCCGACGCGCGGGCGCGTCTTCCCTCGCACCCGAGGGGTCGGCGGTCTGCGGGGTCGTCACGGGATCGGCGGGCACGGATTCAGTGTGTCACTCCAGCAGGGCGGGGGAGTCCGCGTGCAGCAGAGCGCGCGCCGCGTTGCCGATCACCGCGCTGTAGGTGGGGTACGCGAAGCGCACTCCCGCGAGCGTCGACACGTCGATGCCGGCCGCCATCGCCGTGGTCACCGACTGGATGACCTCGACGGCGTTCTCGCCCACCGCGTGCGCCCCCAGCACCAACTCGCGGCGACGGTCGGCGATGAGCATGAGGAAACCGCGCTCGCGGTCGTCGATCACCGCGCGGTCGAGGTCGGCGAAGCGGACGGTCGCCACGACGCACGAGGGGTCGCGGTCCCGCGCCTGCTCTTCGGTCAAGCCGACGCCCGCGTAGTCGGGATCGGTGAACCCGCCCGCGGGCAGCAGGTGGTGCGGGGTGCGCCGGTTGGCGCCCAGAACGGCGTTCTCAGCCGCCGCTTCGCCCTCGAACTGCGCCGCCTGGACGAGCATGTCGCGGCCGTTCGCGTCGCCGACGGCGAGGATGTGCGGAACGATCGTCCGGAAGTAGCGGTCGACCGGGATGGCCGAGCGCTCCACCTCGACGCCGACGTTCTCGAGGCCGAGGTCCTCGACGTCGGCGGGCCACCCGGTCGCCATGATGACGACGTCGACGTCGACGGTCCGAGAGGAGCCGTCCTCGCTCCAGGCGAGGGTGAGCGATCCGTCGGCGGCACGGTCGATGCGCTCGACCGTCTCGATCCCGGTCCGCACGTCGACGCCGTGCTCCGAGAGAGAATCGGCGATCACCCGGGAGATGGCGGCGTCGGATGCCATGAGCACACGCGGTGCGACATCGAGCAGGGTGACCTCTGAGCCGAAGGAGCGGAACACCGTCACCAGCTGAGCGCCCGTGTTGCCGGCGCCGATGACGGCGACGCGGCGGGGCAGCTCGGTCAGGGTGAGCACGTCCTCGGGGACGGTGGCGAGCTCGGCTCCGGGGATCGGCAGGCGACGGGAGTGCCCGCCCACGCAGATCAGGATCGACTCCGCACGGATGCGGCGGCCGCTGTCGAGCACGAGCGTGTGGTCGTCGGCGAAGCGCGCCCGGCCCTCGTGCACCAGATCCACCCCGGCGTGCGCGAAGCGCTCGGCCTCGCGCTTGATAGAGCGCACGGCATCCACTCGCTCGTGCACCCTCGACACCACCGCCGACCAGTCGACGTGGGGTTCGTCCACGACGATGCCGTAGTCGTCCGCGGAGCGCGTCTCGCGCATGAGGCGCGCGGCCTTCGCGAGCACTCGCGTGGGAACGCAGCCCGTGTTGACGCAGGTCCCGCCCACGCGGCCGGCTTCGAGGACGACCACGGAGGCGCCGAGTTCCGCCGCTCGCAAGGCGGCGGCCGTGCCCGCGGGGCCCGCTCCGATCACGGCGATGTCGTAGCTGTCGGCGTCGTGGCTCACGGCGGTCCTCCCGGGGATCGAAGACCTCAGTCAATCCCGTCGCGAAGGTCGGACCGTGGGGCTTGCGTCGCCGCTCAGAACCCCTCGTAGATCTGGGTCGCCGTCAGGCCCGTTCCGCCGAGCGCGTGGACGCCGGGGGCGGGGTGCAGCTCGAAGCTCTCTCCGTCATGGAGGAGGACCGCGGTGTAGTCGCCCCGCGTGTCGAGCTTGAGCTCGAATCGTCCCGTGTCGATGAGTCGGAGGGTGACCACCGCACCGCTGCGCGCGACGAAACTGACCTCTTTCTCGCGGGCGTTCGGGAGGGGGATGACCGGCTCGTCCGCCGCGGGCGTCGGCGAAGCGGGGGGAGTCTGTGCGTCGGCGTCCATCCGGCGAGTCTGTCATGCTCCGGATCCCGGGTGCCGTCGCACCCGGGTCCGACGTCAGCGCGCGTCGCGCCAGGAGTGTTGCGGGTCGAATCCGAGCAGGCGGCGGGCCTTGTCGATCGACAGCAGCGTGGTGTTCTCACCCAGATCGCCGTGCGTGGCGACGCCGGGGAACACCTCGGCGACCAGCTCGGCGTTGGGCCGCGTCATGACCGTGTCGGCCGCAGCGATGATGAAGGTGTCGAAGCCCGCGGGCGCTGTCTCGAGGGCGCGCTGCACGGCTTGCGCACCGTCACGCGCATCGATGTAGCCCCACAGGTTCCACTTGCGGGTGCGGGCGTCGTCGTCGAAGGGGAACTCCGCGTAGTCCTCGGGGACCATCACGTTCGAGAACCGCAGCGCGGTGACCGACAGCTCGGGGTTCCAGCGCACGAGCTCCACCGCCAGGCGCTCTTCGAGCGTCTTCACGAGCGAGTAGACCGACTCGGGTCGCGGTGCGTACTCCTCGTCGACCGGGATGTACGGGGGCGGCACGTCGAAAGGAAGACCGAGGACGGTCTCGCTCGACGCGGAGACGATCTTCTGGATGCCGAGACGTGTCGCCGCCCAGAAGACGTTGAAGGTGCTCGCCATGTTGTTGTGGAAGGTCGCGATGTCGGAGCGGATGCCGGGTGCCGGGATCGCCGCGAGATGCACGATGGCCTCGAAGCCGTCGTGCTGGTCGTTCACGGCGGTGAGGGCGTCGATGACCTGGCCGTAGTCGGTGAGGTCGACCTGGACGAAGCCCGGGCCGCGTTCTCCGCGGACGTCGAGGCCGATGACATCGTGGCCGGCGGCACGCAGCTCGCGGGCGACGACCGAGCCGAGCTTTCCGGACGAACCGGTGAGGGCGATGCGCATGAGTGTCCTTCTGGATCGGGGATGAGCCGACAATAGCGGCGGCTTCCGACATCCATCGAGCGGGTTGACGACCCGCGACGACGACGAAGGCCCGCGGGAGCATGTCCCGCGGGCCGGGGCGACGTCAGTGGACGCGCGCCTCTTCGTCGTCGTCGGTGTCATCGCCCGGGATGAAGACGTCGACGACCGTCACGTTGATCTCGACGGCCTTCATGCCGACGATCTCGGTGATGGCCTTCTCCACGGCCGAGCGCACGTTCGCCGCGACCTTCTGGATGCGCTCGGGGTACTCCACCTGGATCGCGATGTCGGCGGCGACCTCGGTCTCGCCGACCTCGACGCTCACGCCCTGCGCGTAGTCCTTCGCCCCGACGGCCTGGCGGATGTTGCCGATGACGCGGGCTGCTCCTCCGCCGAGGGCGTGGACACCGGGAACCTCGGCCGCGGCGATGCCGGCGACCTTGGCCACGACGGCGTCGACGATGACGGTCTTGCCGGCGTCGGTACGGGTCGAGGTGGGGAGGGAGGAGTTCTGTGCCATGAGGAAGGTCCTTTCGTCAAGATCCCGGAGCGTTCCGACCCCGAGGTGTTTCGCTATATGGACGAGCCCGGTTCGTGAAACGTCACGGGTCGAGCCTGAGTGATTGCTGACAGGAACCTCGATGCCCTCTTTGACCTCCGCCACCGACGCTTTCCTCGCGTCGCGCGCGGCCGACGGCGACCAGCTCGCCTTCGGGGTGCTGGTGCGTCGGCATGCGCCGTTCCTCGTCGCGTTCGCGACCAGGCTCACGGGCTCGCGCGCCGACGCCGACGATTGCGTGCAAGAGGCCCTCATCACGGCGTGGCGGCGTCTTCCGGATCTCACCGATCCCGAGAAGGTGCGAAGCTGGCTGACGACCATCGTGTCGCGCAAGGCCACCGACCGCTTGCGTTCGCGCAAGATCTCCGAAGAGATCGACGAGGAGATGGTCTCGGGTCGCGATGACCCGGAGCGCGCGGTTGTGGCATCTTCTCAGATGGACGCGCTCAAGAAGATCCTGGGCGAGTTGCCCGAGGACCTCCGCGTGGTGTGGGTGCTGCGCGAGGTCGGTGGGCACAGCTACGACGAGATCGCCGTCGAAGTGGGCGAGTCCGCCGCCACCGTGCGCGGGCGCCTCGCGCGAGCGAGGAAAACGGTTCTGGAACGCATGGAGGAGTGGAGGTGACCCCAATGAGCGAGACCAACGACGACATCGGCGGGTCGGGACACTCCCTCGAAGACCTCTCCGCGTACCTCGATCGCGGACGCATCCCCCGTATCCCCGCGATCGAGCGCAACGCCGAGTGTCAGGCGATTCTGGCGTCGATGGAGCGGATGGGACGGCTCTCCCGCGAGATCGTGGAGGAGCAGGCGGCCGAGCCGATCTCGGAGTCCTGGTACGACAACATCATGCGCGAGGTCATGCGCGAGTTCCGAGCCGGCCGCGACATCCCCCTCGCGCGCACCGACGACGGGACCGAGCTGGTCGTCACCGAGGGTGCGCTGTACGAGCTGATCCGCACGGTCGGGGACGGCATCGAGGGGCTGATGGTGGGGCGAGTGCGCCTCGACCAGCCCGAACCCGATGCTCCCCTCGATGTGCGGGTCACCGTCAGCGTGCGTTTCGGACGCGCGATGAACACGGCGGTCGACGAGATGCGCGACGGCATCCGCTCGGCCATCGAACGACACGGCGACCTTCGGGTCGGACGAGTGGATGTCACCGTCGGTGACGTGCACCTCGACGAGGGGGAAGACCGATGACGACCATCTCCGCAGCGGAGCTCGCCCCGCGCATCGATCTCGCCGTGACCGCCGTCGAAGGCGTGCGGGAATGCTACTCGGCCCGCCCCGTCGTGGCCCGCGCGATCGAGCACGTGGCCGACGTCGAGGGCTCGCTCGCCGAGGTCGAAGAGACCGGCGGCGCGCGCGCCATCACCGTCTGCATCGGCGTGTCCTCCGACGACGATGCGGCCGTCGTGGCCGCCGCCGTCGCGACGGCGGCGCGGGGCGCGGGTGACGACGAGGTCCCGTCCTCGGTCCGCGTCCGCGTGGCGCGACTGGTCGCACCCCGCTCCTGAGGCATCTCTCGGCCAAGGGACGGCGAACCGGCTTACGCTGGAAGCACCGCCCACTCGTCCCCGGAGGCCGAATGTCCACGCCGCCCGTCATCGCCGTCACCGGATCCACCGGAGCTGTGGGGGGTCGGGTCGCACGAGACCTCGCCGCCCGTGGCATCCCGCAGCGTCTCGTCGTGCGCGACGCGTCGCGTGCGCCGTCGCTCGAGGGAGCCGAGGTGCACGTCGCGCGCTATTCCGACGCGGATGCCGCCCGCACGGCCCTGCGGGGAGTCGACACGTTGTTCATGGTGTCGGCGTCGGAGACCGCCGACCGCGTCGAGCACCACCGCACCTTCGTCGAGGCCGCCGCGGAGGCGGGCGTGCGCTCGATCGTCTACACGTCGTTCTTCGCCGCCGCCCCGGACGCCGTCTTCACCCTGGGGCGCGACCACGCCGCCACCGAGGAGATCATCCGCGGATCGGGGATGCGCTGGACGTTCCTGCGCGACAACTTCTACATGGACATGATGGAGCTCTTCGCCGGCGATGACGGCGTGATCCGCGGTCCCGCGGGCGACGGGCGCTGCTCGCTCGTCTCGCGCGCCGACGTCGCCGCCACGGCGGTCGCAGTTCTGCTCGATCCGGCCGCGCACGCCGACGTGACGTACGACCTGACGGGGCCCGAGGCGTTGACCATGACCGAGGTCGCCGAGAAGATCTCGGCGGTCCGCGGCCACCGCGTGCGCTTCGTCGACGAGACGGTCGAAGAGGCGTACGCCTCGCGGGCCGCTTACGGCGCCCCGCGCTGGCAGGTCGATGCGTGGGTGAGCACGTACACCTCGATCGCGAGCGGCGACCAAGCCGCCGTCTCGGGCGATGTCGAGCGCGTTACCGGCCGCCCGGCCCAGAGTTTCGAGGAGTTTCTCGGCGCCGTGTCGTGACGCGGGCTCCTCGGGTATGCTGACGGCGTGCTGACCTGTCGCTGTTGTCGCTGAACGCCCCCGCGTTCTTTTTCGACGACCCCGTCAGCCGCGCCCGCCTCGGGCGCACCAACCTCCAGGACTCCATCGTGCGTTACGCCCAGAGCGTCGCCGACCTCGTCGGCAACACCCCCCTCGTCCGTCTCTCCCGCGTCACCGACGGCATCGCCGCCACGGTGCTCGCGAAGATCGAGTACTTCAACCCCGGCGGCTCGGCCAAAGACCGGATCGCCGCGAACATCGTCGACGCCGCCGAGCGTGACGGTCTGCTGCAGCCCGGCGGAGTGATCGTCGAGCCCACCAGCGGCAACACCGGCGTCGGCCTCGCCCTCATCGCGCAGCAGCGCGGATACCGTTGCGTCTTCGTCGTGCCCGACAAGGTCGCCGAAGACAAGCGGGCGGTGCTGCGGGCGTACGGTGCGGAGGTCGTCGTGACCCCCACGAACGTCGAGCCCGACGATCCGAACTCGTACTACAGCGTGTCGGACCGCCTGGTGCGCGAGATCCCCGGCGCTTTCAAGCCCAACCAGTACGCCAACCCGAACGGTCCGCGCAGCCACTACGAGACCACCGGTCCAGAGATCTGGCGCGACACCGAGGGGCGGCTCACCCACTTCGTCGCCGGCGTCGGCACGGGCGGCACGATCACCGGCACCGGCCGGTACCTCCGCGAGGTCGCCGGGTCGGCGGTGCGCATCGTCGGGGTCGACCCCGAGGGCTCGATCTACTCGGGTGACGACATCCACGGCTACGACGTCGAGGGCGTCGGCGAGGACTTCTGGCCCGCGGCCTTCGATCCGACCCTCGTCGACGAGTACGAGCGCGTCTCCGACGCCGAGTCGTTCGAGATGACCCGCCGGCTCGCTCGCGAAGAGGGGCTGCTCGTCGGCGGCTCCAGTGGCATGGCGGTCGTCGGTGCCCTGCGTGTCGCGCGGGAGCTGCCGGCCGACGCCGTGGTCGTCGTCATCCTTCCCGATCACGGTCGCGGCTACCTCAGCAAGATCTTCGACGACGACTGGATGATCGAGCGCGGCTACGACGTTGCACCCGTGGCATCCCTTCTTCCGACCCCTTCCGAGGAGCACCCCGCATGAGCACCCACGACGCCGCCCGCGGCTTCGACAGCCTCGCCGTCCACGCCGGTCAAGAGCCCGACGAGAGCACGGGGGCGGTCATCCCGCCGATCCACGTCTCGACGACGTACGCGCAGGACGGCATCGGCGGGCTCCGCGGCGGCTACGAGTACGGCCGCAGCGGCAACCCCACGCGGACCGCGCTCGAGACGCAGATCGCCGCCCTCGAGGGGGGCGCTCGCGCGCTGTCGTTCGCCTCGGGGCTCGCCGGCGAAGACGCGCTGCTGCGCGCCGCGCTCCAGCCCGGCGACGAGGTGCTGCTCGGCAACGACGTGTACGGCGGCACCTATCGCCTGCTCGCGCGGGTGCTCGGCCCGTGGGGTGTGAAGCTGCGCGTGGTCGACATGAGCGATCTGGATGCCGTGGCATCCGCGATCGAAGAGCGCGCCCCGCGCATGGTCTGGGTCGAGACCCCCAGCAACCCGATGCTGCGCATCACCGACATCGCCGGCCTCGCCACCCTTGGCCACGCCGCGGGTGCCCTCGTCGTGGTGGACAACACCTTCGCCTCGCCGGCCCTGCAGCGGCCGCTGCCGCTCGGTGCCGACGTCGTCGTGCACTCGGCGACGAAGTACCTCGGCGGGCACAGCGACGTCGTCGGGGGAGCGCTCGCGTTCGCCGACGCCGACCTCGCCGAGAAGGTGCAGTTCCTGCAGTTCGCGGCGGGCGCGGTGTCGGGTCCCTTCGACGCCTACCTCACCACGCGCGGCATCAAGACCCTCGCGGTGCGCATGCAGCGGCACAGCTCGAACGCGCAGGCGGTGGCCGAGCACCTGCTCGCCCACGACCGCGTCGCGAAGGTCTACTACCCGGGTCTGCCCTCGCACCCCGGTCACGAGCTGGCGGCGCGGCAGATGAGCGGGTTCGGCGGCATCGTGTCGCTCGAGCTCGCCGACGGCGCGGCCGCCCGCCGCTTCGCCGAGTCGACGCGCCTGTTCACCCTCGCCGAGTCGCTGGGAGGGGTGGAGTCGCTCGTGAACTACCCGGATGCCATGACCCACGCCTCCGTCCGCGGCACCGAACTCGCGGTGCCCGAGACCATCGTCCGCCTGTCGGTCGGCATCGAATCGGTCGACGACCTGGTCGCCGACGTGGACCAGGCGCTCGCGGCTCTCTGAACCGCGCGGACGCGACGAACCCGGCCTCCCGCACATCGCGGGGGCCGGGTTCTTTCTCTTTGTGAGGGGCCAATTTTCGTCGCTTGCGGGTGCCCCGAAGCGACAGAAATTGGCCCCTCACGCGGGATGGGCGCGGGTCAGCGCTCGGCGCGAGCCAGGTTCTGCTCGAGCTCTTCGCGGTTCTGACGCACGACGTACGCGGGCTGGTCGCGCTCGACGCGCCAGCTCTCGCTGAGGGGTCCGACGTTGACGGTGTCGAAGCCGAACTCGTCGTAGATGCGCGTGACCAGGGCGACGGCCTCGTCGGAGTCGCTCGAGGTCGCCAGAGCCCGACGGTTCTCGGTACCGGCGGGGGCGCCGTCGGTGAGGATGTCCGCGGCGGGGATGTGATTGAACGCCTTCACGACGACCGACTCGGGAAGGTGCTCCTGAAGCATCTGCGAGGTGGTCGTCTTCTTCTCGTCGAGCTCGGCGATCTGTCCGTCGCGCTCGAAGTAGTAGTTGTTCGTGTCGAGAACGGTCTTGCCCACGAGGGGGGCCACCGGCACAGCGTCGATCGCCTTCAGCGGCACCGTCACCACGACGATGTCTCCGGCCTCGGCGGCCTCCTGAGCCGTCGCCGCGCGCGCCTTGTCGCCCACCTCGGCGACGAGGTCGCTCAGCGTCTCGGGGCCTCGCGAGTTGGCGATGACCACGTCGTAACCGTGATCCGCGAAGCCCTTCGCCAGGGCCGAACCGATGTTGCCTGCTCCGATGATTCCTACAGTCGTCATGGAGGAGAGAACCGCGGCATCCGGTGGCTCATTCCCGGGAGCGGTACCAAACCTTCAGCAGCCTAAATATTTAGCACTACTAGTAATCAGTGTCAACCGGTCGGGTTCGTGGACGGCGTCCGTTTATCGTCATTCCTGTCGCACCCTCACGCGAGTGGTCGCAGTCCGGTGTTCGGGTCACCGTCCTGCTTGACCTGTGAGGGCGACGGCCCCCGGTGGACGCGGCTTCGGACCACCGGGGGCCGCTTTCGTTTCCGGGCGAGTCACCTCGTCGGGGCGTCGCGCGGACGGTGGAAGACTGGATGCCGTGACCCCCGAGACCCGCCCCTCGCGCTCCGCCCGCTTCTTCTTCGTCTGCATCGGTGTCGGTCTTCTCGCCGGTCTCATGTCGGGCCTGTTCGGTGTCGGGGGCGGAACCGTCATCGTCCCGCTCCTGGTGCTGCTGCTCGGCTTCGACCAGCGTCTCGGGGCGGGTACCTCGCTCGCGGCGATCGTGCCCACGGCATCCGTCGGCGTCATCACCTACGCGATCGACGGGCACGTCGCGTGGCTCCCCGCGCTGATCCTGGCCGCCTTCGCGGTGGTCGGCGCCCAGATCGGCACGTGGCTGCTCCCGAAGCTGTCGCAGACCGCGCTGCGCTGGGCGTTCGTCGCGTTCCTCATCGTGGTGATGGTGAGTCTGTTCTTCGTCATCCCCTCGCGCGACGCCGAACTCGAGCTCACCTGGATCACCGGACCGGGGCTTGCGCTGCTGGGGGTGATCACCGGAACCCTGGCGGGTCTGCTCGGCGTGGGCGGCGGCATCATCGTCGTCCCCGCCCTGCTGCTGCTGTTCGGCACGAGCGACCTCATCGCCAAGGGCACCTCGCTGCTCATGATGATCCCCACGGCGATCTCGGGGACCGTCGGAAACCTGCGCCGCTCGAACGTCGACATCCGTGCCGCCCTGTGCATCGGGATCGCCGCGTGCCTCACCACCCCGGTGGGCGCCCTCATCGCGAAGTTCGTCGATCCGTTCGTGGGCAACGTGCTGTTCGCGATCTTCCTCGTCTTCATCGCCTCGCAGATGGCGGTCAAGGCCGTTCGCGGGCGTCACCAGCGCTGATCCACGGCGGTGGCGCGAACCCGCTCGATAGACTGGACGGGTGCCCGTGAACCCCGAACTCGTCGGTCGTGCCTTCGCGCCGACCGCTCCCTACCTGGTCGGCCGCGAGAAGGTGCGCGAATTCGCCCGCGCCGTCTTCGCCGACGCCCCGCAGCACACCGACCCCGCGGCCGCGCGCGCCCTGGGGTACGCCGACGTGGTGGCCCCGCCGACCTTCGCGATGGTCGTTCAAGACCTGACGCTCCAGCAGCTGCTCGGCGACCCCGACTCCGGCATCGAGCTGTCGCGCCTCGTGCACGCCGAGCAGCGGTTCCGCTACACGCGGCCCATCGTCGCGGGCGACGAGCTCGTCGCGACGCTTTCGGTCACCGGCATCCGGACCATGGGCGGTAACGCGATGATCACGAGCGAAGCCGAGATCGTGGATGCCGACGGCGCCCACGTCGTGACGACGACGAGCGTTTTGCTCGCAGGGGAGGCCGGCGCATGAGCGCGTTCACCGTCGGCGAGGTCATCGCCGAACGCTCCGTTCACCTCACGCGTGAGTCTCTCGTCCGCTACGCCGGCGCGTCGGGCGACTTCAACCCCATCCACTACCGCGACGACGTCGCCGCCGCCGTGGGTCTGCCGGGCGTCCTCGCGCACGGCATGCTCACCATGGGCATCGCCGTCGGCACGCTGACCGACGCGCTGGGCGACACCGGACGCATCGCCGAATACGGCGTGCGCTTCACCCGACCGGTCGTCGTCGACCCGGAGGCCGGAGCCGACCTGCACGTCAGCGCGAAGGTCGGAGCCGTCGACGACGAGACCGCCCGCATCGACCTGACCGTCACGTTCGCCGAGACGACGGTGCTCGGCAAGGCGCAGGTGCGGGTGCGGTTGTCCTGATGCCCGAGGTCGCCCCCGTCCCCCTCTCGCAGTTGACCACCCTGCGCACGGGGGGAGAACCCGCCCGTCTCATCGACGCCTCGACGCTCGACGAGGCGGTCGCCGCGCTCCGCGAGGTGTGGGCCGAGGGCGAGCCGTGGTTCGTGCTCGGCGGCGGCTCGAACCTGTTCGTCGGCGACGAGCCCTTCGAGGGCACGGTCGTGCGGCTCCGCACGTCGGGGATCGAAGAGCTGCCGGGCTCGCGCGAGGGCACGGTACGCCTGCGCGTGCAGGCCGGACACGACTGGGACGCCCTCGTCGCCGAGACGGTCGCGCGCGGCTTCGCCGGCATCGAGGCGATGTCGGGCATCCCCGGCACGGTCGGTGCCGCGCCCGTGCAGAACGTCGGGGCCTATGGCCAGGAGATCGTCCAGACCCTCGTCGAGGTCGAGCTGATCGACGAATCGACCGGTGAGGTCTCGACCGTCTCCGCTGAAGAACTGGGCCTGGGCTTTCGCACGTCGGTGCTGAAGCGCCACTACGGTTCGGTGCCCGAGCGCTCCGCGGTCATCCTCTCGGTGACGCTCGAGCTCGAACGCGTGGGCGCGGAGGAGCGGCCCATCGCGGGCGAGCAGCTGCGCGGCGCCCTCGGTCTTGAACCGGGCCAGACCGTCTCGCTCCGGTGGATCCGCGACCACGTCCTCACCACCCGCGCCCGCAAGGGTATGGTCCTCGACGCCGAGGACCCCGATACCTGGAGCGCGGGGTCGTTCTTCCAGAACGCGATCGTCTCGGAGGCCTTCGCCCGTACCCTCCCGGCCGAATGCCCCCAGTGGCCCCTCACGCCGGTGCTCGATCCGGTGACGGTCATTCCGCTCGCCGCCTTCGACGGCATCCTGCCCCCGCCCCCCGTGGTGTCGCGGCAGGTCAAGGTGAGCGCAGCCTGGCTCATCGAGAACGCCGGTCTCCGCCGGGGGTTCCGCTTCCCGCGCTCGCGCGCCGGGCTCTCGACCAAGCACACGCTCGCCCTGACGAACCGCGGAGAAGCGACCGCGGCCGAGATCGCCGAGCTCGCCCGCTTCGTGCAGAATCGGGTGGCCTCGGAGTTCGGCCTTGTGCTGCAGCCCGAACCGGTCCTGGTCAACGTCGAGCTGTAGGTCCCCCAGGGCTCCTCCGCGTGAGTCGCCAAGAATTGTCGCTTCGAACGCTGTCAAAGCGACAATTTCTGGCGAGTCACGCGGGGGTTCTCGCGAGCAGGCGGCGAATACGCGCGAGCAGAGCGACCGGGTCGTCGAAATCGCGTGCCGTCACGACAGTCATCCGGTAGCCGAGGGACTCCAGCTCGGCCCGGCGAGACTGATCCCTGCTCCATTGGTGCGGATCGCGGTGATGATCACCGTCGTACTCGATAATGAGTCGTTCATCCGGGTAGAGCAGATCGACGCGGGCCACGAACCGACTCCCGTCGAAGATCTCGACGTTGCTCTGCGGCACCGGCAGGCCGGACTGGATGAGAAGAACGCGCAACTCCGACTCCCGTGGCGACTCCGCCCGCTCATCCGCGAGATCCACGGCAAGTCGGCGTCGCTTCGATCCCCTGCCGCCCAGGAATCGACGATGCATCCGCTCGAGATCCTTTCGCGTCGCCATCTGATGATGGCGCGAGATGAGCCGATCCGAGATGGCCGTCAGCTGCCCGACTCCCAGCATTTCGGCGAGTTCCGCCCACGTCCTGAGGGGAGAAGTGCACCGGATGCCATGGACCTCGACGATGTCGTCGGGCACGACCGCCAGAGCCCGACCGGTGGTGCCGGGGCGACGTATCCGGTTCTGATCCGCGGGAACTCCGATGAACGGTCTCTCCCACGCGGTTGTCGACAGAGCGTACGGCAGGGGGAGTCCGTGCAGAACAGCCGCAGTGGGGCCGCAGAAGAACGCGTGCGCGGGAAGCGCGCGCAGAAGGGCCGCGAGCACATCCCCTTGCGTGGAGGACTCCGCGACTCGGATTCCGGCGTGCGGGATCGTCCAGACCGCCGCCCTCATCGTGCTCGGCGTCAGGCCGTGATGTGCGCCCTCGGCGATGGTGAACGCGTCAGTGGGTCCGATGAGGCGGCGGGTTGTCGGCATCCGGTGATGATGGCGCTTTACTCACCGGCGCGCGCTCACCTCTCCCCAGCCCCTGCTCTCCGCTCTGCGCGCGTGACTCGCCAAGAACTGTCGCTTCGGAGGTGGCCGAAGCGACAAATTATGGCGACTCACGCGCGAAGACGGGCGGAAGACGGGCGGAAGGCGGGCGGAAGACGCGGGGGCTGGGGAGGAGGGGCAGGCCTCAGGCGAACAGGCGCTGGAGGCGCTGCACGCCCTCGAGGAGCTGGTCGTCGCCCAGGGCGTACGACAGGCGCAGGTATCCGCTCGGGCCGAAGGCCTCGCCGGGGACGACGGCGACCTCGGCCTGCTCGAGGATGAGGTCGGCGAGATCGAGCGAGGTGGTGGGCGTGACGCCGCCCCACGTGCGGTTCAGCAGGCCCTGCACGTCGGGGTAGACGTAGAACGCGCCGAGCGGGTTGGGCACCTCGACGCCGTCGATCTTCGACAGCTCCGACACGATCAGCTTCCGGCGGCGGTCGAAGGCCAGGCGGAACTGCTCGGCCTCGTCCTGCGGGCCGTTCAACGCCTCGGCGGCGGCGAGCTGCGCGACGTTGTTGACGTTGCTCGACAGGTGCGACTGCAGGTTGCCGGCGAGCTTCATGGCATCCGCCGGTCCGACCATCCAGCCCACGCGCCATCCGGTCATGGCGTAGGTCTTGGCCACGCCGTTGACGAGGATGGTCTGCCCCGCGAGCTCGGGCACGGCCTCGACGATCGAGACGGCCTTGACGCCCTCGTACGTGAGGTTCTGGTAGATCTCGTCGGTGATGACCCAGATGCCGTGCTCGAGGGCCCAGCGACCGATCTCGGCGGTCTCTTCGGGCGTGTAGACCGAGCCGGTGGGGTTCGAGGGCGAGACGAACACGAGCACCGTGGTCTTGTCGGTGCGCGCGGCCTCGAGCTGGGCGACGGTGACCTTGTAGTCCTGGTCGGCGCCGGCGAACACCTCGACGGGCGTGCCGTCGGCCAGGGCGATCGCCTCGGGGTAGGTGGTCCAGTACGGGGCGGGCAGCAGCACCTCGTCGCCGGGGTTCACCACCGTTTGGAACGCCTGGTACACCGACTGCTTGCCGCCGTTGGTCACGATGACCTGCGAGGGCGCGACCTCGAGGCCGGAGTCGCGGAGGGTCTTCGCGGCGATCGCCTCGCGCAGCACGGGGAGGCCCGCGGCGGGGGTGTAGCGGTAGTTCTTCGGGTCCTGCAGCGCCTTCGCTGCGGCATCGACGATGAACGAGGGCGTGGCGAAGTCGGGCTCGCCGGCCGCGTACGAGATGACCGGTCGGCCGGCGGCCTGGAGGGCCTTGGCCTTGGCGTCGACCTTGAGGGTCGCGGACTCGGCGATGGCGGACAGCTTGCGGGAGAGCGGGGCGCGGGAAGTCACGGTTCCGAGCCTACTGTTCGAGCCCGCCCCAGCCGAGGGTCGTGACGACTTACGAAACACAGCTCCATTAGCGTGTCGGGGTGACCGCTGCGACACCTACCCTGCTGCCCTCCCGTCGTCGAGGACTGGGCACGCTCGTTCGTCTGGGACTCGCGACCCTCATCGTCGGGGTGGCAACCGGTCTCGCGGTCCTGCTGCTGGTGTTCATCGTCCACAGCCTCGAACACCTCGTGTGGGGGCACGAGGAGGGGCCGTTCCTCGACGGCCTGGCCTACCCCTCGGTGTGGTGGCTGCCGATCGCGACGGTCGGCGGTGCGGGTGTCGTTGCCGCCGTCGGCTGGTATCTCCTGCGCCGTTTCGGGCGGAAGCTCGCCACGGTCGAGCAGGGCGTCGACGGGGCCCGGATGCCGTGGTGGGAGACCTTCGCCGACACCGTCATCCAGGTGGCGTCGGTCGCCATGGGCGCCTCGATCGGCAAAGAGGTCGCCCCGCGCGAGCTGTCGGCCATGGCGGGCTCCAAGATCGTCCGCTGGTTCCGCCTCGACGCGCGCTGGCGCCGCATCCTGATCGCCTCGGCCGCGGGTGCGGGTCTCGCCGCGGTCTACAACGTGCCCCTGGCCGGGGCGCTGTTCGCCGTCGAGATCCTGCTCGCGCAGTTCAGCGTGGGAGCGGCCGTGGTCGCCCTCACCGTCAGTGCCATCGCGACGCTGGTCGCGCGCCCGCTCGTCGGGGACGGGTCGCTGTATTCGGTGGGATCGCTCGAGGTGAACGCCTCGCTGATCGTCGCGGCCGTGCTCATCGGCCCCCTCATGGGATGGGGCGCCACGAGCTTCGCGACCATCACGAAGAAGCTGTCGCGCTTCCGCCCCCACGGCTGGAAGCTGCTGGTGGTCCTGCCCCTCACCTTCACCGCGGTGGGAGCGATCGGCGCCGCATTCCCCCTCATCCTCGGCAACGGTCGGGCGCTCGCCACCGCCGGCTTCGACCTCTCGCAGCCGGCCCTGCTGCTCATCGCGCTCGCCGTGCTGAAGTACGTCGCGACGACCGTGTCGCTCGGTTCGGGCGCGATCGGCGGGACGCTGCAGCCGTCGGTCGCGATCGGTGCCGCGCTCGGTGCGGCCGCTGCGGCGGGCTGGGCGTTCGTGTGGCCCGGCGCCGACGGCACGGCGCTCGCGATCGTCGCGGCATCCGCGTTCCTCGCCTCGAACATGCGCGCCCCCTTCACGGCGATCGCGCTCATCATCGAGTTCACGAACACCGGGTTCACGCTGCTGTTGCCGATCTTCCTCGCCGTGGCCGGGTCGCTCGTGGCCTCCAAGCTCACCTCGCGCGAGAGCCTGCGCCCGTTCGCGCCGATGGACCCGGCCCGACCGTAGAACCCGCCTAGGCTCGACGGGTGATCGACTGGATTCTGGCCGAATGGATGCAGATCCTCGGTTTCGCCACGGGGGCGGCGTGCGTGCTGCTGGCCGCCCGGCGGAACGTGTGGACCTATCCCATCGGCATCGCCAACAACCTCGTCTTCCTCTCGGTGTTCGTGCCGGCCGGGATCTACGCCAGCGCGGGACTGCAGGTGGTGTACCTGGTGCTCGGGGTGCACGGCTGGTTCCGGTGGACGCGTCGCATCGAACACGATCGCGAATACGTGGCCCGCACGCCTCGACGGGCGGTGCCGTGGCTCATCATCGTCGCGGTGGTGGGGACCCTCGTCTTGACCTGGCTGCTCGACACGTACACCGACTCGCAGGTGGCGCTCGCCGATGCCGCGACGACCTCGGCCAGCCTCGTCGCCCAGTACATGCTCAACCGCAAGTGGATCGAGAGCTGGTGGGTGTGGATCGGCGTCGATGTGGTGTTCGTCGCGCTGTCGATCGCCACCGGACTGTGGATCATCGCCGCCCTCTACGCCCTCTTCATCGTCCTATGCGTCGGCGGACTGCGGTCGTGGAGTCGGCTGCGGAACGAGACGACGGATGCCGATGACCTCAGCCCCTCGCGTGCCTGAGCGCCGTTATCGGCACGGCGTGGTGGTGGGGAAGTTCTACCCCCTCCACGTCGGTCACGCGCACCTCATCCGCTCAGCGGCCCGGGCGTGCGAGCGGGTCACGGTCGAGGTGATCGCGGCATCCGTCGAATCGATCCCCCTCGAGCGACGGGCCGCGTGGGTGCGCGAGGACCACCCGACGGTGCGCGTGGTCGACCTCCTCGACGACACTCCGGTCGACTTCGCCTCCGAGACCGCGTGGGACGCGCACACCGCGACGATCGCGGGCCTGCTCGACGAGCCGGTCGATGTGGTCTTCACCTCCGATGAGTACGGGGCCGAGCTCGCGCGTCGTCTCGGTGCCGACTGGGTGCAGGTGGACCCGGGTCGCCGGCTCAACCCCGTGTCGGGAACGGCGATCCGTGCCGATCTCGACGGTCACTGGCACGAGCTGTCGCCCGCGGTGCGGGCCGATCTGGCCGCGCGCGTCGTCGTCCTCGGTGCCGAGTCGACGGGCTCGACGACCCTCGCCGAAGCCCTCGCCACCGAGCTCGGCACGATCTGGGTGCCCGAGTACGGCCGCGAGCTCAGCGAGACGCGCGAGGGCGGACTCGACGCCCCGTGGCGCAGCGACGAATTCGACCTCGTCGTCGATCGCCAGATCGGGTGGGAACAGGATGCCGTGCGGCGGGCTCCCCGCTCGGTCCTCGTCTGCGACACCGACGTCCTCGCCACGGCGCTCTGGCACGAGAGGTACGTGGGCACCCCGGCGCCGCGCATCCTGGCGCGGGCCGCGGAGCACCGCCCGGCGCTGTACATCCTCACGGGGGATGAGATCCCCTTCGTGCAGGACGGCATGCGCGACGGCGAGCACATCCGCGCCGATATGCAGGAGCGCTTCCGCGAGGTGCTCGCCGCGCAGCCCGTGCCCTGGCTCGAGGTGCGCGGGTCGGTCGCCCAACGCCTCGCTCAGGCGCTGCCCGCCGTGCGCGACGCCGTGGCGCGCGCGACGTCGTTCACCCCGCCGATGGAGGGGCGGTCGCTCGCCGAGCAAGAGGAACTCCGCCGACGGGCCGGACGTTAGGCTGGCGCGATGGCCGACCGCTGGCACAAGCTCTCCGAGTCACCCACGACGTCGAACGCCGCCGACGGGGTCGCCCCGCTCGCCGCGGCCGACCTCTTCCGTGAGGCGCCCGCCCCGGCCGCGCCGCCTCTCGACGAGAAGCTGCGGCAGACCTACTACTGGATCGTCAACCGTGCGGTGATCTCGCCCTACTACGACGTGGAGTTCTCATCGGGGCGCCCGCTCACGTTCGAGCTGGGCGACGCGGGTGCCGAGCTCACCCTGCCGAACGAGCCCTCGTACTCCTCGAACGTGCTGCTACCGCTGCTGAGCTTCGCGGTGGGTGGCAAGTGCCTGCTGATCGGCGGCCCGGGCCGCGGCAAGACCACCGTCGCGGTGCTCATGGGAGTGCTCGCCGGGTCGACGCCCGAGGAGGTGCGGCGCGGCGTGCAGCAGGGGCAGCCGCAGCTGTCGATCAGCGACCTCGTCGGCATCCCTCTGCCGCGCGATCTGATGAACGCGTCGAGCCTGGCCGAGATCGGCATCGCGTGGCGCGAGTGGCTGACGCGGCCCGTCAAGATCGTCGACGAGTACAACCGCATCCCCACCAAGACGCAGTCGGCCCTGCTGACGATGGTGGCCGAGGGCTACGTCGAAAGCCACGACCAGATGCGTCGCACGGCCCCCGCTTCGGGCGTGGAGAGCTGGTTCTTCACCGCGAACGACGACGCGGGCGGCGGGACCTTCCCCGTCATCCAGGCGCTCCGCGACCGCATGGACGTCACCGTTCCCGCGGCAGGGTTCAACAGCCGCTTCCTCGACGAGCTCGTCGCCCGCGTCGAAGCCGGCGAGAAGCCCGAGGAGCACGTGCCCGCCGAGCTCGTGTTCGCTCCCGAGGAGCAGTCGGCGATGCGCGCGGCGATCCGCGCCGTGCCGGTACCGGCCGAGGTGCGCCGGCGGCTGGAGTTCTTCCTGAGTCACTTCGAGTTCGTGCAGGGCGGCGGGCGCCGATTCGAGTACCGCACGAAAGACACGGTGACCACGGCGGGCGGCCGGGTCGCCGAGGCGATCGAGGCGAACTCCGGGGCCGACCTCATGACCGATCCCGGCGCGCAGACCCTCAACGGCCTGTCGGTGCGGGCGCTGCAGACCCTCATCGTCTACGCCAAGGCCGTCGCCTGGTTCCGTGGTCGTGACGCGGTGTCGGTCGCCGACGTGGGGGCGATGCTGCCGTTCGTGCTGCGCGGAAAGCTGCTGCCCAATCCCACGCATCCCCGCTTCGATGTGGGGGCCGAGCGCGAGCTCAGCACCGATGTGATGAGCTGGCTCGCCGACCTGTTCGCGGAGTCGGGCCGACAGTTCGACGCCCTCGGCCGCGGGGGCGACGACCCGGTCGGCGCGCTGCTCGCGCAGCTCGAGGCGGGACTCGACGGGGTCGGGGCGGTCGAGGCCGGTCGGCGCCTCACCGAGATCGAGGCACGGCTGCGCACGGTCGCGGGCACCGGCAAGCTCTACGGCCGCGATTTCGACGACCTCATGGCGCTCAAGTACCTGCACCAGCGCTACACGGCCTACCTGCGCTGGCTAGAGGGGCGTTCGTGATCCGACGCCCCGGCCACCTCGCCGATCGCACTCCGCCGGTGGGCACTCCGGTGCCGGTCGAAGGGCTCGACCTGGCGCTGGCGGGACGCAATGTCGAAGCGGCGGGCGGCTCGGCCGAGCGGTTCGCCGTGTCGTTCGCGGCCGGGCGCGCGGCCGGCGAGGGGTTCGACGCGATCGCGCTCGCCGGCATCGCGGGCTGGCGAGCCGGCGCGCTCGGCCTGCGCGACGACGCCCTGGGCAGCATCGAGCGGGCGTGGTCATCCGGCGAAGGCGCAGCCGCGGCGGCTGCCCTGGGGATGGATGCCGCCCACCTCGGCGTTTTCGTCGAGCGCCAGAGAACCGACCGGTACTGGTGGCCCGGACGCCGCGAGGCCAACGGCTACGTCTGCGCGGTCGGGGGGTTCCGCGGGTTCGGCGGCGCGTGGACGGCGCCCCCGACCGGTGGCCGACCGCTCGGCGTCGACGGTGCGTTCGCCGTGCGCACCGGGGCGCGGTGGTGGCGCATCGACGTCGACGCCTGGGGGTCGCGCCTGAGCCCGCTCGACAATGAGCCCGATCCGGGCGCCGCGGGCGCGGCATCCGTCATCACCTTCGCCGACTCGTACCTGGCGTGGATCCACGTCGCGGAGCCGGCGTGAGCACGGTGACGTCGCCGATCGGAGTCGACCTGCTGGCGTGGGAGGCGGCGCAGCGACTGTGGGGCGTGCGGCTGCAGGAGGCGCGCATGGCTCCCGGCGCGGGAGACGAGCACGGCGCTCCCGCGTGGTTCACCTTTCCGCCGGTCGTCACGGTCGACCCGGTCATGGTCGCGCAGCTCGGGGGAGCAGACGAGATGGAGAGCGTGTTCGCGCACGAGCTCGGCCACCACGTGCTCGCCCCGAGCACCCGCCTGGACGCGCTGAAGATCCGCCATCAGATGGCCCGCGCTCTGCAGGCCGCGGGGGCACCCACCCTGCGCGACGAGGATCTCGCGCTGATGTCGAACCTGTGGACCGACCTGCTCGTCAACGCCCGTGTCGCCGTCTTGCAGCGACGGCGCGACGGGGTGGGCGAGCCCGGCATCGTGCGGTTGTCGCGGGAGCTGTACCGCGCCTCGCGCTCGTCGCCGAGCCCGCTGTGGTGGGTGTACCTGCGCACGTACGAGCTGCTGTGGAACCTGCCGGCCGGAACCCTGTGCGACCCCGAGCCGCCGGAGCCCGCCCGACGCCCGCCGAAGCAGAAGCAGGAACTTCCCTGGACGCGCATCGCCGCGGAGCACCGCGCCGCCGAGAAGGCACTGCGGCAGGCGCGCAGGGCCGCCGAGCGCGTGTCCGACGAACTCGCCGAAGCGACGGTCACGCGTCCCGCCCTCGACGCCGACGTGCTCGCATCCCTCGTGCGCACCTTCGCGGGCGACGCCGTGGCCGGGGCCCTGCGCTTCGGCGTCGTGGCGGCGCCCTACCTCATCGACCCGCGCACCGACGGCGCGGCCTCGCTCCCCGGAGGCACCTGCGCCGCCGATGACGCCGCCGCGACCCCCTCGGAGCTCGGCCGGGTGCTGTCGGATCGGCGGCTGAGCGGCGCGGTTCCCTCCTCCGCGGGGGCCGCTGCCGCGCCGGCGGCGAAGGGCTCGGCCACGGGGCAGGCCCTCGGGATCGCGCAGACCCTCGAGCTGTACGCCGACGCGGACCCGGCTGCCGTGATCGCAGCCTGGTACCGGGCCGAGGCGACGCGCTGGGTGCGTCCGTTCACTCAGCGGTCGCCGCGCGCGGTCTCGGCCGACCTCCCGGGACCCTTCGAGAGCTGGGAGACCGGTGACGACCTCGCCGATCTCGACTGGCCCGCGACGTTGCAGGCGGGCGGGGTCGTCGTCCCGGGGGTGACGACGCTGCGGCGCTCGTACCTGCCCGATGATCCGCCACCGGTGTCGTCGAGCATCGATCTCGACCTCTACATCGACAGCTCGGGCTCGATGCCGCAGCCGCAGACGGGCTCGCCCGCCGTGCTCGCGGGCACGATCCTCGCCCTGTCGGTGCTGCGCGGAGGGGGACGGGTCCGCGTGACCAGCTTCTCGGGGCCCGGCCAGGTTGCGGGCCACGAGGAGTACTCCCGCGACCCCGCACGCACGATCGCCGACCTCGCCCACTTCTTCGCCGGCGGCACGACGTTCCCCCTCGACCTGCTCGACGAGAGGTACGCCGGACGGGGGACTCCGGATGCCGCGCACCGCCGTCACCTCGTCGTGCTCTCCGACGACGGGCTGACCTCGCTCTTCGGCGACGGCGATCCCGCTCGCGCCGATGTCGCGCCCCGGGTGCGCGAGACACTCAGCACGGCGACCCTCGTCGTGCTCGATCGACAGCACCGTGTCGCCGAGCCGGCGCTGCGGGCGGGATACGACGTGATGTACATCGAACGGATGGATGACGCACCCGCGGTGTGCGCGCGACTGGCGGAGGTGCTCGGTGGCTGAGGCGGACGATCTGCTGAGCGCATGGTCGGCGATCGCGCCGCCCGAAGACACGGCGTGGGCGAGAGCTCGGCCCGGTCCCGGGGTCGACGAGATCGCGGCGCGCCTGTCGAGCGTGCCGCGGCCGTTCCTCGACGACGACGTCTCGCTGCGCGCGCTCGCCGGCGACGTGCTGGGCCGACCCGTGGCATCCGTCGATCACGCCGACGACGAGCGGGTGCGCACGGGCGCGGCCATCGGTCTGTGGGTGGTGGCGAGCGAAGACCTGGTGCAGCCGTTCGTCCCGTCACTCGCCGGCGGCGACGTGGCGCGCGCGATCGACGCCCTGGCCCTGCGGCTGGCGCCCGTGGTGGATCCGCGCGACTGGCTCGCCGACGCCGAGCGGCGGGAAGAGGCGGCGCGCACCTTCCTGCTCTGGGCGGGCTTCCTACCGGCCGGCGAAGACCGCGAGACCGCGCGCGCGCTCCTCGACGCGCGCGACTCGCTCCGCCGCAACGCCGCGCTCGCCGAGGCCTACGCCGCGTACCGCCACCGCGAAGAGATCGCCCGCCGCCTTGCCGAGGCGCGCGCCCGGGAAGCCGCCGCGAGGTACTCGAGTGAGTGACGACGACCCGCTCGCCCTCGGCGAGTACCGGCCCGGGTCGGCGGCCGTGCTGACGGATGCCGAGCGCTGGCCGACCCTCGACACCGAGGGCGCCGCGCGGCTGCATCGCTGGCGCACGCACCCGGCAGCCCCCGCGTGGGTGCACGCCACAGGGGACCGCCTTTCGGCCGACGCCGTCGACCGCGCGCGCACGCCGCTGCCGCTCGACGGATGGCTCGAAGAACACCTCGACACCGCGCGGCGACTTCCGTTCTATCGAGGCATGACCGGGCTGCGGACCCTTGACGATTTCCCCACGATCGAGCGGCGCGATCTCGTCGCCGACGTCTCGGCATTCGTTCCCCTCGACGCCGACCTCGACCGCATGCTGCACGGCACGAGCTCGGGGTCGACGGGGGCGGCGCTGGTGATCCCCGACGACGTCGAAGAGGTGGCGCGCGGCTTCCACCTGCTCGTCCGCCTCGTGCGCGAGGCGGGTGTCGAGTGGAAGCCGGATGCCGAGCGGCTCGCCCTCGTGTGGGTGCTGCAGCAGCGCCAGGCCTTCACGTACGTGTCGATCGTCAGCGGCTTCGCCCAGCGCGCCATGGCGCGGGTCAATCTGAACGAGGGCGCCTGGCGGGCGGCATCCGATCGGTCGACCTTCGTGAAGGACGCGGATCCCCAGGTCATCTCGGGCAACCCCACGAGCCTGTCCGAACTGCTCGACCCCGATCTGCGGTCCGTCGTGCGGCCGCTGGCCCTGTTCTCGGGAGCGATGGCGCTGTCGGCACCGCTGCGGGCCGAGCTCGAGGCGGCGTTCTCGTGCCCGGTGTTCGACGTGTACGGCCTGCACGAGACCCGGCCGATCGCGGTGCGCACCGACGACGGCCCCTTCCGCGTGCTCGACCGGCGCGTGCACGTCGAGGTGCTCGACGCCGCGGGCGAGCCGGTCGCCGACGGCGCGATGGGCGAGATCACGGTGACCGCGGGCGAGAACCCCCTGCTGCCGCTCGTGCGGTACCGCACCGGCGACGTCGGTCGGCTCGTCGAGCTCCCCGGCGGCGGCGTCGGCATCGCCGACCTCGAGGGGCGCGAGCACACCGACTTCCTCAGCTCTGCGGGGACACGCGTGCCCTCGGTCGACCTCACGCAGCAGCTGCAGAGCCACGGCGCGCACGGCTGGACGGTGGAGCAGCGAGCGGACGGCGGGCTCGAGGTGAGGATCGCCGGCGGCGACGGCACGGCGATCACCACCGCGCTGCGCGCCTTGCTCGGTCAGCCCGTTCAGCTCGAGAGCGTCGAGCGTCTCGCCGACCTCGGTGAGGGCAAGCCCCGACGCTTCCGGTCCGCCGCGCGCTGACTCCCGCCGCGCGAAGGGGCCGGGGCTCGTGGCCCCGGCCCCTCGGCATCCGGTGAATCAGTTCAGGTATTTCGCATACGCCGGCAGGGTGAGGAACGCGGGGAACTCCTCGCGCAGCGCCACCTCGCGGAACACCGCGGCGGCGTCGTCGAAGCGGTCGCCCTCGGAGCGCTGCACCTCGGCGAGCACGTCCGTCACGAGACCCTCGACGAAGTCGCGGGTGATCGCGACGCCCTCGGCCGTGGAGTGGTCCTGGTGGATCCACTGCCAGATCTGCGAGCGCGAGATCTCCGCGGTCGCGGCGTCTTCCATCAGGTCGTCGATCGCGACGGCGCCCAGGCCCCGCAGCCAGGCCTCGATGTAGCGGATCGCCACCGAGACGTTGCCCCGCACGCCCGCGGTGGTCACCGGCAGGCCGATGCGCACGTCGAGCAGGTCGGCGGGGTCGACCGCCACCTCGCCGCGGGTGCGCCCGAGCTGGTTCGGCTCGTCGCCGAGCACCGCGTCGAACTCGGCGCGGGCCACCGGGATGAGGTCGGGGTGGGCCACCCACGTGCCGTCGAAGCCGTCGCCGGCCTCGCGCCGCTTGTCGGCGGCCACCTTCTCGAACGCGGCCTTGGTGACCTCGGGTCGCCGGCGGTTCGGAATGAACGCGCTCATGCCGCCGATCGCGTAGGCGCCGCGCTTGTGGCACGTCTGCACGAGCAGCTCGGTGTAGGCCCGCATGAACGGCACGGTCATCGTGACCTCGCTGCGGTCGGGGAGCACGAAGCGGGCGCCCCGGCCCCGGTAGGTCTTGATGATCGAGAAGATGTAGTCCCACCGGCCGGCGTTGAGCCCGGCGCAGTGGTCGCGCAGGGCGAAGAGGATCTCCTCCATCTCGAACGCCGCGGGCAGCGTCTCGATCAGCACGGTGGCGCGGATCGTGCCGTGGTCCAGGCCCAGGCGCTCCTCGGTGAACGAGAACACGTCGTCCCAGAGCCGTGCTTCTTCGGCCGACTCGATCTTCGGCAGGTAGAAGTACGGTCCCCGGCCCGCCGCGATCAGCGCGTGCGCGTTGTGGAAGACGTACAGCCCGTAGTCGATGAGAGAACCGGATGCCGGGAGCTCCCGCCCCGCGCGATCGATGAAGCTCACGTGCTTCTCGGGCAGGTGCCAGCCGCGCGGGCGCATCACGATCGTGGGGGTGCGCTCGGCGGTGACCTCGTAGCGCTTGCCCTCGGGGCTCGTGAACGACAGCTGTCCGCGGATCGCGTCGAACAGCGACAGCTGCCCGCCGATGACGTTGCTCCAGGTGGGGCTCGTGGCGTCCTCCTGGTCGGCGAGCCACACCCGCGCGCCGGAGTTCAGCGCGTTGATCGTCATCTTCGGGTCGGTGGGCCCGGTGATCTCGACGCGGCGGTCCTCCAGGCCCGGGCCGGCGCCCGCCACGCGCCACGACGGGTCGTCGCGGATGTGCGCGGTTTCGGCGCGGAAGTGCGGGTCGTCGCCCGTGCCGATCTCGAAGCGGCGGCGCAGGCGCGCGGCGAGGCGGTCGTGCCGACGCCGGGCGAAGCGGTCGTGCAGCTCGGTGACGAAGGCGAGGGCCGCAGAGGTGAGGATCTCGCCGTCGCGCCCGTGCAGGGGCCGCTCGAGGCGCAGGTGCGGGGTGGATGCCGGGGTGCTCGGCATCCGGGATTCTTCGGTCGTGGGCGGGGGAGAGGTGTCGATGAGGGTCATGGTCGTGACTTTCTGTGGCGCGTCCGCTTCTCGGACCATGTCCCGTAAATGGCGGCCTGGGGATGGCCCAGGCAGCCGAAAGTGGGACATGTTCTGCGAAAAGTGGGACGAGGGGAGGGCGGGAGCGGGCGAGGGCTCAGTGGAACTGGGCGGTCTCGGTGGAGCCGGCCAGGGCGAGGGTGGCGCTGTCGGGGTTGAGCGCGGTGGAGACGACGTCGAAGTAGCCGGTGCCCGCTTCGCGCTGGTGGCGCGTGGCGGTGTACCCGTGGGCTTCGGCGGCGAACTCGGCCTCCTGCAGCTCGACGTACGCGCTCATGGCGCGCTCGGCGTAGCCGCGGGCGAGGTCGAACATCGAGTGGTTCACGGCGTGGAAACCGGCCAGCGTGATGAACTGGAAGGCGTAGCCGAGGGCGGCCAGGTCGGCCTGGAACGTGGCGATCTGCTCGTCGTCGAGGTGGCGCTTCCAGTTGAAGCTCGGCGAGCAGTTGTAGGCGAGCTTCTTGCCCGGGTAGCGGGCGTGGATCGCCTCGGCGAAGGCGCGGGCGAGTTCGATGTCGGGCTCGCCGGTCTCCACCCACAGCAGGTCGGCGTAGGGGGCGAAGGCCAGGCCGCGCGCGATGACCGAGTCGAGCCCCGGTCGCACGCGGTAGAAGCCCTCGGCCGTGCGCTCGCCGGTGAGGAACTCGGCATCCCGCGGGTCGACGTCGCTGGTGAGCAGGTCGGCGGCCAGCGCGTCGGTGCGGGCGATGATGACCGTCGGCACCCCCGCGACGTCGGCGGCGAGGCGGGCGGCGTTGAGCGTGCGGATGTGCTGCTGGATCGGCACGAGCACCTTGCCGCCGAGGTGTCCGCACTTCTTCTCGCTGGCGAGCTGGTCCTCCCAGTGGATGCCGGCCGCCCCCGCCGCGATCAGCGACTGCGCGAGCTCGTAGGCGTTCAGGGGACCGCCGAAGCCGGCCTCGGCGTCGGCGACGATGGGGGCGAGCCAGTCCTGCGTGATCTCTCCCTCGGCGCGCTCGATCTGGTCCTGCCGGAGCAGCGCGTTGTTGATGCGACGCACCACGGCGGGAACGCTGTTGGCGGGGTACAGGCTCTGGTCGGGGTAGGTCTGGCCCGCGAGGTTGCCGTCGGCGGCGACCTGCCAGCCGCTGAGGTAGACGGCCTTGAGTCCGGCGCGCACCTGCTGCACGGCCTGGCCGCCGGTGTAGGCACCGAGGGCGCGGACGTAGTCCTCGGTGTGGAGGAGGTTCCAGAGGTTCTCGGCTCCGCGGCGGGCGAGGGTGGATTCCTCGCGGACGCTGCCGCGGAGACGGACGACGTCCTCGGCCGAGTACGTGCGCTCGATGCCGTCCCAGCGGGGGTCGTTCTCCCACGAGGCGCGGATCTCATCGGCGGTCTCGGTCTGGTCGCCGGGGCGCAGGGGCTGCTGGGCGGGGGTGGCCTGGATCGTCATGTCGTCCTCCTTCGGGTGGCGGGGCGTCGGTGCCCCGTGGAGACCACTGTCCGCGAAGATCCACCCGCTCGAACGGGATTTCCCAAGTGAAGATCGACCGATCTTCCGTTCTCGTGAGATCCTCCCGGTATGGACACCGGCGTCTCCCTGCCCTCGGCATCCCTCCCGCTCGACCATGAGGAGGTGGACACCCTCACCATCGGTCGGCGCATCCGTCAGCTGCGCACCGCGCGCGGCCTGACCCTCGACGACCTCGCCGCCGCGGTGGGGCGCGCGCCGAGTCAGATGTCGATGATCGAGAACGGCCGTCGCGAGGCGAAGCTCACGCTGCTGCAGGCGATCGCGCGGGCCCTCGGGTGCACGCTCGATCAGATCCTGGATGCCGAGCCCCTCGACGAGCGCGCGGCGCTCGAGATCTCGGTCGAGCGCGCGATGCGCGGGCAGACGTTCCAGGCGCTCGGCATCGCGCCGTTCCGTGTGGGTCGGTCGGTGCCCGACGAGGTGCTGTCGGCGATGCTCGCGCTGCAGGGCGAGATCGAGCGCCTCCGCGAAGAGCGCTCAGCGACCCCCGAAGAGGCGCGGCGGGCCAACGTGGCGCTGCGCCGGCTCATGCGCACGCAGGACAACCACTTCCCCGACCTCGAGCGCACGGCATCCGAAATCCTGACCGCGATCGAGCACCCCGGCGGTCCGCTCACCCAGCGCGGGGCGAGCGACATCGCCGCGCACGTCGGCTTCACGCTGCACTACGTGCCCGATCTGCCCTCGTCGACGCGGAGCATCGCCGACGTGAAGAACGGCCGGCTGTACCTGTCGACCAAGGTCGCGAAGGGCGACCCGCGCGCGGCGGTGCTGCAGGCGCTGTCGAGCCGCATGCTCGGCCACGGCGAGCCGACGAGCTACGACGAGTTCCTTCGGCAGCGGGTCGAGACGAACTACCTCACCGGCGCCCTGCTCATGCCCGAGGCGCACGTCGTGCCGGCGCTCCGCGAGGCCAAGGAGCGGCGCACGATCAGCATCGAAGACCTGCGCGACGCCTACTCGGTGTCGTACGAGACCGCCGCGCACCGCTTCACGAATCTGGCGACCGTGCACCTCGGCATCCCGGTGCACTTCTTGAAGGTGCACGAGTCGGGCACCATCACGAAGGCTTACGAGAACGACGACGTGAACTTCCCCACCGACCGCCTCGGCTCGATCGAGGGGCAGATGTGCTGTCGGCGCTGGACGAGCCGCGTGGTCTTCGACGAAGACGACCTCTTCAACCCGTACTACCAGTACACCGACACCGGCAACGGCACCTACTGGTGCACCGCGCGCGTGGAGCAGTCGAGCGAGGGCGCGCACTCGGTGAGCGTGGGCGTGCGCTTCGACGACACGAAGTGGTTCCGCGGTCGCGACACCCCCAACCGTGCGATCTCGCGTCACGCGGTCGAGGCGTGCTGCCGTCGGGCGCCCGCTTCGCTCGAGAACGCGTGGCGCGGTCAGGCGTGGCCCAACGTGCGCACGCCGCGCACCCTGCTGGCGACCCTGCCGACCGGGGCGTTCCCGGGCGTGGACACGACCGAGATGTACGAGTTCCTGGAGGCGCACGCCCCGCGCGAGTAAGGCGGCGCGGCATCCGGGGCGCAACGGCGGGGGGATTCGGCGGCGCGCCGTGTGTGGGCCGATTATGCCCGGCGTGTCGGTATTCGCCCCGCGGTTGTGCTCGCGTGGGTCGGGTCAGGCATCACAGCCGAACGGGACCCTCCCCTCACACGGCGTTCCACCGCAGCCGCGGTGCGCCGAGTCCCGACCGCAGGACGGCCGCATCGGCCACCGGGAACGTCGTGACGATGAGCCCGTCGACCGCGTAGGCGAGAGCGGTGGTCCCGTCGGGGAGCGCGTCGCCGAGGGCGATGCGGGTCGAGCGGCCCTCGACGGACTCGTCGATCGCGTCGGGGCGGGAGAGGAGGGATGCCGCGGCCACGGTGACCCGAGAGAGCAGGGTGCCCGACCCGGCCCAGGGTGAGAACGCCCCGCGGGAGAGACCGCAGGCGAGGGCGAGGTCGTCGGTGAGCCACCGCTCGCGCTTCAGGCCGTACGGGGTGGGGGTGGTCGAGAGCAGATAGCCGTAGACGTGCAGGACCCCGGCGTTGCCCACCGGCCAGGCGGCCTCGAGCCCGGCCCGCGCGTGCAGCTCGTCGAACAGGGGGCGGGGGAGTACCGCCGCCCCGACGTTCTCGTCGATCACGCTCGAGCGGCCCCACCGGGCGAAGCGTCCGGCGGCGGCGTCGTCGGCGAGGGATGCCGACAGCCAGGGGAGCGACGAGATCGCGGCCGCGGGGTCGGTGGCCGCGAGGTGTGCGGCGGCGTCGAGGGCATCGAGGGGGTGCACCGCTCCACGCTAAGCCGGTCGCGACGGCACACAGGGAGCGTTCATCCAGCGTTTACACGACGTGGACATTGCGTCCACATTCAACGTGCACCATGGACGCAACGTCCACGACAGGAGTTCCCCCGTGCCCCGCCCCGTCCTCATCTTCGACTTCGACGGTACCGTCGCGATCGGCGACGGCCCCCTGCTGGCCTACGCCCGCGCGGTCGCCGTTCACACGGCATCCGTCGACGCCTTCGTCTCGGCCGTCTCGGCCCACCTCGCCGCCCCGACCGCCGACGTCATCGACGGGTACGACGCCGTCCGCCGCCTCGCCCTCGACGCCGGGGTCGACGACGACGACCTGGCCGCCGCGTACACCCTCAGCCGCACGCAGCTCGGCAGCGCCGACGCGCCGGTGTCGACCGCCGCGGGGCTGGCGGAGTTCCTGGCGCAGGTGGATGCCGAGCGCCTCCTCGTCACGAACGCTCCCGCCACCCGCCTCGACGACGCGCTGGCCGCGATGGGGCTCGACGGCCTGTTCGACCGCGTGGTCACCGACGCCGCCAAGCCCGCCGGACTCGACGCCCTGCTCGACAGCCTCGGCGAGGGCGTGCCGGTGCTCACGGTCGGCGACGTCTGGCGCAACGACCTCGCCCCCGCCCACGCCCGTGGTCTCGACACCGCGCTCGTCGGCGGATACGTCGACGCCGACGCCGCCCCCACCTTCCGCGCCGACACCCTCGACGAGCTGCTGCCCGCGCTCGCCGCGTGGGTCGACGCCGCCCACGTCGACGCTCCCCCCGCCGCACACCTCCCGTCCCACACCTGAATCCCACCCGAACCGCAGAGGAATCATGAACACTCGTCGCTCCCGTCTCGTCGCGGCCTTCGCCACCGCCGCTCTCGCCTCGATCGCCCTGGCCGGCTGCTCCGGTGCCGCCGGCGCCGACTCGGCCGCCCCCGCCGCCGACCCGAGCTCTCTCGTGCTCGCGCTGGTTCCTTCGCAGGACCAGGCCAACCTCGTCGACACCGCGAAGCCCCTCACCGACATGCTCACCGAGAAGCTCGGCATCCCGGTCACGGGCGTCGTCTCGAAGGACTACCAGGCCGCCGTCGAGGCGATGGGTGCGGGTCAGGCGCAGATCGGATTCCTGCCGTCGCTGCAGCTGTGGCAGGCGAACGACCGCTACGGCGCCTCGGTCGTGCTGCAGACCGAGCGCAACGGCAACATCACCTACCCGGGGCAGTTCATGACGAACGACCCCGACAAGTACTGCTCGACGCCCGTCGTCGAGCGCGACGGCATGAGCTTCTGCAACGGCGCCGACGCGCTGAAGGGCCCGGCCGGACTCGACTCGATCACCAAGATCGCCGGTGCCAAGGTCGCCGTGCTCGGACCCGGCTCGCCCGCGGGGTACATCTACCCGATGCTCGCGCTGAAGGAGGCCGGCGTCGACATCGACAGCGGCTTCCAGAAGGTGCCGGTCACGGCCAACGACGCGTCCGTCCTGGCGGTCTACAACGGCGACGCCGAGGTCGGCTTCAGCTTCTGGGACGCCCGCACGCTCGTGAAGAAGGACAAGCCCGACGTGGGCCAGAAGGTCGTCGTGTTCGGCCTGACCAACGAGATCCCCAACGACGGTGTGGCCGTCTCGAAGGATCTGTCGCCCGAGCTGCAGAAGAAGATCTCGACGGCGCTCGCCGACTACTCCGCGACCGACGAGGGCTCCGCCGCTCTGAAGGCCGTCTACTCGATCACCAAGCTCGCCCCGGCCGACCCGTCGTCGCTCGACGTCGTCGCGCGCGCCGCCCAGCAGCTCGGACTCCAGTGACGACCGGATCGCTCCCCCCGGGCGTCGAGGCTCTCGCCTCGGCGCCCTGGGGCATCCGTCTCGACGGGATCTCGGTGCGCTACCCCAACGGCACGGTGGGACTGAAGAACGTCACCCTCGACATCGCGCCCGGCGAGCTCGTCGCCGTGGTGGGACTGTCGGGCTCGGGTAAGTCGACCCTCATCCGCACCATCAACGGTCTGGTGCCCGCGACCTCCGGTGTCGTCGAGGTCGGCGGCCGTCGCGTCGACAACGCCTCGGGGCGTCGCCTGCGCGAACTCCGCGGGCACATCGGCATGGTGTTCCAGAGTTTCAACCTCGCCGGTCGCACCACGGTCCTCAACAACGTGCTGGTCGGTCGCCTCGCGCACACCCCGCTCTGGCGCACGCTGTTCGGTGCGTACCGTGACGCGGATCGCCGGCTCGCCTTCGAGGCGCTCGACCGGGTCGGGTTGCTGCCGAAGGTCTGGGACCGCGCATCGGCGCTCTCGGGAGGCCAGCAGCAGCGCGTCGCGATCGCCCGCGCGCTCACGCAGCAGCCGCGTATCGTCCTGGCCGACGAGCCGGTGGCGAGCCTCGACCCGCCGACGGCCCGCGGGGTGATGGACGACCTGCGCCGCATCAACGTCGACCTCGGCATCACCGTGCTGGTCAACCTGCACCTGCTGGATCTCGCCCGCGAGTACGGCACGCGCATGATCGGCATGCGCGCCGGAGAGGTCGTGTACGACGGCCCCGCGGCATCCGCCACCGATGCCGATTTCGCGCAGATCTACGGACGCTCGGTGACCGCGGCCGACAGGCTCGAGCGATGACCGTGCTCACCGTTCCGCCTCGTCCGAAGGGGCGATGGATGCCGTGGACCGCCGCGGGTGTCGTCGTCGCGGTGACCGTGTTCATGTGCCTGCCGGTGGTCGGGGTGGGCCTCGACGTCGGTGCGATCGCGCGCAACTGGCAGCAGGGCGCGCTGCGGGTGGGCGAACTTCTCACCCCGGACTGGTCGTTCTTCCCGCGCACGGTCGGCCCGATCCTCGAGACGCTGCAGATGGCGGTCATCGGCACCGCGGTCGGGGCGGCGATCTCTCTGCCGGTGAGCTTCTGGGCGGCTCGGCCGACGAACCCGTTCGCTCCGACGCGGGCGCTGGTGCGCGGCATCCTGAACGTGATCCGCGCCGTGCCCGAGCTCGTCTACGCGGCGGTCCTCGTCGCGATGGTCGGGGTGGGCGCCCTCCCCGGCATCCTGGCGCTCGTGCTGTTCAACGTCGGCATCATCGTCAAGCTCGTGTCGGAGTCGATCGACGCCACCGACGCCGGCCCCCTCGAGGCCGGCCGCGCCGCCGGGGCGACCCAGACGCAGATCAACCGCGCGATCGCTCTGCCCGACACCTGGCCCGCGTTCGTGTCGCAGACGCTGTACGTGTTCGAGCTCAACGTCCGCGCCTCGACCGTGCTCGGCCTCGTGGGGGCCGGCGGCATCGGTCTGCTGATCGACGCCGTGCGCACCTTCTACCGCTACGACCAGCTGTCGCTCGTCATCGTCGAGATCCTCGTGATCGTCGTCGTGCTCGACACCGTCAGCGACGCGATCCGCCGGAGACTCGTATGACCGCCCTCGCCCCCTCGCGGCCCGCGAGCCTCGCGCTGCCGCCGCGCCGTCGAAAGCCCCTGCGCACCCTGTCGTGGGTCGTCGTCACGGTCGTTGTGATCGCCGCCTTCTGGTCGGCCGACATCACGTGGTCGCGCCTGGGCGAGCTCCCCGCCGAGATCGTGCGGTACCTCGGGCTGATGTTCCTCTCGCCCGCGTGGGAGAAGCTGCCCGAGGCGCTCTGGCAGACCTGGCGCAGCGTCGAGATGGCGTGGATCGGCACCGTGCTCGGCATCCTGATCGCGACCCCGCTCTCGCTCGTCTCCGCGCGCGGCTTCGGCCCGGCGCCCGTGCGGGTCGCGCTGCGCTTCGTCTTCTCGCTGGTGCGAGCCGTGCCCGAGCTGGTCTTCGCGATCATCATCCTCTCGGTCACCGGTCTGACCCCGCTGACCGGGGCGCTCGCTCTCGCGATCGGGGGGATCGGCACCCTCGGCAAGTGGGGCTACGAGGCGGTCGAGAACGTCGCCCCCGGCCCCATCGAGGCCGCGCGGGCGGCGGGCGGCTCGACCGCCCAGGTGCTGCGCTGGGGAGTGTGGCCCCAGGCCTCGCCGACGTTCCTGTCGTTCTGGCTGTACCGCTTCGAGATCAACGTGCGCGCCTCGGCCGTGCTCGGCCTGATCGGCGTCGGCGGGATCGGCGACATGCTCACCTCGTACACCCAGTACCGTGAGTGGGCGACGGTCGGCATGCTGTTGATCGTCGTGGTCGTCGTCACCGTCGCGATCGACGCGGTCTCGGGCCGCATCCGCCGCCGCATCATGGAGGGCCCGCGTGTCCGCTGAGATCCCCGTGACCGCCCGCATCGCCGCCGTCCGCAACTCGCTGCAGCCGAGCGAGCGCCGGGTCGCCGACCTCATCGTCGATGATCCGGATGCCGTGATCGAGCTCACCGCGCAGCAGATCGCCGACCGCGTGGGGGTGGGTCGCTCCTCCGTCGTGCGCGCCTGCCAGACCTTCGGCTACCGCGGGTACCCGCAGCTGCGGGTGGCGCTCGCGGCGGAGCGCGGACGCCGCGTGGTGCCCCCGGTCGCCCAGGACGGCGTGCTCGGCGGCATCCGCTCCGCCATCGACCGCATCGCGGACGATCTGCGCGCGGCCACCAGCCTGCTGGATGCCGACGGGGTCGGTGCCGCCGTCGACGCGGTCGTGGGGGCCCGTCGCCTGCTGGTGGTGGCGAGCGGGTTGTCGGCTCCGGTCGCAACGGATCTCGCGATGCGCCTGACGGCGGTGGGGCGCCCGGCCGAGACCCTGGGCGATCCGATCGGCCAGCAGATCGCCGCGCGCCACCTCTCGCCCGATGACGTCTGCGTCGTGGTCAGCGGTTCGGGGGCGAACGAGGCGAGCCTGCGCGCGGCCACGGCTGCACGCGCGGCCGGGGCGCGAGTGATCGCCCTGACCTCGTTCGTCGCCTCGCCGCTCACCGAGCGCGCCGACCTGTCGCTGGTCCTCGCCTCGGGCGGGACGTTCCGCGACGAGCTGGAGCACACCTCGCGCATCGCGCACGCGGTCTTCGCGGAGGCGTTCGTCGACGCCGTGGCCCGCGCCCGCGCAGGCGACGCCGACCTCGCTCGCGAGCGCGTGCTCGAGATCCTCTCCGACAACCTCGGCGACGCCGGCTGACACCCGCTTCCGCGTCACGGCGGTGCGGTCGCCCCGTCGCGCGGATCGGGCGGGCGACGCGCGGGCCCGGGGGTGCCGGCATCCGGCGCATCGGGCGTCAGCTCCGCACGACGGAGCCCGCGCTATTCGGCCAGCCGCAGCGCCGCCCACAGCTCGGCGCGCGCAGAGAACGACGACAGGTCGCGATCGAGCACGCGCTCGGCCTGGGCGACCCGGGCGCGCACGGTGTGGCGATGGATGCCGAGGGCCTGCGCGGTCGCCTCGTGCGAGCAGTCGTGGGCGAGCCAGGCGTCCAGCGTCTCGAGCAACGCGGACCCCTGCGCCTCGTCGTAGGTCCGCAGCGGAACCAGGGCACCCGCGGCGACGGTGCGCGCCGCCTCGGATCCGAGGGCGGCCAGAAGTCCCGCGCGCGCGGTGTCGGCGAAGTCGGCGACGCCGGGAGTGGCGAGCCGGTCGCGCGCGGTGCGCGCCTGGGTCAGGGCGGCCGAGAAGGCGTCGTAGCCGGTGGGCGCCGAGCACCCGACGACGATCTCGAACCGGTCGGCGACCTCGGCCAGCGCGTCGCGGGCTGCGGCGGGCACGACGATGACGAGCCCGTCGTCGCCGCGACCGAAGAACATCTCGCCGCGACGCTCCTGCGCGCGCAGCTCGAGCCACTCGGTGAGGGCGGTGGAACGAGTGGATGCCGCGGGCGTCACCGCCACCACGACGGGGGCGGTCGGCAGCGGGCCGAACAGATCGCGGCCCGCGCGTCGGGCCAGCGCGGGATCGTCGGTCGCGAGCGACTGCACGAGACCGGCGCGGAAGGTGCCGATGGCCCGGCCGAGACCGTCCTGCTGCTCGAGGGCGAGGGCGGCCATCGCGACCACGGCGGTCACGACGCTGCGCGCCTCGTGGTCGAGGTCGTCGGCCGTGAGCGCGAGCACGCCGCGCAGGTGCCCGCCGCGGCCCAGGGTCTGCAGGCTCACCGAGGTGTCGTTCGGGCGCACGGTGGAGGCCGCGCGCGTGCCGCGGCGGAGCATCGTCGTGACCTCGGCGGCGACGACGTCGAGGGCGGGCGCGCCGAGTCCACCCGCCGGGTGCTCGGTGCTCAGGGTGCCGGCCGCGTCGAAGAGGCCGACCCAGCAGCCCAGCTGGCGCGAGAGTTCGGCGAGCGTCGCCGAGAGGCCGTCGGGGCGCAGGGCGGCGAGCGAGACCGCGCGCTGCGCCGCGAGAGACCAACTGCGCCGCGCGTAGGACTCGGCGGCGATCGCCTCGGCGCCGGCGCGGGCCACGGCGATGAAGGGGGTGCGGTAGGGAACTTCGAACAACGGCATGCCCGCAGCGAGGCAGGCCGCGGCGAGGCCCACCGGGATGCCGTCGCGCACGACCTCGGTGCCGAAACCCAGGGCTCGAACGCCCCGGGCGAGCAGCCGCGACACGTACGCGGTGTAGTCGTCCGTATCGGCGAACTGCGTCCCCGTCGTCAGCAGGACGAGCCCCTCGCTGAGGAACGGGGTGGGGTCGACGAGGTCGCTGGAGTGCACCCACCGCACGGGGCGATCGATGCTCCCGGCCGGGAGTTCGTCCTCGCCGGCGACGAGGCGCAGTCGCAGGTCACGGCGCGCGAGGAGGGCGCGCAGACTCGGCGGCGCGACGGCGGTGTCGACCATGTCAGCTCCTGTACGACTCGTATACGGCAGTGCCTGCGACTGTACAGGGGGGAGAGTGCGCGGCGCGGCGCGGCGTCCGTAGCATCGCCGCCATGAGCCTCGACACCCTTCCCCTCGTCGGCGGTCCGACCCTTCCGCAGGAGCGCCGCCTCGTCACCGCCATCCCCGGCCCGCGCTCGCAGGAGCTCCTCGAGCGCAAGGCCGCCGCCGTGGCATCCGGAGTCGGCCACACCGTGCCGATCCAGGCCGTCGCCGCCGGTGGGGGAGTCGTCGTCGACGCCGACGGCAACTCGCTCATCGACCTCGGCTCGGGCATCGCCGTGACCAGCGTCGGCAACGCCCACCCCGCGGTCGTGAAGGCCGTGCAGGATCAGGTGGCGGCGTTCACCCACACCTGCTTCATGATCTCGCCGTACGACTCGTACGTCTCGGTCGCCGAGGCGCTCAACCGCCTCACCCCCGGCGACCACGCCAAGAAGAGCGCGCTGTTCAACTCCGGCGCCGAGGCGGTCGAGAACGCCGTCAAGATCGCCCGCAAGTTCACCGGTCGTCAGGCCGTCGTCGCGTTCGACCACGCCTACCACGGCCGCACCAACCTCACGATGGCGCTGACGGCCAAGAACATGCCGTACAAGAGCGGCTTCGGACCCTTCGCCGCCGAGGTCTACCGCGCTCCGCTGTCGTACCCGTTCCGTGACGGACTCTCGGGACCGGATGCCGCGGCCAAGGCCATCTCGCTGATCGAGAAGCAGGTCGGCGCCGAGAACCTCGCGGCGGTCATCATCGAGCCCATCCAGGGCGAGGGCGGCTTCATCGTCCCCGCCGACGGCTTCCTCAACGCGATCGTCAACTGGTGCCGTGACAACGGCGTCGTCTTCATCGCCGACGAGGTGCAGTCGGGCTTCGCCCGCACCGGCGCGATGTTCGCGAGCGAGCACTTCGGCATCGTCCCCGACCTCGTCACCACCGCCAAGGGCATCGCCGGCGGTCTGCCGCTCGCGGCGGTCACGGGCCGCGCCGAGATCATGGACGCCACGCACACCGGCGGCCTCGGCGGCACCTACGGCGGAAACCCGATCGCCTGCGCCGCCGCGCTGGCCTCGATCGACGCCTTCGAGAACGAAGGGTTCGTCGAGCGCGCCCGCGAGATTGGCGAGCTGCTGCTCGGCCGCCTGCGCGAGATGCAGCAGAGCGACCCGCGCATCGGCGACGTCCGCGGCCACGGCGCGATGATCGCCGCCGAGTTCGTCGACCCCGCCACCGGTGCGCCGGACGCGGCCCTCACTTCCGCGGTGGCCAAGGCCGCCATCGCCGAGGGCGTGATCGTGCTCACCTGCGGCACCTACGGCAACGTCATCCGGTTCCTGCCGCCGCTGTCGATCGGCGACGACCTGCTGACCGAGGGTCTCGACGTCGTCGCCGCGGCCCTGGCCCGCAGCTGACAGCCGTCCCGACGGCGGCGGAAGACCCGAGAGCCCGCCGCCGTCGGGGCCACTCCGAGTTCGCACAGACGCACGACAAGTAAGGACGCTTTCATGGACGAGATCACCCGCGACGTGGTCGTCATCGGAGCCGGCGCCGCCGGCCTCACCGCCGCAAACGACCTGCGCAAGGCCGGCCTCTCGGTCGTCGTGCTCGAGGCTCGCGACCGCGTCGGCGGTCGCCTCTGGACCGACGTCATCGACGGAGCCATGCTCGAGCTCGGCGGCCAGTGGGTCTCGCCCGACCAGCAGGCCCTCATCGACACCGCCGCCGACCTCGGCCTGCCCCTGTACAGCCGCTACCGCGAGGGTGACAGCGTGTACGTCGGTCCCGACGGTGAGGCGAAGCGGTTCACGGGCGAGATGTTCCCGGTCGCGCCCGACACCGAGAAGGTCATCGACGAGGTCACCGCGCGCCTCGACGCCATGGTCGCCGAGATCGACCCCGACCGGCCGTGGGCGCACCCCCGAGCCGCGGAGTGGGATGCGATCTCGTGGGACGCGTGGCTCCGCCAGCAGACCGACGACGACGAGGCGATCCGCAACCTCGCGTTCGCCACGGGCTCGGCGATGCTCACCAAGCCCACGCACACGTTCTCGCTGCTGCAATCGCTGCACATGGCGGCATCCGCGGGCTCGTACTCGAACCTCGTCGACGCCGACTTCATCCTCGACAAGCGCGTGGTCGGCGGTCTCCAGCAGGTGCCCGAGCTGCTCGCCGAGCGTCTGGGCGACGACGTCATCCTCAACCAGCCGGTGCGCCGCATCGTCTGGGGTGCCGAGGCGCCGACGCCCGCTCGCTCCGCCGACAGCGCGACGGGGCAGCGGGTCGACGACCTGCGCGCCCTGACCGCGCGCGTCGATGCGGCGAAGTCCTCGACCGACGGCGTCACCGTGATCGCCGACGGCGTGACGGTCCGCGCGCGCTTCGCGATCCTCGCCCTCGCACCGGTGCTGTACTCGCGCATCTCGTTCGAGCCCCCGCTGCCGCGCCTGCAGCATCAGATGCACCAGCACATCTCCATGGGCTTCGTCATCAAGGTGCACGCCGTCTACGAGAAGCCGTTCTGGCGCGAGAAAGGCCTGTCGGGCACCGCCTTCAGCCCCTACGAGCTCGCCCACGAGGCCTACGACAACACCAACCACGGCGACGAGCGCGGAACCCTCGTGGGCTTCGTCTCGGACCACAACGCCGACGACCTGTTCCGGCTCAGCGCCGAGGAGCGCCGCGAGCGCATCCTCGAGTCGCTGTCGCACTACTACGGCCCCGAAGCGAAGAACCCCGTCGTCTACTACGAGAGCGACTGGGGCACTGAGGAGTGGACCCGCGGGGCGTACGCCGCGAGCTTCGACATGGGCGGTCTGCACCGCTACGGTGCCGACCTCCGCGAGCCCGTCGGCGCGATCCACCTCGCGTGCAGCGACATGGCCGGTGCCGGGTTCCAGCACGTCGACGGCGCCATCCGTCAGGGCCGCCGCGCCGCCACGGAGATCCTCGAGCGGACGCGCGGATGACCGCGCGCCGCGTGGTCGTCGGGTACACCGCGACCGACGCGGGTGCCGACGCCCTCGCGCTCGGGGCGCGTCTGGGCGCGGCCCTCGACGCCTCCGTACACGCGGTGGTCGTGCTGCCCTCCGCCGAGAACAACGTCTCGATCCCGACCGATGCCGGCTACGAGCGGCTCGTGCAGGACACCGCCCGCGGCTGGTTGCGCGAGGCCGTGGCTCCGTACCCCGGCATCCGCGGTCACGTCCGCTTCGCGCAGGCGGTGTCGGACGGTCTCGTCGCCGCCGCCGAGGAGTTCGACGCCGGCGTGATCGTCGTCGGTACCGGCGGGGGAGGGCCGCGCGGTCGACACCGCCTCGGCACCACCGCCGAAGAGCTCGTGCATTCAGCGCCCGTCCCGGTTGCCCTCGCCCCCGAGGGCGCGCGCGACGTCGACCCGGGGGTGGGGCTCCCGCGCGTCACCGCCGCGATCGGCACGCGCCCCGGGGCGGACGTCCTGCTCGAGACGGCGGCATCCGTCTCCCGCCGGGCGAAGGCACCGCTGCGACTGCTCTCGCTCGCGGGCATTGATCTTCCGGGGCGCGTCGACGCGTCGCTGACCCGGCTGACCGGTCAGGCCCACGCCGAGAGCGTGCTGGAGTCCGTCCGCGCCGCCCTCCCCGCCGAGATCGAGGCCGAGGCCCTGGTCGGTGCCGGATCCGACATCGAGGACGCGGTCTCTCGCATCGACTGGCTGCCGGGCGAAGTCGCCCTGGTCGGCTCGAGCCGTCTCGCGCAACCGCGTCGCCTGTTCCTCGGTTCCACCGCCGGGCGCATCCTGCGCGCCCTTCCCGTCCCCATGATCGTGGTGCCCCGCACCTCGGAGGCTTCCTCATGACCACCCCTCGCAACGACGCGAGCCCCGCACCCGACAGCGCCGTCACCACCGGCATCTCCAACAAGGGACTCCGCGTCGGCTCGATCGGCATGATCGGCGCCGTCGTCATCGGCATCTCGACCATCGCGCCCGCCTACACGCTCACCGGAGCGCTCGGCCCGACCGTCTCGGCGGTCGGCTTCCAGGTGCCGGCGATCATCCTCGTCGGGTTCATCCCGATGCTGCTGGTGGCCCTCGGCTATCGAGAACTGAATTCGCGGATGCCGGATGCCGGCACCTCCTTCACCTGGGCGGCTCGCGCCTTCGGCCCCTGGGTCGGGTGGATGGCCGGGTGGGGCCTGATCGCCGCCACGGTCATCGTGCTGTCGAACCTGGCCGGCATCGCCGTCGACTTCCTGTTCCTGCTGATCGCACAGGTCACGGGCAACCCCGAGATCGCCGAGCTCACGCGGGTCGTCCCGATCAACATCGCGGTGTGCCTGCTGTTCATGCTGCTGGCGACGATCGTGTCGTACCGCGACCTGCAGACCACGCAGCGTCTGCAGTACGGTCTCGTCGGTTTCCAGATCCTGGTGCTGCTCGTCTTCGCCGGCGCCGCGGTCGTCGAGATGATGAACGGCAACGCGTTCGATGCGAGCCCGGTGCAGCTGTCGTGGTTCAACCCCTTCGAGGTCGACTCGTTCAGCGCGTTCGCCGCCGGGCTCTCGCTGTCGATCTTCATCTTCTGGGGATGGGACGTCATCCTTACCATGAACGAAGAGACGAAGGACCCCGACAAGACGCCCGGTCGGGCCGCCACCGTGACGGTGTTCCTCATCGTGGCGCTGTACCTGCTCATCGCCGTCGCGCTGCTGATGTTCGCCGGCAACGGCACGGGGGAGCTGGGCCTCGGCAACGAGGACATCCAGGAGAACGTCTTCTTCCACCTGTCGGGGCCGATTCTCGGGCCGCTCGCGTTCCTCGTCTCGCTCGCGGTGCTCACCAGCTCGGCATCCTCGCTGCAGGCGACCTTCGTGGGCCCGGCGCGCACGCTCCTGGCCATGGCGCACTACGACGCTCTTCCCCAGAAGTTCGCCACGGTCAGCCCGCGCTTCTTCACCCCCGGCTACGCCACCATCGTCTCGGCGATCGTCGCCTCGGTGTTCTACGCGGTCATGCGCGTGCTGAGCGAGAACGTGCTGACCGACACGATCACGGCCCTCGGCGCGATGATCTGCTTCTACTACGGGCTCACCGCGTTCGCGTGCGTCTGGTACTTCCGCAAGCAGTGGTTCGACTCGGTGCGCAACGTCCTCCTGACGCTGCTCGCGCCCCTCGTGGGCGGGGTGATCCTCGCGGTGCTGTTCGTGACCACCCTCATCGACAGCGCCAGCCCCGACTACGGCTCGGGCTCGGAGATCGGCGGTGTGGGCCTCGTGTTCGTGATCACGGTCGTCATCATCGTCGCGGGCCTCGTCCTCATGATCGCGCAGCGCATCGCCAGCCCCGGCTTCTTCCGGGGTGAGACCCTGGGTCGCGAAGCGCCCGCCAGCGCCCGCCGCCGCCGCATCACGTCCTGACAACGAAACGAAAAGGAGCACCATGAGCGACTACGCCGTCGTCAATCCCGCCACCGGTGAGACCCTCGCCGAGTACGACACGCTGAGCGATTCCGGGGTGGAAGAGGCCATCGCCTCCGCCCACGACGGGTACCGCGTCTGGTCGCGCACCGCCCCGGCCGAGCGCGCCGAGGCCCTGCGCCACGTCGCTCAGCTGCACCGTGATCGGCGTGACGATCTCGCCGCGATCATCGTGCGCGAGATGGGCAAGCCGCTCGAGGCCGCCCTCGGCGAGGTCGACTTCGCCGCCGACATCACCGAGTACTACGCCGACAACATCGACAAGATCACGGGCGACAGCCCCCTCGACATCCTGGGCGAGGGCACCGCGGTCATCCGCCGTTCGCCGCTGGGCGTGCTGCTCGGCATCATGCCGTGGAACTTCCCGTACTACCAGGTCGCCCGGTTCGCCGCCCCGAACCTCGCTGTCGGCAACACCATCCTCCTCAAGCACGCGCCGCAATGCCCCGAGTCGGCCGAGGCGCTCCAGGCGATCTACCGCGACGCCGGGCTCCCCGAGGGCGCGTACGTGAACATCCGCGCGACCAACGACCAGGCGGCGACCATCATCGCCGACCGTCGCGTCCAGGGCGTCTCGGTCACGGGTTCCGAGCGCGCGGGTGCGGCCGTCGCCGAGATCGCGGGCCGCAACCTCAAGAAGGTCGCGCTCGAGCTCGGCGGGTCCGACCCCTTCATCCTGCTGTCGACGGATGATCTGGATGCCGCTGTGCAGTCGGCCGTCGACGCGCGCCTCGACAACAACGGGCAGTCGTGCAACGGCGCCAAGCGTTTCATCGTGATCGACGAGCTCTACGACGCCTTCCTCGAGAAGTTCACGGCGGCGCTGGGCGAGGCGAAGGTCGGCGACCCCTTCGCCGACGACACCGTGCTCGGCCCTCTGTCCTCCCTCGCAGCGGCGGAGCGCCTCGACGAGCAGGTGCAGCGCGCGGTGGCCCAGGGGGCGACCGTGGAGGTCGGCGGAACTCGCGACGGCGCCTTCTTCCCCGGGACCGTCCTCACGGGCGTCACGAGCGAGATGGACGCGTACGGCGAGGAGTTCTTCGGGCCCGTCGGTACCGTCTACCGCGTCTCGAGCGAGGACGAGGCCGTCGATCTCGCGAACGACACCGGCTACGGCCTCGGCTCGTACGTGTTCACGACGGATGCCGAGCAGGCTGAGCGCATCGCGGATCGCATCGAGGCCGGCATGGTCTACGTCAACGTCGTCCTCGCCGACTCGCCCGAGCTGCCGTTCGGCGGGGTCAAGCGCAGCGGCACCTCGCGCGAGATGGGGCTGCTGGCGGCCGACGAGTTCGTCAACAAGAAGCTCATCCGCACGGCGTGATTCCCGGGCGTCTCCCGACACGGTCCTTCGTGTCGGGAGACGCCGACTCTCCTGCGCGCGGTGTCCCTCGAGCGGCCTCGGTTCGCCAGCCCGGAGGACATGACATAGACTGGGGAGTGCAGTCGAAATCTGCATTCTTTCGCCGTGCCCCCGGGCACGTGGCATCCCTCCCCGAGGGATTCCAGGCGGAAAGAGGGTCGGTTTCGAATCCTGGATCCCTCGGGATCTTAGGGCGGTAGCTCAATTGGCAGAGCAGCGGTCTCCAAAACCGCAGGTTGCAGGTTCGATTCCTGTCCGCCCTGCGCACAGCGCACGCTGGCACAGACACAGACCTAGGTGGTTCGATGACGCAGGACGAGGCGAAGGGCGAGATCGTCGCTGAGCGCGGCGCGCCCCGCGAGAAGAAGCTCAACTTCTTCGCGCGGATCGCCCTCTTCATTCGTCAGGTCTTCGCGGAACTGCGCAAGGTCGTCACGCCGACGCGGCAGGAGCTGATCAAGTTCACCGCCGTCGTCCTCGGGTTCGTCGTCGTCATGATGGCGATCGTCTACGGCCTCGACGTGTTGTTCGTGTGGATCACCACCGCCGTCTTCGGCGTCCCCGGTACCGCCGGCGCCTGACCGGCGTCTGGGCGGACGCGCGGCGCCAGGAGCGGCCGCCACTGAACGGAAGAGATCACAGTGTCTGAAAGATATGTCGACGACGCCGACTGGGCGACGGCCGCTGAGCAGTCCAGCGAGGACGACGAAGCCCAGGAGGGCAACGTGCTCGAGTCCCAGGAGCGCGCCTCCGACTCGGCCGAGCACACGGCCGTCCACATCGTCGACGACGAGACCGACACCGACGACGCCGACCTCGGCGACATCGACATCACCGACCCGGAGGCGGACGCGATCGTGAACGACGCTCTCGAGATCGACGAGACCAGCGAGGCCGAGGCCGCCGCCGAGGTCCTCACCGACGCCCTCGCCGAGGAGCAGGCCGAAGAGGCCGCCGAGGCTGCCGACGAGGTCACCCCCTACGACGGCCCCGACGTCAACGGCGAGCCCGACGCTCCCGTGCTCGACGGGGACTTCGTCGACGAGGTCTCCGCCGCGGCATCCGTCGTCGACGAGGCCGAGGTAGCCGAGTCGCCGGCCGACGCCGCGACCGATGTCGACGCCGACGAGACCGACGAGGACGCCGACCCGTACGAGGCGTTCCGCGCCGAGCTGCGCTCGCTCCCGGGCAAGTGGTTCGTCATCCACTCCTACGCCGGTTTCGAGCGCAAGGTGAAGGCCAACATCGAGCAGCGCAAGTCGACGCTCGAGGTCGAGGACGACATCTACCAGGTCGAGGTCCCCATGGAGGACGTCGTCGAGATCAAGAACGGCCAGCGCAAGATGGTCAACCGCGTGCGCATCCCCGGCTACGTGCTGGTGCGCATGGACCTCAACGAAGACACCTGGTCGGTCGTCCGTCACACCCCCGGTGTCACCGGCTTCGTGGGCAACGCCCACAACCCGACGCCGCTGCGTTTCGAAGAGGCCTTCAACATGCTGAAGAGCCTCGTCGAGGTCAAGGAGTCCGCTCCCGTCAAGGGTGCCGCGGCCAAGGGCTCGGCCACCACGGCCCGCGTCATCCCCGCCGAGGTCGACTTCGAGACCGGCGAGACCATCACGATCAAGGAAGGCTCGTTCGCGGGCCTGCCCGGCACGATCAGCGAGATCAAGCCCGAGAGCGGCAAGCTCACGGTGCTGGTGTCGCTCTTCGAGCGCGAGACTCCGGTCGAGCTGTCGTTCGACCAGGTCACCAAGATGATCTGACGCCACCCGCGTCTCTCGCGAACGCCCCGCACGGCTCCGGCCTGCGGGGCGTTCGTCGCTCCCGCGGTCCCGCCCCGCCGTCGCTCCTGCGCTCCCACCCCACCGTGGCTCCCGCGCCCTCACTGATAAACGCGGTTTCTCCCGAGACACGGTGTGTGGCGCCGTGTTTCGCGACGATCGGCGTTTATCGGTTGATGAGGAGGTTGTGCGGCTGTCAGTCGGAGCGAGGGTTTCGCGCCACGGCGCGCAGCTGCGCGGCATCCGGCGTTCGCACGGCGGACAGGCCCGCGAGGCGGAGGGCATCGCGGATGCCGCTCACCCCGAGAGTCGCCGCGTAGTCCCAGCGTGCCACCCTCCACCCGTCTCGCCGGAGTGCATCCTCTCGCCGTTTCTCTTCGCGCAGGGCGTCCCGCGACCCCGCCGGATCGTTCGCCTCGTACTTCTGCCAGCCGTCGGATTCGCCGACGACCCGCTCGTGGGGCCAGCAGAAGTCCGAGCGGTAGAGCCGCCCCTCGATCCGGTGCTCGTGCTGAAGCACCGGGGAGGGGAAGCCACACCACTCGATGACCGCGCGACTCAGCGACTCGCCGACCGACTCGGCGACGGGCGATGCGCGATCGAGGAGCCAGCTCACGCGCTTTCGGCCACGCCCATCGCGCCGGTGTTCGAACACGGCCCGCAGTCGGTCCTCGGTGACGCCGAACCGGCGCATGGCGGCGTCCGCCACCGCCAATCCGAACGCCGGTGGGAGGACTCGTCCGAGGTCGATCACCGTGTCGGCGACCGATGTCAGATGGATGCCGGCGACAGTCTGTGTCCGTCGGGGGTCGGCGCTGGTGTGAACGCGCACGTCGCCGTACGACAGCGACCTGTCCCTCCGCGCGTCGAAGAGGTGCAGGTGCCGCGGGTGGCCGAAGAGCGGCAGTCCCATCAGAGCCGCCGCGGACTCGTGCGAGAAAACACCCCCGGGCCTGATGAGGTGCAGCGCGAGGACGCGAAGCAGGTAACGGCTCCACGGGGTCAGGTCGTCCCAGGCCTGTGCTGGGGCGTGGACGCCGGGGCGGACGCGGTGAAGGGTGGCATCCACCGAGGGATGCGTGCCGAGGAGCACGGCGTTCCCCGCGGCGATGAGCGAGGCGGGCGGTGGGGCCAGAGCGGGGGCCGCAGGGGTCATACCCCCGAGGGTGCCAGGATGCCGCGCCGCGCCGAGCCCGGCTGTGGATAACCCCCTTGCTCGCCCTGATAAACGCCGCGCCTCTCGAGGCACTCCGCGCCTCAGCGTGTCTGGGGAGAATCAGCGTTTATCGCGATGGTGGGAGTGGGATGGCGGTGGGGGAGCGCGGGGGCGCGGGGGCGCGGGAGCGGGGGAGCGGGGGAGGGAGGGAGGGCGAGGGATGCCGAAACGCCCGGCGTCGCGTACAATGGCAAGGTTGCGTGCGTCAGTGCGCAACGACCGCTGTCCGGAACCGCCGGATGTGCGGGAGAGAGGGAGCCGCGAGGCCCCCGCTCGAGAGAGGAAAAGGATATGGCACCCAAGAAAAAGGTGACCGGCCTGATCAAGCTCCAGATCAAGGCGGGCGCGGCCAACCCCGCGCCGCCGATCGGTCCGGCGCTCGGTCAGCACGGCGTCAACATCATGGAGTTCTGCAAGGCCTACAACGCGGCGACCGAAGCCCAGCGCGGCAACGTCATCCCCGTTGAGATCACGGTCTACGAAGACCGCAGCTTCACCTTCATCCTGAAGACCCCGCCGGCGGCGGAGCTCATCAAGAAGGCAGCCGGACTGGCCAAGGGCTCGTCCACGCCGCACACGGTCAAGGTGGGCAAGCTCACCAAGGACCAGGTTCGCGAGATCGCCACCACGAAGCAGCCCGACCTGAACGCGAACGACATCGAGGCCGCCTCGAAGATCATCGCCGGCACCGCCCGTTCCATGGGCATCACGGTCGAGGACTGAGGGAGATAACAATGGCTACCAAGTCCAAGGCATTCCGCGCCGCTGCTGAGAAGATCGCGGCCGACACGTTCTACACCCCGACCGAGGCCGTCGCCCTCGCGAAGGAGACCGGCTCGAAGAAGTTCGACTCGACCGTCGAGGTCGCGCTGAAGCTTTCGGTCGACCCCCGTAAGGCCGACCAGATGGTCCGCGGCACGGTCATCCTCCCCCACGGCACGGGTAAGACCGCGCGCGTCATCGTCTTCGCCAACGGCCCCGCGGCCGAGGCGGCTCTCGCCGCCGGCGCCGACGAGGTCGGTGGAGCCGAGCTCATCGAGAAGGTCGCGGCCGGCTACACGTCGTTCGACGCCGCCGTCTCGACCCCCGAGCTCATGGGCCAGGTCGGTCGCCTCGGCAAGGTCCTCGGACCCCGCGGCCTCATGCCGAACCCCAAGACCGGCACCGTGACCCCCAACCCGGCCAAGGCCGTCGAGGAGATCAAGGGCGGAAAGATCGAGTTCCGCGTCGACAAGCACGCCAACGTGCACTTCGTCGTCGGCAAGGCGTCGTTCACCGCTGAGCAGCTCGACGAGAACCTCGCCGCCGCTCTCGAGGAGATCGTCCGCCTCAAGCCCTCGAGCTCGAAGGGTCGTTACATCCAGAAGGGCGCCGTGTCGACCACGTTCGGCCCCGGCATCCCGCTGGACGTCAACGTCATCGTCTGACATCCGTCACCGAAAACCCCGCCGTGCCCTGTGCCGGCGGGGTTTTCGCGTGTCCGAGGGGCGCCGCGCCTGCACGATCGTGCAACACGGCGTCATGCGGGAAGGTCCGTGCGCCCGATCGTGTTGTGCTGGAGGGCGCCCTTCGCGCCGACACTCCCGCGCCCGCACCGCGCGGTCCCCACATCACACACGTCTGGAACAGCCATGCCCCGTCGCCGTCTGACCGTCCTCGCCGCCACCCTGGGTCTGAGCGCCCTCGCTCTGACCGCCTGCAGCGGCGGCTCCACCGCAGCGAACCCCGACGCGGGAGCGGACTTCGGCCTCGTCTCGGGCGGCACGCTGACCGTGGCCACCGAGGGGACCTACCGTCCCTTCTCGTACCACGAGGGCGCGGGGGAGCTGACGGGCTTCGACGTCGAGATCGCGAAGGCGGTCGCCGACAAGCTCGGCCTGCAGGTGAAGTTCCAGGAGACCCAGTGGGACGCGATCTTCGCGGGCCTCGACGCCGGTCGCTTCGACGTCATCGCCAACCAGGTCTCGATCAACCCCGAGCGCCAGGAGAAGTACACCTTCAGCTCGCCGTACACCGTCTCGCGGGGTGTCATCGTGACCACCGACAGCGACAGCGCCATCTCGAGCTTCGCCGATCTGTCGGGCAAGACCACCGCCCAGTCGCTCACGAGCAACTGGTACGAACTCGCCACCTCGAGCGGCGCCCAGGTCGAGGCCGTCGAGGGCTGGGCCCAGGCGGTCGCCCTGCTCAAGCAGGGTCGCGTGGACGCCACGGTCAACGACCAGCTGACCTACCTCGACTACGAGAAGACGAACAGCCCCACGGGCCTGAAGATCGCGGCGACCACGGAGGACTCCTCCGAGAGCGCCTTCGCGTTCAAGAAGGGTCAGGACAAGCTGGCGGATGCCGTCGACGGTGCACTCGACGAACTGCGCGCCGATGGAACCCTCGCGTCGATCAGCGACAAATACTTCGGGGCCGACGTCACGAAGTAACCCCTCGGAGTAAACCCCCGCGGATCATCCGCCTTCCCGCCGTAGCGTGGGAGGCGGATGATCCGCTTGCGCGTGAGGAAGGAGGCCCATGAACGACATCTGGACCCTGCTCATCGACTCGTTCTGGCCGATGGTTCTGGCCGGCATCACGGGCACGATCCCGCTGTCCCTGGCCTCGTTCGCGATCGGTCTCGTGATCGCGTTGGCCATGGCGTTGCTGCGGCTGTCGCGGAACGTGGTGCTGTCGGGCGTCGCCCGGTTCTACATCTCGATCATCCGCGGCACGCCCCTGCTGGTGCAGCTGTTCGTGATCTTCTACGGTCTTCCCTCGCTCGGCCTCACGATCGATCCCTTCCCCGCCGCGGTCATCGCCTTCTCGCTGAACGTCGGCGGGTACGCGGCTGAGGTGATCCGCGCCGCGATCCTGTCGGTCCCGCGCGGGCAGTGGGAGGCGGCGCACACGGTGGGGCTCTCGCCGCGCAAGACGCTGACGCGCATCATCCTCCCGCAGGCCGCTCGCGTGTCGGTGCCGCCCCTGTCGAATACGTTCATCTCGCTCGTGAAGGACAGCTCGCTGGCATCCCTCATCCTCGTCACCGAGCTCTTCCGCCAAGCGCAGGCCATCGCGGCCTTCTCGTACGAGTTCATGGCGGTGTACCTCGAAGCCGCGCTGATCTACTGGTTGTTCTGCCTGGTGTTGTCGTTCGGGCAGAACGCCCTGGAAAAGAGGCTGGACCGCCATGTCGCCCACTGACACCGCCCCGCTGCTCGCCGTCTCGGGCCTGCAGAAGAGCTTCGGCACGAACCGCGTGTTGGACGGCGTCGACCTCGAGGTCCGCCGCGGCGACGTGCTCGTCCTGATCGGCCCCTCGGGCTCGGGAAAGACCACGGTCTTGCGTTGCCTGAACGGCCTAGAGACCCCGGATGCCGGTGTGGTGGCGTTCGACGGGGGACCGGTCGTGGACTTCTCGCGCAAGGTGTCCAAGAGCGAGCGCACCGCCCTGCGCGATCGCTCGGCGATGGTCTTCCAGCACCACAACCTCTTTCCGCATCTGACGGTCATCCAGAACGTCATCGAGGGCCCGATCCAGGCGCACGGCGTGCCCAAGGCCGAGGCGATCGCCCGCGCCGAGACGCTGCTGGCGCGCGTGGGTCTGTCGGACAAGCGCGACGCGTATCCGTCCGAGCTGTCCGGTGGCCAGCAGCAGCGCGTGGGCATCGTGCGCGCTCTGGCCCTGCAGCCCTCTCTGCTGCTGTTCGACGAGCCGACGAGCGCCCTCGACCCCGAGCTCGTGGGCGAGGTCCTCACCGTCCTGCGCGAACTCGCGAACGAGGGGTGGACGATGGTCATCGTCACCCACGAACTCGGCTTCGCCCGCGAGGTCGCCGACGAGGTCCTGTTCTTCGACGAGGGGGTCATCGTCGAGCGCGGTGCTCCGTCGGAGCTCTTGCGCCAGCCGAAGAAGGAGCGCACGCAGCGCTTCCTCAACCGGCTGCTGCGTCCCCTCGAGGGACCCGACCCCTCGGACGCCGATCACGCGTGACCTCCTGTCGGGCGGAGTAGCGTCGAGGCATGAGCCGCCTCGAGACCCTGCTCGGCATCGATCTCCCTCTCGTCCTCGGTCCCTTCGGCGGGCTGTCGTCGATCGCGCTGACCGCGGCGGTGAGCGATGGGGGAGGGCTCGGCTCGTACGGCCTCTACGGATATGCGCCCGATCGCATCCACGAGACCGTGGCGCAGCTGCGAGCGTCCACGCCGCGTCCCGTCGCGGTCAACCTGTGGCTTCCGCGCGGTGACGAGGTGTGTCCCGCCGACCTGGACGTGCGGCCGTTCCTCGACGCCGCGGCACCCCTGTTCGCCGCGGCCGGGGTCGAGCTGCCGGAACCCCCGGCATCTTTCCTCCCGCCGATCGCCGCGCAGCTCGACGCGGTCCTCGAGGCGCGTCCGGACGTGCTGAGCGTCGTCTTCGGGATCCCGGATGCCGACACCCTCGACGCCGCGAGGGAGCGTGGGATCCGCGTGATCGGCACCGCGACCACGGTCGCCGAAGCCGTCGCCCTCGAGGCGGCGGGTGTCGACGCCGTCGTCGCGACGGGTTCGGAGGCGGGAGGACACCGGGTGTCGTTCCTGCGGGAGGCGTCGTCGTCGCTCGTCGGCACGTTCGCTCTCGTGCCGCAGGTCGTCGACGCCGTGGACATCCCCGTGATCGCGGCGGGCGGGATCGCCGATCGTCGCGGGGTGGCAGCGGCCTTCGCGCTCGGGGCGGAGGGCGTGCAGGTCGGGACCGCGTTCCTGCGTACCCGTCAGTCGGCGGCCACCGCGGCGCACCGCGAGGCGATCTCGGCGGCGGCCGACACCGACACGGTGCTCACGTGCGCCATGAGCGGGCGGCTGGCGCGTGGCATCCCGAACCGTGCCATGCGCGAGATCGAGGCCTCGGGCCTGATCGCCCCCTTCCCGGCGCAGAACTGGCTCACCGGGGTGTTCCGCGCCGCGGCGACGGCGCGCGGTGACGGCGATCTCGTATCGCTGTGGGCGGGGCAGTCGGCCGGTCTGTCCCGCCTGGATGACGCCGCGGACGTCATCGACGAACTGCGGGCGGGCCTGCCCGGCTGACTCAGGCCGTGGGGCGGATCTCGAATCCGGATGCCGACTCCCCGGTGCCCTCGATCACGTCGACGTCGTCGACGCGGGCTCCGGCCGGTCCGTCGTGCGCCCAGGCGATCACCGTCTCGACGGCGTCGGGGTCTCCGGCGAGGAACGCCTCGACCGAGCCGTCGCGGCGATTGCGCACCCACCCGCCGACACCGAGCCGCTCGGCCTCGGCCCGAAGGGTGTACCGGAAGCCGACACCCTGGACGCGGCCGCTCACCGTCATCGTCGCCGTTCGCATCGGCCCATTCTCCCCGAGCGGCGGCCGATCCGCCGACCGAGCGGTCTCGGCGGTCTCAGTGGGGGAGCACGAGCGAGACGGCGATCGCGCACATCACCACGGCGATGATGCCGTCGAGGATGCGCCACGCGCGGGGAGTGTCGAGCCAGCGGCCGAGGTACCGGGCCCCGTAGCCGAGCGCCGAGAACCACACGAGGCTCGCAGCGCACGCACCCGCCGCGAAGGCCCAGCGTCCGTCACCGTGCGTCGAGGCGACCGATCCGAGCAGGAACACCGTGTCGAGGTAGACGTGCGGATTGAGCCAGGTCAGGGCGAGGCAGGTGAGCACGGCGGTGGCGAGGGTCGTCCGCGCCGGGCGGGTGCGGACCGTCGTGTTCCCGGCATCCCGAGCCGGAGGGGAGGCCGGGGCGCCGGCGTCGAGGTGCAGCGTCGCGCCGCTGGGGCGCAGGGCGCGCCGGGCGGCGAGGAGGCCGTATCCGAGCAGGAACGCCGCTCCCGCCCATCGCACGACGACGATGAGCCACGGCACGGCGTTCAGCACCAAGCCGATGCCCGAGACCCCCAGCAGGATCAGGACCACGTCCGAGAGCGCGCAGACGGCGACGACGGCGAGCAGATGCTCGCGGCGGATGCCCTGTCGCAGGACGAAGAGGTTCTGCGCGCCGATGGCGATGATGAGCGAGAAGCCGAGGCCGAGGCCGGCGAGCAGAGGGGTGAGCACGTCTCGACGTTAGAGCGCCGCTATGACGTAGGCCAGCTCAGGATTATTCAGGACCATTAGCATTCCTTCATGTCGATTCCCCTCGATCTCGCCCGCACCCTCGCCATCGTGGTCGAAGAGGGGACCCTGGATGCCGCAGCCCGACGCCTGCACGTCACCCCCTCGGCCGTGAGTCAACGTGTGCGGGCTCTCGAGGACCAGCTCGGGCGGGTGGTCCTCGTGCGCAGCAAGCCCGTGCGCACCACCGAGGCCGGCGACGCGGTCGTGCGCCTGGCCCGACAGCTCGCCCTGCTCGAGCACGATGCCCTCGCCGCGATCGGCGCCGAGGGTGGGGCGGTGGCATCCGTGCCCCTCGCCGTCAACGCCGACTCGCTCGCGACCTGGTTCCTCCCGCCGCTGGCGCGCGTGGGGGAGCGGCGCGCTGTCGTCTTCGACCTCCACCGCGACGATCAGGACTTCACCGCGGGGCTGCTCGAGTCGGGGACGGTGATGGCCGCGGTCACCTCGCGCGAGGCCCCCGTCGCCGGGTGCCGCGTGCGCCCGCTCGGGGTGCTGAGGTACGAAGCGGTGGCCACCGTCTCGTTCGCCGCGAGATGGTTCGCATCCGGCGTCGACGTCGCGGCCTTGAGCGCCGCCCCCGTGGTCGACTTCGATCGACGCGACGACCTGCAGACGCAGTGGCTCGCGCGCCGCGGGGTCCCCGCGGCGGCTCCGCCCCGGCACCGGGTCCCGGCGTCCCAGGATTTCGCGACGGCCGTCCAGCTGGGCCTCGGGTGGGGACTGCTTCCGGGGTTCCAATCCGACGCGGCGCTGCGCGCGGGCGAACTCGTACGACTCGGCGACGATCCGATCGACGTTCCGCTCTACTGGCAGCAGTGGAACCTCACCTCGCCCCTGCTCGACGAGGTGGCCGACGAGGTCGTCGACGAGGGGCGCCGGATGCTCGCGGGCTGAGGTCAGTCGTCGCTGACGCTGAGCACGATCTTGCCGCGGGTGTGCCCGCGTTCGAGCTCGGTGTGCGCAGCGTCGGCGTCGTCGAGCTCGAAGACGTGCTCGACGTATACGCGCACCGCACCGGAATCGAGGAGGCGGGTGATCGTGGCGAGAGCCCCGCCGTCGGGGATCGTCTTGTAATCGGTGGAGCGGATGCCGCGCTCCGCGGCCGCCTCGCGGAAGCCGGGCCAGGCTCCGGTGGGCACCTCGATGAGGAGTCCGCCCGGGCGCACCACCTCGAGGGACCGCGTCCCCGTGTCGTCGGAGACGTTGCCGATCAGGTCGATCACGACGTCGACATCGTCGACGACCTCTTCGAACCGGACGGAGGTGTAATCGATCACCTCGGCGGCCCCGAGCTCTCGGAGCCAGTCCAGGTTGCGCGGGGAGCCCGTCGCGATCACGTGAGCCCCGAAATAGGCGGCGAACTGCACCGCGAAGTGGCCGACACCGCCGCTTCCCGCGTGCACGAGGATGCGCTGGCCCTGGTGCGCGAGGGCCGTTTCGACGACGATGCCCCACGCGGTGAGCGCGGCCACCGGAACCCCGGCGGCCTCGACGTGCGAGAGCGACGCCGGTTTGCGCGCGAGCGAGAGGGTGGGCACCACGACGTACTCGGCGTACGACCCGCTCGTGCGCGGCACGGTGGCCATGCCGTAGACCTCGGTGCCGACGGGGAAGGGGTGCGCGTCGAACGGTGCCCGCACGACCACGCCGCTGACGTCGAGACCCAGGACGGCGGGCCACGACGAGATCGCCCCGGACAGACCGCGCCCGGCGCGGGTCTTCGCGTCGATGGGATTGATCCCGGCGGCGACCACCCGGACCAGCACCTCGCTGAGCACCGGAACGGGCACGGCGACCTCCGCCACGCGGAGGGCGTCGGCCGCGCCCGGGGCGTCGAGGACCACCGCACGCATCGTCTCGGGAACCGGGGGGACGGGCTGAAGGGCGGTCTCGGGACGCGTCGATCGGAATCTCATCGGGCGCTCTCTCTCGCTGCGGTCGCTCCGCGGCGACCTCGCCGCGGTCCCCACAGTCAACCCCGGGATTGTCTCGGCGGTGTTACGCCTCGGTCACCGTGTCGCGAAGCCCGGGTCCGCGGCATCCATCCCCGTCGTCCCGTGCGCAACAGTGAAGCCGCGCGCGCGGTCAGTCGCGGACGGGAACTTCGCCGACGGCGAGAGCGTGCAGCAGCGTGGAGAGGTGGCGGATGTCGTCGATCGTCCAGTCGGCGATCGCGTCGAACAAGCGGCTCTCGTGAGGGGCGCGAGCTTCCGCGAGGCGCGCGTGACCGACCTCGGTGACGGCGATGAGCCGCGAGCGGCGGTCGGTGGGGTCCGGCGTGCGGGTGACGAGGCCGAGGTCTTCGAGCTCGGTGATCGAGCGGCTGAGGAACCCCTTGTCGGCGGCCAGACGCTCGGCCAGGGCCGAGAGGGTGAGCGGCCCGAAGCGGCTGACGACCGAGAGGGCCTTGAACGTCGCCGGCAGCATTCCCGGGCTCACGCGTTCCGCCGCCTCGGAGACGAAGCGGCGGAACACGGTCATGAGCTCCGAGAACGACGATTCCAGGGCCTGTACGGCCTCGCGGCGCTCGTCGTCCTTATCGCTCGTCACGTCAGCCATCCTCTCCCATCTCGGCCTCACGGCGTGCACGGCGCGGGGAGCCGGCATCCTGTGTCGGGATGGTGCCGGTGGCGGAGAGCGTCGCCATGGCCTCGGGGACGGACACGGTGGCGAAGTCGGCCTCGCTCGCGGCGACGCGCTCGGTGGTCGTCATGCGGGTCAGGGGGCGGTTCGGCAGGAACAGGATCGCGATGAGGCTCACCACCGCGACGGGCACCGCGATGAGGAACGAGTGCGCGATCGATTGGGCGTAGATGTCCTCGACGATGACGCGCACGCCCTCGGGGAGGGCCGAGACCTGCGGGATGGCTCCCGACTGCAGGTTCTGCGCGACCGCGGCTCCGTCGGCGCCGAGGGCGACGATGGCGGCCTTCAGGTCCGCGGCGCGGTCGGTGAACAGGCTGGTCGCCATGCTCGCCAGGGCCGCGCCCATGACCGAGACGCCGATCGTGCCGCCGAGGCTGCGGAAGAACGTCACGCCCGAGCTCGCGGCACCCATCTGCGACGGGTTGGCGGTGTTCTGCACGATGAGCACGAGGTTCTGCATCGTCATGCCGACGCCGGCGCCCAGCAGGGCCATGTAGAGCGACACGAGGGCGAAGTTGGTGTCGTAGTGGACGGTCGACAGCAGGAACGTTCCCGCGATCAGCAGCACGCCGCCGGCGATGAGGAACGGCTTCCAGTGACCGAAGCGCGAGATGAGCGCACCGACGACGATCGACGAGACGAGCAGGCCGCCGATCATCGGGATGGTCATGACGCCGGCCTCGGTGGGCGTGGCACCACGTGCCATCTGCATGTACTGGCTGAGGAACACCGAGGTGCCGAACATCGCCAGGCCCGTCGCGATCGAGGCGATCGTGGCGAGGGTGAAGGTGGCGTCACGGAACAGCGTCAGCGGCACGAGGGGCTCGGAGGAGCGCAGCTCGACGACCACGAAGAGGATCGCGGCCACGACGGCCCCGCCGACCATGAGGACGGTCTCGGTGCTGGCCCACTCGAAGGTGCTGCCGGCGTTGGTGACCCAGATGAGCAGCAGCGACACGGCGGCCGAGAGCAGCACGATGCCGAGGTAGTCGATCTTGACCTTGCGGGCGGCACGGACGGGCAGGTGCAGCGTGCGCTGCTGGATCAGCAGGGCGGCGACGGCGAAGGGGAGGGCGACGAAGAAGTTCCAGCGCCATCCGAAGGCGTCGGTGATGACACCGCCGAGCAGGGGGCCGCCGACCGTGGCGACGGCCATCACCGCGCCGAAGAGGCCCATGTACCGGCCACGCTCGCGTGGGCTGATGATGTCGGCCATGATCACCTGGCTCAGGGCGGCGAGGCCGCCGGCGCCGAGACCCTGCACCGCGCGGAACCCGATCAGCATGTCGGTGTTCTGCGAGAACCCGGCGGCGGCGGTGGCGAGTACGAAGATCGCGATGGCGATCTGGATGAGCACCTTGCGGTTGAACAGGTCGGCGAGCTTGCCCCAGATCGGGGTCGAGATCGCGGTGGTGAGCAGGGTCGCGGTGATGACCCAGGTGTACGCGTTCTGGTCGCCCGATAGGTCGTGCACGATGACCGGCAGCGACGTCGAGACGACGGTGGAGGCGAGCATCGACACGAAGGTGCCGAGCAGCAGGCCGATGAGGGCCGGGAGGACGCGCCGCTGGGCGGGCGCCTCGAGAGAAGAGGTTGTCATGCGGGAGCTCCACGAAAGGGGACGGATGCCGCGACGACGATGGCGCGATTAGTTGACTGATGTCAACGATACGCCTATTGATTGACTTGCGTCAACCATTAATCGAGGAGAGCGAGAGCGCGGTACCTCTCCGTGGGCTCCGGACGGACCGGTTCAGGGCGCGGCTGGCGCGCCTCCATCGTGCGGCGGTAGAGCTCGTCGATGAGCGAGGTCGCGAGGCCCACGAGCTTGGCGATCTCGCGGTCGTCTCGATCGATCCACTGGCACCGCGGTTCGTCGTGCAGGGGGACGAAGCCGTCGTGCTGCTCCCAGGCGACGAGGGTGCGCTCGGCGCCCAGCACGTGCTGCTGCCACCAGATCTGACGCATGTAGGTCTTCGGGATCGAGCGCCACGCCTTGTTCGTCGTCTTGATCTCGGCGAGCACGATGCGGCCCTCGCCGTCGACGACGACACCGTCGGGGGTCGCGAGATGACGCTTCTCGACGACCGCGTGATACAGCGCCGAGGAGGGGCGGATGCCGTGGGTCGCCGCCACCCAGGCGGCGATCTCGGGCTCGCGACGCCGACCGTGGGCCGTGAAGGCGTTGCCCGAGAAGTTCGAGCCCATGAGCTTGGCATCCGCCGCCCGTGCGATGGCTTTGGGGCTGGTCAGCGTGGCGACGTCGGTCGCGGTGATGCCCCGGCTGCGCGCGCGGATCCAGGCGACGCGATCGCGCGAGTCCGCGACGATGCGGGCGTCGAGGTCGGCGCTACGCGATGCGACGAGCTCGGGGGACATGCGTTCGACCCTAACCCCGCTCGCCCGTGGAGCGCATGCGAGGCGCGGCGCGTCGGCATCCGGGGTCTTGTGCCGCAGGTAAGGGTGACCTAAGTTGTCTGCATGGATTCGGAATCGTCCTCTCTGCGCCGCCCCGACGGGGGGCTCTGGCGCGACCTGGAGGGGGTCGTCCTGCTCGGCGGAGACGCCCGGAACGTCACTGAGATGCGTCGGATCGCCGGGGCGCTGTCGCCCCACGTGCACGCGACCGTGCTGGTCGAGGTGTGCGGCGCGGTGGAGATCGAACCGTTCGACACCGGGGCCGGCCGGGTGAGCTGGCTGGACCGGACGCTCGACGGTGAGCTGCGCCCGCGCGGCGAGCGGCTGGCACAGGCGATCCACGCGTGGTGCGCCGAGTGGGCCTGCGGAGACGCACCCCTCTGCACGGTGTGGCTCGGCGCCCGCACGCCCTCGCGCATCGTGCGCATGACCCGCGCCCTGCTGCCCGAGCCTCGCGTCTCCTGACGCGGCGCCCCGCGGGGGTGTCGTCGCCGTCGCCGGGGTGCCGCCGCCGTCGGCATGCGGTCGTCTCCCACCTTTCCGCTGCGGTGCTCCATGGTCTTCCGCTGTACCGATTCCGGGAGCAGCGCGTGCAGATGGTGGTCCCCCGCTCTGCGCATCCGCCCAGCGGGTCGTACGTCCGCCGGCACACCAGTGCTCTGGACGAGGACGATGTCGTCGACGTCGACGGCATCCGGTGCACCTCGATCGAGCGGACGGTGTTCGACGTCTCTCGGACCGAGACGCGGGAGATGGCCTTGTCGTGCGTCGACGGGGCTCTTCGTCGCGCCGCGGTGGAACGTCGGCGGCTGCGTGCCGATGTGCAGGACGCCTGGCGTCAGCGCCTGCGGGAGCGTGTCGCCCGTGCGCGGGGGCAGCGAGGGGTGCGTGACGCGAGCTGGGTCGTCGAGTTCGCCGACGGTCGTGCGGAGCTGCCCGGAGAGAGCGTGAGTCGGCTCCAGCTGCATCGGCTCGGCTTCCGTGACCTCGATCTGCAGGTGGCCGTCGCCGGGCCGCGAGGTTCGGACTACTTCGTCGATATCGGGCTGCGTCAGGTCCGCACCTTCTGGGAGTTCGACGGCGAGGTGAAGTACCGCGACGTCGCGATGAGGCAGGGGCGCTCGATCGAGGACGTGGTGCTCGAGGAGAAGCGCCGCGAAGACTGGATCCGGGGCGTCACGCAATGGCGGCTGTGCCGCTGGGCTTCGCGGACATCGCGACACCGGAGACGCTTGCTGCGCGCCTGTTCGCTTTCGGTGTGCATCCGCCGCGGTGACTCCCCGGCGGTCGGCGACGCCGCCGTCAGGACGCACTCGTCTGACGAAGGTGCATTCGTGTGCGGGCAAACGGGTGCGGCCTCGACGATCGGGTGCGGTCTCGACGCTCGGGTGCCGTCACGGGCGGGCGGCGAGGGGCGCGGAGTGGCGAGGGCGTGGGGGATCGGGTACAGTGGGGGTCAAGCCAAAGACCGTCGGTCATCGTCGTGCTCGCACGTCGATCGAAGCGTCTGCTGAAACGCAGAGGACCTACGCAGGTAAACGAATCTCTTCCGAGCTCCGTGCGCCTGCGCCGGAGCTCTTCTTTTTGTCCAGACCCCGGTGTCTTCGGCCGGCGCCCCGTCATCGCGGAGCGCCTCGTACCCATCAAGGAGTGACCATGGCGCAGAAGGATGCATCGGTCGCCGAGCTCACGAAGAACTTCGAGAGCTCGAACGCCGTCCTGCTGACCGAGTACCGCGGTCTGACGGTTGCCCAGCTCAAGCAGCTGCGCAACAACATCCGTCAGGACGCGGACTACGCCGTGGTGAAGAACACGCTGACCAAGATCGCCGCGAACAACGCGGGGATCACGGCGCTCGACGACGACCTCAAGGGTCCGTCGGCCGTGGCGTTCGTGCACGGTGACTTCGTCGCCACCGCTAAGGCTTTGCGTGACTTCGCCAAGGCGAACCCGCTTCTCGTGATCAAGGGTGGCGTCTTCGAGGGCAACGCCCTCAGCGCCGCCGAGGTCGACAAGTACGCCTCCCTGGAGAGCCGTGAGGTTCTGCTGGCAAAGGCCGCGGGCATGATGAAGGCGACGATGGGCAAGGCTGCGGCCACCATCGACGCCCTCCGCGAGAAGCTGGAGACCGCCGAGGCTGCCTGAGCCCCGCACGGTCTTCACCCCACAAACCCCACCTATTAGGAGAAACATCATGGCGAAGCTCACCACTGACGAGCTGCTCGACCAGTTCGCTGGTCTGACCCTTGTCGAGCTCAGCGAGTTCGTGAAGGCGTTCGAGGAGAAGTTCGACGTCACCGCTGCCGCTCCGGTCGCCGTTGCCGGCGCTGCCGGTGGCGCGGGCGCCGCAGAGGCCGAGGAAGAGAAGGACTCGTTCGACGTCATCCTCGAGGCTGCCGGCGACAAGAAGATCCAGGTCATCAAGACGGTCCGCGAGCTCACCTCGCTCGGCCTCGGCGAGGCCAAGGCCGTCGTCGATGGTGCTCCCAAGGCCGTGCTCGAGGGCGCGAACAAGGAAGCCGCCGAGAAGGCCAAGGAGGCCCTCGAGGCTGCCGGCGCCACGGTGACCCTGAAGTAATCTCGCTTCGAGCGGTCGCGTCACCGCGATAAACGAAGGCCCGGATGCCATGGCATCCGGGCCTTCGTCGTTTCTCGTGAGCGTCGGGAGCGGTCGGCCGATCGGGGGCCCGGCGCCCGGACGGGTGTGAGACCCGGTTTCATGCGACGAGGAACCGATGTTCACCTGATCGAAATAAAGAAGTCTGGGAAAAGGGTATGGGGATCGTTTACGGTCGTTGAGACCCCCCGTCGATTCCCCCACCGCCGACGTCGCCTTGCGCGCGCCGGTACTTGGAGACCCATGCCTTCCGATGCTTCGCGCGTGTCCGCACGCCGTTTCACCACCGCACTGAGCGCCGCCCTCGGCGTCGCCCTGCTCGGCTCAGCGATCGTGCCGCTCCCGGCTTCGGCCGCCGTCGGCTCGAAGGTGGTGATCAACGAGGCCTACGTGAAGGGCGGGAGCGCCGGCGCCTTCTACAACAAGAAGTTCGTCGAGCTCTATAACGCGGGCGACACGGCGCAAGATCTGAGCGGCTGGTCGCTCCAGTACCGCGCCACCGCGAACGTGAGCACGGGTAACGTGCAGAAGCTGACGGGCTCGATTGCCGCGGGAGGCTACTACCTCATCGCTCTTCCGGGCAACGAGAATGAAGCCAACGGTGCTCAGCTGCCCGCTGCGGACGTGACCAGCAAGACCGTCACCCCCTCGGGGACGAACGGCCAGCTTTTCCTCGCCAACGTCGGTGAGGCGATCGCCCCGGCAGAGGGCAAGGTCGCTGACGCCCGTGTGGTCGACTTCCTCGGATACGGCACGGCCAAGAGTTTCGAGACGGCTCCCGCGATCGTCGACGGGGCCAACAGCAAGCCCAACGCTCTCGTCCGCACCGACTTCGTCGACACCGACGACAACTCGAAGGACTTCACCAACACCACGACGGTCACGCCGCAGAGCTCGGGCCGGACCACGCCCACCCCCGACCCGTCGGGCTCGGCATCGCCGTCGCCCTCGCCGTCCGCCTCGGCGACGCAGGCGCCCCCGGTCACGCCGGGCGCGGTCGTCCCGATCAGCGAGATCCAGGGCACCGGCGCAACCACGCCGCTCGCCGGCCAGACCGTCACCACGCGCGGCATCGTGACCGCCGCGTACCCGACCGGCGGCTACAACGGCTTCTTCATCCAGACCCCCGGTACCGGTGGCGAGATCGATCCGAAGACGCACACGGCATCCGACGCGATCTTCGTCTACGGCTCGGCCGCGACCGCCACGGTCGCGATCGGCCAGCACGTCGAGGTGACGGGAACCGCTGACGAGTTCTCGGGCCAGACGCAGATCTCCGCCGAGCCCGCGGGGGTGAGCGCGCTCACCGAGCAGGCCGCCGCCGTGCAGCCCGCCAAGATCTCGTGGCCGAAGACAGACGAGGAGCGCGAGCGCTTCGAGGGCATGCTCCTCGCGCCGCAGGGCGACTTCACCGTCACGAACTCGTACTCGACCAACCAGTACGCCGAGGTCGGCCTCGCTGCCGGCACCACGCCGCTGCGCACTCCCACCGACGTCGCGCGGCCGGGCACCCTTGACTACGACGGAGCCGTCGCCGACAACGCCGCCCGCGGCGTCGTCCTCGACGACGGTGCGTCGATCAACTTCCTGAACGACGCCAACAAGGGCATCCCCCTGCCGTACGTGTCGCTGACGAAGCCCGTGCGCGTGGGCGCCCCGACGACGTTCACGAAGCCGGTCATCCTCGACTACCGCAACAACACCTGGAAGTTCCAGCCGACGCAGCAGCTCACGGTCGACAACGCGGAGAAGGTCCAGCCGGCGACCTTCGCGAACACCCGCACCACGGCACCCGCGCCGGTCGGCGGCGATCTGAAGATCTCGAGCTTCAACGTCCTGAACTACTTCACCACCACCGCCGCGAGCGTCAACTGCGCCTCGGTGTACAAGGACCGCGCGGGCAACCCGGTCACGGCGAACACGTGCCCCGCTCCCGGCCCTCGCGGCGCCGCGAACGACGAGAACCTCACGCGCCAGCAGGACAAGATCGTCGCCGCCATCAACGGTCTCGGTGCCGACGTCGTCTCGCTCGAAGAGATCGAGAACTCCGCGAAGTTCGGCAAGAACCGCGACGCGGCGCTGTCCACCCTGGTCGGTGCCCTCAACGCCGCGCTCGGTTCGGAGCAGTGGGCCTTCGTCCCCTCGCCCGCGGCCCTGCCCGCGACCGAGGACGTGATCCGCACGGCCTTCATCTACAAGAAGGCCGTGGCCGCTCCCGTCGGCGACAGCGTCATCCTCGACGACGCCGCGTTCCGCAACGCACGCCAACCGCTCGCGCAGGCGTTCGCCCCGGTCGCGTTCCCGGATGCCAAGATCCTGGCGATCGTGAACCACTTCAAGTCGAAGGGCGACAGCGACCCCAAGGCGACGGGCGACAACGCCAACGGCATCCAGGGTGCGTTCAACGGCGATCGGGTGCGTCAGGCGGAGGCCCTCGGGAACTTCGCGAAGACCCGCTCGGCCGCGGTCGGCACCGACGACGTGTTCCTGCTCGGCGACTTCAACTCCTACTCGCAGGAAGACCCGATCCAGAAGCTGCGCGATTTCGGCTTCGAGCCGCTCGAGGCGGGCACCGGAAAGTACTCGTACTCGTTCAGCGGTCAGTCGGGTTCGCTCGATCACGTGCTGGCCTCGCCCTCCGCGCGCGAGCTGGTGACGGGCGCCGACATCTGGAACATCAACGCCGTCGAGGCCCTGGCCCTGGAGTACAGCCGCTACAACTACAACGCGCTGAACTTCTACGACACGACGCCCTACCGCTCCAGCGATCACGACCCGGTCATCGTGGGTCTCGACCTGTCTCCGACGACCCAGGTGAACCTGGTCGGCATCAACGACTTCCACGGTCGGATCGACGCCAACACCGTCCGGTTCGCCGGGACCGTCGAGCAGGTTCGCGCGCAGTACGGCGAGAGGAACTCGCTGTTCATCTCCAACGGCGACAACATCGGCGCCTCGGTGTTCGCCTCGTCGTACTTCGGTGACAAGCCGACCATCGACGTGCTGAACGCGCTCGAGCTGAAGGCCTCGGCCGCGGGAAACCACGAGTTCGACAAGGGCGCGAACGACCTCACCGATCGCGTCGACGGTCTCGCCGACTTCCCGTACCTGGCCGCGAACGTCTTCGCGGACGGCAAGCCTCTGCTGCAGGAGTACGCGATCTTCGAGGTCGACGGTGTGCGCGTCGGCGTCATCGGAGCCATCACGGAGTCGACCCCGACGCTGGTCACGCCCAGCGGCATCCAGGGGATCGAATTCCGCGAGCCCGTCGCCGAGGTGAATCGCGTCGTCGCCGAGATCGACGACCAGGTCGACGTGATCGTCGCCCAGTACCACAAGGGCTCCGGTGCCGGTCAGGCCACGACGACTCTCGAGCAGGCCGTCGCGGCCGGGGGACCGTTCGCGAAGATCGTGAACGAGACCTCCCCCGAGGTGGATGCCATCTTCACCGGCCACACGCACCAGCTGTACGCGTGGGACGCGCCGATCCCCGGCCGTGAGGGCACGCGCCCGATCGTCCAGACGGGCAACTACGGCGAGAACGTCGGTCAGATCGTGCTCGACGTCGATGCGCAGGGCGACGTGGTCAATCACACCGCGCGGAACGTCGCGCGCCTCGGGGGCAAGGACGCGGCCGTCAACGCGGCTCTCGACGCGGAACTCGTCCGCACCTACCCTCGCGTCGCGAAGGTGGACGGGATCGTGAAGGCGGCCCGTGCCGAAGCCGACGTGGTCGGACAGCAGCAGGTGGGGTCGGTCAGTGCCGACATCACGACGGCCTTCAGCGGCGGCGCGTACGTCGACGGCGTCTACACCGGTGGCACGCGCGGCGATCGGACGAAGCAGTCGGCTCTCGGCGGGCTCGTGGCCGACGCGCTGCTCGACTCGCTGGATGATGCCGACCGAGGCGGTGCCGAGATCTCGTTCGTCAACGCGGGCGGCCTGCGCGACGAGTTGCTCTACGGGACCGACGGCGGTGTGGTCACGCTCGCCGAGGCGAACGCGGTCCTGCCCTTCCTCAACAACCTGTGGACCACGACCCTCACCGGCGACCAGGTGCGTCAGGTCCTCGAGCAGCAGTGGGGCGACTTCTCGAAGCGCGCCGACAACGCGAACCTGTCGCTCGGTGTCTCGGAGAACCTCCGCTACACCTACGACGCGGCGCTCCCCGCGGGGCAGCGCATCACCGGAGTCTGGATCGACGGCGTGCCCGTCGACCCGGCGAAGGGGTACCGTGTGGGCTCGTTCAACTTCCTGCTCGGCGGAGGAGACAGCTTCTCGGTCTTCGCGAAGGGAACCGACACGCGCGACTCGGGTCTCATCGACCGCGACGCGTGGATCCGGTACCTGGACGAGAACCGAGGGTTGACCCCCGACTTCACCGCGCGTGGCGTGCAGGTGTCGGGTGCTCGCGCCGCGGCACCGGGCACCGATCTCACGGTGACGGTGTCGAACCTGGACCTCACCTCGCTCGGCGCGCCGGCCAACACGACGCTCGACGCTTCGTTCGGCGCCGAGACGGTGTCGCCCCGCGCGACGGCGCGGACGATGGCCCTCGCCGCCCCGTCGGCGCGAGTCGCGGCGCTCGCCGCGCCCGCGGCGGCCGGCGTCGCGGTGGTCGACGGCTCGGCGACCGTGACCGTGGGAGTGCCCGCGGACGCCGTCGGGACCCTGCAGCTGCGCCTGACCGCGCAGCCCACCGGGACCGCCGTGGTGGTGCCCGTGCAGGTGACCGCGGCCGGTGACGGTGCCGGCGGGGGCGCGGGCCAGGGCCAGAACGGGTCCGGTCGGGGCTCGGCGTCCGGCTCGCTGCCGACGACGGGCGCCGACACGACGTGGATGGGTGCGGGCGTGCTCGCCGCGCTCGCGCTGCTGGGGCTCGGCCTCGTGTCCCGCCGACGGGCCACGCGTCGCGCCGACTGATCAGCGAGAGAGACGGGACCCCGGATGCCATGGCATCCGGGGTCCCGTCTTTTCAGGACACGCGCGGGGGAGCGGTGGAGGCGCGGACGACGAGCCGGGTCTCGGCTTCGGTCCGCCATGCCGGTTCGCCGGTCCCCTCGATCATCGACAGGAGCAGGCGGGTCGCCTCGACACCCTGCGCCTGCGGGAACTGCTCGATCGTGGTGAGGGAGAACATCTCGGCGTAGTCGTGTCCGTCGATTCCGACGACGCTGAGCTCGGTGGGGACCGAGATGCCCATCCGCCGCGCGGCGATAATCACGCCGATCGCGACCTCGTCGCACGCGGCGACCACGCCGGTGGGACGCGAGGCCGCGTCGGCCAGGAACGAGGCGGCGGCCGCGTACGCGTCGGTGATCGTCAGGGTGGAGGGCACGCTGCGGATGCGCACGGCCAGATCGTGATCGTTCATCGCGTTCCGATACCCGATCGAGCGCTCGTCCACGTCTTTCGCGGGGGCGTCACTGCGGGGGGTGCTGCCGACGAAGGCGATGTCGGTGTGTCCGAGTGCGATGAGGTGCTGCGTGATGATGCGCGTGATCGCGATGTTGTCGAGACCGAGGGTGGGCACACCGCTGAGGGCGTTGCCGATGCTCACCACCGGCTTGCCGATGTTCGCGAGGCGTTCGAGGTCGGCGTCGTCCGGCTCGAGGGCGACGGCGATGATGCCGTCGAACCGTTTGCGGGCCAGGTACGTGGAGTACAGGCTCTCGCGGTCGTTGGACCCCGGCTCGGCCACGTAGAGCGTGACGTCGTAGCCGAGGGGGATGAGGGTGCGTTCGACCCCTTCGACGATGGAGCCGAAGTACCAGCGGTTCACCTTCGGCACGATCAGGGCGATCGTGCGGGTGCGCCCCGTCGCGAGGCTCACCGCGCTCGTCGATGGCACATAGCCGAGGGATGCCGCGGCGTCGGTGACGCGTTGGCGAGTGAGGTCGGAGACGTAGCCGCCGCCCGTGAGAGCGCGGCTTGCCGTCGACTTGGACACGCCGGCCAGGCGTGCCACATCGGCGATTCCGCTCATGCCGTGATCTTCCTCGTGATGCGTCGACGTCCGTGTCGACGTCGAAAAGAGTATCCGAGAATCACCCAAAGTGGAACCGGTCCCGGTCCGATATACCGGTCGCTTTCCGCGTCTTTCCGCTAGTTATCGGTTCGTGACCTGCGGCCGGTTGCAACTCTTGTGGATTGGCTCTACGGTTGCCTGGAATCGGTTCCCGACGGGATCCGGTGCACCAAGACACTCAAAGAGGAGAGACCACATGGGTATGTCACAGCGGTATCGCCTGCTGGCGCCCGTCGGGCTGTTGGCGGTCGGTGCGATCGCTCTCGCGGGTTGCGCCGAAGGCGACAGCGGCGGCACGAGCGGTTCCGGAGGCGAGACGACCGTCCGCATCTCCGGCGGCATCACCGGTAGCGAGGCCGACCTGCTGAACCAGTCGTTCGACCAGTTCACCAAGGACACCGGCATCAAGGTCGTCTACACCGGCGACAAGAGCTTCGAGGGCAACATCGTCACCAAGGTGACCGGTGGCGACGCCCCCGACATCGCGATCGTCCCCCAGCCGGGTCTGCTCAAGACCCTCATCGGCACGGGCGACGTGAAGAAGGCGTCCGACACCGTGTCGTCGAACGTCGACCAGTACTGGGGCGAGGACTGGAAGTCCTACGGCAGCGAAGACGGAACGTTCTACGCCGCACCCATGCTCGCCAACCTCAAGGGCTACGTCTGGTACTCGCCGGCGAAGTTCAAGGAGTGGGGCGTCGAGGTTCCCAAGACGCTCGACCAGCTGATGACCCTCACGGCGACCATCCAGCAGAAGACCGGCGCCGCTCCGTGGTGCGCGGGCTTCGCCTCGGGGGACGCCTCGGGCTGGCCCGGCACCGACTGGATCGAGGACATGGTCCTGCGTCAGTCCGGCCCCGACGTCTACGACCAGTGGGTCGCCAACGAGGTCAAGTTCACCGACGCGCCGATCAAGGAGGCCTTCGAGGCCACCGGCAAGATCCTCCTGAACCCGTCGTACGTCAACGCCGGCTTCGGTGACGTCAAGAGCATCAACTCGGTCGCCTTCGCCGACGTGGCCGCCAAGGTCGCCGACGGCAGCTGCCCGATGACCCACCAGGCGTCGTTCCTGTCGTCCAACTTCCTCACGGTCAAGAACGCCTCGGGCGGCGACGTCAAGGTCGCACCCGATGGTGACGTCTACGCCTTCCTGCTCCCCGGCGTGACCGAGGGCAAGCTGGCGGTCGAGGGTGGCGGCGAGTTCGTCACCACGTTCTCGGACGACGCGAACGTCCAGAAGGTCGCCGAATTCATGTCGACCCCCGACTTCGCCAACGCCCGCGTCAAGCTCGGCGGCGTGATCTCGGCCAACAAGGGCGCCGACCCCTCGCTCGCCTCGAGCGAGTTCCTGCAGGAGGCCATGAAGGTCGTCCAGGACCCGAACACCACGCTGCGTTTCGACGCCTCGGACCTCATGCCGGCGACCGTCGGCTCGGGCTCGTTCTGGAAGGGCATGGTCAGCTGGATCGACGGTACGCCGACCGACCAGGTGCTGAGCGACATTCAGGCCGGTTATAACAACTAACCGCCCGCTGCACCACCGATGGGCCGCCCGCCACGCGGGCGGCCCATCCGGGTCCATACTTCTAATCCGCCCGCACGCACCACACGGGCACTCAACGATGAGCACGAAGGCGTGTTCGGGAGGGACGTCATGACCGATATCAAGAACGCGGAGAAGGCGCCGACGGCGTCACCTCCGCCGGGCGGACGAGCCGAGCGGCAGACGCGCGGCTCCGGCGCACGCAATCGGACCACCATGCTCGTGGTCCTCGTAGGGCTCATCCTCGCGGTGGCGCTCTTCCTCTTCATGGTGACGCGGGCCCCCGCCGACACCAAGCCGACCACCATCGGCTTCAGCCTCAACAGCTTCTTCATCTGGCTCGGTGGCCTCAGCCCCCTCGTTCAGATCCCGCTCGTCGTCGTCGCGTTCGGCGCGGTCGTCGGGCTCCTGCTGCTGCTCATCGAGTACGCGCCCCGCTCCGGCAAGGGCTACTTCTGGCTGCGGCTCATCGCCTGCTTCGGCATCCCGGTGCTCGCTTTCATGCTGCTGCGCCCGTACCAGAACGCCGTCATCTACGTCCTCGGCATCGCGATCCTCCTCGGCGCGATCCTCTTCTACGCCGACTACCGCTCGCGCCAGGGTGCGGGCTACCTGTTCCAGCTGATCCTGTTCGCGGCCCCCGCCTCGATCCTGCTGCTGCTCGGCCTGGTCTACCCGGCGATCACCACCTTCTTCCAGTCGTTCTTCGACAAGACCGGTGACAACTTCGTCGGTCTCGAGAACTACATCTGGACCTTCACGAACCCCGAGGGCTTCTGGTCTGTCATCAACACCCTCATCTGGGTGCTGCTGGCTCCCACCATCGCCACCGCGATCGGACTGGCATACGCGGTCTTCATCGACCGCGCGGCGGGCGAGAAGTACTTGAAGGTGCTCATCTTCATGCCCTTCGCGATCTCGTTCGTCGGGGCCGGCATCATCTGGAAGTTCGTCTACGACTTCCGCCAGGGCGACCAGATCGGTGTCTTGAACGCGATCGTCACGGCCTTCGGCGGTCAGCCGGTCTCGTGGCTGGCAGCGTCGCCCCTGATCAACACCCTCCTGCTCGTCGTCGTCTTCATCTGGAGCCAGACGGGCCTGGCGATGGTCATCCTCTCGGCCGCCATCAAGGCGGTTCCGCCGGAGCAGAACGAAGCCGCCGAGCTCGACGGGGCGAGCGCCTGGGAGCGTTTCATCAACGTCACCGTCCCCGGCATCCGCTCCTCGCTGATCGTCGTGCTGACCACCATCGCCATCGGCGCCCTGAAGATCTACGACATCGTCGCCGTCATGACCGGTGGGCGTAACGACTCGACCGTCCTCGCCTTCGAGATGGTCAATCAGCAGCAGCGTTTCCAGAGCTACGGGCACTCCGCAGCGCTGGCCGTGGTGCTGTTCATCTTCGTGCTGCCGCTGATCATCTTCAACGTGCGCCAGATCCGGAAGCAGAGGGAAGTGCGATGACCACCTCGACCGTGGTGATCGAACCCACCACCGACACCCGCTCCGCCCGCCAGGTGGCACGCGACACGCGCAAGCACGAGGCGATGGCGCGCAAGCGCCTCACCTCGAAGGGCGCGACGATCGCGGCCGTCGTGATCGCCTTCTTCTGGACGATCCCGACCTTCGGCCTCTTCGTCACCTCGTTCCGTCCGGGTTCCGACACCCAGTCGTCGGGGTGGTGGACGGTGTTCACCGACCCGTCGTTCACCCTGGAGAACTACCGGCTCGCGCTGACCTCGGGAGGGACGGCGCTCACGCTCGCGCAGTCGTTCCTGAACTCGTTGGCGATCACGATCCCGGTGGTGTTGTTCGCCCTCGCGGTCGCGTCGCTCATCGCGTACGCGTTCGCGTGGATCGATTTCAAGGGCCGCAACTTCTTCTTCATCTTCATCTTCGCGCTGCAGATCGTGCCGCTGCAGATGGCCCTCGTGCCCCTGCTGAGCCTGTTCTCGCGTGGACTGACGATCAACGAGGTCACGATCTTCCCGGGCTTCGACCTGCGCGGCGTGGAGCACAGCTTCGCGACCGTGTGGATCGCGCACGTGATCTTCGCGATGCCGCTGGCCATCTTCCTGCTGCACAACTTCATCGCGGAGATCCCGGCCGAGGTCATCGAGGCCGCTCGTGTCGACGGGGCCGGTCACGGACAGATCTTCTTCCGCCTGATCCTGCCGCTCGCGGCCCCCGCGCTCGCCTCGTTCGCGGTGCTCGAGTTCATCTGGGTGTGGAACGACCTGCTGGTGGCGACGATCTTCGCGCCATCGTCATCGTTGCCGTTGACCCAATCGCTCAACTCGCTGTCGGGCACCTGGGGCGACCAGTGGTTCCTCCAGTCGGCGGGAACGTTCATCTCGATCCTGGTTCCGCTGATCGTGTTCTTCCTCCTGCAGCGCTTCTTCGTGCGCGGCCTGCTGGCGGGTGCCACGAAGGGCTGAGCCCGTCACGACCCGAGGGGCGCGGCATCCGGAAGGGTGCCGCGCCCCTTCAGCGTGCGCAGACGGGCGGATGCCGAGGGCACGCGGTGACGGCGATGCCGGGCCGCGAGAAACGGCATCCGTGACGAGACACGGCGCGGCGCCGCGTGTCTCGCAAGATGTGGCGTTTATCGCCTGGGGCTGGGGCTGGGGCTGGGGCCGGGACCCGGTCGGGGCGGGGGTGGGTGACCTGGTGGGAGACGACATTCGTGACGAGACACGCGGTGAGAGCGCGTGTCTCGCGCGTAAGGGCGTTTCTTGCGTCGAGGGGCTCGCGAGCGGGGGGAGCAGCGTCGCCCGCGTCAGGCGCTGCAGGACAGGCGCGACTGGATGTCGCGCATGGCGTCGAGCTCGGCCGACTGGCCGGTCACGATCGCGCCGGCGACCTCTCTCACACGCGCGTCGGAGCCGAGCTCGATGACGGCCTGAGCCATGGGGATGGCGCCCTGGTGGTGGCGGATCATCAGCTCGAGGAACAGGCAGTCCGCGGGGCGCCCCTGATCGCTGCGCAACTCGTCGAGCTGGGCGTCGGTGGCCATGCCCATCTCGGAGAGCAGCTGCTCCTGCGTGAGCGCCGCGGTGTCTCCGTGGCTGTGCTCGCCGGACTTCTCCATCCACGTCATGAGCGGCTGGCTCGAGGACTGGGGGAGGCCCCACTGCACGAGCCATCCGTACATCTCGCCGCGCTGGCCCGATTGGGCGGTGGCGATGTCGTACGAGAGCGTGCGGAGCTCGTCGTCGTCGGTCTTGCGGTAGATCTCCATCGCCATGAGCACGGCCTGCGTGTGGTGCACCTGCATGTCGCGGGCGAAGCCGGCTTCGGCCGAGTTCTCGCCCGGGTGCGCGGGCGCCGCCGTCGCGCCGAACGCCGTGAAGCGTCCGATCGCGAAGGCGACGGCGATCACGGCGACCGCGACGAGGGCGACGACGACCCAGCGGACCGCGGGACGCGCGACTGGGGCGTCGTCGCTCATCAGGCCTTGCCCGGACCGTCGATGGCGCCCGAGCACGCGGCGTTCGGCTCGGGGGCGTTCTGGCTGCGCCAGTACTCCGTGAAGAACTCCGCGATGCGCGGGTCGTTCGGGTCGTCGAGTGTGAGCTGGTGGTTCCACGCGCTCACCGCGATGGGGGTGTCCATGTCGGGGTAGGGCGAGAGCAGGGCGTAGCTCGAGGGCATGACCGCCTTGAGGGCGTCGATGCCGGCCTGGTCGACCCGCGCGGGGTCGTAGGTGATCCACACGGCGCCGTGCTCCATCGAGTGCACCGCGTTCTCGTTCTGCTGGGGCTGCGTGTAGACGCCGCAGTTGAGCCAGATCGGGTTGTGCGGTCCGCCGGCGGGCGGGTTCTGCTCGTACGTCACCGCGCCCTGCACGTGGTCGGAGCGGTTCTGGAACGTCTCGACGCCGCTGATCTCGCGGCCGGTGCTGTTGCCGGCCTGGTAGCTCGTGGGGGGAGCGGGGGCGAAGGCGAACGAGGCGATGACGAGGCCGATCACCGCGACGGCGGCCGTGGAACCCACGACCCACCACACAAGCTTGCCGCGCTTACGCTTCGCGACCTGCTTCTGGTACTCGGCCAGCTTCTCCTGGCGCTTCTGCTCACGCTGCTGCTTGACCGTGAGGTCGATCTGGGCCTGCTTGGCCGGGTTGCCACTGGCTCGTTTGTCGGAGGGGGAGGTCATGCGCTGTGTTCTGTCTCTCTTCGGGGCGGGACACATCGGCATCCGCCGACGCCCCCAGCCTATGCGGGTGAATGGGCCGATGGCCTGGGAGGAACCCGCGAGCCCGGGATGGTGGGGTGCGGGTGGTCACGGTAGTATGACGATGTCGAATCGATTCGAAGTTCGACGATCCCCCTCTTTTCTCAGCCCGATTCCGTCGGGCTGTCCGTGTTGCGAAACGAAACCAGACGCGTGCTCGATACTGCCTCCCACCCCGTCATCCCCTCGTCGTCCCGCCCCCCGCAGACGAACACCGGCGCGATCCGCGCGATCGGCAAGAACCCCGCCACGGCGCCGATCGTGCTGCACCCGGGCGACGCCATCCCGGCATCGCGGCGCTTCCTGTACATCCTGGTGCTCGGCGCGCTCACCGCTCTGGGCCCGTTCACGATCGACCTGTACCTGCCCGCGTTCCCCGTGCTCGAGGCCGACTTCCAGACGACGGCGGCCGCGATCCAGCTCACGCTGACCGGCACGATGATCGGCTTCGCGCTGGGGCAGCTCATCGTGGGACCGCTCAGCGACAAGGTCGGCCGCCGCCTGCCGTTGCTCTCGGTCACGGCGCTGCACGTGGCCGCGAGCATCTTCGCGGCCTCGGCGCCCACTCTCGAGACCCTCTCGATCGCCCGCGTGCTGATGGGCGCGGGCGCGGCCGCCGGTGGAGTCGTTGCCGCCGCGATCATCCGCGACCTGTTCGGTGGCCGCCGCCTCGTGGTCATGCTGTCGCGCATGGCGATGGTGTCGGGGGTGGCGCCCGTGCTCGCACCGCTCGCCGGCTCGGCCCTTCTGCTCGTCATGAACTGGCGCGGCATCTTCGTGGTGCTGGCCGTGTACGGCGCCGTCATGCTCGTCTCGGCGATCCTGTTCGTGCCCGAGACGCTCCCTCCCGCCCGCCGCGGGGGTCCCGGCGCCACCACCGTTTGGCAGCGCTACGCGAGCGTCTTCCGCGACCGCGTCTTCATCGGCGTGCTCATCATCGGTGCGATGACCTTCAGCGGGCTGTTCTCGTACCTGTCGGCATCCTCGTTCCTCTTCCAGGTGACCTATCAGTTCAGCGCGCAGGGATACGGCGTACTGTTCGCGGCCAACTCGATCGGCGTCGTCGTGGGTGTGCAGGTGGCGTCGCGCCTCGCCGCCCGCTTCGGGCCGCAGTGGGTGCTCGCCGTGTCGACGGCGGTCCTCGTGCTCGCCGGCGGCGCGATCGTGCTGACCGACCAGCTCGGCCTCGGGCTGTGGGGAACCATCGTGCCCCTGTTCTTCTTCATGACCGCGTGCGGTTTCACCTTCCCGTGCGCTCAGGTGCTCGCGCTCGATCGCCACGGCAAGGCCGCGGGGACCGCGCAGTCGATCATCGGCGCGGCGAACTTCGGTGTGGCCGGCATCATCTCTCCGCTGGTGGGTCTGCTCGCCACCGGTTCGGGCATCACGGCCACGACCATGGCCTCGGTGATGCTGGGATGCGCCCTCATCGGCGTGCTGTCGCTGTGGATCCTGGTGCGTCCGCGCACGGTCGAGCGTCTCGCGCCCTGATCGCCGCCGCGGCCCGGCCGGGTCCGCGGACCGGCCGGGGCGGCATCAGCAGCCGGGAGGGATCGCGATCGCCGCAGAGCGGAATGGCGCCGACGCGGTGGCCGTTGCCGGGCTCGCGAGGCGCACACAGTAGCAGAGCCATCCCCGGGGGACGCGCGCGGCGTCCACCCATTCCGTCGTCGTCGCGGAGACGGCATCATGAGGCGATGGACGCCTCCGCGATCGACGACGTGCTCGACACGCGCCCGCAGCGCTTCCGCGCGACGGTGGGCGTGGTGCTCATCGCCCTCGCGTGCGCGCTGGGCGCGTGGGTGTTCTTCCGCGGGCCCAGTCCCTTCGCGATCGACGTGTGGTGGAACCAGCTCTTCGCGTCCACGCCGTCTCAGCCCCTGCTGGTCTTCGCGATCGCGATGGACGCCGTCGGAGGCCACCTCACCGCGGTGCTGATCGTGCCCGTCCTCGGTGCGCTGGCGCTGTACCTGTCGCGCCGACGCTGGTCGGCGCTGTACTTCCTGACCGCTTCGGTGGGAAGCGCCCTGCTCGTGCAGGTGGTCAAGCACACCTTCGGCCGCGCGCGGCCGGAGGACATCCTCATCGTCAGCGATTACGGATCATTCCCCTCGGGGCATACGGCGAACGCGGCGACGATCGCGGTCGTCGCGGTCGTGCTCTTCCCGCACCTCTGGGTGCGGATCGTCGGTGTCGCCTGGGTCGTGCTCATGGCCTTCAGCCGCACCTACCTGCACGCGCACTGGCTCTCGGACACCGCGGGCGGCGCGCTGATCGGCGCGGGTGCGGCGCTGATCCTGGCGGCGGCGTTCTCGCGACTTCGAGCGCGGGATGAAGACCGGCTCGCGATGCGGCGGGCGCGCAAGGCGGATGCCGGGGCGGCGGCCGCGTCGTAGGCTGTCGCGCATGAGCGAGCCCGGCGACGTGCCCTCCGTATCCTCCGACGAGTCCACGACGGCCGATGCCGAGGTCGCGCGGCTACGCGCCGAGGCGGAGGCGGCCGAGGCCGAACTGCGACTCGCGCGGGCGCGAGCCGACCTCGCGGCGGCGGAGGCCACCGCGGCGGCGGCGCGGGCTCGAGCGGCCGGGGGTCCGGCGCCGGTGGTGCCGCCGGAGGAGCGCGATGCCCCGGCCCCGGCTCCGCCGCGCGAAGCGCAGGCGGCGGCTCCTGCCGCGCCCGTTGCCTCGCCCGCTGCGGCACCCGTGAGCGCCGCCGAGCCCCCCGCCCCGGCCCCGCCCGAAGCCCCGGCGTCCACCGAAGCCTCGACCTCCGCAGACCCTGCCGAGGGCCCGCTCTCCGCCGCCCAGGTCGACAAGATCGCCGCGGGGTACGCCGCCACCGGAGCCGCCCTCGACTTAGGCGTGCTCGTAAACGGCGGGCCGGTGGCATCCGTCCCCGTCCGCATCCCCCTCGCGATGACCAATCGGCACGGGCTCGTCGCCGGGGCGACGGGCACCGGAAAGACGCGCACGCTGCAACTGCTCGCCGAGCAGCTGTCGGAGAACGGGGTCCCGGTGTTCGCCGCCGACATCAAGGGCGACCTGTCGGGTCTCGCGGCCGAGGGCACCCCGAGCGAGAAGCTCCTCGCGCGTACCTCCGCGCTCGGTCAGGACTGGTCGGCGCGGTCGTTCCCGACCGAGTTCTTCGCCCTCGGCGACGACGTCGGTTCGGGGATTCCGGTGCGGGCGACCGTGTCGGGGTTCGGTCCGCTGCTGCTCAGCCGCGTGCTCGGGCTGAACGCGACGCAGGAGTCCAGCCTGGGTCTCGTCTTCCATTACGCCGACGAGAAGGGGCTGGCGCTCGTCGACCTCTCGGACCTGCGCGCGGTGCTCACCTACCTCACGAGCGACGAGGGCAAGGCCGAGCTCAAGGGGATCGGCGGGCTGTCGGCGGCGACCGCGGGTGTGATCCTGCGCGAGCTTGTCGCCTTCGCGGCCGTGGGCGCCGACAGCTTCTTCGGCGAGCCCGAGCTCGACGTCTCGGTGTTCCTGCGGACGGATGCCGCGGGGGCGGGCATCGTGAGCCTGCTCGAGGTGCCGAACGTGGCGGCGCGGCCCGAGCTGTATTCCACCTTCCTCATGTATCTGCTCGCGGAGCTCTACGAGGCGCTGCCGGAGGTCGGCGACGTCGACAAGCCCAAGCTCGTGTTCTTCTTCGACGAGGCGCACCTGCTGTTCCGCGACGCGTCGAAGGCGTTCCTCGAGGCGATCACGCAGACCGTGCGGTTGATCCGGTCGAAGGGCGTGGGCGTGTTCTTCGTCACGCAGACGCCCAAGGACGTGCCCGGAGACGTCCTCGCCCAGCTCGGCTCGCGCGTGCAGCACGCCCTGCGCGCGTTCACCCCCGACGACGCCACGGCGCTGCGCGCGTCCGTCCGCACGTACCCGGACTCGGGATACGACCTCGAGCGCGTGCTGCAGGAACTCGGGACCGGCGAGGCGATCATCACGGTCATGAGCGAACGGGGAGCCCCCACGCCCGTGGCGTGGACGCGCATCTTCGCCCCGCGCGCCTCGATGTCGCCCATCCCCGCCGCGGCCATGGCGGCGGCGGTGTCGGCATCCCCCCTCTTCTCCACCTACGGCACCCCGATCGACCGTGAGTCGGCGCGCGAGATCCTCGGCGCCCGCATGCAGGCGGCGGCCGAAGCCGAGGCTGCCGCTGAACGCGCGAAGAAGGAGGCCGCCGACGCCGCAGAGTACGCGAAGCAGAAGGCCGCGATCGATAAGGCGAACGCCGAGGCGCAGAAGAAGGCGCAACGCGAGTACGACCGCATCCTGAGGTCGACCGCCGCCCCGCGCAGCCGGACGAGCGCCCCCACCGTGGGCCTCGACGGTCTGCTCGGACGCGGGGCGACCAAGAGCATCGTGAACGGCGTCATCCGCGGACTGTTCGGCAACGGCCGACGCCGCTGAATTCCGGAGGACCGGAACGGGACGGGATGCCGATCACCCGGCATCCCGTCCCGTTCCCGTCGTCGGCGGTTACGGCCGGTTCAGCTCGAGGGGCATGGTGGACGTGTCGATCAGCGGATCGTCGTCCTGACGGGCGACGAGCGCCTTCGCCTCGGCCGGGGTCTCGACCGTGGGCACGGAACCGAGCAGGGGGCGCTTGGCCGTCTCGGGCATGGCCAGGAGCGCGACCAGCCCCATCGCGGCGAAGAACATGATGTAGAACGCCGGCATGAGCGTGTTGCCCGTCCAATCGATCAGCGCCTGGCTGAACAACGGGGTCGTGCCGCCGAACAACGACACCGACACGTTGTACGCGATCGCCATCGCCCCGAAGCGCGAGGCGGTGGGGAAGAGCGCGGGCAGAGTGGATGCCGCGATGCTCGCGTAGAAGGCCACCGGCACCGCCGCGAGCACCAGGGCGATCATGACGGCCCACAGCTCGCCGATCTGCATGATCAGGAAGGCCGGAACCAGCAGGACCAGAGCGGACCCGGCGGCCGCGACGTAGATGGGTTTGCGGCCCACCCGGTCGCTGAGTCGGCCGAAGATGGGCAGCATGGCCGACATCAGCAGAAGAACGGGGATGGTCGCGACGGCCGAGCCCACGTTCGAGATGCCGACTTCTTTCTCGAGGTAGACCGGCATGTAGCTGGTGAGGGCGTATCCCGCGGTGTTGGTCGCCGCGACGAGGGCGATCGCAATCAGCAGGGGCTTCCAGTGGTGGCGCACGATCCCGACGAGGCCCTGGCGGGACATCGGGTCGTCCGTGTCGATCTCGTTCTCGGCCGCGTGCGTCTGCTCGAAGGAGGGGGTCTCGGGGATCTTCAGGCGGAACCAGATCGCGACGATGCCGAGGGGGATGGCGAGCAGGAACGGGATGCGCCATCCGTACTCGGTCATCGCGTCGGGGCCCGAGACGTTCGTGACGATGGCCGTGGTGATGGCCACCGCTCCGGCACCGGCGGCGAACCCGACGTAGGAGCCCACGTCGAGCCACGACGACCAGAAGCCGCGCCGCTTGTCGGGGGAGAACTCCGACACGTAGGTGGTCGCTCCGGCGTACTCCCCACCGGTGGAGAAGCCCTGGATCATCTTCAGCAGGTAAAGGGGGACGATCGCCCAGAGCCCGATCTGCGCCGAGGTGGGCAGGATGCCGATGAGCGCGGTGGCCGAGGCCATCATCGCCATCGTGAGGAAGAGCACCTTCTGCCGACCGATCCGGTCGCCGAGGGGGCCGAGGACGAAACCGCCGAAGGGGCGGACGAGGAAGGAGATCGCGAAGCCGAGCAGCGTGACGAGCAGACCCCACGGGTCGGGCAGGTCGGAGGCGAAGACGGCGGTGAGCGTGACGGCGAGGTAGCCGTAGATGCCGAAGTCGAACCACTCCATGAAGTTGCCGACGACGGTGCCGCCGATGGCGGTGCGCACGCGCTTCTTGTCGACGACGATGACGTCGTCGACTTCGAGCCGGGGGGCTTCGGATGCCGAGGGGGATTTCTCGTTCATCCTTCTAGCGTCACCCGATCCGCGTTTCGTTTCCAGTCCGGGGCGTGCGCGGGGCGATCGTGCTAACAATGCGTCGTGGACGGGCGTCAAGCCCCCGGTGATGTCGCACGTCCGGCGTACGGTGTCGGGCATGACCGAGCTCTCCGCCCCCACCGGCCGCGAACCCGCGCTCGTCGCCCAGCCCCGCGCCGACGGGACGGCACCGAGGGCTCTGGTGCTCGGCGCCACCGGCTACCTGGGCGGCAGACTCGTTCCCCGCCTGCTGTCGGCGGGGTACCGCGTGCGCGTGCTCGCCCGCGATCCGCGACGGGTCGAGGCCTTCCCCTGGGGCGACGAGGTCGAGACCGCTGCGGGCGACGCGACCGACGCCGAGGCCGTCCGTGCGGCGGTCGAGGGCGTCGACGTGCTCTACTACCTCATCCACTCCATGGGCAGCGCCCGCGACTTCGAGGCCACCGACCGCGTGGCCGCGCAGACCGTCGCCGACGCGGCGTCCGCGGCATCCGTCTCGCGCATCGTCTACCTCGGGGGCCTGCACCCCGATGACGCCACGCTCTCGGCCCACCTGCGATCGCGCGTCGAAGTGGGGCAGATACTCCTGCAAAGCGGTGTGCCGACCCTCGTGCTGCAGGCGGGCGTCGTCATCGGGTCGGGCTCGGCGTCCTTCGAGATGGTGCGCCACCTCACCGACGTGCTGCCGTACATGCCCGCGCCCAAGTGGGTGCGCAACCACATCCAGCCGATCGCCGTGCGCGACGTGCTGCACTACCTGCTCGGCGCCGCGCGCGTGGCCCCCAACGTCAACCGGGCGGTCGACATCGGCGGGCCCGACGTGCTGCGCTACGGCCAGATGATGAACGGCTACGCGATGGAGGCCGGATTGCCCCAGCGCGCGATCGCCTCGCTGCCGGTGCTCACGCCCCGCCTCGCCTCGCACTGGGTCAACCTTGTCACCCCGATTCCCAAGTCCATCGCGCGGCCGCTCGTGGAGTCCCTGCAGAACGACTGCGTGGTCAAAGACCGCGCCATCGACGACCTCGTGCCCCGCCCCGAGGGCGGGCTCATGCCGTACCGCGAGGCCGTGCGCCGAGCGCTGGGGCGCGTGAACGACGACGCGATCGAGACCAGTTGGCAAGACGCCGAGGTCTCGGGCGCCCCGAGCGATCCGCTGCCCAGCGACCCCGAGTGGGCGGGTCGACTCGTCTACACCGACATCCGCACCATGACGACGAAAGCGAGCGCCGCCCAACTGTGGTCGGTGATCGAGGGGATCGGCGGAGAGAACGGCTGGTACTCCTCGCCGCTGCTCTGGGCGATCCGCGGCTGGATGGACCGCCTGGTCGGCGGGGTGGGCCTCGCCCGTGGCCGCCGCAGCCGGTCGGTGGTCACCGTGGGCGACGCCCTGGACTTCTGGCGCGTCGAGGCCATCGAACCGGGGCACCTGCTGCGCCTGCGCGCCGAGATGAAGGTGCCGGGAGGCGCGTGGCTCGAGCTGCGGGCCACGCCCGAGGGCGACGGTGCACGGTTCGACCAGCGGGCCCTCTTCTTCCCGACCGGGCTCGCCGGGCGGCTCTATTGGCTGTCGGTGCTGCCGTTCCACGGGCTGATTTTCAGCGGCATGGCCCGGCGCATCACCGCCGCCGCCGAACACGTGCAGCGCGAGGATCTCGAGCCGAAGGCGAAGGCCGGACGCATCGCCCCCGAGATCGCCGAGGTCGAGACGACCGCGGCGCCGTCGGCCTAGGACATTCGCGTCCCGAGACCGGGCCCACGCCATCGATCGCGCCCGTAGGCTGAGCCGCGTGCCCCATCACGCTCGCGTCCTGACCGTGTCCGATCGCTCGGCGGCGGGCCTCCGCGAAGACCGCGGAGGACCGCTCGCAGTGTCGTTGCTGCGCGAGGCGGGATTCGACTGCGCCGACCCTGTCATCGTCGCCGACGGAGCCGACAGCGTCGAGACCGCGCTGCGCGCCCTCCTCGCCGAGGGGCCGGGCCTCATCGTCACGACCGGTGGCACCGGCATTGCCCCCACCGACCGCACGCCCGAGGGCACGACGCGCGTGCTCGACCGCGAGATCCCCGGCATCGCCGAGGAACTGCGGCGCCGCGGGCTCGCCGACACCCCGATGGCCGTCATCTCGCGCGGCCTCGCGGGCATCGCCGACCCGGGAACCCTGATCGTCAACCTTCCCGGGTCGACCCGTGCCGTGGCATCCGGGATCGCCGTCATCGCCGAGCTCGCCCCGCACGTGCTCGACCAGCTCTCCGGAGGAGATCACGCATGAGCGCCGTCCGCATCGCCCGCCTGTCCGAGACGCCCCTCGACCTCGACGCCCACCTCGACGCCGTGGAGGACTCGTCGTCGGGGGCGGTCACCACCTTCGTCGGGCGCGTGCGTGACATCGACCCCGACGCCTCGGGCGCGGTCGTGGCGCTCGAGTACAGCGCGCACCCCGACGCCGAGCAGACCCTGCACCGCATCGCCGAGAGCGCGGCCGAGGGCACCGACGCGATCGTCGCGGTCAGTCACCGCGTGGGCCGGCTGGGCGTGGGCGAGGCGGCGGTCGTGATCGCCGTGGCATCCGGTCACCGCGCCGAGGCTTTCGAGGTGTGCCGCACGGTGATCGAGACGATCAAGACCGACCTGCCCGTCTGGAAGCGTCAGGTCGAGGCCGACGGGACGACGGAGTGGAAGGGCCTGGGCGGCTAGGAGCCTCCGACGACTCAGGCGGGGCTCAGCCCCCGGCGAAGGGCGGGAGCACGTCGACGTGCGCGACGCCCACCAGCGAGGCGTCGTCATCGTGGCGCGTGCCGTCGACGAGCACGGCGCAGCGATCCAGGATCTCGCCCAGAGCGGGGTGGTCGGCGACGGCGGCCGCGCGCAGCGCCGTCAGAGACTGTTCGGCGCGGTCTTCGGCATCCGTCCCCGCCGCCTCCGCCGCGGCCGCGAAGTAGCGCACGCGGACGCTCATGCGGATACCCCCTCGGCGGCCGGCGCGGAGCCGGAAGCGGCCGCCGACGGTTCGACGACGGGCTCGCCCGGCCGCACCCAGTCGCCGGACTTGCCGCCGGTCTTCGACACGATGCGCACGTTCTCGATCGAGGTGCCCTTGTCCATGCCCTTCACCATGTCGACGATCGCGAGGGCCGCGATCGAGACGCTCGTGAGGGCTTCCATCTCGACGCCCGTGCGATCGGCGGTGCCGACGGTGGCTTCGATCTCGACGCCCTCGTCGGTGATCTCGAGGTCGACCGAGGCGCGGTGCACCCCGATCACGTGCGCGAGCGGGAGAAGGGCGGGAGTGGACTTCGCGGCCTGGATGCCGGCGATCCGGGCCACCGCGAGCACATCACCCTTGGGGGCCGTGCCATCGCGGAGGGCGGCGACCACCTCGGGGGCGCAGCGCACGAAACCCCGCGCCGACGCGGTGCGGACGGTGGGCTGCTTGAGGGTGACATCGACCATGCGAGCGTGGCCCGCGGCATCCAGGTGGGTGAAGGTCATGGAATCAGCATGACATCGAGCGGGTCGCCCACCGACACGGTGGACACCTCGGCGGGGACGATCGCGAAGGCCTCGGCGCGCGCGAGGGAGGCGGCCAGGTGCGAGCCCGATCCGCCTGCCGTGGCGGGGCGCACGGTGCCGGCGACGAGGTCGATCGCCGCCGGAAGGTACTGGCGACGGCCGGGCGGGGTCGTCCAGGTCTCGGATGCCGTGAGCCGGGCGATCCGCCGGTCGATCGCGGTGCGGCCCTGCAGGGCGAGGAGGGCGGGGCGCACGAACACCTCGAACGACACCGCCACGCTCACCGGGTTGCCGGGCAGACCGAAGACGAGCCGGCCGTCGTCGAGCGCTCCGAAGGCCTGGGGTTTGCCGGGCTGCATCGCGACCTTCTCGAAGGTGATGCGCCCCTCGAGGGCCTGGCGCACGGGCTCGTAGGCTCCGGCGCTCACGCCCCCGCTGAAGACGACGACGTCGACGTCGGCCGCATGATCGAGCAGGGCGTGGATCGCGCTCGCGTCGTCTCGTAGCGACGAGATGACGGTCACGTCGGCGTTGGTACCGGAAACCAAAGACGCCAGCAGCGTCGAGTTCGAGTCGGGGGTCTGACCTCGCCCCGGCGCCACACCGGGGGCGACGAGCTCGCTGCCGGTCGACACGACGGCGACCCGCGGGCGGCGGCGCACCTCGAGCTCGGCCACGCCCGCCGCGGCGGCCGCGGCCAGCGCGAACGGCCCCAGGTGCTCGCCGGCCGATAGGACGACCTCGCCCGCGCGGGTGTCGCCGCCACGGCGGCGGATGAAAGCTCCGGATGCCGCGGGCGCCCGCCGCACCTCGACGGTGCCCAGCGAGTCGGCGAGGCCTCCCGCGGTGTCTTCGAACGGCACGATCGCGTCGGCGTCGGTGGGCACGGGCGCGCCCGTCATGATGCGCACCGCCTCGCCGGCGCCGAACGACGGGTCGTCGGACGACCCCGCAGGCAGATCGGCGACGACGCGCACGGCCACCGGGTTCTCGTCATCCGCCCCCTCGACGTCGGCGAGTCGCACTGCGAATCCGTCCATCGAGGAGTTGTCGAAGCCGGGCAGGTCGTGAGCGGCGCGCACGGGGGCGGCGAGCGTGCGGCCGGCCGCCTCGGCGAGGCGCACGGTCTCGACGGGCAGGAGCGTGACGGCGTCGAGCACGCGGGCGCGGTGCTCCTCGACGGTGAGCAGCGGGGTCATCGGGGCCTCCGGGGTCAGGACGAAACGGCGGGGCGGGCGGCGGGCGAGAGTGGGATCACGTCGTGACGGGCGCGCAGGGCGTCGATCACGACGAGCCGGCCGAGCACAGGCTCTCCCGCGCCGGTGACGAGCTTGATCGCTTCGGTGGCCAGCATCCCCCCGACCTGCACGCACAGCGATCCGAGCACGCCGACCTGCGCGCACGTGGGCGGCTCTCCAGCGGAACCGGTGGGGAAGAGGTCGCCGAGCACGACGGGCGCGTGCCCCTCGGGCGGAGCCGACCAGAACACGGTCACCTGGGCGGCCCACTCCTGCACGGCTCCCCAGACGAGGGGGATGCCGAGACCCTCGGTCGCGGCGGCGACGGCCTCGCGCGTGTCGAAGGTGTCGCTGCCGTCGATGACGAGGTGCGCCCCTGCGAAGAGCTCGGCAGCATTGTCGGAGGTCAGTCGTACCGTTCGTTCATGGACGACGGTGAGGGGCGACAGATCGCGCACGGCGCGAGCGGCGGATGCCGTCTTGGCGGTGCCGATGTCGGCGATGCGGTGGGCCAGCTGGCGCTGCAGGTTGGTGCGCTCGACGGTGTCGTCGTCGATGACGACGAGCTCGCCGACCCCGGCCGCGGCCAGCGCGAGCAGCACGGGCGAGCCGAGGCCGCCGGCTCCGACGACCGCGATGCGCGCTGCGGCCAGGCGGCGCTGGCCCTCCTCGCCGATTGCGGCGAGCACGGCGTGACGGGCGGTGCGGATGAGTTCTTCGGGGGCGAGCGAGGCCACCGGTTCGACGAGCGGCTTCATCCGCCGATCGCGCTCATCGTGCGCTCGGGCTGCACGAAGTCGGGGCGCGCGAGCCCTCCGCGGTCGGAGCCGTGGGCACGGGGCTTCGTCCACATGGCCTCCCGCCAGACCTGCGCGATGCCGGCGTCGTCGGCTCCCGCGCGCAGGGTCGAGAGAAGGTCGGTCTCTTCGTGCGAGAACAAGCATGAGCGCACCTTGCCGTCGGCGGTGACGCGGGTGCGCGTGCACGCGGCGCAGAAGGGCTCGGTGACCGAGGAGATGATGCCGATGTGTCCGGCGACGGCCGTTTCACCGGGGCGGCGGACCTCCCACCGCTCGGCGGGGGCGGCGCCGCGTCCGCGCGGATCAGGGGTGAGAGAGAACGCCGTCTCGATCTCGGCGCGGATGTCGCGCGCGGCGATGACGTTCGTGGCCACCCACGATCGGTCTCCGTCGAGGGGCATGTCTTCGATGAAGCGCATCTCGAACCCGTTGGTCACGGCCCAATCGACGAGCGAGACGATCTCGGAGTCGTTGATGCCGCGCAGCAGGACCGCGTTGATCTTGATGGGTCCGAGGCCCGCGGCGCGCGCGGCCTGGAGGCCCGCGAGCACCTTGTCGAGGTGGGGGCGGCGGGTGAGCTCGGCGAAGGTCTCGGGGTGCAGGGTGTCGAGCGAGACGTTGAGGCGGGTGAGACCCGCGTCCTTCAGCGCCTGGGCGCGGCGATCGAGACCCACGGCGTTCGTGGTCATCGAGATGGGCAGGTCGGGGTTGTCCTCGCGGATGCCGGCGATGATGAACTCGAGGTCCTTGCGCACGAGGGGCTCGCCGCCGGTGATCCGCAGCTCCTCCGCACCGAGGGACTGCACGGCGACCCGGACGATGCGGCGGATCTCGTCGGTCGACATCAACTGCGTCTGCGGCAGCCATGGCATCCCGTCGGCCGGCATGCAGTACGTGCAACGCAGGTTGCACTTGTCGATGACCGAGACGCGCAGGTCGGTCGCGACGCGGCCGAAGCGGTCGAGCAGGCCACCGGACTGCGGGGCTCCGGTCGAGGCCAGGGCGGTGGCGCCGGGTGCCGTGGAGGGCGAGGGGGCGCCGGTCGCCGGGAGGGCCGTCGCGCCGGACGACGTCACGGTCGCGCCGAGGGCCACGGCCACCGGCCGTCGCGTCGGGCTCGCGTGCTCGGCATCCATGGGTCGAGCCTAGGTCAGCGCGGGGAGGGGAAGGGCGACAAGCCCGTGTTTCACGGGAGGGGTACGGTCGGGGGATGCCGAACACCTTCCGCATCGCGCAGGCCGCGCGCCTGCTCGGAGTCAGCGACGACACCGTGCGCCGGTGGATCGACCATGGTGCGCTGCCGACGACCGGGGCGTCGCCGACGGAGATCCCCGGGGCGGCGCTGGCCGAGCGGGCGGTGGCGCTCGCGGCCGAGCCCGATGACCCGACCGCGATCGCCTCGAGCGCCCGCAACCGCTTCGTGGGGATCGTCACCCGCGTGCAGATCGACGGGGTCATGGCCCAGGTCGACCTGCAGTGCGGACCTCACCGGGTGGTGTCGCTGATGTCGGCCGAGGCCGCCGAAGAGCTCGCGCTCGAGCCGGGGTCGCTGGCCGTCGCGTCGGTGAAGGCGACGGTCGTCACGGTCGAGGCCCCGCGCGGCTGAGACGCCGGATCGCCTCGGGGCGGCTCACTCGTCGAAGCGCGGGCCGATCGCGCCGACGGTGAGCTCCCACAGGCGGCGGGCATCTCCCGCGTCGCGGAACGGCGCCCACAGGTCCGCGGGCCGCGCCGGGCCGCCGATGAGCCGCGACGGACCGAAGAAGAGGCCGTCCGCGGGCGGTGCGATGGCTGCGAGAACGGCCGGCTCGGCGGCGGATGCCACGGAGCCGGTGATGTGCAGACGCGAGAGCACGCGGATGACTCGACGGGCGAAGAGTTCGCGGTCACGGCCCGCGCCGGGCTGCGCCGCCAGCAGGTTGGTGGGCGAGACGCCGGGGTGCGCGAGGGCGCTGGAGAGATTCCACCCCTCGGTCTGACTGCGTCGCTGCAGCTCTTCGGCGAAGAGGCCGATGGCGACCTTGGACTGCACGTACGACGCCATCGCGTTGTAGGTCGGAGCGTCGATGGTGCCCTCGTCGAGTCTGCCGCGACGGGCGGCGATGCTCGTCTGGTGCACGACGCGCGCTCGGCCTTCCCGCAGGAGCGGTAGCAAGCCCAGCGTGAGGGCCGCATGGCCGAGGTGGTTCGTCCCCCACTGCAGCTCGAAGCCGTCCGCGGTCTCCTTTCGCTGCGGCGGGGTCATGACGCCGGCGTTGTTGACCAGGAGGTGGACGGGCCGGCCCTCGGAGCGGAGCCCGTCGACGAGGGCGTGAACGGAGTCCAGGCTCGCCAGATCCAGGGCGCGAGTGGATGCCACGGCATCCGGAACCTCCCGGCGGAGGGTCTCGAGGGCACGGCGTCCCTTCTCGGGGGAGCGGACAGGAAGGACGACTTCGGCGCCGAGGGCGGCGAGACGGGTGGCGATCACGGTGCCGATGCCGTCGCTGGCGCCGGTGACGACCGCGAGGCGGCCGCGGAGGGGGGAGAGGGTGGGGGACATGGTCGGTCCTTTCGCGTCGGTGGTCCGATGCTTCCGCGCCCTCATCGACCGGACCAGTGCCCGCTCAGCCGCTGATCGGCGATCCACCCCTCAGCGCGGGGCGACCGAGGAAGAACCGATGACGGCGAGCAGGCGCAGCTTCTCGGCGCTCTCGCTCCCGGGTTGAGCGGTGTAGACGAGCAGACGGTGCGAGCGGTCGGGGTCGAGCAGGGTCTGGCACGAGAGATCCAGGTACCCCACCTCGGGGTGGTGGAACCTCTTCACGTCCGGCGGGCGGGCGCCGACCTCGTGGGCGTCCCACAGGGAGGCGAACTCGTGGCTGCGCCCCCGCAGATCGTCGGCGAGCTCTGCCGCGCGCGAGTGCGGACCGCGAGCGGCGACGAGCTCGCGCAGGCCCGCCGCGTAGAGCCGGGAGAGGGCCGCGATCTCGGCCGGCGGGTAGGCGGCGCGCGCGGCCGCATCGGTGAACCAGCGGTAGCCGACGCTCCGCGCCGGCCCCGAGCGCAGCGACGCATCGCCGAGCAGGGCGATGCCGAGTCGGCTCTGGCGTAGCGTCTCGCCCAGCTCCGTGACGATCTCGGCGGGGGTGTCGTCCAGACGGTCGAGCACGCGGAGCATTCCGGGGCTGACATGCTCGGTCCCCGAATGTCGTGACGGCGGTGGGTGCCCCGCGAGACGGAAGAGGTGGTCGCGCTCGGCGAGGCTCAGGTGCAGGCCCTGCGCAAGCGAGGTCAGCATCTGCTCGGAGGGCGTCGGGCCGGTGCCCCGTTCGAGGCGTGCGTAGTAGTCCGTCGACATGTGGCTGAGCAGGGCCACCTCTTCGCGTCGGAGCCCCGCCGTCCGCCGCCTCACGCCGCGCGCGAGCCCGACGTCCTCGGGTTGAAGGGCCTCGCGGCGGCGCTGAAGGAAATCGCCGAGGCTCGGCAGATCGCTCACGGTGTTCCTCCCATCTCCCGTTCCTATCGCGTCGACGGCCGCGATGCCAGGACTCGCCGGTCCACCCCTGAGAGGTGCTCTCGGTGCGAGCCGCGCGAGACGGCATGTCGCTGACGCGTGGGTGTCGTCGTGCGGCGAATAGGGCAGCGTGACGACTTTTTCGCGGTGTTCGCGGATGATGTGACCTTCGCAATCCGCAGATGCGGAATACTGGAGCGATAGCGAGCCGCCGGCGCGCCGAAAGGACCGTCATGAGCCGCCCCCTCCGTCTTGCCGCCGTCGTCGCCGCCGCGGCCCTGCTCGCCGGGTGCGCGAGCTCCGCGCCCGCGCCCGCGGCATCCGAGGACTCCCTCTCCGGAACGGTGGAGGTGTACGCCGCCGCCTCGCTGCAGCGGTCGTTCGACGAGATCGCCACCGCGTTCGAGGCCGCCCACCCCGGGGTCACGGTCAGCGCGGTGTACGACGGATCGAGCACCCTCGCGACGCAGATCGGTGAGGGCGCGCCGGCCGACGTGTTCGCCTCGGCCGACGAGAAGAACATGGCGAAGGTGAAGGAGCAGGCACCCGACCCGCAGCTCTTCGCCGGCAACACCCTCGTGATCGCCGTGCCGAAGGGCAATCCCGGTGCCGTGACCATCCTCGCGGACCTGGCCCGGGTGACGACGGTGCTGTGCGCTCCCGAGGTCCCGTGCGGCGCGGCGTCGCAGACGCTTCTGTCGAACGCCGGCGTTGCCGTCACGCCCGCCAGCTCCGAGCAGAACGTCACCGCCGTGCTCACCAAGGTCGCCGCCTCCGAGGCCGACGCGGGTCTCGTCTACGCCACCGACGTCAACGGTCGCGACGACGTCGAGGCGATCGTGCCGGCCGGTGCCGACGCCGTCGTCAACCGCTACCCGATCGCCGCCCTGACCGGTGCCCCGAACCCCGAGGCCGCGGCCGCGTTCGTGGCGTTCGTGCTCGGGCAGGGCGGGCAACGCGTGCTCGCCGACGCGGGCTTCCGCGCTCCGTGAGAGATGCGGGATACATCCCCCGCTGGCTGATCGTGCCGGCGGTGCTCGGCCTGCTCTTCCTGCTGGTTCCGCTCACCGCCCTCATCGCTCGGGTGGAGTGGGCGACGCTCTGGAGCGACGTGACGTCGGAGGCCGCCCTCTCGGCTCTGGCGTTGTCGCTGGGAACGGGGGCCGTGGCCACCGCGGTGTGCGCGGTGGTCGGCATCCCTCTCGCCCTTCTCATCGCCCGCAGTCCCGCGCGGACCGCGGCTCTGCTGCGCGCGGTCGTCACCGTGCCGCTCGTGCTGCCGCCGATGGTCGGCGGCGTCGCCCTGCTGTATCTGTTCGGGCGCAACGGCTGGTTCGGCTTTCTCGCCCTGCCGTTCACCACCACCGCTGTCGTGCTGGCCCAGGTGTTCGTCGCCCTTCCGTTCCTCGTCCTCGCGGTCGAGGGGGCGCTGCGCAGCACCGGGGTCGAGTTCGAACGCGCGGCCGCCTCGCTCGGGGCGTCGCGCGCGACGATCCTCCGGCGCGTCACCCTGCCGTTGGCCGCTCCCGGCATCATCGCCGGAGTGGTGCTGTGCTTCGCCCGAGCGATCGGGGAGTTCGGGGCGACCGCGCTGTTCGCGGGAAACCGTCCCGGTGTCACGCAGACGATGCCGCTGGCGATCTACACCGCCTTCAACGGGGCGGGGGTGTCCCAGGGCACCGCGGTGGCCCTGTCGCTGCTGCTGCTGGTCACCGCCGTCGCCGTGCTGCTGCTCGTGCGCGGATGGCGACCGGGGGTGGGCAGATGACGATTCCGGATGCCGCTGCGCTCCGCGCCCGCATCCGCGTGCGCCGCCGTGACTTCGTCGTCGACGCCACGCTCGACGTCGCCCCGGGCGAGACCGTCGCCGTGATGGGCCGGAGCGGCGCGGGGAAGTCGACGCTGCTCGGCGCGCTCGCCGGGCTCACGCCGCTCGACGAGGGGGAGATCTCGGTCGACGGGCGGGTCCTCGACCGCCCGCCGCGCACGCGGACCGCCCCGATGCACCGGGGGATCGTTCTGCTCGGGCAGGAGGCGCGCCTCTTTCCGCACCTTCCCGTGCGCGAGAACGTCGCCTTCGGTCCGCGGGCGGCCGGGGTGCCGGCATCCGTCGCCCGCGACGCCGCCGAGGAGTGGCTGGCCCGCGTCGGATTGCCGGGCACGGGCGATCGGCGCCCCGCACAGTTGTCGGGCGGGGAGCAGCAACGCGTCGCGGTCGCCCGGGCTCTGGCGGCCGAGCCGCGGGTCGTCCTGCTCGACGAACCCCTCGTCGCGCTCGATGCGGTCACGGCCTCGGAGATCCGCGCGATGCTGCGGGAGCGGCTCGCGGGCGTGACGACCGTCGCCGTCACCCACGACGCGATCGATGCGGCCGCCCTGGCCGACCGCCTCGTGATCGTGGAGCGCGGGCGGGTGACGCAGGAGGGGCCCGTTCGCGACGTTCTTTCGACCCCGCTCACCGACGTCGCCGCGCGGATCGCCGGTCTGGAGCGGGTCGTCGGCGAAGCCCGCGGCGGGGCGTTCGTACGGGGCGCGCTCCGGCTCGCGTCGGCGGATCCGGCCTCCCGTGCGCTCGCCGCGACCGACGGTGCCACTCTCGCGGCGGTCTACCGTGCGATCGACGCGCGACTCGGAGAGGGGACTCCGGTCCGCGTGGTCTCCGTGGAGCCCACGCCCACGGGCGTGCGCGTCGTCACCGCCGAGGGCTCCGCCGAGGTAGCGCCGATCGAGGCGGCATCCATCCGGCCCGGCGACACGGTGCTGTGGAGCGTGCCGCCGGAGCGCGTCCGCTTCGTCGCGTCACGCTGACTCAGGCCGCCGCCACGCGCCCGTTCTCGAGCCGCACCTCGCGGTCGACCAGCCCCTCCGGCACCTCGACGTGTGAGACCAGCACGACGGCCCGGTCCCGTCCGATCGCACCGAGCAGGTCGACGAGCAGAGCGTCGGATGCCGCGGGATCGACGCCCGCGGTGGGCTCGTCGAGCACGAGCACCGGGAAGTCGCGCAGCACCGCCCGCGCGAGCGCGAGACGCTGAGCCTGCCCGCCGGACACCAGCCCACCCCGGTCGCCGACTCGGGCGTCGAGGCCGCCGCGCTCGCGGACCCAGGGGTCGAGCCCGACGCGCTCGAGCACCGTCCACAATTCGTCGTCGGTGGCGCCCTCGCGCGCGAAGAGGAGGTTCTGGCGCACGGACTCGTCGAACAGGTACGGCGACTGCTCGATGATCCCGACGGTGCGGCGCAGATCGTCGCCCGAGATGTCGCGGGCCTCGATGCCGCCGACCCGGTACGAGCCCTCGTAGTCGAGGAAGCGCGTGAGCACGTGCGCCAGCGTGGTCTTGCCCGCTCCGCTCGGGCCCGTGACGAGGACGCGCTCGCCCGGCCCCAGGCGCAGGGCGATGTCGTCGAGGCGGCCGGCGTCGCCGTCGACTCCACCGCGTGCCGGCCAGTGCGCGCGAACGCCGGTCAGCTCGAGGCCCGCGCCGAGGATCGGTGCCGCACCGGTTGCGGCGGGCTCGTCGCGGGGGAGTCCGTCGGGGACGGCTTCGGGCACGGCGTCGGCGATGCGTTGCGCCGCGGAGCGCACCTGGCGCCAGGAGGCCAGGGCGAGGGGCACCGGCCCGAACACCTCGAACACGGCCATCGGCACCAGCACGACGACGGCGAGCCCCGGGCCCGACAGGGATCCACCGGCGAGCGACGGGGCGGCGACGAGCAGGGCGGCGAGCGAGGCGACCCCGGCGAGCACCGAGACGGCCCCCGAGGTGAGCCCCTGCGCCCCGCCGCGTCGGACGACGGCTCGGCGCAGAGCGGCGTCGGCGCGGCGGACGCGCTCGGTCGCGGCATCCAGGGCTCCGTACGCCGTCAGCACGTCGAGGTTCGCGAGCAGGTCGTGCACCGCGTCGGCGACGGCGGCGCGGAGGGGGGCGATGGAGCGCTCGGCGCGGGCACCGGCGGCCCCGCCCACGACGACCGCCAGGGCGAACGCGACCGTCAGGCAGACGAACAGCACGACGGCCGCGGGCCACGAGACGATCGCGGTGAACACCACGGCGGCGAGCGAGGTGAAGACGGCGACCGCGAGGGGGAGCACCACCCGCAGGGGGAGGTTCTGCAGTTCGTCGACGTCGTCGACGACGCTCGAGAGCAGCCCCCCGCGCCGCGAGCGCGCGAGTCCGTCGGGAGCGAGGGGGACGAGGTCGCGCACGAGATCGGCGCGTACTCCGGCGAGCTGTTCCAGGGCGGCGTCGTGCCCGGTGAGGCGCTCGAGGTAGCGGAACACTCCCCGCGACAGGGCGAACGCGCGCACCCCGACCACCGCCATCGACAGGTACATCACGAGGGGCTGTTCGGCGGCCCGCGCGATGAGCCACGCACTCGCCGCGAGGAGTGCGATCGAGCTCGCCGCGGTGCCGAAACCCGACAGCACCGCGGGCGCGAAGCGTCGCCGCGAGGGCATCGCCGAGCGCAGGATGCCGCGTATACGCGCGTTCACGACCGCACCTCCTGCACCCCGCGTGAGTCGCCAGGATTTGTCGCTTCAGGCGCCGCCGAAGCGACAAATCCTGGCGACTCGCGCGGGGGCGTGAGCTCGACCACCTCGTCGGCGATCGCGCGGGCGGAGCGGCGGTGCGAGACGAGGAGCACGCCGCGGCCGGCGTCGGCCTCGCGGCGGAGGGTCTTCCACAGGTGGGCCTCGGTGTCGGCATCCAGGGCGCTAGAGGGCTCGTCGAGCACGAGCACCGGCACCGCGCCGACTCGCGCGCGGTACAGGGCCCGCGCGACCGCGACGCGTTGCGCCTGGCCGCCCGAGAGGCCCGCTCCTCCCGCACCGAGCACGATCCCGGGGTCGATGTCTGATGCGCCGGCGTCGGCCAGGGCAACGGAGATGCGCCCGGAGTCGAGGGGGGACCCGAGCACCACGTTCTCGGCGACCGTGCCCGACACCAGCCCCGGCCGCTGGCCCGCCCAGGCGACCGCGTCGCGGGCGTGCGGGACGGCGACGCCGTCGACGCGCACCTCGCCGTCGTGCTCGGCGTACCCGAGGAGAGCGGCGATCAGCGACGACTTCCCGACGCCGCTCGGGCCGGTCACGAGCACCACCCTTCCGGGACCTACCGACAGCGATACGCGGGGCAGCGCGTGTCCCTCGCGGTGCACCCGGACCTGCTCGAGCGTCACCGTCGATCCGAGCGTCGAGGTCGTGGCATCCGGAATCCGCCCTTCTCGAGCGGAGCGCGCGGCGTCGAGCGTGTCGAAGATCTCGTCGGTCGCCGCGACCCCCTCGGACGCGGCGTGGAACTGCACGCCCACCTGGCGCAGGGGCAGGTACGCCTCGGGGGCGAGCAGCAGCACGAACAGACCGACGAGCAGGCTCAGATCGCCCGAGAGCAGGCGGAAGCCGATGGTGACCGCCACGATCGCGACCGAGATCGATGCCAGGAACTCCAGCGCGAACCCCGAGAGGAACGACACGCGCAGCACTGTCATCGTCTCGCGCTTGTAGTCGCGCGTGATCGTCTCAATCGTGTCCGCCGCGCGATGCTGCCGGCCGAAGGCCTTGAGGGTCCCCAGGCCCTCGACGGTGTCGGCGAAGCGCGCCGCCAGGCGGCCGAGGGTGCGGTACTGCTTCTGCTGCACGCCGCGGGTCGCCCAGCCGATCAGCACCATGAACAGGGGGATCAGGGGGATCGTGAGGACAACGATCAGGCCCGACAGTGGGTCGGCGAGCGCGATCGCCCCGATGAGGATCGGCATCGTGATGGCGGTGGCGACCAGCTGCGGCAGATACCGGCCGAAGTAGGCGTCGAGCGCCTCGAGACCGTGGCCCGCCGTGACCGCCAGCGAGGCGGCGTTACGGCGAGCGAGCCAGGCGGGGCCGAGGCGTCCAACCGCGCCGATTACGGCCGCCCGCAGCTGCAGCGACGCCGCGGCCGCCCCCCGGGCCGACACGCGCTCCGAGGCCGCCCCGAGGAGCCCGCGGAGCAGGACGAGGGATGCCGCGACCCCCACGAACCCCCACAGCTCGCCGACCGGTCGGCCCGTGATCACGCCGACCAGGGCGCTGGTGAGCGCCCAGGCGAATCCGATGATCGTGCCCGTCTGGGCGAGGACGATCGCCGCGGTCACCGCGAAGAAGCCGCGGGAGGTGGTGGCGTAGCGGAGCAGCCGGGGGTCGACGGGTTTCATGACGGTCTCAGTGGGCGACGAGCGCGGCCTTCTCGATGCGGGCGCGGGTGACGCGCTTGCGGAACACCCAGTACGTCCAGCCCTGGTACGCCAGGATCAGCGGCAGGAAGATCAGCGCCGCCCAGCTCATGATCGTGAGCGTGTAGTCGGTGCTCGAGGCGTTGTCGATCGTGAGGCTCGAGCCCGCGGCGAGCGTCGAGGGCATGACGTTCGGGAACAGGGCGAAGAACAGGGCTGCGACGGCGGCGACGATCGTCACGGCTCCGAGGGTGAAGGCGGTGCCTTCGCGATCACGGAGGTTCGCGACCCACGACCCGATGAGGGTCAGGGCGGCGACACCGGCCAGGGCGACGACACCGAGGAGCAGGGGCGCCTCCGCATTCGCGGCGTTCACGATCGTCCAGCCGAGGAACAGGGCGGCCAGCGCGATGGTCAGCACTCCCGCCTTCTTCGCGAGCGAGCGGGCGTCGGCGCGCACCTGGCCGTCGGTCTTGAGGGCCACGAAGTACACCCCGTGCACGAAGAACAGGGTGAGGGTCGTGAGCCCGCCCAGGATGCCGTAGGGGTTGAGCAGCGTCAGCACGGTGCCGACGTACTCGTGGTCGGCGTCGAGGGGGACGCCCTGCACGATGTTGGCGAAGGCGACGCCCCACAGGAACGCCGGGGCGGCCGAGCCGAAGAAGATCATCCGGTCGAACGCGCGCTTCCACTTCAGCGAGTCGCGCTGGTGGCGGTACTCGAACGAGACGCCGCGGGCGATCAGGGCGATGAGGATCGCGAGCAGCGGCAGGTAGAACCCGCTGAACAGGGTCGCGTACCACTCGGGGAACGAGGCGAACAGGGCGGCGCCGGCGACGATCACCCAGGTCTCGTTGAGGTCCCACACGGGGCCGATCGTGTTGATGATCTGCCGGCGGGCGATGTCGTCCTTGCCGAGGAACGGGATCGACATGCCGACGCCGAAGTCGAAACCGTCGAGCACGAAGTAGCCGACGAAGAGGAAGGCGACGATCCAGAACCAGAGGTATGCGAGGTCCATGAGGGGCTCCTAGTAGACCGTGGTCGGGGTGTTCTCGACCGAGTCGTCGTGTTCGGCATCGGGGTCGGGCAGCGGCTCGGGGCCCCTCTGCGCGAACTTCACGATGAGACCGAACTCGACGATCGCGAGGGTGAGGTAGACGAGGGTGAAGGCGACGAGCGAGATCAGCACGCTCCAGCCGGGCACGCTCGGCGAGACGCCGTCCTGCGTGAGCATCAGGCCGAACACGATCCAGGGCTGACGGCCCATCTCGGTGAACACCCACCCGACGAGGCTCGCGAGCATCGGCAGGGGAGCGGCCCAGATCGCGATGCGCCACATCCAGCCGGCGACGGGGCGCGTGGCCTTCTTGCGGGTGACCCACAGGCCCACGACGCTGACGAGCGCCGCGATGCCGCCGAGGGCGATCATCCAGCGGAATGCCCAGTAGGTGACCCACAGCACGGGGGCGAAGTTGCCGTCGACCTGGTCGGCGAACTGGGGGAACATCTGCTGGCTGTACAGGGTGTTGAGGTCGTTGATGCCCTCGACGCAGCCGTCGAGCGAGTGCGTCGACAGGATGCTGAGCAGGAACGGCACGCGGATGCTGAACAGTTCGCTCGTTCCGTCGGGCGTGCCGAGCGTGAAGATCGAGAACGAGGCATCCTGCCCGCAGACGGTGTTGAAGGTCGCTTCGGCTGCCGCCATCTTCATCGGCTGGGTCGCGACCATCACGAGGCTCAGCTGGTCGCCGACGATCGCGACGAGGACGAACGACACCACCGTCGACCACAGTCCGAAGCGGAGCGTCTTTCGCATCATCTCGGTGTTGCGCCCGCGTGCCATGTGCCAGGCCGAGACGGCGACGATGACCATGGCCGCGAACATCCAGCCCGCGAAGATCGTGTGGGGGAAGGCCGCGAGGGCCACGGGGTTGGTGAGCATGGCCCAGAAGTCGACGAGCTCGGCGCGGTGACCGTCCGCCGACATCTGGTACCCGACCGGGTTCTGCATGAAGGCGTTGGCGGCGATGATGAAGTACGCCGACAGGGTGGCGCCGATCGACGCCATCCAGATGCTCGCGAGGTGTGCGAGGCGGGGGAGCTTGTCCCACCCGAAGATCCAGAGGCCGATGAAGGTGGCCTCGAGGAAGAAGGCGAGCAGACCCTCGAAGGCGAGCGGGGCGCCGAAGACGTCGCCGACGAAGCGGGAGTAGGCCGACCAGTTCATGCCGAACTGGAACTCCTGGACGATGCCGGTGACCACGCCCATCGCGAAGTTGATCAGGAAGACCTTCCCGAAGAAGCGCGTGATGTGCAGCCACCGCACGTCCCCCGTGCGGTACCAGACCGTCTGGAAGATCGCCACGGCGAGCGACATCCCGAGGGTCAGGGGCACGAAGAGGAAGTGGTACAGCGTCGTCAACCCGAACTGCCAGCGGGCGAGGGCGAGGGGGTCGAGCCACTCCATCAGGAGCCTCCGATCGAACCAGATTGTGTGGTCAGACCACATGCTACGCCGGGGGTCTGCGGCGCGTCGGGGGATCCCTCGGCGTCGAACGATATACTCGGCAAGTCATTTCAGACCCGCCAGGAGGCGTCGTGTCCGTTCGTCTGAGCCTGCTCGCGATCCTCGATCGCGGCGCCTGCTACGGCTCGCAGCTGCGCGCGGAGTACGAACGGCGCACGGGGGCCCGGGTCAACGTCGGGCAGGTGTACACCACCCTCGAACGCCTCGAGCGCGACGGTCTGGTCCAGGGGGCCGGCATCGACGACGAGGCGCGAGTGCTCTGGGACCTGACGGACGACGGCCGGGGCGAGGCGCGAGCCTGGTTGTCCGGTGCCTCGCTGGTCGAGGGTCGCGACGACGTCGCCCTCAAGATCGCGCTGGCGGTGACGCTCCCCGGGGCCGATGTCCCCGGCATCCTGTCGGTGCAACGCGACGCGACCCGCGCGGCGCTCGCCGAGGTCGACGAGGAGCTGCCGGATGCCGTGCCCGCGGCGATCGTGCGCGCAGCGCGCCGCGAGAGGCTCGAGGCAGACCTGCGCTGGCTCGACGAGGTCGAGGAGCTCGCCGCCGGAGCGGAGTCCTTCGACCTGTCCGAGGACCGTCCGCGCCGCGGACGACCCGCGCGCAGCGCCGTCTGACCGGGCGTATCGCCGTTTCGCCATCCCGTCAAGGGAGGAGCGGATCAGGGGTCGACAGCGCACTGTGAGAACACCCCGGTACGACCCAAGGAGTTCTCGCATGGTCATGGAAGCACCCCTCAGTCGACCGGGATTGTCGAAGGCTGCCCGCGCGGCGGCGAAGGCCGGGGCGACACCGCTCGCGGCCCCGCCCGCTCTTACCGAGATCCCGTGGACGCGCATCGACCTCGACCTGTACGAGGTCGCCCGCGAGGGGTACATCGTCGGGTACGTCGAGGTCGTCGGTGCCGTCTTCGTGGCGCTTGGCGGCCCGCGCTACGACCGCGCCGTCGAGGTGTCGCAGCACATGACCTTCCACGCGGCGGTCGACGCCCTGGTGCGTCACGTCCTCTGAGTCCGCCTGCGTGGTGACGCCGGTCGTCGGTGCGTCCTCGGTCAGCGGATGAGCGTGTAGCCCGCTTCGTCGATCGCGGCGCTCAGGGCGGTCTCGTCGGCCGCGCCCGTCGAGGTGATGCGCACGAGCGACGCGTCATCCGCGCGCAGGTCGATGTCGACGACCTCCACGCCGTCGAGGGCGTTGAGCTCTTCGGTCACCGCGCGCACGCAGTGGTCGCAGGTCATCCCTTCGACGCGGAGGACCGTCGACGCCCCCGCGTCCGCGCGGGAGGGGGAGGCGGGGGATGCCGCGGCCCCGTGGCCGCACCCGCATCCGTCGCCGCAGCCGCCGCCGGAGGAGCGGGGCGAGGTGAGGCCGAGGTCGAGGCGCTGTTCGGTCATGGGTTCTCCTTACGAGCGGACCAGCCGGGCGATGGCCTGGTTGGCTTCTTTGAGCTTCTCTTCCGCGACGGGGCCGCCCTGCGCGGCGGCTTCGGCGACGCAGTGGGACAGGTGATCGTCGAGCAGGGAGAGGGCGACATTCTCGAGCGCCTTCGTCACCGCCGAGACCTGGGTGAGGATGTCGATGCAGTACTGGTCGTCGTCGACCATGCGCGCGATGCCGCGCACCTGGCCCTCGGCCCGTCGCAGGCGCTTGAGGAGGTCGTCCTTGTGGCCCTCGTATCCGTGCATGCCCCGATGATACCCCCGTGGGGTATGCCTAGCACCGTCCCCGGTCCTGTCAACCCCCTCGGAATCCTCGGCTCGCGGGCGGATGGTCGAACCATCAGGAGGTCGACATGTTCTCTCGTCGCACCGGTGGTGGTCAGCGATGACCGCCGATCCCTTCCCCACCGGCCCCCATCGCCCCGTGCGCATCCCGCACCTGCCCCCGCTGCGCTCGCAGCGGCGAGAATCGAAGGATGACGCGAACACTGGCAGCGCTTCCGGGCGCCGCCCGGAGGCTGTGCCTCAGCCGAAGAAACGGCGAGATCTGCACCCGTGAGGACGGCCACCGCGGCCTTCACCACCGCACCGGCGGACGCCTGCTGTGGAACGACCTGCAGGCGGACCCGCCGGAGTGCGCCGCGGCCGGGACCCCCGCCGAGCCCGCCCCGGTCCTCGACGACGGGTTCCCCGGAGGGCGCGCGCTGTGCCCCGTCTGCTGGGCGTTCGTGACCCGCGACGGCGAGGGCCTCTTGGAGCCGCACGACTCCTGGCGCGGTGACGAGTCGCGCACCGAGGCCGATCGCCGTCGCGCGTGGTTCAACGCCTACGGCTGGTGACCAGGGCTGCCCGCCCGTCGACGACCTCGACCATCTCGTCGAGGGCCTCGGCGTGCACCAGATCGTGCGTCACCAGAAGGGTCGCCGTCTCGCGCTCGCGTGTCAGTCGCGACAGCAATGCCATGATCTCGGCGCCGCGGGCGCTGTCGAGGGCGCTCGTCGGCTCGTCCACCAGCAGCACTCGCGGCTCATGCACGAGGGCACGGGCGATCGCCACGCGTTGGCGCTGGCCCCCCGAGAGCTGGGCGGGACGACGGTCCCCGACGGCGCCGAGTCCGACGGCCTCCAACAGGTCGTCGACCCGCGAGCGCACGAGAGCGCGGCGCTCGCGCCGGCCGGGGCCCCCGAGCTCCGCCATCACCCGCAGCTGCTCGCGGGCGGTGAGGGCGGGCAGCAGCTGCGGCTGCTGGAACACGATCCCGATGCGGTCCCCTCGCAGCGCCGCCGCTCCTGAAGCGCTGAGCCTCGTGGCATCCGTCCCGTCGACTATCACCCGCCCCGAGTCGGGACGGATCAGGGTGGCGGCGAGGGCCAACAGGCTGGATTTGCCCGATCCCGAGGGACCGGTGATGCCGGTGACGATGCCCGGCCGTCCCTCCAGCGTGACGCGGTCGACGGCGGTGACGCGGGCGTCTCCGTCGGGGTAGGTCAGGGTGACGTCGTCGAGGAGGATCATCGGGTGCTCCCGAGGGCGGTGAGAGGGTCGGACGAAGTGACGGTGCGCAGGGAGACGGCCGCGCCGAGCAGGCCGAGCGCGATCATGACCGCCGCGGGCGCGAGGGTCGTCAGCGGACTGAGGACGAAGGGCAGGGAGCCGGCGGCGACGGCTCCGAGCAGGGCGGTCAGACCGATCCCCACCCCGACCCCGATGGCGAGGACCACCGACGCCTGACCGAGGGCATCGCGCACGAGGGCGGGGGTGCTCGCGCCGAGGGCCTTGAGGACGGCGATGTCGGCCGAGCGCTGCATCGTCCACACGGTGAAGAAGGCTCCGACCACGAGGGCCGAGACGCCGAAGAGCATCGCGATCATCAGCGCGAGCGAACCGATCTCGGAACGGAACGTCGACAGCGCCGTGAGACTCGCCAAGGGGGTGGATGCCGTGGTGCCGGTGTCGGCGGCCACGGAATCCCACGCGGGGGAGCCGGTGACGGCGAGCACCGTCGGCTGCCCCGTCCCACCCAGACGCTGGGCGAGGGTCGTCCAGGCCGCCGTGCTGAGCGCGACGACGGGCGTGTGGCTGTACCACTCGTCACCTTGGATCGCGGCCACGCGGTACGACGAGCCCGCGATCGACACGTCGTCGCCGACCGCCGCCCCGAGCGCCTTCGCGGCGCCCGCCGACAGGTCGACCTCGTCGTCGCGGCGCGGGGCGCCGAAGGCCGTACCCGCGTCGAGGCCGAAAAGGGCGACGGCGGTCGAGGCGCCGGGACCCTCGGCCCGGATCTGCGTGATGCCGACGGGGGTGACCGTGTCGACTCCGGGCGCCGCGCGCCAGGCGGCGACGGTGTCGGCCTCGATGGCCGAGTCCGCGAAGGTCGCGCTCGCGCCGTCGACCGGGTGCAGCACCAGCCGGTCCCCGGGGAGGGCGAGCACGCCCGAGACGTTCTGAGCGGCGAGGCCGCCCGTCAGCCCCGAGAGGAAGCCGACGAGCAGGGTGATGAGGGCGACGACCGCCCCGATGAGGGCGAATCGCCCGCGGGCGAACCGCAGATCGCGCCATGCGACGTACACGTCGCCTCCTTCCGCCGACGACTCTCGCCGGCACCGTTCCAGCCTCGCCAGGGGCGCGCTCGCGGTCATCAGCGGGGTGGGCGAACTCTCTCTCCACCTTTCGGATGATCCGCCTGAGTCCGGGCATCCGTAGCCTGGAGCGTGACATGAGCCATCGACCCCTCGCCCCCGTCTTCACGGGGCTGCGCGTGGGCCTGCACGCCCTCTTCGGGGGCCTGCTCGCCCTCGTCGTCGCGCGCGTCCTGCTGACGAACGGATCGCTGCTCGCCCTCGTGCTCGCCGGCGTGCTGGGGGTCGTGTACCTCGCGGGGCTCTGGGTCGCGCGTTCGGGGCGCTCGCGGCGCAGCGTCGTGTGGGTGGTGGCGCTCACGGTGGTGTGGGCGGCGCTGGTGTGGCTCGTGCCCGAAGCGGCGTACCTCGTGTTCCCCCTGTTCTTCCTGTACCTGCACGTCCTGAAGGGGGCGGCCGGACCGCTCGCCGTCGTCGGCACCACGGCCCTCACGATCGCCGCTTTCGCCGTGCACGGGGGGCTCACCGTGGGCGGGGTCGTCGGTCCGGTCGTCGGGGCGGGGGTGGCGCTGTTGATCGGCCTGGGCTACGGGGCTCTGGAGAGGCGGGCCGCGGAGCGCGAGGCGCTCATGTCCGAACTGATCGCCACGCGCGGTCGGCTCGCCGCCGCCGAGCGCGAGCAGGGGACGCTCGCCGAACGCGCGCGACTCGCCCGCGAACTGCACGACACCGTCGCCCAGGGGCTGTCGAGCATTCAGATGCTGTTGCACGCGGCGGAGCGGGCCGACGCCGACGGCCCCGGGATCGCGCACGTGCGCCTCGCACGCCAGACGGCCGCCGACGGTCTCGCCGAGACGCGTCGGTTTATCCGCGAGCTCGCTCCGCCGAGCCTCGATCGCGGCCTGGGCTCCGCCCTCGAGCGTCTCGCCGCCGGCTGGGGCACTCGCGAGCGCATCGACGTGGAGGTGGAGGTGGATGCCGCGGTCTCGCTGCCGATGGACGCCCAGACCGCCCTGCTCCGCATCGCGCAAGGGGCCCTCGCCAACGTGGCCCAGCACGCGCGGGCGCGCTGCGTGCGCATCCGACTCGTCCCGCAGGCAGGAGGAGCACGGTTGACCATCAGCGACGACGGCGTCGGGTTCGACGCGAGCGGCGCCGAGCAGGCGGCATCCGGGACGGACTCCTTCGGGCTGCGCGCCATGCGCGAGCGCGTCGACCAGCTCGACGGCGTGCTCGATGTGGACAGCGCGCCCGGCGAGGGATCGACCATCACCGTCGTCCTTCCGGGAGGGGCGGCATGATCCGCGTCGTGATCGCCGACGACCACCCGGTGGTGCGGGCGGGTGTGCGCGCTCTGCTCGACGCCGAAGCCGACATCGAGGTGGTGGGCGAGGCGGCCACCGCCGACGAGGCCGTCGCCCTCGCCGCGTCGCTCGCGCCGGAGCTCGTGCTGATGGACCTGCAGTTCGGCGAGCGGGCGGCGGGAGCCGAGGCCACCCGACGGGTGCGGGCGCTCGCTGCGCCGCCGTACGTGCTCGTGTTGACGAACTACGACACCGACGGCGACATCCTCGGCGCCGTCGAGGCGGGAGCCAGCGGGTACTTGCTCAAGGACGCCCCGCCGCACGAGCTCCTCGCCGGCGTCCGTGCCGCTGCGGCCGGCCAGAGCGCTCTGGCCCCGGCGATCGCGGGGCGCCTCCTCGCCCGTCTGCGCGAGCCGCGGGTGACCCTGTCGGTGCGCGAGATCGAGGTGGTGCGTCTCGTCGCGCGAGGCGCCTCGAACGCCGAGGTGGCCGCGCGCCTGCACATCACCGACGCGACGGTGAAGTCGCACCTCGCGCACGTGTTCTCCAAGCTCGGCGTCTCTTCTCGCACCGCCGCCGTCTCGGCGGCTCGAGCCCTCGGCATCCTGCGCTGATCCTTCACGCGGGTGCGCGGGCCTTTACGATGGCCCCATGATCAGGGTGCGCGTCGTCGGGGTCGCGCTCGATCCCGCGCAACAGCACGTCATCCTGTTGAAGTCCGTCGACACCGCGATCGAAGGCGACCGGGTGCTGCCGGTGTGGATCGGACCGCAGGAGGCGATGTCGATCCTCGTCGCGATCGAGGGCACGGGATCGCCGCGCCCCCTCGCGCACGATCTCATGACCGCGATGCTCGGCGAGCTGTCCGCGTCGGTCGACCGGGTGGAGATCACCCATCTCGACGAGGGGACCTTCCACGCGCGCGTGTTGCTGAACACCCCGGTCGGGCCCCGCACGTTCGACTCCCGCCCCTCGGATGCCATCGCCCTCGCCGCCCGTGCCGATGCGCCGATCCTCGTAGCGGATGCCGTCTTCGACGAGGCCGGAGTCCCCGACGACGCCGTGGAGCTCGACGGGGACGGGGCCGACGAGGACCGCGTGGAGGAATTCCGCAGGTTCCTCGACCACGTCGATCCCGACGATTTCCAGGGCTAGCACCGATCCCGGGTGCCTCCGCACGCTCCTAGACTCGCGGAAGGGCCGCGTGCCGCGGTCCGTGATCCACGACGAACGGGGAACCAATGCAACTCGCCATGGTCGGACTCGGACGAATGGGCGCCAACATCGTCCGCAGACTCATGAGAGACGGTCACGACTGCGTCGTGTTCGACGTGAATCAGGATGCCGTGGCCTCCCTGGTCGCGGAGGGGGCGACCGGGGCGACGAGCATCGCGGACCTCGCATCAAAGCTGCAGAAGCCCCGCGCCGTCTGGCTCATGATCCCCGCCGGTCTCACCGGAAAGGTCGTCGACGAGGTCGCCGAGGTGCTCGAGCCGGGCGACATCATCATCGACGGCGGCAACTCGAACTACCGTGACGACGTGCGCCGGGCGAAGAAGCTCGACGACAGCGGCATCCACTACGTCGACGTGGGCACCAGCGGTGGCGTGTTCGGTCTCGAGCGCGGGTACTGCCTGATGGTCGGCGGCCATGACGAAGCCGTCGCGCATCTCGAACCCGTCCTGCGCACGATCGCGCCCGGACCGGGGGAGGTCGAGCGCACGCCCGGGCGCACCGGCGACTACACGACCGAGGAGCGCGGCTACCTGCACTGCGGCCCCTCCGGCAGCGGTCACTTCGTGAAGATGGTTCACAACGGCATCGAGTACGGGATCATGGCCGCTCTCGCCGAGGGGCTCAACGTGCTGAACAACGCCGACGCGGGGCTGCACCAGGGCGAGCACTCCGCCGAGGTCGCGCCGCTCGAAGAGCCGGAGTTCTACCAGTTCGACATCGACACCGCCCGGGTCACGGAGCTCTGGCGCCGCGGCTCGGTCATCTCGTCGTGGCTGCTCGACCTCACCGCCGCCGCGCTCGCGCAGAACCCGACGCTCGACGGCCTCGCCGGACGGGTGTCCGACTCGGGAGAGGGTCGCTGGACGGTCAAGGCGGCGGTCGACACGGGCGTGCCCGTGCCGGTGCTGGCGGCGTCGCTGTTCGAGCGCTTCGCCTCGCGCGGCGAGGACCACTTCGCCAATCAGGTGCTCTCGGCGATGCGTCTGCAGTTCGGCGGGCACCAGGAGCTGCCCGCCGGCGACGTGCTCGAGGCCGGTCAGAAGAAGGCCGAGAGCGGCCGCGACTGACGTGGACGCCCTCGCCCCCGTCGCCGGTCGATCGGACCGTCGGCGGGGGCGTCGTCGTTCGTGCGCGGCGCTCCGGGGGAGACTAGAGGGATGAGCAGTACCGAGTCGCCCGCGTCCTCCGACCGCTACGTCGTCGCCACAGACGGCGCGTGCAAGGGCAACCCCGGCCCCGCCGGGTGGGCCTGGGTCGGCGAAGACGGACACTGGGCGGCAGGGTCCATCCCCGAGGGCACCAACAACATCGGCGAGCTGCTCGGTCTGCTGTACGCCATCACAGATCACTCCGACGTGCGCGAGCTCGTCGTGCAGGCCGACTCGAAGTACGCGATCGACACGTACACGAAGTGGATGGACGGCCACCGCCGTCGCGGCTGGGTCACGAGCGCGAAGAAGCCGGTCGCCAACCAGGGCATCCTCGAGGCGCTGATCGCGGCGCGCGATGCGCGGCGGGCCGCGGGGCTCCCCGACGTCGTGCTCGAGCACGTGCGCGGACACTCGGGTCACGTACTCAACTCGTGGGCCGACGAGCGCGCGGTGCGGGCGTCTCAGCACGCCGCCAAGGGCGAGGAGCTCATCTGGACCTCGCTGCGCGGTCTCGACAAGCTCGAGGTCTCGTCGGCACCTCCCCGCTCCGCAGCCGACCGCAACGGGCGCTAGGCGCTGAGGACCTCGGCCTCTTCGGCGGGGGTGAGTCCCGCTCGGCGGGGGCGGTCCAGTCCGCGTTCGCGCTCGTCGTCGAGCGTGCGGCGCATCGTCTCGGCGAGAGAGCGGCGACGCCCTCCGGATGCCACGAAGGTAGCGTCACTGCGGCGCGCGAAACCTCCCGCGTTCTCGGGTAGCCACAGGGGCAGCGAGCGCGGCCCGGCCCAGTAGGCGACGCCCCGCGCGGTGAGAATGTCGTCGTCGAGCGTGACGGTCTCGGTCGGCGTTCCCGGTGTGTCGTGAGCGGCCGCGTCGCGGGCCGCCGCGAGCACCGCGGCGAGGGGGAGCTCCTCGCCGACCGCGTTGACCGGACCCGTGATGCCCGTGCGGCCGGCGAGGTCGATCCACGCGGCGAGGTCGTCCACGTCGATCGCTTGGACGTGACGACCTGTCGACTCGGGCGCGAGGACCCGCCCGCCGCGGGCGTAGCGTGCGGGCCAGTAGCCGAAGCGATCGGTGGGGTCGCCCGGCCCCACGATGAGTCCGGCCCGCGCCAGGAGCGCCTGGTCCCCGCGCCGGGCCGAGGTGATCCGTTCGGCGTGCACCTTGGCATCCGCGTACCGTCCGAGATCGGTCGGCTCCACGAGCTCCGCCGTCTCGTCGGCGAAGGGTATGTCGGAGCGGGAATACACCGAGACGCTTGAGACGAGGGTCCAGTGCGCCGCCCGATCGGCCAGGGCGTCGAGGGCGGATGCCACGAACCCCGGGTCCCACGAGAGCTCGACGACCTGGTCCCACTCGTGTCGGACCTCGTCGTAGGCGCCGGGCTGTGCCCGGTCGGCGCGGACCAGCCGGGAGCCGCGTGCGGCGTCGCCGGATTCGCCGCGGGCGAGGCAGGTGACCTCGGCACCCTGTGCGACGGCGTGCGTCGCGATGGCGCGGCCGAGCCACGCGGTCCCGCCGAGGATGAGGATGCGTCCCATGCGGGTCAGCCAATCACCCGAGGTGGGGGAGAGGCGACGGTGTTCGCGCTCGGCGGAGGGAGCGGCGTCGGCTGGCGGAGGGCGCGAACGTGCTCAGAACGGCGGGGGGTCGGGGTCGGGGTGAGGATCGAGGTCGGGCGCGAAGGCGACCCGACGTTCGGGCGGGTCGGTGGTGCGGCGCCCGAGCGGGCTCGTCCACACGATGCTGCCGTCCGGCTGCTGGGCGGCCGTCCAGGGGGTCTCGGTCTTGAGGACGTGGTGACGCTTGCACAGGCACGCGAGGTTGCAGAGCCTCGTCCGACCGCCCTTCGCATGATCGTGGTTGTGGTCGATCTCGCAGCGGCGGGCGGGCTGACGGCATCCGGGAAAGCGGCAGTGCACGTCGCGGAGGCGCACGAAGCGACGCATCGCCGGAGTCGGACGGTAACGGTCGACCCCGAGGACCACGCCCGTGACCGGGTCGGTGAGCAAGCGCTCCCACCCCGGTGCTTCGGCGAGGAGGTGGCGCGCCGTATCGGCGTCGACGGGGGTGCACCCGTCGAGCATCGCGCCGCGCTCGCTGGCGCCGACGGCGGTCAACACCGGGATGACCACCGAGACCTCCGCCCGGATCGCTCCCAACCCTCCCGGGAGGTGCGCGTGCGTCGGGTCGATGACCGGTCGACCGCCGAGCACGAGGTCGCACAGCAGGTCGGCGCGCGTCTGCTCGATCGACCGGGTGTCGGTGACGCCGATCTCTCCGCCGCCCGCATCGACGACCCGGCGCACGGCGCGCGCCTGTCGCGTGAGTCGGTCGAACATCGCCCGGATCTTCGCCGCGCTGTCGATCACGCCGAGCTGCGCCATCCCGTCGATGTCGTCGTCGACCCAGACGCGACGTGTGTCCACCGCGTCGTGGTGGCGCTCCGTGATCGAGCGAGGTTCCAGCTCTTCGGCGACCGCCCGGGCGAAGGCGCGAGTGCCGGCGACCGTGTCGCGCTCTGCGCGAGTCAGGACGCGGCGCTCGAACTCCCGGCGGCTCTCCGGTTCGAGCAGGGGTGCCCCGACCTCGCGGATCACCTCGGCGTGCCGCGCCGTGATCTTCGCCGCCTCGAGCGCGGTCACCGTCGTGGGGAAGTCCTCGACCAGTGCGCCGGCCTCGGTGATGCGGCGCTGCGCCGTGCGGTCGTGCCACCGCAGCGCGACGCCCACTTCGGCGGCGATCGACCGCAGGACGGTTTCGCGCTCCTGAACGGAGCGGGGTCGGTGAGCGCTTCGCCCCGCAGCGACGGCATGCGCGCGCGCCAGCTGTCGGAACCGTTCCGCCTCGAACGCGGAGATCGCCGCCTCGATCCGAACGAGGGAGGTGACCACGTCGTCGAGCACCGCGTCGTCCGCCTCGTGCGGAGAAGCGGCGGGGTGGCTCATGTAGACATGCTTCCACCAACCTCCGACATTGCTCCCGCCCTCGCCCGGCGCCGGCGATGGGTAGGCGCGAGCTGGTCGCGAATCGGTCTGAGGAGGTCGATTCATCCACAGAACACGCCGCATGGCGTTTTCGGCATGAACCTTCCGCTAGCTTCTCCGCCACGGCATACGTCCCCGTCAGGGGACCCGACGAAGGGGTGGGAAAGATGACGGATATCCACACACAGCAGATGCTCGGCCGCCCGACCGGAGCGTTCGTGGGGGCCTCGTGGGTGGCGCTGGGGCTGGGTGCTTCGGTGTACTTCATCGGCCTGTACAACGCGCACATGACGCTCGCCGAGAAGGGCTTCTACCTCTCGGTGTTCCTCCTCGGGCTGTTCGCCGCCATCTCGGTGCAGAAGGCGGTGCGCGACCGCGCCGAAGACATCCCGGTCACCGGCGCCTACCTCGGCGTCGCGTGGGGAATGCTGCTCGTCGCCCTCGCCCTCATGTCCGTCGGGCTCTGGAACGCCGAACTCCTCCTGTCGGAAAAGGGGTTCTATGGCATTGGATTTGCCATGAGCCTGTTCGCCGTCGTGGCGGTGCAGAAGAACGTGCGCGACCTCGCCGCGTTCCGCAACGTCCACCCCGACACCGCGCCCGTCGAGCCCACCGGCTACCCGACCATGGGGTGAGGCGTCAGCCGACCGGCGTCCCCTGGTGGAACAGGCACCGCGGTGCGGGGTCGCACCGCCAGAGGGACGACCGGCGGCTGACACGGTCCTCGAATCTCAGCAGATAGGTGAGCAGGACGGTGGTGGGTCCGAGCACCCGTGCGGCTCGCTCTTCGATGGCGGGCGAAGGGTCGGCCCCCGGTTCTTCTCGAAGTGCGGCGATGATCTCGTCCCGCGTCCATCGGCGACCGGACTGACCGATCTCCACGAAGTCGGGATCGAGAAGCCGCTCGAGCTCTCCCGCATGCGCGCGCACGGCCGGGTGAAGCAGCATCTGTTCGGCGGCCCAGGCCGTGGCGATGAGGGCATCGGCATCCAGAGCCCTCCCGCGAATGACGGAGGAGCGCTGGATCCCCGCGGTCTCGCGTCCCCACGTGCTCGACGCGACACGGCGCTGGTGGGCGTCGAACGCAGCCTCGTCGATGAAGCGCTCCGACACCCGCCAGACGCCGTCGGTCTCGGTCGGGGTGACGTCGAATGAAAGGCACCCCGCCTCGGCGCGGGTGAGGGCGAGGTGTTCGTCGAGGTGGGCGCGCACGCGCTCGGCCTCGACGGCATCGGCGCAGCGCAGCTCGCCTGTGAGGGTTACTTCGGGCCCGCGCGGTACCGGTGTCGTAATCCCGCTCACCCAGTCGCGACGCAAGACGCTGTAGGCGACGGATGCCACGGGCTCACCGCCCTCGACGGGCCAGCCGTCGCGGTAGTACGCCTCCCGCACCCACCCGCAGCGTTCGAAGACGCGGCGCATCGCGACGTTGTCCTCGCGGGTCTGACCCTCGAGGCGGATGACGCGGGGGTGCTGGGCGAAGACGTGCTCGGTGACCATCCGAAGCGCGGCGGAACCGTGCCCGCGCCCCCGGGCCGCATCGGCGAGGCGCAGATCGACCATCGCGGTGGCGTCGTCGAGATCGTCGAGACGGAGCACGCCGATGCGGCCGTCCGTCTCGTCGTCGATCCAGAAGGTCTCGATGTCGTCGCCGTCCCACGAACCCGCGCGGATGGCTTCCGTGACCTGCTCCGCGGTCGGACGCGTGCGCACGTGGAACGGGAACGTGTTCGAGATGAGGAATGCCGTCAGCGCGGCCCGGTCGTCCGGCTCGGACAGGGCGGCGCGCGTCAGAGAGATACCCACCCGCCCACCGTAGACACGAACGCCCGGCGGAGTCGTATCGCGGCGTGGGTACGCTGGAAACGCCGGGCGCGCGCCTTTGTTGACGGCGTCCCGTCCCTCCGGATTTTCCGCCCCTCTGAAGGAGCCTCCCATCGCCGCTTCGCCCTCCCCGACGAGGATCCGCACCCTTCGCACCGCTTCGCTCACGACCGCCGGTGTCGGCGCCGCGATCACCATGGGCGCGTTGGGGCCGTGGTTCACCCCCGTCATCCTCCTCGTCGCGACGGCGGGAGCGTTGCTGGTGATCTGGCGTACCTCCGCGGGTGTCATCGGCGCGCGGGCGATCGTGCCGGTCCTTGCTGTCGTCGTCGTGCTGACGATCGCGGCGCTGCTCGGGCTCGTCGGCATCCTGCCCTCCGCGTGGGTGTGGACCGCTCTCGGCGCGTACGCGGTGGCGTGGGGTGAGTACCTCGTGTCGCAGACGATCGCCCGCTCGCAGGGGCTGACGGGCTACCGGTGATCCCGGTCGCGCTCGACACGGTCGCCGACGCCGCGCGCTGACGAGCCCGACCGGCGGGTGCCTGCGCGGTTCACCTCACCGCAGCTCGAGGCACACGAGCCCCGGTCGCTCGTCCCACGACGGGACGACCCCGAAGCCCGCGGTGCGGTACATCCGCAGTGCGGGCTCGCGCCACTCCCACACCGAGAGGTGCACCGGCCGCGTCGCTCCGCGCAGCGCGGCCGTCAGCAGCGCCGACCCGACCCCGTGCCCGCGGGCGTCGGGGCTCACCCAGAACCGGGAGATCTCGGTCACGCTTTCGGAGGAACCGACCGCCAGCACTCCGTGATCGACGCCGTCGACCGCGGCGACCAGCACGCGGTGGTCGGCGAAGACAGTAGCGGGGTCGTCGATCTCACGGGTGTAACGGGCGGGCATCGCGGCGTGCGGATCGACGAGTCCGTGCTCCGCCTTCTCGGCCTCGGTCCGTCGCAGATAGTCGCCGACGAGCGCGGAGACCGATCCTGCGTCGCGGGGGAAGCTTGCAGTGCGGATGACGACGCTCACCCGCCTACCGTACGAGCCGCCGGCGGTGTCCCGCGCGTGACGACGACGGTCGCGTCTCCCCGAAACGCCGAACGGACCCGGATGCCGAGGCGATCGGCATCCGGGTCCGTTCGGGGTTCGCTCAGACCGTCGCGAGCGTCGACTGCCAGCCGAGGGCGGGAGCGACGTGCTTCGCGAAGTTCTCGACGAGGCGCAGGTTGAACTCCACACCCATCTGCGAGGGGATCGTGAGCATGAGCGTGTCGGCACTCATCACCGCGGCGTCGTTCTGCAGCTGCTCCACGAGCTTGTCGGGGGTGGCCGCGTACGTTTTGCCGAAGGTCGAGCGCATGCCGTCGATCACGCCGATCTGGTCGCTGCCAGCCGAGCCGCCGAAGTACATCTCGTCTTCGGCCGTCACGATCGGGAAGATGCTGCGGCTGACCGAGGTGCGCGGTTCGCCCTCGTGACCCGCCTCGCGCCACGCGGCGCGGAAGGCGTCGAGCTGCTGGGCCTGCAGCAGGTCGAAGGGCGTGCCGTCGGCCTCGGTGAGCAGGGTCGACGACATGAGGTTCACGCCGAGGCGTCCGGCCCATTCGGCGGTCGCCGTGGTGCCGGCGCCCCACCAGATGCGCGTGCGGAGGCCCGGGGAGTGCGGCTCGATGCGCTGAAGACCTGTGCCTCCACCGAAGGGGCTCAGGGGGTCGCGCTCGGCGAGCCCTTCGCCGTCGATCGCGCGGAGGAACAGGTCGAAGTGCTCGCGGGCGATGTCGCCGCCGCGCGGGTCTTCGGAGCCGGTGTATCCGAACGCTTCGTAGCCACGGACGACCGTCTCGGGTGACCCACGGCTCACGCCGAGGGCGAGTCGGTTGCCGCTGATGAGGTCGACGGATGCCGCCTCTTCGGCGAGCATGAGCGGGTTCTCGTACCGCATGTCAATGACGCCGGTGCCGACCTCGATGCGCGAGGTACGGGCGGCGATGGCGGCGAGCAGAGGCATGGGGGCCGCCTGCTGGCGAGCGAAATGGTGCACGCGGAACGAGACGCCGTTGACCCCGAGGTCGTCCATGCCCTGGGCGAGATCGATCGCCTGGAGCATCGAGTCGCCGGCGGTGAGCTGGCGGCCGCCGCCGAGGGGGCCGTAGTGGCCGAAGGAGAGTGTGCCGAAGGAGCGCATATCGGGTGCAACGCGACAGAGCGCGATCTATTCCCACGCATACACCGCGCACGACCCCGGACGCCGTGCAGGTGTGGAACCATTCAGGACATGGACGATGACGTGCGCGAGGAGCTGCGACTGCTCCGCGCGAGAGCGTACGGTCCCCACGCCGACATCGCCGACGACGCGACCGCCGTCGCGCGGCTGCGCGAGCTCGAGGATCTCGAACGGCAGGATCGCCTGCCACCCGCGCCGCGCGTGCCGTTGACCTCCGCGGCCGCCGCCGCGGGCTCACGGGCCGCTCTCGTCGCCCCCGACGGCGAGAGCGACGGCGACGAGGAAGAGGACGAGGGCGGCGACGACGGCCCGCGGGTGCGCCCCGCCCTCGTGGGGTCGAAACGCCGGCTCTGGGTCTGGGCGGCCTCCCTCGCGGTGGTGGCCGCCCTCGCCAGCGCAGCGACGGCCGCGAGCCTGACTCTCGTCCCGGTGAGCGCGGCGGCGGGCGCTCCGCAGGTCGACACCCTCGTGCCCGCCCCCGACGCCGCGGTGCCGCCGGTGTTCGGCCAGCGCACCGGCGCGGAGCGCGCCTACGAGAACTACTACGGCATCGCCGCGTTCACGGGTCGGTCTCCGACCGACGCGACCGAGAATCGCATTCCCTGCCTCTACCTGCTGGACGCCGACGAGATGGGTAAAGACGACACCCGCGCATTCCGCGGCAACTTCGTCTACGGCGGGTGCGGGGCCGGGGTGTTCCCGGCGACCGTGCAGTTCGTCGTCGCCGACGGCATGCCCGATGCGTTCATCCAGCGGTTCCCGATCGGCACGAGCATGCAGTTCGTGTTCGACGGCGAGAACGTCGGCGTCTTCAGCGACCGCGGCTGACGCGACCGCGACTGCGGAGGCGACCGCGACTGCGGCGGCGCCCGCGGCTGACGCGATCGCGACTGCGGCGCGCGGCTGCTGCACCCGCGACTGCGGCGCCTCCCGCGACGACGACGGCAGCGTCCGCGAGAGGGGCGGCCCGTCCGCGGGTTCGCGGGCTCCCCGCGGATGAGAGGCTGGGGGAGTGACCCCCCTCCTCGAGCACGTTCCGGTCGGCGCCGATCCGGATGCCGCGTACCTGGGCTTCGTCGAGTGGGCGAACTCCCGCGGCCTCACGCTCTACCCCGCGCAGGACGAGGCGGTCATCGAGATCGTCTCGGGTGCGAACGTGATCCTGTCGACCCCGACCGGCACGGGCAAGTCGCTCGTCGCGGTGGCCGCGCACGCGGCATCCCTCTCCCGGGGTGGACGCACGTACTACACCGCACCGATCAAGGCCCTGGTGAGCGAGAAGTTCTTCGCCCTCGTCGACGTCTTCGGCGCCGAGAACGTCGGCATGGTCACGGGCGATTCGTCGGTCAACTCCGACGCCCCGATCATCTGCTGCACCGCCGAGATCCTCGCGAACCTCGCCCTGCGGCAGGGGGCCGACGCCGACGTCGACCAGGTCGTCATGGACGAGTTCCACTACTACGGCGAGGCCGACCGCGGCTGGGCGTGGCAGGTGCCGCTGCTGCTGCTGACCCGCGCGCAGTTCATCCTCATGTCGGCGACCCTGGGAGATGTCACCGACATCGCCGACGACCTCTCGCGTCGCACCGGTCGGCCCACGGCGCGGGTGACCGGCGTCGAGCGCCCCGTGCCGCTGCACTTCGAGTACGCGCGCACGCCCGTGCACGAGACGGTGCAGGAGTTGCTCGACACGAAGCAGGCGCCGATCTACGTCGTGCACTTCTCGCAGGCCGCGGCCATGGAGCGCGCGCAGGCGCTGTCGTCGATCCGGATCATCGGCCGCGAGCAGCGCGACGAGATCGCCGAGGCGATCGGCGGCTTCCGCTTCACGACCGGCTTCGGCAAGACGCTGTCACGCTACGTGCGCGCGGGCATCGGCGTGCACCACGCCGGCATGTTGCCGCGCTACCGCCGCCTCGTCGAGACGCTCGCGCAGCGCGGCCTGCTACGCGTCATCTGCGGCACCGACACCCTGGGTGTCGGCATCAACGTGCCGATCCGCACGGTGCTCATGACCGCGCTGACCAAGTACGACGGCACGCGCATGCGACAGCTCTCGGCGCGCGAGTTCCACCAGATCGCCGGGCGCGCGGGACGAGCCGGTTATGACACTGCGGGGACCGTCGTCGTCATGGCGCCCGATCACGAGATCGAGAACGCCGCGCAGATCCTCAAGGCCGGCGACGACCTCAAGAAGCAGAAGAAGATCGTGCGCAAGAAGGCGCCGCAGGGCTTCGTCAACTGGACCGAGCAGAGCTACGATCGCCTCGTCGCCGCCGAGCCCGAGCCGCTCGTGCCGCAGATGAAGCTGTCGGCCGCGATGCTCATCAACGTCATCGCGCGCGGCGGAGACGTGTTCGGCAACGTCCGCTCGCTCGTCTTCGACAACCACGAGCCCCGCGCCCGCCAGTACGAGCTCGCCCGCCGCGCGATCGCGATCTTCCGCACGCTCGTGCAGGCCGGGGTGGTGGAGGTCCTGCCCCCGCGCGAGTCGCCAGAATCTGTCGCTTCCGACGGTGCGGAAGCGACGATTCCTGGCGACTCGCGCATTCGGTTGACCGTCGATCTGCAGCCGAACTTCGCGCTCAATCAGCCGCTGTCGCCGTTCGCGCTCGCCGCGATCGAGATGCTCGACCCCGAGGTCGAGCTCGGGAGAGGACCGGATGCCGTGCCCCCGGCGTCCTCGGTCGGCACCGGGCACTACGCGCTCGACGTCGTCAGCGTCATCGAGTCGACCCTCGACGACCCGCGCCCGATCCTGTCGCAGCAGCAATTCCGCGCGCGCGGCGAAGCCGTCGCGGCGATGAAGCGCGACGGCATCGAGTACGACGAGCGCATGGAACTGCTCGAAGAGATCACCTGGCCGAAGCCCCTCGACGAGCTGCTCGCGCAGGCGTACGAGGTGTTCGCCTCGAGCCAGCCGTGGATCCGCGATTTCGAGCTGTCGCCGAAGTCGGTCGTGCGCGACATGTACGAGCGCGCGTGCTCGTTCGGCGAGTACGTCTCGCTGTACCAGCTCGCGCGCAGCGAGGGCCTCGTGCTGCGCTACCTCAGCGACGCGTTCCGCGCGATCCGCCAGACCGTGCCGGTCGACGCGCAGACCCCCGACCTGCTCGATCTGATCGCGTGGCTCGGCGAGGTCGTGCGGCAGGTCGACTCGAGCCTCGTCGACGAGTGGGAGCAGCTCATCAACCCCGCGGACGACCCCACGGCCCCCGTGGTGCCTGCCGCTCCGCCGTCGATCCTCACCAACCGGCGCGCGTTCGGCGTGCTCGTGCGCAACGAGATGTTCCGCCGCGTGCAGCTCGCCGCCCTGCAGCGCGACGACGAGCTCGTCGAGCTCGACCCCGACGTCGACTGGCCGAGCGCCCTCGACAGCTACTTCGACGAGCACGACGAGATCGGCACCGGGGGAGCGGCGCGTTCCTCCGCTCTCGTCGTCATCGACGAGTCGTCGGCCTCTGACGGCGTCTGGCGCGTCGAGCAGATCATCGACGACCCCGCCGGCGACCACGACTGGCGCATCCGCGCCGAGGTCGACCTCGCCGCCTCCGAGGAGGAGGGCACGGCGATCGTGCGCGTCACCGAGGTGCTGCGGCTCTGACGCCCTGGCCGCCCCTGTCGGAACCGGGGGACCGCGAACGACGGATGCCGAGGCCCTGAGGCCCCGGCATCCGGTGTCGTCGTCGCGTCGTCAGGACGTGCGGGCGACGCGGTTCTCGGCGCTGACCATCCACGACAGCTGCTCGAGGCGCTCGAGCACGCCGTGCAGGATGTCGGCGCTCGTGGGGTCTTCGTCGTCGACGTCGTCGTGCACGTCGCGCACCGTGCCGACAGTGACGTCGAGGCGCTCGGTGATGAGGTCGATGACCTCGGCGGTGTCGACCTCGCCCTGGGGGAACTCGGGCAGTGTCGTGGTCTCGGCGACGGTGTCGCTGCGGCCGTCGGGCAGAGCGTGCAGGGCACGCATGCGCTCGGCGATCTCGTCGCCGAATTCACGGGCGGCGTCGATGATCTCGTCGAGCTGCAGGTGGGTGTCGCGGAAGTTCTTGCCGACGACGTTCCAGTGGGCCTGCTTGCCCTGGATCGACAGCTCGATGAGGTCGACCAGCACGGCCTGGAGCGCGTCGGTCAGCTTCTCCGACGCCTGGAAGCCCTGTTCGGCGTTCTGCTCGTCGGTGGTCTCGGGACCGCTGCCTCCGCGCGCGGGGCGGCGACGGTTCTTGGTGGGGGCGTCCTTGGTGGTGGTGGACATGCGCGTTCCTTTCGCTGGCGGTCGATAGCGACGTTAGGCGCGGCATCAAAGGGGCGTCGGGGGGTTGCGAGGTCCGCGGGGGCGCGGTAACCGGATAAATCGCCGTCACCGAAAGTGGGTAATCCGCCGTTCTGGCGGGTGTTCGTTGGGCGGGGCCATCAGGTTCGGAGAGGGAACGTTCAGGTGCGTTCTGTCGAGAGGATCCGATGCGCTCCGTTACTGCTTTCCGTTCGCTGTCCGTGATGATGGCGCTGCTGGTCGCCGTGGTGGTGGGGCCGGTGGTGGCGACGGCGATGGCGTCGCCGGCTCACGCGTCCGCGTCGGCGGATGCTGATCGCGACACCATTCCCGATGCTGTCGAGCGTGTGGTGTGCGGGTCGGCGACGTGCGCCACGGGGGTGGAGGATCGCGATGGTGACGGGATCCCGGATGCCACGGAGGTTCCGGCCTGCGGTGACACCACGTGCGCCTCGCCGACTTCCGACAGAGACGACGACGGCATCCCCGATTATGCGGAGCGGCTCGTCTGCGGCTCCGACACCTGCTCGAACGCCACGGAGGACGCCGACGGCGATCGGATCGGGGATTGGGTCGAGTTCGTCATCTGCGGCACGCGCACGTGCGCTGACGGGACGGAGGATTACGACGCCAACGGTGTCTCGGATGCCGCAGAGCTGGCCGCCTGTGTGAAGCGCGTGAACGATCTCGCCGTGACGGGCGGCGCCGTGGCGCTGTGGGTCGCCGTCGCCGCAGCGATCGCTCTGGCTGTGGGGGTCGCGCTGCGCACGCGTCGCCGCCGGGCGGGCACGGGGACGAGCGCGTGATCCGTCGCGCTGTAGCGGCCGTCGTCACGGCCGCGGTGGTCTTCGGTGGCGGCGCTGTCGCGGAGCCGCCCGCCACCGCGGCGGAGCTCGCGGCCGTGGCGCGGGCTGAAGTGCTGGAGCGCGTGCGCCAGGCGGCGTCGCCCGACGCGTCCTATGGGGCATCCGTGGCGGGCGTTGAGGAGCCGCGTTCGGAGGCGCCGGCGCCGGCGGGTTCGGCAACCCTGGACCCCGGTGCCGCGTCCACCCTGCGTGCCGACCGGCTCGGTGTGAGTGCGGTCTTCTCCGGACACGAGGTCGACCGCCGCGTCACGCTCGAAGCCCGCCAACCTGCCGACGAGGCGATGGCTATGCGCACCGCGGCGGCTGAGACGGCCGGCACTGTCGTGTCGGATGTGGTCGAGATCACGGCGACGGATGCCGACGGCGAGCGGCTCACCTCGTTCCCTGCGGAGTTGCACGAGGTCCCTGACGATGAGTCCGCAGACGGACCCCCGGTGTACGACGTCACCCCGGGTATCGCGCTGACCCTCGCGGTCGATGCGGCCCGGGTCGCCGAGGCGGGGGTTGATCCCGCGACGCTGCAGATCTACACCCGTTCCGACCCGGGTGAGCCGTGGTCGCTGTTGCCGTCGTACTTCGACGCCGAGACGGGCACGGTGCGGGGCGAGTCGGATCACCTGTCGCAGTTCGTGGTGATCGGCATCCCGTTCGTCCCCGCTCCCGGACCTCGGATCGTGCTGGACCCCGACAACGACGAGGGGTCGGTGCAGACGCCCGCGCCGGCGTCGGAGTTCCCCTACAACGGGGACCTCGTCGACCGCCTGCGCGGGATGCTCGAGGACCGGTGCCTCGCTCGGGTGACCGTGACGCGACCCGCGGGCGTGCGTTATGTCTCGCGCGACACCCGGGCACGGGTGGCCGAGGCGGCGAAGCCCGACGCGACCGTGGGCTTCGGTTTCAACACGTTCCGCGGATTCGCGTGGGGCACCGAGCGGGAGGGCGGGACGCTGGCGTTCTCGCGGGGACGCGGCGGCGACAACGCTCTGGCGCAGTCGTTCGTCGACCAGATGCCGGCGTACACCGGGCGTCCGGCGAAGCGGGCGGCATCCACTCGGAACTTCCCTTTCGCGGAGTACGCGAACCTGCCGGGCGCGTACGCGCACGTCGAGGCGCTGTACCTCGACCACAATTTCGACCGGCCGGTGATCGATCACGGGTTCGGCAGCATCGTGGACGGGGCGTTCCGCTCTCTCGGTGGTTACCTCGAAACGCAGGGGTTCGACTGCTCCGACCCGGCGACCGGGGGGTGGCCCTCTCCGCCCTCGCAGGCGGAGCTCGCCCGCTGGCGGAACCTCGGCTACCAGAATCACCAGATCTACGGCGCCGACCCGGTGTCGTTTTCGACCGGGAACCTGGTGGAGTCGTTCCCGTTGTTCTCGCTCAGCGGGCCGGGGGCGCAGGCGATCGAGGCGACCCTCGTCTTCAACGCGCAGGACGGTCGCCTTTCGCGGGTGGGGGCGGGGTGGTCATTCAGCCTCGGCGCACGGGCGCAACGCTTCTCCGACGGGTCCGTGCTGACCGTGCGCGGCGACGGCGCGTCGGACGTTTTCACCCCGGACGGGGCGGGCGGTTACACCTCGGCCGACGATCCCGACCTGACCCTCGTCGAGGCGGGGGCGGGGCGTCTGCGCCTCGCCGACCGTGAGGGGGCGTCGTGGGTGTTCGATGCGGCCGATATCGAGGGCATCGGAGAGCTTGTTAGCCACACCGACGCGTCCGGCGCCACGACCACCCTCACCTACGGCGCCGCCGACCCGAACGTGCACCAGTTCGTGCCCCTGACCTCGGTGACCGATGCCGCGGGGCAGACGGTGACGCTGGAGAGCGATGGCGTCGGGCGCGTCACGGCGTTCCGCCTTCCCGACGGGCGCACGTGGCGCCTCGCGTACGACGGTGCAGGGAACCTCGCGTCGATCATCGACGCGACCGGCGGCACCCGCTCGTTCACGTACGACGCGGCGCATCGCATGCTCACCGCGACCGACGCTTCCGGTTCGACGTACCTCGTCAACGTGTACGACGACCAGGGCCGGGTGGTCTCTCAGCGCGACGCGGAGGGCACCGAGCGGCGCTTCGTCTACGAGGCGGGCCGCACGATCTACACCGACAACGAGGGCCGGCGGAGCGTCTTCGGCTTCGACGACCGGTACCGCATCACCAGCGTCGAGAACCCCGCCGGGCAGGTCCCGCGGTGGGAGTTCGACGCGCGCGGGGACGTCACCTCGCACACCGACGAGGCGGGACGCACCACGCGGTACGTCTACGACGCGGTGGGGAATCTGGCGAGCGAGACGGATGCCGCGGGCCACGAGACCCGGTACACCTCGACCCCGTCGGGTCAGGTGGCTTCCCGAATCGACGCGCTCGGACGCACCTGGGCGTACACCTACGACGCGCGTGGCCTCGTCACGGGCGAGGCCCGGCCGGATGGGACGTCTATGCGGTACGAGTACACCCCGGGCGGCGATCTGTCGGCGGCGATCGCACCGTCGGGGGCGAGGACCCGGTACGAGTACGACGCCCGCGGCAACCTCACCGCGCTGACTGATCCGCTGGGGCACCGCACGACCTACGGGTACGACGCGAGCAACAGGCTGACAACCGTGACCGATCCGCTCGGCGCTGTCACCACATGGGAGTGGGACGCGGGCGACCGCATTGTCGCGACCGTCGATGCCACCGGTGCGCGGACGACGTTCACCTACGACCGGAACGACAACCTGACCTCGGCGACGGATGCCACCGGTGCCGTGACCCGGTACGAGTGGGACGCCCTGCTGCGCATGGTGAAAACCATCGCTCCCGACGGCGGTGAGACCGGGTACGCGTACGACCGCGAGGACAACCTCGTCTCGTCGACCGACCCCGAGGGCGCGACGACACACCTGCTGCTGGATACGGCGTACCGCGAGACCGGCGTCGTCGACCCGAACGGCGGCCGCTGGGAGCAGGAGGTCGATGCCACCGGCATCCCGACCGCCGTCACCGATGCCGCCGGGGCGGTGACCTCTCTTGCCCTCGATGAGCTCGGACGGACGGTGAAGACCACCGATCCGACCGGTGTCTCGACGAGTGTCACCTACGACGAGGTCGGACGAGTGGCGACCGAGACCGACGCCGCCGGCGGGGTGACGGCCTACGCGTACGACGCACTGGATCGGGTGACGAAGGTCACCGACCCCGCCGGATATGCCAGCGAGTTCGTCTACGACGTCGACGGCAACCTCGTCGGCACGATCGACCGCCTCGGCAACCCGACGCTGTTCGAAGTCGACGCGGCGGGCCAGGTGGTGGCGATGACGGATGCCACCGGCGCCGTCGAACGCTATGAATATGACGCCGCCGGTCAGATCACTGCCGTCGTCGACGCCGACGGCGCGCGGACGACGTTCACGTACGACGCGGGCGGTCGCACGACGAGCGTCACCGACCCGCTCGGGGCCGTGACCCGCACCACCTACGACGCGGTGGGGCGGGTCGTCGTCGAGACCGATCCGCTGGGGGCCGAGACCCGCGTCGAATACGACTCCGTCGGTCGGGTGGTGCGCACCGTCGATGCGCTCGGTGCTGAGCAGAGGCTCGCCTACGACCGCGCCGGCCGCCGCACGAGCGCGACGAACGCGAACGGCGTCACGACCACATACGCGTACGACGCGGTCGGCAACCTGACGACCGTGATCGAAGCCGCGGATGCCGCAGCTCCCGCCGACAGCGACACCAATGTCACGACCACCTACACCTACAGCGCCACCGGACTCTTGACCGGGATGACGGGACCGACCGGCGCCACGACGGGGTGGGAGTACGACGCGGCCGGTCGCCCCGTCGTCGAGAGGGGGCCCGCGGGCGAGAGGACCGAAACGGCGTACGACGCCGCCGGGCGGGTGCAGCGGGAGTCGAACGGGGTCGGTCTGATCGCCGCGTACCGCTACGACGCGCGCGGCGATATCGCCACTCTCACCCGCACTGACGGGGATGTCACGTTCGAATACGACGCTGAGCAGCGGCCCATCGCGATGACCGACCCCGCCGGGGTGACCGGGTGGATCTACGACGAGGTCGGCCGCATGCGCGAGCAGCTCGACTCCAACGGGCAGAAGCTCACGCACGAGTACACCGCCACAGGTCTCACCGCGGCCACGACCCTGCCGGACGGGACGGTCACGCGGTTCGCGTACGACGCTGCGGGGCGCGCGACGACGCAGACCACTCCTTACGGTGAGGTCGACTACTCCTACGACGCGGTCGGGCGGCGCACGGGCATCGAGCGGCCGAACGGGGTGCACACCAGCGTCGCCTACGACGCGATCGGAGACGTCACCCGTGTCGCCCACACCACCCCCCTGCCCACCGAGGGGACGACCGCGGCTGTGGCGAGCACCGTCTCGGCGTTGCGGACACAGGTCGACGGATGCCGCAACATCGACGACTATCTCGGCTCTCGGACGCTGCCGGTCGCGGGTGCGGCGAAGAAGGAGTGCGTCAAGACCGCGGCCTACCTGGACCGGCGGACCCTGCCCGCGCCGGCACCCGCAGCGCCCGCGGGTGCGTCGCTGAGTTACGACTACACCTGGAACCCCGACGGGTCCCTCGCCACCAAAGCACGCACCATCACCGCCCCCGACGGGGCGGCGGACGCGGCGTCGCAGTCGTACGGGTACGACGACCTCGCCCGCCTCATCGAATCCGCAACGAACTCAGGGGAGACCACCCGATACGGGTACGACGCGGCCGGCAACCGCACCAGCGCCACCACCGGGGGCCGCACCGTCACCTCCACCCTCGATGCCGCCGGACGGGTGACCTCCACCTCCGACGGGGCACGCTACGAGTACGACGCTGCCGGTTCGCGCTCCTCGGCAACGGAGAGTGGAGAGCGGACCACCTACACCCACGACCCCGCCGGACGACTTACCGGCACCGCGGGCGAGGGGCGGAAGACGTCCTACGTCTACGACGGTCTCGACCGGCGCGTCCGCTCGAGCGACACCGAAGCGTACGGAACCGACCGCGCGACCAGCGCGTGGGACGGGCTCCTCCCCACGGCGGGTGGTAGCTCCCGTCACGGGGCGTCCAGCGTTCTCCGAGATGCGGGTGGGGACGCGCTGGTGCAGTCCGGTCCCGCGGGGGTGTCTTGGCTCCTGGGCGATGCCCGTGATGTCACCGCCACCGCCACCAACGGAGGAATGCTCGACGACCTCGTCGCCTACGGCGACTTCGGGAACACGTCCTACGCCACCACCGGGTGGAAGGGTGCCGTCGGCTACGACGGGCAACCGAGTGATGCCACCCTCGGGACGAGCGACTACTACGCCAGAAACTACGACCCCTCCCTCGGGTCCTGGCTGCAAGCCGACACCTGGCGCGGCCAGCAAGACGACCCGCAATCCCTCAACAGATACGCCTACGTCAAGAACTCGCGCGTCACCTACGCAGACGCGTTCGGGTTCGTGCATATGCGCGCCAGCGAAGGCACCCGGTCAGTCCGTCCCGCCTCTTTCGCCAGTCAGGCGCAGAGGAACAACGTGGGCTTCCTCAACCTCGCGAACCGGCGAAACTCGTCGGTCGGGAGCTTCTCGATCCCAGCGCTCGCGTCTGCTCACAAGGGGTTGCGGGGGCCCGCCGCGAAGTCAACGATTCGAAAGCCCGCATCCCGCTCAGCACAGACGACCGCGCTTCGCCACGTCGCATCCATGACAGGGTGCACAGCTTCGGACTGGTCGTGTCGCAGCGGGTGTGTCTTTTCCTACACAACGTGCGACACGAAGCCCAGCCCCGCCGTCAAAGCGACGCCGCCGCCGACCATCGCTTGCGGCAGAGACATGAAGGTGGGTACGAGCCCGGGCCAGGTCGCCATCAACGAGGCCTGCGGACGAGCATACGCCGAAGCGAACATCCGCAAACAAGACCAGTGGGTCCAAAATCTCTGGGACTGGACTCAAGGCGTCGACCGAGCCATCAGGCCAGCGGTTCCCTTGATCGCTGTAGGGGCGGCCGCCGCGCGAGGTGCCGCTCGAGCGCCCGACGTTGTTGTGCCGCCGAAGGTTCCGCTGGTATCGCGAGAGACCCTGCTGGAGACCTGGAGCAAGCTCGATGCCGGCAAGCAACCAAACGTGCGGCAAGTTTCCACAGAGGATGAGCTGTTGAGAATTTATGAAAACTGGACTGCTGGCGCGTCACCCGTTGCGAACCCGGGGAATGGCGGCAGCGCTTTTCTGCTCGCGGACGGCACGCGCATCGGTTGGCGCCCTACCTCCAAGTCGGTCGGCCCCACCATCGACATAAAAATTGCGGGAGAGGGTAAGCAGTTGAAGATTCACATAGGCGGGTAAGTCTAGGACGGTGATCGCGTTCTTCCAGACGCCCCTACTTCGCAAGATGGCGCAACTTAAAACTGAGACGAGCTGAGCGATGATTGGAGCAAAAGAGCATGGCCGAGAGACTGCGCTACTTAGGCGGCAGTGAAATGCTGTTCCCGCGCGGAGATTATCGTTGGGTCGATGTGCGGAGGTTTGAGGTGGTTGAGCCGGCAGCTGCTGTTGAGGTGTTGGCCAGCCTTATCGCAAGCCCCTGGTACGACCACGGATATGACGTCCCTAGATCGGACGCCGCTGATCCTGGTGGGCGAGTTCATGGGCCATACAAACTAGACGCGATACGCGCCTCCAAATTCAATCCGATCGATAGGGACCGGGTTTTGACACGGCTAAGAATGTGGGCGGATTTGCATGGGCCGCAGCCGGAGTCGTTCTCGTCAGACTTGGAAGCGTTCGTTGAGAGCGTCGTTCCCGTTGGCTTCGATGTATGGGAGCTTCCTTTGCTAGGCACGTTGGCGAGACGTGAGTGGGGGGACGTGGTCGGGGTTGACGGGTTCCATGAGTTCGTTGCGATTTCCCCCGGCCGGAATCTCTTGAATCTTGTCGTCGCCGCGGACGACTGATTGCAGCGAGGTGCTCACATCGCCAGCGGTCAACTGTGTCCCCCTCGACCTAGAGAGTCTTACGGAGCGGCGGGTGGCACGTCGACGCCGACTGCAATCATTTCGAATAATGGGCGGGTGGGGTGCGGTTCGTTTGGGGTCTATTACATAGGAGCCGCGGGAGTTTCGCAGGCACTCACCGGGAACGCCGGATGTCTGAACTATTTCGAACTCGAAGCTGGATTGAAGGAGGGGAACTATGACCAAATTTGTCGAAAGAAACGAAATGCTTCGTAATGGGATGCGCGTGTTGGCGTCGCTCGTTGCAATTGCCAGTCTGGGAAGTACCCTAACCTCTTGTCTATGGAGCTCGAACAATGCTTTCCCAATTTTTGCGACAGAGGGTAGAGGCGGGCTGGAGTTTGTGTGGTGCGGGCCTGAAATTGGGCCTTACAGATATATTTGAGTCCACCATCGCAGCAGTTTGTCGGAGGACGGGGAAGATGAGGTCGTGTCCGCTTACGGAAGTTTTTCTTTGCACAATCGTGAAGCCTTTTCCCTTCGAACGGGTCCAAGTGGGCTGGATTTTCAAGGCAAAGAACTCGAGATGGGCGACGGCAGTCTGATTTTTATCTACTTCGGAGATTCCGCAAGCGAGTTGACGGGGCCGAACCCGCAGTTCTCAGTGTCATCCAAGGCGCAGATATCGAACGGAAACTGGCTGTCTCCCACTGGTGTTGTGACACAGGCACCTTGCTCGTGACCTTGAGCGGACCCTTTGCGCCCCTCAAGGAGACTTTGGTGTGGACGGTGGGCCGGTTGGGGTGCGGTTCGATCCGAAATTTAGAACAGATGTGGGTGTTGAGGAATTCATGGATAACTTTAAGAAGTATTTAGACCGAGAAGAAGCAAACAGTTGGGATGGTTGGAGCGTCGACTTCACGTCGAAATCAGGACAGCTTGTGAAAATCGTATTGCCGGGAGAGTGACCATGGGTGATCAAGTGATCTTCGCCCACAGCCAGGATGAATTTGACGCCATGCGCGCTCGGATGACAGACCTATGTGACGTGAACTCGGTGCTGCCCGCTTGGCCCTTTCGTGGCGGCGGGTACGTTTATACATATGACTTCTTGACGATTCTGTCACGCGGATTTGGGTCAGTTTTGCAATATATTGCGTCAGAGTGTGGAGATGCCGGGATAGAGATAATGGGTTGGGGGCGCGGCGAGGCGCTCGACTACTTCGGCGTTTACCCCGCTTTCGCCATTGGCGCAGAGAGCATCAAACGATCGTATGAATTGGCGCTGAGCGCCGATCGAGTGAATCCTCTCAATAGGTATAACGTTCCGGAAGATATGTTCGAAGGCATGGTTATCGTCGGCGACTCGGAGTCGTGGTGCCTCTATGGCGACCGCGATTGGGACGTAGTGCTCATCTGGTCGAGGTTCCCGCTTGACCTCGAACCTCAGGTCCACAAGCCGATGACTTTCGAGGACTTTCTTAGCCCGCTTCGCCCGAGCGGCCCTGGCAACGATCATTCGATCTGGCGGCAACTGTATGCGAACGTGCGCGCGAACTCCTGGAACGCTTGAGCTGACATTCACGCGAGGGTGTTCGAAAAGCTCGACGTCAGCCGCAGGTCCTAGCAAGCCAAACATTCAGTCCGAAGCTCCGCACAGCATCTCAGCACGGTGCGGGGCTGTGGGCCAATGAGCTGGGGCTGTCGAGGCACCTATGCCGGGGGAAGCCGGAACGCGGGTCAGGTCAGTGTGCGGGCTGTCGGGTGGGCGGTGGGTGGTCGCCGTCATCCAGTTTTTTACCTTGCGATGAGCTTCATGGTCATCCCACAAAACGGAGGGCGTCGAAAATGAAGCAGTACCAGAAAGTGCTGATGGCGATCGCGAAAGGAGACCCTCAGTGGTCGAGTGCCCTCATGGCTCAAGCTGCCGCTGCGAAAGAGCTCAACGAGTCGACGACGATGTTAGACCTGTATGTACCACGTTCCGCCCCGCGGCTGAGTGGATCAGATGGTCCATTGAGCATTCGCACCTTCGTGATCGATGGTTCCGGGGAGCGTGTCGGAGAGATCCTCGTGTGGATCGCTGGCGGGTACGTGACTTGTCTAGAACAGGCGTGGTACGTCGGAGATGCGCCACGGTCGTGGCCCGAGGTCGAACAGCTCGTAGCGACGTGAACAGGCCTGGCTGTGTCGAGGTTGTCGTCATTCGACGACATGTTCAGAATCTCGATGCGACTCAGGGATGACGCGGCCGTAGCCGCTCGGCATCAGTCGGGCAACCCCGCCCCCGCTGCTCGGGGCCGTTCCTAGCGTGAAGACGTGCCTCTCACTCCGCCCGCTCCGTCCCGCCCGCTGCGCGACTACGCCGCGATCGGCGACGGACGCACTGTTGCCCTTATCGGGCTCGACGGGGGAGTGGACTGGCTGCCGCTGCCGAACATCCACTCACGTCCCGTGTTCGCGCGTCTCGTCGACGAGTCCGCGGGGGGCTGCATCCAGCTGGCTCCCGTCGAGGAGTACGAGGTCACCCGCCGGTACATCCCGCGCACGAACGTCCTCGAGACCACCTTCACCACCGCCACCGGAGTCGCGAAAGTCACCGACGCGATGGTCACCGGGATCGCCGGGCGCCTGCCCTGGGCGGAGCTCGCGCGCCGCGTCGACGGCGTGAAGGGCGAGGTCGAATTCGCCTGGTGCGTGCAGCCGGGCACAATGCTGCGGTCGGCGGCGCCGTGGACCGAGCGCATCGACGGCTTCTCGATCATGCGCATCGGGCACGTCTCGCTCGCGGTGACGGGCCACGAGCACGGTGTGCACGGAGAGCCGGATGCCGGGAACGAGAGCATCGACGGAGGCTTCACCGCCACGAAGGGCTCGCGGCACCTGCTCGTGATCGCGGCCACCGAGGGGGAGCCCCTGCGCATCCCCGACGCGAAGAACGTCGACCGCGGCATCGACCGCACCATCGGCGGGTGGGAGATGTGGTCCGACGAGTTCTCGTACGAGGGCCCCTGGGCCGACGACGTGCAGCGCAGCGCCCTCGCCCTGAAGCTCCTGCTCTTCAGCCCGACCGGCGCGATCGCGGCCGCGGCGACGACATCGCTGCCCGAGAACCCGCGCGGCGGCAAGAACTGGGACTACCGCTATGCCTGGGTGCGCGACCTCGCCTATACCGCGCACGCGTGGGTCGGTTTCGGCCTGCGCGAGGAGACGCACGCCGCGATCTCGTGGCTGCTGCGCACGATCCGCAAGAACGGCCCCGAGGTGCAGGTCATGTACACCCTCGACGGCGACGCGGAGATCGGGCTCGAGAAGCACCAGGTGCCGGGGTGGAACGGCAACCAGCCGGTCGTCACCGGCAACCCCGCGCAGGGCCAACTGCAGTTGGGCGTTTACGGCGACCTCATCGCCCTCTGCCGCACCTACGTCGAGGCCGGCAACCGCCTCGACATCCAGACCGGGCGCCTGCTCGCCGACGTCGCCGACCGCACGTGTGATCTGTGGCGTCGCGAGGACTCCGGCATGTGGGAGCTCCCGGAGCTGCGGCACTACACCTCGTCGAAGATGGGCTGCTGGAAGGCGCTCGACGATGCGCAGTGGCTGGCAGCGGGCGGGCACATCCCCGACAACGGCGACCGCTGGCGTGCCGAGCGCGACCGCATCCACCGCTGGGTCGACGAGCGGTGCTGGTCGGAAGACCTCCAGGCGTACACCCTCGCGCCCGGCAGCGAGGATCTCGATGCCTCGGTGCTGCTGCACGCGCCCACCGGGTTCGACCGCGGTGAGCGGATGTCGAGGACGGTGGATGCCATCACCGAGCGTCTCACCACGGAGAACCACCTCGTCTACCGCTACACCGGTATGGACCAGGAGGAGCACACCTTCGTCGCGTGCGCCTTCTGGCGGGCGACCGCCCTGGCCTGCGTCGGCCGGCACGCCGAGGCCATCGAGGCGATGGACGCTCTCGTCGCCCAGGGCAACGACGTCGGGATCTACTCCGAGATGATCGCCGAGGACGACGGGGCCTTCTGGGGCAATCTGCCTCAGGCGCTCAGCCACCTCGCCCTCATCAACGCCGCGCTCGTCATCCGCGAGGTCGTCGACGACGCCGAACTCGGCGACCGCTGAACCTTCGCCGGGGCGCCTCGTCCCGGCATCCATCCCCCACGAAAGGACTCGCCATGAGCACGCAGTACACGTTCACCGATCCGTCGAAGATGTACGCCGACATCGACCCGCAGTCGCAGGACCAGAAAGAGCCCGGCCTGGACGCCGAGCTGACCCCCAAGGCGAAGCTGGGCGAGGACACCTACGTCGGCACGGAGCGGCTGAAGGGGCGCAAGGCCCTCATCACCGGTGCCGACTCGGGCATCGGCGCCGCCACCGCGATCGCCTTCGCCCGTGAGGGCGCCTCGGTCGCCATGTCGTACCTGCCGCAGGAGAAGGAGGATGCCGATCGCATCGCCGGGATCCTCCGCGAGGCGGGCGCCACGGTCGTGCAGATCCCCGGCGACCTGCGCGAGCGCGAGTACGCCCGCACGCTGGTGAAGGAAGCGGTCGAGGGCCTCGGCGGCCTCGACATCGTCGTCAACAACGGCGGAAAGCAGATCTTCAACGAGGACGTCACAACCCTGACCGACGAGCAGTTCGACGACACGTTCAAGACGAACGTGTACGCGATGTTCTGGATCTGCAAGGAGGCGGTGCCGCACCTGAAGCCCGGCTCGACCATCATCAACACCACGTCGATCCAGGCGTACTCGCCCGCGCCCATCCTCGTCGACTACGCCTCGACGAAGGCGACCATCAACACCTTCACCAAGGCCCTCGGCCAGCAGCTCGCCCCGAAGGGCATCCGCGTGAACGCGGTGGCCCCCGGCCCGATCTGGACGCCGCTGCAGGTGACCGACGGCCAGCCCGACGAGAAGGTCGACGAGTTCGGCGAGGAGACCCCGCTGGGACGCATGGGTCAGCCGGCCGAGCTCGCGCCGGCGTACGTGTACCTCGCCTCGGCCGAGTCGAGCTACGTCATCGGCGAGACGCTGAACGTCAACGGCGGCATGCCCACGCCGTAAGCCTCACCTCCGCGAAGGCCGTCGTCCCGATCGGGGCGGCGGCCTTCGCGTCATCCGGCATCACCGTCAGTCGGTGAGCGACTTGCGGTAGAAGATCTCGCCGTCGGCGGTCTCTTCGGAGCGGTGGTAGCCCTCGCGCTCGTACAGGCGCTGGTTGGCCTCGCTCAGGCCGCCGGTGAACAGCTCGGCCTCGGTGGCTCCGGCCTCACGCCCCCGCTCCTCGACGGCGGCGAGGAGCAGGGTCCCGAGGCCTTCGCCCTGCTGATCCGGGGCGATGGCCAGGCGACCGATGAGCAACAGCTCACCGTCGCGGCGCGCGCGCACCGCTCCGACGATGCGGTGGTCCGTGACGGCGACGCACCCCAGGTTCTCGACCAGCTCGGCGCGCAACTCCTCGAGGGTCTGCGTGAGCGGGGGCATGTCGGGGTCGCCGTAGATGAGGGCTTCGCTCGCGAAGGCGGCGCGCTGGATCGTCAGCACCTCGCCGGCGTCGTCGGTGTCGATGGGGCGGATGGTGGGCGAGTCGGCCATCGGGATCCTTTCGGGGTTTCTCAGAGGGTGGGGTTAACTATCATGGGCAGTGCTGCCGTGTCTTTCGGGCGTTCGGCCGCCCCGCACATGAACGACTTCTTCAACGAGCGCGTCCACACCGAGGACATCGCCGCCACCGACGCCTGGCTGCGTTCGCAGTACGGTCACGTCGATCTGCAGGCCGACGATGCGGCGTACTCCGAGCACTCGGTCGGCGACGGGTCCTTCGCCTTGCGGCGCCTTGAGTGGCGAGCTCGGGTCGACGTCGCCCACGAGTCCGACCGGTTCTACATCTGCTCGTCCACGCCGGGGTACGCGTGGCGGATCGGGCAGGAGCAGGGGGAGTACAGCATCGAACCCGGCATCCTGCAGCCGGGTGACGACCTGACCGCCCGAGCCGACCATACCCGCGTGGACGTCGTGGCCTTCGACGCCGAGTGGCTCACCCGGACGGCGCGAACCGTCTACGGCGATGAGTCGCTGCGCGTCCGCTTCGCCGCGGCCGGTCCCGTCTCGCGGCGACTGCGCGACTACTGGCTGGCGACGCAGCAGTGGGCCCTCACGCAGATCCCCGTGATGTCGGAACCGCTCGTGCGCGCCCACCTCGGCCGAACGCTCGCGGTGGCCGCGCTGGAGGCGTTCGCGCTCGTGGGCGACCCGCGGGAGAGACGCGCGTCGGCCCTCGAGCAGGCGTTCATCTACTCGAGTGCCGCGGCGTGGATCGACGATCACGCCTCGCTCCCGGTCACGATCGACGATGCCGCGCGGGCGGCGGGAACGTCGGTGTGGGGACTGCGACGCGCCTTCGCCGCCAACGGCCAGATCTCGGCGACCCCCGAGGGCTACCTCGGGCTCGCGCGCCTCAGCGCCGCGCACGCCGACCTCGTCGAGGCCGACCCCGCGACGACCACCGTCGAGGCGACGGCCGCGCGATGGGGTTTCACCGACGCCGCGTCGTTCGTCGCCGCGTACCGGGCGGTGTACCGCACGGAGCCCGAGACGACGCTCCGCCGCTGAGGACTCAGCGATCGCGGTCGGTGTACTCGCCGGGGTCGTCGAGGTTCTCGCGCGACTCGTGCCCGCCGGGCTGCTCCACGTCGGTGTAGGCGCCGGCGTCGTCGGTGCGGGGCCGTGACGCGCTGCCGTCGACGTTCTCGCGGTCGACGTACTCGCCGGGGAGGTCGGCGCTTCCCCGATCGGCGGTGCCGTCCGGCAGCTGCACGTCGGTGTACTCGCCCTCACCGGGACCGGTGCCGTGTCCTGAGTCGTGTCCGTTGACGTCGCGCTCGGTCATTGCCGCCTCCTGAGATCGTTGGTGATCCCGACGCTAGACCCCGCGTGCCGAGCCCGCCGCGGTCTTGACACGCGGCATCCCGTCATCCGCTCTTCGTGTCAAGGCGGCTGTGCGTTCTCACGGTCGCGCGGAGAGTGGAGTCATGCCAGCTCTCGCCATCATCCTCGTCATCGTCGGCCTCGTGCTCCTCTTCCTCGGCGTCTTCGTCGAGGCCGTGAAGTTCCTGCTCTGGATCGGGATCGTCATCCTGATCATCGGCGTCATCGCCGCGCTCATGCGCTTCATCCGTCGACAGGTCTGACCGCCGCTCCCACGTCATCGCGCCGCTCCGCGCGTCCCACCCCCGTGTGGACGCGTCGGGGTGGCGTCGTCGTTCCGCGGCGTCTCGACCCCGCCCCGCCGCTCAGGCGGAGAAGAGGTCGCGCGCCCGCGGCCGACGCGTCGCCGCGACGTCGTCGAGGGCGGCCCCCAGCTCGGGGAACGCGAAGGTGAAACCGGCGTCGGTGAGCACGCGGGGGACCGCCCACCGGCTCTTCAGCACCAGCTCGGGCTCGTTGCGCAGGATCGCCATCGCGGGGTCGAGCATCCACCGCCAGGCCGGCAGGCCCCACGGCATCCGGGCCACCCGGCGCAGTTCGCGCATGAGCGTGCGGTTGTCGCCGACCCCCGGCGCGGCGAGGTTCACCGGCCCCGAGAGCGTGTCGTGATCACGGAGGAAGCGGACGGATGCCACGACGTCGTCGATGTGGATCCAGCTGAAGCGCTGGCGACCGCGCGTGCGGTGCCACGACGACCACACGGGACCGGTGGGGTGGGCGCCGATCCCGCGGTAGCGGCGGTGCGGGAACCACCAGCTGTCGATCTGCGGACCGCCGAGCCCGAGACGCGCGAGGGCGAACAGCATGCGGGTGGCGGGGCCGTCGCCGAGCACGATCGCCATGCGCAGGGCCACGCGCCGGGTCTCGGGAAGGTCGCCCGCGAAGAACGCGCGCTCCCAGCTCGTGGCGACGTCGACCGAGAACCCCTCGCCGATCACGCCGTCGATCTCGTCGTTGCCGCTCTCGGTCTCGTGCCGGTAGATCGTGGCGGTGGAGGCGTTCATCCAGACGCGCGGCGGTCGCTCTGCCGTCCGGACGGCGGTGTGGAGAGCCCGTGTGGTGTCGACACGGGAGCGCAGGATCTCGTCGCGGTTTGCGTCGGTGTACCGGCACGACACGATCTTGCCGGCGAGGTTGACGAGCACGTCGGCGCCGTCGACGAGACGCGCGATCCCGTCGGGATCGGCCCAGGTCGCGTCGCCGGAGCGGCCCACGGTGACGACGTCGAAGCCGTCCTGCGCGAACGCGCGGGTCAGCGCTCGCCCGACGAATCCGCTCGCGCCGGTGACGACGGCGCGGGGGTGCGCAGCAGGCGGGTGATCGGTCACGGGGACTCCTGTCGTCGCAGCCGATCGTAGCGAGCCGGTCGTCCTCGGGGGCGCGCGGTCGCTCGACATCGCGGAGATCCGGTCGGGCGTGTGCGCCGTGACTGACACAATGGAGGCCATGCGACGACACGGCCGGGGCACGCGCGTCGCGCGGGGTGCCGCCGCCGCTGCCGTCGCGACCTTCGTCGCCCTGCTGTCGCACGTCTCCGGCGGCGGTGAGGTTCCCGGCATCCTGGGCATCGTCGTGCCGCTCTCGCTCTCGTTCGTCGCGTGCACCGCGCTGGCCGGCCGCCGCACCTCGGCGCTGCGGCTCGGCCTGGCGGTCGCGGTGAGCCAGGTGCTGTTCCACACCCTTTTCGTGCTGGGCAGCTATCGGCCGGGAGCCGAGGGACACGTCCACGGAGCCGTGCCCGCCGCCGTCACCAGCGGCGCCATGCCGCACGTGATGACGACGGATGCCGGGATGTGGGCGTGGCACGCCGTCGCGGCCCTCGTCACCACCGTGGCCCTGCACCGCGGGGAACGCACGCTCGCGGCCCTGCGCGAGCTCGCGCAGCGCTCGATCGCCTGGGTCCGCGCGCGCGCCCGGATCATCGCGGCGACCTTCGGGCCGGCGCCGCTGCGCCGTGTCTCGGCCGAGGTGGTGGCCGTCGTGCGGCCCGTCTCGGCGCTCATCGTCGCATCCGTGAGGCGGCGCGGGCCACCGGCACGGACCGCGTGAGTTCCGCCCCGTCGGCCTGAGTCGGCGACGGGGTGGTCGATCCCGACGGGGCCTCGTGCGCCCGGGCGGGGTCGTTCGACGTCGTCCGGACGTCTTCTCGTTCCCGTGCCCTCGTGCGCCGGCCACGGACGCCACGCCGAGGCCTCCCCGCATCGCCGCGCGTGCCGCGTCCGCCGTGCTCACGAGGCTGCGGCCCCGTGCCTCCGCACGGGCGCCGATGTACGGGTGCCGCGTGCACCCGGAGAGTGCCCCATGTTCCGTTTCCGTGCCCTCGCGGGCGGGATCGCCGTCGCCGTCGCCGTCGTTCTGGCGTCGATCGTCCCGGCATCCGCCCACGATCAACTCCTGTCCAGTACACCCGCCGAGGGTGAGCGTCTGGCATCCGCCCCCGATGAGATCTCCCTGAGCTTCTCGGCCGACGTGCTCGACGTGGGCGCCGAGGTCGTCGTGGCCGACGCCGACGGCGTCGACTGGGCGGGCGCCGACCCCCTCCTCTCCGCGGGGGTGGTCACCGTGCCGTTGCGCGGTGAGCTGCCCGCCGCGGGGTACGAGGTGCGGTGGCGCGTCGTCTCGAGCGACGGTCATCCCATCTCGGGCGTCGTGCCCTTCACCGTCGGCGACGGCGCTCCCCTCGAGCGCGCCGCCGCGGTCCCCGCCGCCGAGGCGGCATCCGATCCGGTGCTCGACGATGCGGCCGGGATCCCCCGCGTCGTGGTCGTCGCCGCCGCGGGAGCGGCCGTCGCCCTCGCGATCTTCGTCGTGTTCTTCTTCCTCCGCCGTCGCGCCGCGCGCGACGCACAGTCCTGAAAGGCTTCTCATGACCCTCCGTACCCTGCGCGTCAGCGCCCTCGCCGTCGCCGCCGTTCTCGCCCTCGCCGGCTGCTCCGCCCCGGCATCCACCACCCCTGCCTCGTCGCAGGCCGACGCGTTCACCTCGACCGACGTGTGGGTCAAGGCCGCCGACAGCGGCATGACCGCCGGCTTCGGCCAGTTGCGCAATGACGGCGACACCGATCTCACGGTCGTCTCGGCGACCGATGAGGCGACCTCCGCGATGGAACTGCACGAGACCGTGCCGAACGAGTCCGGTCAGATGGTGATGCGCGAGGTCGAGGGCGGCTTCGTCATCCCCGCGGGCGGATCGATCGAGCTCGCGCCCGGCGGCAACCACCTCATGTTCATGGACGTCACCTCGCCGCTGCGCGCCGGCGAGGAGACGACCATCACGCTCACCTTCGCCGACGACTCGACGGCCGAGATCACCGCTCCCGTGAAGGAGTTCTCGGGCGCGAACGAGAACTACGAGGGCGGCGACATGGGCGACATGGACATGGGTCACTGATGGCCCGCCGAGACAGAAGCCCCGCCGACAGCGGAGGTGCGACCAGACGCACCTTCCTGCTCGGCGGGGCGGTCGCGGGCGTCGGGGCGGCGGCGGCGATCGGGATCGATGCGGCCGTGTCCGCCCGCGCGCAGGATCCCGGGGCGTCCACGCCGCTGAACGGCGAGACGACCGTGCCGTTCTACGGGACGCATCAGGCAGGCGTCGACACCGACGCGCAGGCGCACGTCTCGCTCATCGCGTTGGACCTTCTCGCCGAGGTCGATCGCGACGGCATGCGACGGCTCATGCGCACCCTCACCGACGACGCCGCCCGGCTGACCCAGGGGCGCGGCGCCCTGGCCGACACCGAACCCGAGCTGGCCGTCGCCCCCGCGCGACTGACGGTGACGTTCGGGTTCGGACCGGCCTTCGTCGCGCGCGCGGGAGCGTCCGCCCCGGCCTGGCTGCAGCCGCTCCCGGCGTTCGGGATCGACCGCCTCCGGCCGGAGTACGGCGACGGCGACCTGCTGCTGCAGGTCGCGGCCGACGACCCCGTGACCGTCGCGCACGCGGCGCGCATGCTGCTCAAGGACGCGCGGGCGTTCGCCGCCGTGCGGTGGGTGCAGCAGGGCTTCCGTCGGGCGCACGGCACCGAGCGCCCCGGGACGACGATGCGCAATCTCTTCGGCCAGGTCGACGGCACCGCCAACCCGGTGCCCGGGACCACCGCCTTCGACGACATCGTCTGGGCGCGGGAGGGATGGCTCGCCGGGGGAACCGGGATGGTGGTGCGGCGCATCGCGATGGACCTCGACAAGTGGGACCACCTCGACCGCCCCGGCCGCGACCAGGCCGTCGGGAGGTTCCAGTCCTCGGGCGCCCCTCTCACCGGCACCGACGAGTTCGACGAACCCGACTTCGACGCGACGGATGCCATCGGCTTCCCCGTCATCGCCGAGTTCTCGCACCTGCGGCGCTCGCGTCCGGATGACCCCACGCAGCGGATCTTCCGCCGCGGCTACAACTACGACCAGACGCCGCCCGCCGGCGCGGTCAGCGACGCGGGCCTGCTGTTCGTGTCGTTCCAAGCAGACATCGAAAGGCAGTTCGTGCCCATCCAACGCAGACTCGACGAGCTCGATCTCCTCAACGAGTGGACGACCCCCATCGGATCGGCGGTGTTCGCGGTGCCACCGGGATGCCGCGAAGGCGGCTTCATCGGAGAGGGGATCCTGTCGTGACCACGACCATCGAACCCGCCGAGCCCGCCGCGGAGGCACCGGCTCCCCGCCCGGGTGCGGCCATGCGTCCCGGCCGCGGCGGATGGTTCACCCCGCTGCTGCGGCGCCTGCACTTCTTCGCAGGTCTCCTCGTGGGACCGTTCATCCTCGTCGCGGCGGTGAGCGGAGCGCTCTACGCCGTCACCCCGACGCTCGAGAAGGTCGTCTACGCGCACGAGCTGACCGCGGCCTCGGATGCCGCCGGGGTGCCGTTGGCCGCGCAGATCGAAGCGGCCGAGGCGTATCTCGGCGACGGATCGACGCCCGTCGCCGTGCGCCCCGCCCCCGAGGCCGGGGCGACCACGCGCGTCATGTTCGCCGACGAGACACTGCCCGAGAGCACCACGCGGGCGATCTTCGTCGACCCGGCCACGACCGAGATCCGCGGCGACCTCCCCGCCTACGGCACGAGCGGCGCCCTGCCCCTGCGGCACTGGATCAGCGACCTGCACCGTTCCCTCCACCTGGGCGATGCAGGGCGCTGGTACAGCGAGCTCGCGGCATCCTGGCTCGGGATCGTCGCTCTCGCGGGACTCGGACTGTGGCTCGGACGCTTCGTGCGCTCGCGCCGGGGACGCCGCGACCTGCTGCGCCCCAACCGCCGTCACACCGGGTACCGACGGCTGTCGGGATGGCACACCTCGGTCGGGATCTGGGTCGTGCTCGGCGCGGTGTTCCTCTCGGCGACGGGCATCACCTGGTCGACGTTCGCGGGAGCCCACGTGTCCGACCTGCGCGCCGCCGTCGGAGAGGGCACTCCCGCGCTGACGACCTCGCTCGACGGCGCGGCGGCCGCGGGCGGTGAGCACGCCGGGCATGCCGGACACGGCGGCGCGGCCTCGTCGCCGACGGGTGCGGCCAACCCCGCGACCTTCGACGCGGTCCTCGCGATCGCGCAGCGCATCAACGTCAACAGCGGAGACGTCGAGATCAAACCCCCGGCCGCCGCGGGGAAGGCGTGGGTGGTGCAGGAGATCCACCGCAGCTTCCCGACCGAGGTGGATGCCGTCGCGATCGACGGATCGAGCATGCAGGTGACCGACCGGATCGACTTCGCCGACTTCCCGCTGCTGGCGAAGCTGTCGCGCTGGGGGATCGACCTGCACATGGGGACGATGTTCGGCCTCGCGAACCAGCTCGTGCTGTTCGCGCTCGCTCTCGGCATCGCGGCCCTGGTGGTGCTGGGATACGCGATGTGGTGGAAGCGGCGGCCGACCCGTGGCCTCGCGACCGCCCCCGCGCGCGGGGTGCTCGGTCGCGCGCCGTGGTGGGGGATCGCGGCGGTCCTCGTCGTCGCGATCGCGATCGGGCTGTTCCTGCCGCTCGTGGGCTACACCCTCGCGGCGTTCGTGGTGATCGACCTCCTGCTCGGGTGGCGCGCGCGCCGCGCCGGGGCCGCGGGGTCGCGCGGCACCGCATCGCGCTGAGCGCCCCGGGGCGGCATCCCGCGGACACGCCTCATCGGCGGCCGTCCGAGGGGTGCCGCCCCGCGCCCGTCAGCCCAGGAGCTGGTGCATGGTCACGGAGCCGCTCGTCGGTTCGGTGAAGCCGAGGCTCCGATACAGCGCGTGGCCCGGCGGATCGGCCAGCAGCGTCACGTAGGCGCCCTCGGGGGCCTTCTCGCGGATCTCTGCGAGCAGGTCCTCGAGGATCCGGCGGCCGAGCCCTCGCCGCTGATGAGAGGGCAGGGTCGCCATGTCGGCGACGAGGAAGTACCACCCGCCGTCGCCCACGACCCGGCCCATGGCGACCGCTCGGCCGTCGGCATCCACGACCCGTCGCCACGCCCAGCTGTTCGCGAGCGCCGGTGCGCCCTGATCGGGGCGCTTCGGGGTGAGTCCGGACGCGCGGCGAAGCTCGAGGTAATCGTCGAGCGACGGAGCGAGGGGCTCGAGGCGCAGATCGTTCACGGTTCCAGCCTCCCAGAAACGGCCCCGGCGGTCCGGCCGGATCTTCTCCGCCGTGAGAGGGAGGCGGGAGACGCCGCGCGGTCCTAGCGTGGGAGGACCCCGCCGGAAGGACCCCCGTGACTCTCGCCCGTCGCCTCACCGCCCTCGTCTCCCTCGTCGCCGTCGCCGCCCTCACCGCGTGCGCGAGCGCGAAACCCGCTCCGAGCGGGAGTCCCGCGGCATCCGTCGACATCCCCGCCACCCCGGTGGGAGAGCGCATGACGTGGATCATCGACGTGTTCGAGGCCGAGGACGACACCACCCCCGGCGCGTGGGCCCGCGTGCTGGACGAGAACTTCCAGAAGCAGGTGCCGGCCGAGCAGGTCGCCGAGATGGTGAACCGGCAGATCCGTCCGGCGGCGCCCTTCACCGTGACCGCCTACACCGGGACCGAGACGCAGGCCCGTGCCACGCTCGCCGGTGCCCTCGGCGACCCGTTCGACCTCACGCTGGCGATCGATTCCGCCGGGCGCGTCACCACGATGCTGCTGGGTCCGGTCGCCCCCGCGTGGGAACCCTCGACCTCGCTCGACGAGGTGGAGCAGCGGCTGCGCGAGCTGCCCGGCCAGGTGAGCGCGCTCGTGCAGCGCGGTGACGAGACGGTCGTGTCGATCGACGCCGAACGCTCCGCGCCCCTGGCATCGGTGTTCAAGCTGTACGTGCTCCTGGCGGTGGCGGATGCCGTGGCATCCGGCGACCTGTCGTGGGACGACACGCTCGTGCTCGACGACGCCGACCGCAGCCTCCCCTCGGGCGAGCTGCAGGATGCTCCCACCGGCACCGAGGTGTCGGTGCGCGAGGCGGCCTCGGCGATGATCCGCATCAGCGACAACACCGCGACCGACCTGCTGATCGCCCGGCTCGGACGCGAGCGCGTCGAGGCGGCGGTGGCGCGAAGCGGTCATTCCGATCCCGCCGCGCTGCGGCCCTTCGTCTCGACCAAGGAGCTGTTCACCCTCGGCTGGGGTGACCCCGCCGTGCGCGCCGAGTGGGAGGCGGCCGACGAGGCGGGCAAGCGCGCGCTCCTCGACCGCATCGACGCGGCCCCGCTCGCCGTCGAGGGCGAGAAGGTCGTCACGCCCGAGTGGCAGGACGGTTTCGACTGGTTCGCCTCGGCCGCCGACGTCGCCGCCGTGCATCGCGCGCTGCAGCAGACCCAGGATGCCGAGGTGCTCGGCATCCTGAGCGAGAACCCGGGGCAGGGACTCGACGTCGGAACGTGGCCGTACGTGGCGTTCAAGGGCGGGTCGAGTCGCGGCGTGCTCACCGGCAGCTGGTTCGTGCGCGATGAGATGGGGGAGGCGACGGTGGTGCTGATGATGGCCGACACCGACGCCGCGGCGGTGTCGGAGGCGATGACCGACTTCTTCCACCTCGCCGAGGACGCGCTGCGTCTGGCGCACTGACGGCACGGGCTCGACCTCCGGCGAGGTGGGAGATCCGCGAGCCCATCGTGGGGACGGGGCGCGGGAGGCGCCGGCGGCCGAACCTCCCGCGCGGGCCGGTCAGGCGTCGTCGGAGTGGGGGAGGCGCTGGGCGATCTTGCTGGATGCCGCCGAGTCGCGGCCGACGCCCGGTTGGAACGCCGCGATCGGGTCGTCGGCGTCCACGTGCGCCTCGCCGCCGTCGGCGTCGCGGGGGAGAGACGGGGGTCCTCTCCGTCGCGTGGTGATCGGCGCCCTGCGTGTCCTCGGTGTGGCGCGAGGTCGACCCGCCCTCGCTCGAGTCCCGCTCGGTGAGGCCGTCGGCGGCGCGGGTGCCGACGCCGGGCAGGTCGTTCTGGCTCGAGATGTTCTGCAGGCGCGCCTCGTCGTCGGGATCGATCCGCGCCGTTCCGACGGCGCCGGAGTCGGCCCCCGCGGCGCCGGCGGGGATGTCGGCGGCCAGACCGTCGGACTCGGGGACGAGGTTCTCTTCGTCGGCTCCGGGGAGCCGGTCGGCGGGGGTGTCCATGCTGATCCTTCCGTGGGTGTGACGCCACGCTAGGTCGCCGCCCGGCGAGCGGGGGCGGGGTTGCGCGACGCCGGTCCGCGGCATCCGGTCCCGGGCGGCCCCGGTGTCGGAGGGGCTGGATAGGCTCGACGGAGCTTCGAAAGGAAACCGCAATGCAGCAGCGTCCCCTCTCCCGTACCGGCCGCGAGGTCTCGGCCATCGGCCTCGGCACCTGGCAGCTCGGCGCCGACTGGGGTGATGTCAGCGAAGACGACGCGCGCGCCGTCCTGGCGGGCTCCGCCGACGCCGGCGTCACCCTCTTCGACACCGCCGACGTCTACGGCGACGGCCGGTCCGAGCAGACCATCGGGGCGTTTCTGAAGAGCCGGGATGCCGACGACGTCACCGTCGCGACCAAGATGGGCCGTCGCGAAGACCAGGTGCCCGAGAACTACGTGATGGAGAACTTCCGCGTGTGGCTCGACCGGTCGCGGCGCCTTCTCGGCACCGAGACGCTCGACCTCGTGCAGCTGCACTGCCCGCCGTCGGCCGTCATCGACGACGACGCCACGTGGGACGCTCTCGATCAGCTGGTGTCCGAGGGGGTCATCGCGGCCTACGGCGCCTCGGTCGAGACGATGGATCAGGCTCTCTCGGCGCTGCGGCGACCGAACCTGACCAACCTGCAGATCATCTTCAACCCCTTCCGGCTCAAGCCTCTCGACGAGGTGCTGCCGCTCGCGGCCGAGAAGAACGTCGCCGTGTTCGCGCGCGTGCCGCTGGCGAGCGGACTGCTCTCGGGCACGTACGCCCGCTCGACGACGTTCGCCGAGAACGACCACCGCTCCTACAACCGCAACGGCGAGGCGTTCGACAAGGGCGAGACGTTCTCGGGCGTCCCGTTCGACGAGGGCGTCGCCGCCGCCGACGAGCTGAAGGCGTCCCTCCCCGAGGGCATCGGCCTGCCCGCGGCGACCGTGGCGTGGATCGCCTCGCGCGAGGGGATCACCTCCGTGATCCCGGGGGCCCGGTCGACGGCGCAGGCGCAGGCCAATGCGGCAGCGGCCGATCTTCTCGAGGGAGGGTTCGACCTCGACGCGTTCGACGCCCTCGTGCACGACGTGTACGACCGTCGCCTGCGCGCGGAGATCCACCCGCAGTGGTGACAGCCGTTGCGGAGCGGATGCCGCGGCATCCCGCGTCCTGACACGACGAAGCCGGGCCCCTCGCGGGACCCGGCTTCGTCGTGGGGGAGCGGTCGTCAGCTGACGTCGCCGCGCCAGGCGCCGGACTCGGCACCGCGCGACTCGATGTACTTCTTGAAGTTCTCGAGGTCCTTCTTCACGGAGTGATCGTCGGCGCCGAAGACGGCACCGAGCTTCTCGAGAACGCCGGAGGGCGCCCAGTCGATCTGGACCGTGACGCGCGTCTCGTCGTCGGACAGGCGGTGGAAGGTGACGACGCCCGCGTGGTTCTCGTCGCCGCCCACGCTGTTCCACGCGACGCGCTCGTCGGGGTGCTGCTCGGTGATCTCGGCGTCGAACTCGCGCTCGGCACCGGCGATCTTGACCTTCCAGTGCGTGAGGGTCTCGTTCTTCTGCGTGATCGACTCCACGAAGCTCATGAAGTGCGGGAACTCCTCGAACTGCGTCCACTGGTTGTACGCGACGCGGACGGGAACGTTGACGTCGACGGTTTCGATGACCTGTGCCATGGTGTCCTCTTTTCGTGTGGTTTCCGGGGCTACCCCCAGTCTTCGTTCGCCGCCGGTCTCGAGGCCCGGGGGTTGAGGGATCGGCCCTCGTGGCCTATACGCGTGCGTGCCGTCTGCTCCGGCCGCGGCGTCAGGCGCGGCCGCGCAGGATCAGGTGCCAGTACACCCACGGCAGGATGCGTCGATCCGCGAGCCACGACAGTCGCCGCTCGCGGTAGAGCGAGCGCCAGAACGGCACCGTCGGCTGCAGTCGGCCCCTCCGGTCGAATTCTGCGAACACGACGGTGCCGCGCGAGACGGTGAAGGGGACGACGCTGTAACCGTTGTATTTCGCGGAGGGCGCACGCCCCGCCATCGCGGCCTTCATGTTCTTCACGAGCGCCTTCGCCTGCTGTCTGATCGCTCCTCCCGAGCGTCGGGTCGCGACGGTCGCTGCGTCGCCCACGGCCCAGATCTGCGGGTGGCGCACGTGCTGCAAGGTCTCGGGATCCACATCGACGAAGCCATGCGGATCGTCGGATGCCGCCAGCCCGCTGCCCGCGATCCACTCCGGCGCCCGCTGTGGGGGGACCGCGTGCAGGACGTCGTACGCCATCGTTTCCTCGGTGTCGCCCCGGCCGATGACGAGCGTGCGGGAGTCGGCATCCACCCGTCGGAGATCCTGGCTATACCGCACCTCGATGCCGTACTCGTCGAGCTTGCGGCGAAGCTCGTCGTCGATCGCCGGGACCCCGAAGGGGACGGGGTCGGGGCAGACGAACACGACGCGGATGTCGTCGCGCACCCCGATCGCCCGCCACCAGTCGCACGCGAGGTACATGGGCTTCTGCGCGGCTGCTCCGCAGGAGGCGGGTTCGGGCGGCTGTGTGAAGACGACCGTCCCGGAGCGCAGGTCGCGCAGCACGGGGGAGGCCTTCGCGGCGAGCCGGTAGTCGTAGTTCGAGATTCCGGTGGGGGCGGCCATGGCCTCGGGGAGACCGGGGACCTGTTCCCAGGCCATGCGCATTCCCGCACAGACGACGAGCTGGTCGTAGTCGATCCGCCCGCCCGAGACGAGGTGCACGCGCCGGGCGTCGGCATCCACCGTGAAGGCCTCATCGCGCAGCCACCGCACTCCCGGAGGGATGACGTCGGCCTGCGGCCGCGAGGCTTCGGACGCGCGCGCGGTGCCTCCGGCGATGTGCGATTGGAGAGGGGCGAAGACGTGGGTCGTGCGCGGCTCGATCACGGTGATCTCGCCGAGGCGCGCGCGGTGCAGGCGCCCGGCGACGGACAGGCCGGCGTTTCCGCCGCCGATCACGACGATGCGCGGGGAGTCGGTCATGGGGGATCCTCTCGTCTCCCTCACCGTGGGGCCTCGAGCGGCGTGCGGCCAGCGCCTTGACACCCGACGCTCCGCGTCCGACGCGTCAGGCGAAGGACTCCGGCGGGGCGGCGTCTTCGGCGGGCTCGGGCACGACGTAGAGCCCGGTGGGCGAGTTCGCCGTCGACATGAGGGCCTCGAGCCACGCGCGGTTCAGGGTCGGGGGTCGTCCTCCGTTGAAGGTGAAGACCAGGTTCGAGCGCGGGTGGACCCACACCGAGGTGCGGCCGCCTCCCGTGCTGATGTCGTCCTTCCACACGAAGGAGAACGGTTCGCCCCGTCGCAGCTTGTTGCCGACGACGACCTGCAGGTGTGCGACAAGACGGTCTTCGAAGTCGTTGCGAACGCAGCTCTCGTAGATGAACGTGCCCAACGTGGTCCTCTCGCGGGCACCGTGCCCGCTCCGCTTTTCACTGTGCATTCGCTGTGTGCGATCGGGCACGGCCCGGCACGCCGCGCGCAACGACGAGACCGAAGGCGTTACGGCGTCAGAACATGCGCGCGACCTGCGCGGGGTTCCGCCCGTAGTGATCGCGGTGGTAGCGCGCGAAGCGCGAGGCGCTTGAGAAGCCCCACCGCCGGGCCACCTCGGCGACCGATACCGGGACGCCCGCGCGCAACGCCTCGTGCGCGCCGACGACGCGGACCAGGCGCAGATACTCCATCGGCGTCGTGTCGAGCGCGCGGCGGAACGCGTGCTGGAGCCCGCGGGAGGAGATCCCGGATGCCACGGCGATGTCCTCGAGCGTGAGAGGTTCCTTCGCGTGCGCCTCGATGTGGGCGATCGCGCGGCGCACGGTGCGCGGGGCGGCCCTGCGCTGGTGCGAGCGTTGCAGGGCGTCGACGTAGACGACACCCGCTGCGGGTCCACGCGCTCCAGTCGTGCGCTCGGCACGAAGCGCTGCCAGACGCGCTCTACGTCGTCGATTCCGCGCGAGCGGACCGTCAGCCTGTCAGCCATGGTGTTCCTCCCGCCGCGGCGAGGGGCGGCATCCCGTCTCTTCCCCGTACGAAGGCGGGGACGTGCGTGTCAAGGGGCGGGGTCGCGGGCGGTGCGCCCCGTTTGATGAGGGGACCGCTGATCCCGGCGGTGACGTGCGTCCCACGAAAGGACCCCCATGAGCGACGCTTCGATCGACCCGACCCCCGACGCGACGACCCCGGCCGCCGACGTGGGTATCGCGGGCGTGCAGCCCCTGCGCGACGGCGACACCTCCATCGAGCCCGACCCGACGCTCGACCCCGCGCAGGCGGAGTGGGACGCCACGACGGCCCTCGACGAGGGTGCCGACCCCGACGACATCAACCCGGCGACCGCGACGGGCGCCGACCCGGCGGAGATCCCCGCCGATGACAGCGACATCCCGCTCGAGGACATCCACCCCGAGTCCACCGGCACCGACTCCCAGGGCATGGACCCGGGCGTGGTCGAACTCGGCGAAGAAGGCCAGGGCGATCTCGCTCCCGAAGACCTCTGACCCACCCTCGAAAGCCCCGGGCCCGTTCGCGACGCCCGGGGCTTCGCTGCGTCCCTCGCGCACGCGGCGACGGACGGGCGGGGCACCGCGGCACTCTCCGATCGCGCGGGCGCAAAGGCCAGACCCTTGACAAGCGACGTCGTCATCGCGCCCAGGCGCGCGAAAGGGGCGGCCCCGCAGGACCGCCCCTCGAGATCGCGCCGTTACTGCTCGATCAGCTGAGGCGTGCTCTCGTGCGCCTCGATGACGCCGTCGCGCTCGTCGGTCGAGACGGCGATGCGGCGGGGCTTCGCCTTCTCGCTGACGGGGATCGTCACGCTCAGCACGCCGTTGCGGTACGACGCGCTGATGCCGTCGGTGTCGATGCCCTGGCCGAGGTTGAGCTGGCGGACGAACGACGCCGTCTCGCGCTCACGCGTGATCCACTTGACGCCTTCGCCCGAGCCGAGGGTGCGCTCGGCGCGAATGGTGAGCAGCTGGCCGTCGACGTCGATGTCGACCGAGCCGGGGTCGACACCGGGCAGGTCTGCGGCCAGCACGTAGTGGTCGCCGTCGCGGTAGAGGTCCATCGGCATCCGTCGCGGACCACCGCCGCGGCGGGCGTCGAGGAGCGTCGACGCGAGGCGGTCGAGGTCGCGGAAGGGGTCGTAGGTGGCCATGGTCGTTCTCCTTTTCGATCGGTCGGGACTCGGCATCCCGGATGTTCTGTGAAGTTGAGTCGGTACGGCTCAACTGCACTCAGATTAGCACTCACCCTTGGAGAGTGCCAAGACTCGGGCGCGCGATTGTGGCCCACGTCGCGGCGCCCCACAATCCCCGCGCGTGAAGGGCGGAAACAGACGTTTCGTAGCCCTCACGCGCCCCCGGTCACCCGGCCATCCCCCCGGCGCCGTGAGGAGAGACATGTACTTCCACCGGCAAGAACCGCCGACTCCGCCACCCCCGACAAGCCCGACGCGGTCTACGCCCGCAAACTCCAGGAGGTGCTCGGCGGGCAGTACGGCGAGATCTCCGTCGCGATGCAATACCAGTTCCAGGCCTGGAACATGCACATGCCCGGCAAGTACCGCGACCTGGTGTTCGGCATCGGCGCGGAGGAGATGGGCCACGTCGAGATGCTCGCGATCATGATCGCCCAGCTGCTCGAGAAGTCGCCGCTCGGGATCACCGAGGAGGCCGTGCAGGACGACCCGACCGTGGCGGCCGTGATCGGCGGCACCGACATCCAGCACGGGATCGTCGCGGGCGCCGGCGCGCGCCCCGTCGATTCCAACGGCAACCCGTGGCAGGGGAGCTTCATCACCGCGAGCGGCAATCTGCTCGCCGACTTCACCGCGAACGCGAACGCCGAGATGCAGGGCCGTGTGCAGGTCGCGCGGCTCTATCACCAGACCGACGACCACGGCGTGAAAGATCTGCTCGCCTTCCTGCTGGCGCGCGACACGATGCACCAGAACCAGTGGGCAGCGGCCGCCGCCGAGTTGCAGGCCGAGGGCTACGAGAAGCTCCCCGTGCTCAGCAACTTCCCCCTCGACAAGGAGGACCGCGACGTGGCGTACCAGTACATCAACTTCAGCGACGGCGCCCAGGCCGGCGACGGCACGTGGGCCTCGGGCCCGACCCCCGACGGCAGGGGCGAGTTCACCTACCTGCCCGAGCCCCCCGCGGGCGTGCCCATGCCCCCGCCCACCAAGCCCGACGTGCGGTTCTACGGGACGACCGAGCTGCCGAACACGCTCGAGAAGCTCGCCGGGCGCGCGCAGGACGCGCTGAACAAGGAATGAGCGGGACGGATGCCGCGACGCCGGGGCCCTCGACGGTCTCGGCGCCGCGGAGCGGGGCGAGCTTCCCCGCGATGCGAGCGGCCAAGGTGCCTCGGGCGATCGTGGCGGGGCCGTACGGGCACCCGTTCCACCCGGTGGCGGTGACCATCCCCATCGGGGCCTGGTCGTCGAGCCTGGTGTTCGATCTGCTCAGCCTGGCCGCCGACGATCCGCGTGGATTCGCGCAAGGCTCGCGCTGGCTCATCGCCATCGGGCTCGGGGGAGCCGTGGGCGCCTCGGTGCTCGGGCTGCTCGACATGTCGCGCATCCCGAAGGGCACCCCCGCTCACCGCACGGCGCTCGCGAGAACACGCAGCGAGAGGGCTTCGAGACCGCAGCCTGAAGCTGTCCACGGGACCCCGGATGCCATGGCATCCGGGGTCCTTCCCGGTCTGGTCAGCGCGGGCGGCGCAGCGGGATGCGCGACCAGCCCCCGCTCACCGCGCCGGGGTCGTGCTGCGGGGTGAGCACCGCTCCGGTGGTCGCTGCGGCGGGGCGACGGCGCAGCCCCAGGGCATGCTGCAGCGCACGGATGAAGCGGTCGTACACGCGCGGAGCGAAGAACTGCAGGGGGCGGGTCACGAACTGCGCGGCTCCCACCCCGACCTCGTGTCGGGGTCCTCGCGCCACCCGCACGATGGCCCGGGCGACGCGGTCGGCCGACACCACCGGCGGGAGCGGGAAGGGCGTGCGCCCCGTCGAATTGGCGGCGCGCTGGTAGATGGGCGTGTCGATGCTCGCCGGGAGCACGATCTTCACCCGGATGCCGCGATGAGCGAGCATCTCCTGCCGCAGCGACCGCGTGAACCCGAGCAGTCCGTGCTTGGCGGCGACGTAGGACGAGACGTACGGGCCCGCCACCTGCGAGTACAGGGAGCCGACGAAGACGATCGTGCCCCGGCCCGCCGCGCGGAAATGGGGGATGACGGCGCGGGCCGCGCGCATGTGCCCGGTGAGGTTCGTCTCGATGACGCGGTCGCGCACCTCGTCGGGGGTGTCCTCGACAGAGCCGTACGAGAAGACGGAGGCGGAGGCGACCCACACGTCGATCCGCCCGAACCGCATCAGAGCGAGGTCCGCAGCGCGCCGGGGGCCATCGGCGCGGGCGAGGTCGATCGACGCCGTCTGCACCTCGGCGCCGCGGGCTCGGCACTCCGCCGCGGCCGACGCGAGCGCCTCATCGTCTCGGGCCACCAGCACGAGACGCGCCCCCGCTCGGGCGAAACGCAGTGCGGTGGCACGGCCGATCCCGCGGGATCCTCCAGTGATGACGACGACCTGGGGCATCGGGGCTCCTCGAGGCTTGTGCGGAACGCTGCTGCCCCGGCTGTCGCGACGGTAGGCGGCGACGGGTCGGATGCCGCGGGGGTTGACGGACGGCGGCAGCCACCGGCGCGTGCACGACGGCGGGCCGCGCGGTCGACACGCCGTCCCCGGATGCCGGTCCGCGGCGCGTCGTGGGAGATTCCGCCGCTATGCACGACGGAGGCCGGCGAACCGCCGCCGCGCGGTAGCGTCGGACGCGTGACGGATAGCGTGACCCCGAGGTCGCCCCTGCGGGCCCTGTGGGGCGCGACCCACCCCGGGCCCACGCTCGTCGTGACCGTCCTGTCGCTCGCCCTGGGCGTCGCCGCGGGACTCGAGACCTGGCGCCTCGCGGTGCTGGTCGCCGCGGTCTTCGCCGGTCAGGTCTCGGTCGGTCTCTCGAACGACGCGATCGACGGTGCCCGCGACGCCGCGGTCGGACGCACCGACAAGCCCATCGCCGGGGGAGCGGTCACCCCGGAGCGCGCGCTCGCGGTGGCCGTGGCATCCGCGATCCTCGCCGTCGTGCTGTCGCTGCCGCTCGGACCAGGCCTCGTCGCTGCTCACGCCGTCGCTCTCGCCTCGGCCTGGGCCTATAATGCGGGGCTCAAGTCGACGCCCGTCTCGATTGCGCCTTTCGTGCTGAGCTTCGGACTCTTCCCCTCGTTCGCGACCCTGTCCCTTTCGCCGCCGATGCTCGCCGCGTGGTGGGCGTCGCTGGCGGGGGCGGCCCTCGGTGCCGCCGTCCACCTGACCAACGTCGTCCGCGATCTCGACGACGACCGCCGCACGGGGGTGCGGGGCCTGCCGCACCGACTGGGCGCGCGCCGTTCCGTGGTGCTCGCGGCGGTGGGGATCGCCGCCGGGGCGCTCGCCGTCTTCTTCGGGACGGATGCCACGGCCCTCGGCGTCGCCTTCTTCGTCGCCGTCCTCGCGCTCGCCGTCGGCGCCGCGGTGCTGGTGTTCGTGCGCCCTCCCGGGCGCGCGGTGTTCCAACTCACGATGCTCGCCGCCCTGGTGCTGGCCGCCCAGCTCGTGGCCGCCTGAGACTCGGCCGGTCGACGTCGCGGATGAGGCCGGTCGATCGTCGGCCGCGCCCAACGGCGGGCGCCGACCCCGGCACGCCGCGGCAACGGCGTCTTCGGCGGCGTGCCGCGCACGGCATCCGCCGCTGTGCACGTCTCCCGCCGGCGCGGCGGCTCAGGTCCCGGGTGCCGCCCGGTCGAACCGCATCGCGTACGCCCGGGTGAACAGCGCCCCGCCCGTTCCACGCAGGCCCGCGCGCAGCCCCGCGGTACGCACCGCGTGCGCGACGGGGGCGGCGGCCCGACCGAGCAGGGTGTTGAGGAACGCCAGGCGCGCGGCGTGGCGGGCGGACGCGAGCCGGTCGCGCTCCCAACGGTCCAGGCCCGCCTCGTCGCCCGCGCGGACCCACGGGGCGAGCAGCGGCGCGAGGGTCAGCGCGTCGAGCAGTCCGAGGTTCATGCCCTGTCCGCCGATCGGGCTCACCTCGTGCGCGGCGTCGCCGACGACGATCACCCGGCCCCGACGCAGTGCGGGAGCCACCGCCCGCCGGACGCCGAAGGTCGAGGCGCCCGCGGTGTCGACCTCGAGCCCCGTGCGTCGAGCCACGGCGTCGTGGAGGAAGCCCGCGGCATCCGGAACCTCTTCCCGACCCGCCCAGGCGACGAGCCGTCGGCGCCCGCCGGGGAGGGGGAACGATTCGACCACGCCGTCGCGCTCGAGGTGCACGCGCGCGATCGGTCCGCCCGGCGCGGTGACGTCGGCCATGACGTAGCGGTCGGGGTAGTGGTGGGTGCGCACGGCCCCGTCGCGGTACACCAGCGAGCGTCCCGCCCATCCGGAGGCCACGACCACGACCTTCGCGCGCAGCTCGCCGCCGCCCGCGACCCCGACCCGCACGCCGCCGCCGTCCTGTCGCAGCCACTCCACGGTCACGCCGCGCCGCACCGGCGGGGCCAGGGCCGTCAGCACCTCGATCGTGTCGGACTGCGGCAGCGCCGCCACGTACGGATGCCGCGCCCGCAGCCGGTCGAAGTGGATCGCGGCGAGCAAGCGCCCGTCGGCCTGCGCCTCTCCGCGGGCGATCCGCACCGCGCGGTCGAGGATCCCGTCCGTGGCGCCCGAGGCCTCGAGCAGGGCGAGGGCGGGGGAGTGGATGCCGATCGCCCGCGTTCCCGCGCCGACCTCGGTGCGGCGCTCGACGAGGGCGACGTCGACGCCGCGCGCACGCAGGTCGGCGGCCAACGCCAGTCCCACGGGGCCGGCGCCGACGACGAGGACCTCAGTCATTCCCGGCCTCCCCGCGGGCGACCGCGAGCACCCGGAACGGCGCCGGGGTATCCACGCGCCAGGGCGAGCCGAGAGCCGCGGCGAGCTCGGGCGCGCGATAGCTTCGGCGGATCGAACGGAGGCCGTCGACGCGCAGGAACGTGCCCGCCGACAGCGGCGCGATGCCGACGGCGTACAGGGCGTACGCCAGACGCCCGCGGGCGATGTCGGCGTGCAGCACGGTGCCGGTCGACAGGGCGAGCGAGTCGCCGGTGAAGCTCGCCAGCGCCGCCGCGTCGAGGTGGTGCAGCACGTGGTTCGAGATGACGAGATCGAAACGCTCCCCGGCGGCGAGCAGGGCCGTCGAGTCCTGCGCGACGAAGCGCACCCCGGGGCGGCCGCGGTCGCGAGCGGCTGAGATCGCGCGCGGGTCGGGGTCGGCTCCGACGCACTCGACCGTGAAGCGGTCGCGCGCGGCCAAACCCGCCAGCCGCACGAGCACGTCCCCTCCACCGCAGCCCAGGTCGAGAACGCGCGCGGGGCGCCCCAGGGCGCGCAGTTCCGGCCGCACCCGCGTGCGGTAGACGTGCCCCCAGGCCGAGACGAGGCGGTTCACGAGGTCGAAGCGGCGGTAGGTGGCCGCGAGCGCCCGGGGATCGCAGTCGGGGTCGTCCATCATCTCGGTCAGCGCGACGTCGCGCTGAGACAACCCCGTCACGCCGCCGGGCGGCGCAGTGTCAGACGCGCCGCCTCCACCGTGAGCCCCGGGCCGAACGCGAGAGCCGCGACGCGGTCTCCGTCGCCGCGCGCGGAGTCCGCGAGCAGGTCGCGCAGGATGAACAGCAGCGTCGCGCTCGACATGTTGCCGTGCTGACGCAGCACCTCCCGCGAGGGGGCCAGGGCCGTGGCATCCAGCGACAGGGCGCTCTCCACCCGGTCGAGGATGCTGCGTCCGCCGGGATGCACCGCCCACGCGTCGACCTCGTCGAGGTCGCCGATCACGTCGGCGGCGATCGCCGAGATCTCGCGGCCGATGATGCGCGGAACCTCGGGGGTCAGCGTCATCTCGAACCCCGAGTCGCCGACGGTCCACGCCATGTCCTTCTCGCCCTCGTCGGTCACGTGCGTCGCGAAACCGTCGAGGTCGAAGCCCGCCCGGGAGGGGTCTCCGGATGCCACGACCGCGGCCCCCGCCCCGTCGGCGAACACCGAGGCGGCGACGATCTGGTCGGGGTGGGACGAGGTCTGCCAGTGCAGCGAGCACAGTTCGGTGCACGAGACGAGGACGACCGCGTCGGGGTCGTCGCCGACGATGCGCGCCGCGAGACGCAGGGCCGGGATCGCCGCCGCGCAGCCGATGAACCCGAGGTGGTAGCGCTCGACGGTGGGGGAGAGGCCGAGGTCGCGGACCAGGTGATAGTCGGGTCCGGGCGCGAACATCCCGGTGCACGAGACGGTCACGACGTGGGTGATGGCATCCGGAGTCCGTCCCGACCCGGCGATCGCGGCGCGCGAGGCCTCCGCGGAAAGGGGCGGAGCGGTGCGGCGGTACTCGTCGTTGCGCGCTCCGGTCGGGGGCATGAGCAGGGTGTCGCCGTCGAGGACCCCGAGCGCTCCGCCCTCACCGCCCGCGAGCTGCGGGAGCACCACGTGGCGGGTGTCGATGGCCGCCGCATCGAACGCGGCGCCCACCAGACGTTGGGCCTTGCGGTCGAATCCGGGCTGTGCGGCGAACAGGTCACGCAGGGTCGACTGGTCGACACGAGTGTCGGGCAGGGCCGTGCCGATCGAGAGGATGCGGGCGGTCATGACTCACTGTAGACACGGTTCTCGCGCCCCTCGGCGGGGATGGCGTCGTGTCGACCCGCCGTCTACAGTGGCGGGTCTCAGGCCGCGAGCATGCGCGAGACGAGCAGGCCCTCGACGGTCGTCCGGTAGTCGGCGATCATGCGTCCCCGGTCCATGCGCCCCCGGGCCGCGAGAGCGGCTGCCCGCAGCGCCGGGCCGAGGGCGAGGGCGTCTCCCCACGCCTCGACGATCGCGTCGACCTCGCGCCCGGTCACGAGCCCGAACCCCTCCACCAGGCGCGCCGCGTCTCCGACGTCCGTGGTCACCGGGACGGCTCCGGATGCCGCTCCCTCGACGAGACACAGCGGAGACGCCTCACCGAAAGCGCTGGTCAGCGCGACGATGTCGGCGATCCGGTACAGCTCCGGCATGTCCTCGCGAAGCCCGAGGGCGTGCAGCGCCACCCCGTCGTCGACACCGCTGTCGGCCAGCAACGAGACGAAAGCGGGGTTGGTGCGGGTCATACCCGACCCGCACACCACGTAGTGCGTGCCGGGCGCGGTCCGCGCGTGAGCCGCGACGGCGCGGAGGAACAGCCCCGGGTCCTTCATGGCGTCGAAGCGCGCCGCCAGAAGGACGACGGGGGCGGAGTCCGGGATGCCGAGACCCCCGCGGATCCGTCGGCGCTCGGCGCGCGTGCCGGGGCGGAAGCGGCGGGTGTCGATGCCGTTGTCGATGACCCACGCCTCACCGGCGGAGACGCCGGCGCGCGCGTAGGCGCGGGAGGTGGATTCGGCGCACGCGATCGTCGCGCTCACCGCGCCGGAATCGGCGGCCTCGACCAACCAGCCCAGTGCGGGGCCGGAATGGGTGGGGTCGGATCGGTGGAGGCAGGCCGCGACCGGCCGGTCGGGCAGCAGTCCGGCGCGCTCGAGCGCGACCACGAGGCTCAGCGGCTGCTCCTTGAGCGAGAGGATGACATCGGCCTCGTCGAACAGTCGCGCGGCGTGCTCCAGCTCGATCCGCGAGAACCCCTCGGGAGCCAGCGGTCGATCGCCCGCGACACGGTCGAAGGTGTCGATGCGAACCCCGCGGTCCTGCAGGCGGCGGAAGCGGGTGTCGTCGCGCGCGAACTGGAGGGAAGCGTCGCGGCGCGCGGCCGAGGTGAGCGACAGCACGCGATGCTTTTGCGATCCGTCGGAGGCGAGACCCGCCACGACGTCGGAATGCAGGATCCTCGCCCCTCCGGCGAAGAAGCCTTCGTAGAGCGAGAGCACGCGCACGGGTCGGGTCATCGGGGTCGCTTTCCAGCCGGGATCTACCACCGCGGATGCGGTCGTCCCATGCTGAGGCCTCGACCCCGTGCGGTGGGTTACACGGCAGAGACCATCGTGTGAACGCCCGGACACGAGCCGACGCGCCGACTTCCGGGGGAAGAAGCCGACGCGCCGGGTGAAGGGGTGGGTGATTAGGCGCGGTGCGCGACGACCATCGTTTCGCCGGACGGGGCCGTGCGCGACCAGGGCCACCGCTTCTCCGCGCGCGGCGCGGGCGACTCCTCGATCGAGCGCGGGCCGATGCCGTTGCCCATGGCGGCCGTCATGGCGATGCTCCACACCGAGCCCGTCTGTCGTTCGCTCTGCTGTCCGTAGATCATGGTGTTCTCCTCATTCCCGTCTCCCGACGGGGTCCGGCCGTCTCCCGACGGCTCTCCCTCCGTCATAGACCGCGGTGGCGGGGGCCGAGACCGGCTTGACAGGCGTCACCGGGTGCGCTTGGCCCCCGGTTCGCCCGCCGGGGGCCCGTGGAACACGCGGGGGCGCTCCGTGCAAGCTGCGCGCGCGCTGGGCAGGAATGAGTACGATCATGGGTCGTGCACTCGTCCCCCGATTCTTCGCCTCCCCCCTCGCCGGGGTCGGAGCTCGGTCGCGCCCTTCTCTCCTATGGAGAAGCGCGTCGCGTCGCCGCCGCGGAGGCCCGTCGAGAGCTGTCTCTGAACGAGCTCGACGCGCGCGCCCTGCTTTTCGTCGCGGAGAACCCCGGAGCCCGGCCCACGCACGTCCGCGACCATCTCGGCATCACATCGGCCGGCGTGACCACTCTCATCGACCGGCTCGTGCAGCGCGGAGCCGTGCGCCGCGATCTCGACGCCGAGGACCGTCGCGTCAACCACATCACCGCGATCGTCGATCTCGGCGCCCCGCCGTGGTCGCAGCTGCGCGCGTTCGACGCGGCGGTGGAAGAGGCGGTCGCCGAACTCGATCCCGAAGAAGCACGACGCGTCGCGCTGTTGCTCACGCACATCACGGCGCACGCCGGCGGCTGAGGTCCTCGGCGGGGTCGGTCGCGGCGTGAGTCGTCCTCAGATGTCCGCGAGGAACGCTTCCGAACGAGCCTGCAGGAACGAGCAGAGGGCCGAGAGCGTCGCTAGTTCGCCGGACAGGGCCATGACGCGGCCCGCGGGCAGCGGCGCGGCATCTTCGCGCGGTTCGAAGGTGACCGCCCACTCGGTCGAGTTCTGCTCCGGCCCCGGCGCGACAAAGAACGTCGTCGACACGCTCTTCAGCTGGGCGGCGATGAGTCCGGCGTCGGCGCCGTCCTCGCTGTCCTGGGGAATCACGCGCAGGATCGACGCGTCGTCGTAGCCGAGGGCCCGGAAATCATCGACCCAGGCCTGCAGCGTGGTCATCGTCCGAAACGGCATGAGGGTCCTTTCGACGGCCGGACGCCCCGCGGCGACCCCTCCCATTATGCGCGAGGAATCGCGCCTCGGAGCGGGTCACGAGTTCCGCTCCGAGGCGTCAGACGACCACACGCCGGGGAACGAGGAGCGATCGTCGTGCGGCAGGGATGCCGCGGTGGAATGCTCGCCGGTGTTCCGCTTTCCGGTCAATGTGGACGCGGTCCACTTTTCGCATCGAGGACGTCGTTTCGCGCCTTGGGGCCGAAAGTGCCGAATTGCGCATTGTTTTTCCTATGAGCGATAGCGTGAATGCGGATGGGGGGCATCCACGACACCGCGGTCCTGAGAGCTGCACGGCGTGAGAGCGTTCCCATAGTGGCCTCCGCGATGGAGCGCAATGGCCTTGCCGCACATTCTCGGACTGTTTAGGAAAAAGGCGTGGAGCACACCAACATCGAAACCCGTGACGCCGAGACGGTGGAGCACCTGTGGCAGACCGTGGTTCCCGGAGCGCGCATCTCGCGCGCCGAGGTGATCCAGCCGGCACTCGCCTGGCACGCGGCATCCGAGCCCGGTTTCGCTTTCTGCGACTACACGATCGGTTCGACGATGCTGGTCGAGTCCGACCCCCTCGATCAGGTCGTGGTCGGTCGTATCGCCGGACCGCGGGTGTCGGGCACCTACCGCCGCGAACGCATCGACACGGCGGTGCCGTTCATGGTGGTGGATCGCCCTCTCGAGATCGCGTTCACGGGGCGTATCGCGGGCACCGCCGTCTCGTTCGCGCGGACCGAGTTCGACGAGGCCGCGCGCCGCCTGTCCGGCGATGACACCCTGAGGGTCCGGCCCACCGGTTACGCGCCGGTGAGCGAGCAGCGTCTGCGGTACTGGTCGCGCACCTGGGAGTACGCGCGCGACATCCTGCTGCGCTCGCCCGAGCGCACCCCGATCATCGAGCAGCAGGCGCGCACCCTGCTCTTGGAGGCGTCTCTGCTGGCGTTCCCCACGACCTTCACCGAGGCGCTGGCCGCCGGCCGCCCGTCGCGTCCCCTGCCCGCGCCGGTGCGTCGGGCCAAGGCCTACGTCGAGGCCCACGCGGCCGAGCCGGTCGTGCTGTCGGACATCGCCCAGGCAGCTCGCCTGTCTCCGCGCGGCCTGCAGTACGCCTTTCGCGCGGCCACCGGCCGTACGCCGATGCAGTACCTGCGCCGCGTCCGGCTCGATGCGGCGCGCGCGGAGCTGCGCAGCGCGGATCCCTCCGTCGAGACGGTGGCGGCGATCGCCGCGCGCTGGGGCTTCTCGAACCTGGGACGCTTCGCCGCGATGTACCGCGGAGAATTCGGCGAGACGCCGTCGACCACGCTGAGGTCGTAGAGCCGAGAGTTTGGGCGGCTCCCGCGGTCAGTGCCCGGCGCCGAGCCCTCCGCTCAGGCGCGCGTGCAACCGGGCGGCAGTGGCGTTCATCCCCGCGATCTCGACCGTCGTGCCGAGGTGGGCGTACTTCGTCTGCACCGCGTCGAGAGCGGCGACCGTCGAGGCATCCCACACGTGCGAGCGCGAGAGGTCGATGACCACGTGTCGCGGGTCGTCGTGGTACGCGAACTTCGTCGTCAGGTCGTTGCTCGAGGCGAAGAACAGCTCGCCCTCCACGGTATAGCGGGCGGTGTCGCCCTCCACCTCGCGCGTCACGGAGGTGACGCTGGCGACTCGGCGGGCGAACAGGACGGCGGCGGCGACCACGCCCACGCCCACGCCGATCGCGAGGTTGTGCGTCCACACCGTGATCGCGACCGTGAGGATCATCACGACCGTCTCGCTCAGCGGCATCCGACGAAGAGTCGAGGGGCGGATGCTGTGCCAGTCGAAGGTCGCGATCGACACCACGATCATCACGGCCACCAGCACCGCCATCGGGATGACGGCGACGACGTCGCCGAAGGCGAGCACGAGCACGAGCAGGAAGACGCCGGCCAGGAAGGTCGAGATACGGGTGCGCGCCCCCGACGCCTTCACGTTGATCATCGTCTGGCCGATCATCGCGCAGCCGCCCATTCCGCCGAACAGACCCGACAGCACGTTCGCGGCGCCCTGTCCGAGCGACTCGCGCGTCTTCGACGAGGGGGTGTCGGTGATGTCGTCCACGAGGGCGGCGGTCATGAGCGATTCGAGCAGGCCGACGATCGCCATGGCGACGGCGAAGGGCAGGATGATGGCGAGCGTCTCGCCGGTCAGCGGGACGTTCGGCAACAGAAGGGCGGGCAGGCTCTCGGGCAGCGCGCCCTGGTCGCCGACCGTGGGGACCGAGATGCCGAAGACGACCGCGGCGCCGGTCAGCAGCACGATCGCCACGAGCGGGGCGGGCACGACCTTGGTGATGCGCGGCAGGAGGTACATGATCGCGAGGCCCGCCGCGGCGATCGGGTAGACGGCCCACGGCACGCCGATCAGCTGCGGCACCTGCGCCGTGAAGATGAGGATCGCGAGCGCGTTGACGAAGCCCACCATGACGCTGCGCGGAATGAAGCGCATGAGCTTGGCCACCCCGAGCAGGCCGAGGATCACCTGCAGGATGCCGCCGAGGATCACCGTCGCGAGCAGGTAGTCGACCCCGTGCTCGCGGGCGACGGGGGCGATGACGAGAGCGATCGCGCCGGTCGCGGCCGAGATCATCGCGGGGCGTCCGCCGAGGAACGCGATGGCGACCGCCATGACGAAGGACGAGAACAGGCCGAGGCGCGGGTCGACGCCGGCGATGATCGAGAACGCGATCGCCTCGGGGATGAGGGCGATGGCGACGACGAGGCCGGCGAGCACTTCGCGGGTCAGCAGGCGGGGGGAGCGCAGGGCCTGCAGGACGGTGGGCTCGGTGCGCGGGCGCGCGATGGCAGAGGTCATGGAGAGTCTCCAGGAGGTAGGGGAGGGGACCCGCGTCGGCGCGGGGAAGAATAGGGGGGTCGCGATCGCGACGAAGGAGACTCTACCGTAACGAGAGGGTTGCGGGATCGGGGATGCGATGACCGAGGTGCGACCGATGCAGATCGGCGAGCTCGCCGAGCGGACGGCGCTGTCGATTCGGACGCTCCGTCACTACGACGAGATCGGTCTGCTGCGTCCCTCGGCCCGCAGCGAGGGCGGCTTCCGTCTCTACACGGCCGACGACGAGTCGCGACTGCTCCTCATTCGCCGCATGAAACCGCTCGGCTACTCCCTCGAGCAGATGGGTGAGCTGCTGGCCGTGGTCGACGGTCTCGAGGTCGACCCCTCCGACGACGCACTCCGCGCGCAGCTCGCCGACATCCGCGACGAAGCGCACCAGCGGCGAGAAGACCTCCGCCGCAAGGTCGCCGCGGCCGACGAATTCATCGCCCAGTTGGAGGCACGGTGACCGCGCACGAGATCACGCTCGAGGGTCACGGCATCCGGCTGTCTTCCGCTCGAGCCGCCGACGCGGCCGAGGCCTGGCCGCTGACCGACGCCGAGCTGTGGAGTCGCATGACCACGCCCTGGGCGGACTCGGTCGAGGCCTACGCCGCTCGCGTCGAGCAGCAGAACGCGACCCCGGGTCTGTACGCCTTCACGGTGCGGGATGCCGAGACCGGCCAGGTCCGCGGCGCGACGACGTTCTACGAGTACATGCCCGCGCAGGGGCGGGTCGAGATCGGGACGACCTGGTACGGCCGCGCCTTCCAGGGCGGTCGCACCAACCCCGCCGCGAAGCTGCTGCTGCTCGCGCACGCGTTCGAGGGGTGGGGGGTCAATCGCGTGGCGCTGCGCTGCGACGCGCGCAACGAGCGCAGTGCTCGCGCCATCGAGCGCCTCGGCGCCACGCGCGAGGGGCGCCTGCGGCAGCACCGCATCGCCCCCGACGGGAGCGTCTCGGACACGCTGTACTTCTCGATCCTGCGTGACGAATGGCCCGCCGTGCGCGCGGGTCTCGAGGAGCGCCTGCGCGGCTGAGGCTCAGCCGGTCGAGGCCTCGGCCGCACGGCGGCGGGCGAACTCCCGCGCCTCGGTGAACAGTTCGAGGTCGATCTGCACGTGTCGGCGGGCGAGTTCGGCGGCCTCGTCGGGGGTGGCCTGCACGATCGCGTCGACGATCGCGTCGTGCTCGCGCGCGGCGCGGGTCTCCATGCGGCGGTGGCTCCCGCGATCGCCCCACGGGTGGGCCGGGGCCGAGAGCGAGAGGTGCCGCTCGTGCTCGAGGAGGATGTCGCGAAGCGCGGTGTTGTGCGCGGCGTCGATGATGGCGAGGTGCAGCAGGCTGTCGGCGCGCTGCTTCGGGTCGCCCGACTCCGCGGCGTGGAAGTCGTCGAGGCGGCCCCGCATCGCGGTGATGTCGGCGTCGGTGCGCCGCTCGGCGGCCAGGCGCGCGAGCGAGGAGTGCAGCATCGAGCTCGCCGTGCACGCGTCGACGAGGTCGCTCCAGCGCTCCTCGAACCACCGGTCGACGCCGACCACGATCGATGCCGGCCAGTCCTCGGCGACGAAGGTGCCGCCGCCCCGGCCGCGACGGCGCTCGATCAGGCCCCGGGTCGACAGGTCGTCGAGGGCCGCGCGCACCGTCGTCCGCCCGACACCCAGGAGGGGCGAGAGGTCGCGCTCGGCGGGAAGACGGGTGCCCGGAAGGAACTCTCCCACCGCCACGGCGGTGATCAGTCGCTCGGTCACGCGCTCCACCAGGGAGGCGTCGTCGGTGTCGGCCATGGGCTCCCGTCGTTTCTCCCATGTTAATTCCGCAGAAAAGGTTTGCCAACGCACCTTTAAGGGGTCCACGATGACTCCATGCAACGCGAGATCACCGTCCCCTTCCGCGACGGCTACACCTGGGCCCGTCTGACCGAACCGGCCGAGCCCACCGGCGCAGCGCCCCTGTTCGTGCTGCACGGCGGCCCGGGGATGGCGCACAACTACGTCTCGAACCTCGACGCCCTCGCCGATCTGACCGGGCGCACCGTGGTGCACTACGACCAGATCGGGTGCGGCAAGAGCTCGCACCACCCCGACGCCCCGGCCTCGCAGTGGGTGCCCCAGCTCTTCGTCGACGAGTTCCACAACCTGCGCGAGGCCCTCGGCTTCGACGAATACCACGTGCTCGGTCAGTCGTGGGGTGGCATGCTCGGCGCCGAGATCGCCGTGCGTCAGCCCGCGGGGCTGCGGAGCCTCGAGATCTGCAACTCCCCGGCATCCATGGCCCTCTGGCTCGCGGGAGCGGCGCGACTGCGCGCCGAACTCCCCGACGATGCCCGCGAGGCCCTTGACCGGCACGAGGCCGCCGGCACCCTCGACGACCCCGAGTACGCCGAGGCCACGCGCGTGTTCTACGAGCGTCACGTGTGCCGCGTCACGCCGATGCCGCAGGACTTTGTCGACAGCGAGCAGCAGATGCTCGCTGACCCCACGGTCTACTTCACGATGAACGGCCCGAACGAGTTCCACGTCGTCGGGACGGGCCGTGACTGGACGATCATCGACCGCCTGCCCCAGGTCGCCGTTCCGACGCTCGTCGTCGCCGGCGAGTTCGACGAGGCCACCCCCGAGACGTGGGAGCCCTTCGTCGCGCACATCCCCGGCGCCCGCTCGCACGTGTTCGCCGGAGCGAGCCACTGCACCCACCTCGAGATGCCCGACGCCTTCCGCGCGGTCATCGCCGACTTCCTCGCGCCCCTTCCCTGACACCCGCCCCTACCCCACCCGAACCAGGAGACCCGATGTCGCACCCCGCCCCCGAGGCCCAGCAGTCGCTGGAGTCGTTCGGCTACAAGCAGGAGCTCAAGCGCTCCATGTCCACCTTCGACCTCGTGGTCTACGGTCTCGTCTTCATGGTGCCCATCGCCCCGTGGGCGATCTTCGGCGTCGTGTTCAACGCCGCGAGCGGCATGGTTCCGCTGGTGTACCTCACCGGCGTGATCGCGATGATCTTCACCGCCCTCGCCTACGCGCAGATGTCGAAGGCGTTCCCGATCGCCGGCTCCGTGTTCTCGTACGTCGGTCGCGGCCTGCACCCCACGGTCGGCTTCTTCGCCGGCTGGGCGATCCTGCTCGACTACCTGCTCGTCCCCACGTTGCTCTACGTCTTCGCCGCCTCGTCGATGGCGGGCATCTTCCCCGACGTGCCGCAGTGGATCTGGGCCGTGGCCTTCGTCGTCATCAACACCGTCATCAACGTGCTCGGCATCGGCTCGATCAAGATCGCCAACCGCGTCATGCTCGCCATCCAGCTCGCCTTCGTGGTGATCTTCGTCGTGATCGCCATGGCCGCCCTGTCGTCCGGCACGATCCCGGGCGCCGAGTTTACGATGGCTCCGCTGTGGGATGCCGAGAAGGTCAACCCCGCGCTCATCGCCACCGCCCTCTCGATCGCGGTGCTGAGCTTCCTCGGCTTCGACGGCATCTCCACGATGGCCGAGGAGTCCACCGGTGACCGGAGATCGGGCGGCCGCGCCATGATCATCGCCCTGCTCGTAGTCGCGGTGCTCTTCATCGCGCAGACCTGGTTCGCCAGCGCCCTGGCCGCCGGCACGGTCGCCTTCGGTGACGACGAGGTCAACAACGCGTTCTTCCTGCTCGTCGCCAAGGCCGCCGGCAGCGGGTGGGCGACCGCCTTCCTCGCGGTCAACGTCATCGCGGTGGGTATCGCCAACGCGGTCGCGGCCCAGGCGGCGACCTCGCGCCTGCTCTACTCGATGAGCCGCGACCGGCGCCTTCCCGCCTTCCTCTCGAAGGTCACCTCGCGCCAGGTGCCGATGGCGGCGATTCTGCTCGTGAGCGCGATCTCGCTCGTGCTGGTGCTGTTCTTCGTCGGGCAGATCGCGGTGATCTCGTCGTTGGTCAACTTCGGTGCCCTGCTCGGCTTCATGCTGCTGCACGTGTCGGTTGCGGCGTACTACCTCGGCAAGAAGAAGTCGAAGAACTACCTCCTGCACCTCGTCGTGCCGCTCGTCGGCTTCCTGATCATCGGCTACGTGCTGCTCAACGCCGACATGACCGCCAAGATCGGCGGCATCCTGTGGCTGGTCGTCGGCGGGATCGTCTACCTGATCTTCGCCCGCAAGAACGGCGGGGCCACCGGCCCCCTGCCCGAGCACGCCACGGCCACCGCCGGCGAAGGCGGCGGAGAGGTGGCCTCCCGGTGACCGAGGAGCACTGGCTCGGCAAGGAGCACGGTCGCCCGGGGTACGACGCGTCGGTGCCCCCGGTGCTGCGCATCCGCCCTGGAACAGGGGAGAGGATCGCGTTCGAGACCGACGACGCGGTCTACGCCGAACTGCACGACCACGGCGATCTCGCTGCCCTCCAGGCGCCGATCAACCCCGTGACGGGCCCCGTGTACGTCGAGGGGGCGAAGCCCGGCGACGCCCTCGTGGTGAACGTGCACGAGATCCGTCTCGGCGCGTACGGATGGTCGCAGAGCCTTCCCGGCGCAGGCGCCCTGCAGCACCGCATGCCCGACCACGTCGTCAGCCGGCGCATCCCGATCGACGCGGCGGGCGTTCACCTGACCGAGCGTCACGTGGTGCCCGCGCGCCCGATGATCGGCTGCATCGGCACGGCGCCCGCCGCCGGAACGAACTCGACGGTCATGCCGACCACCGCCCTCGGCGGCAACATGGACCTCACCGAGGTCGCCCCGGGGGCCACCGTCTACCTGCCTGTCGAGGTCGAGGGAGCCCTCCTGTCGATCGGCGACATCCACGCCGTCATGGCCCGGGGCGAGTCGTCGTTCGTCGCGATCGAGGCGGCGGGGGTCGCCGTGGTCTCGATCGAGGTGATCCCGGATGCCGATCTGCGCGCGCCCCGCGTCGAGACCGACGAGGAGTGGATCTTCGTCGGCCTCGGCGACCCGGTGCAGGAGAGCGTCCGACGCGGCTACGAAGACGTCTTCGACGATCTCGTGGACGTGCGCGGGTGGGACCGGATGGACGCGTACGCGGTCATGAGCGCCCTCGTGCACAGCGAACTGGGCGGCCCGACGGGCTCGGAGGCGCCTGACCCGCTGCATCCGTTCCGCGCCGTGGGGGCGGTGACCCTTCACCGGTTGCCCAAAAGCGTGCTCTGACATACTGCGCCGGTGATCTCCACTCTCAAGCCCGTCGAGGGGAGTGCCTTGCATGGCTGATCTCGACTTCGTGCTCCGACTTCTTCTCGCGGCCGGCTGCGGCATGCTGATCGGCCTGGAACGGCAGTACCGGTCCCGCACGGCGGGTCTTCGCACGCAGGCCCTCGTGGCGATGGGAGCCGCCGCGTTCGTGCTGTTCGGCAGCGAGCTGGGGGTCGGTCAGGGATCGCTGCAGATCGCGGCCTACGTCGTGTCGGGGGTGGGCTTCCTCGGCGGCGGGGTGATTCTTCGTCAAGGGCTCTCCGTGCAGGGTCTGAACACGGCCGCGACGCTCTGGTGTTCGGCGGCCGTCGGGTGCCTGGCTGCCGGAGGTCTGGTCGTTCCCGCGCTCGCGATGACAACGCTCGTGCTCCTGGTGCACCTTCTGCTGCGCCCGCTCGGCCGTCTGGTCGACCGTGCCCCCGACGCCAACGCCGAAACGATCGGCGCGTTCGTGTTGACCGTGCGCGCGATGGATGAACGCGAGGAAGAGGTGCGCGAGCTGCTGTCCGACGTTCTGGAGTCGCCCGACGTCCTGGTCCTCGCGATGTCGAGCCACGAAGACGAGGGCTCCGGTGACGAGTCGGACGGCGTCGTTCTCGAGGCCGAGTTGCTCATCGAGGGCGACGCGCCCGAGTTCCTGGATGCCGTGACGACCCGGCTCTCGCGAGACACCGGCGTCCGCGCGATGTCGTGGAGAGCCGAGGACAGTCCGATGACCGTCCGAACCCGGCGGCGATTCGGGCGAGGGTGAGCGCCGTGTAAGATCGTCCCTTGGAAGTGTGTCCGAGCGGCCTAAGGAGCATGGCTGGAATCCATGTAGGCGGGGTAACTCGCCTCGCAGGTTCAAATCCTGTCACTTCCGCCACATGAAGAGCGTCACCCGAGAGGGTGGCGCTCTTCGCATGTCACGCGGCGACTACCGCGACACGCTCTCGCGCCCGGCCGCGCCGACGGCCCCGGGCCGCACGACGAGCGAGCGAGGGTACGCCCGCGCGAGCACCCGCCGCAGCGGCGTCGCTCTCGCGTCGAGAGCCGCGCGCACGCCCGCGACGGCGGAGACGAGGGCGGGGCCCTGAGCGGGGTCGAGACTGTCGCCCGCGTAGCTCACCCGTTCGACCGCGTCACGCAGCAGATCGACGTCGTCGGTCGGCGCGCCCTGCTCCTCGACGAGCAGTGCCGCGAAGGCGCGCGGAGACAGAGCGGACGAGACCGGGATGCCGAGATCCACCGCGTCCTCCCTCATCGCCGTCCACGCCGCCACCGGGTCGCCCGCGCGCGTGGCGGCGAGGCGTCGACGACGCAGCACCATCCGGGCCGCGGCCGGGACCCCGGCGAGCAGCAGCAGCGCGAGGACTCCGAGGACCGGGGCGACCCACGCCGTGCTCTGACGCGCGGTCACGGAGCCGCCGCCGGTGGTCTGCGCCCCGGGGTCGTTCTCGGCCGCCGTCGAGGGGGCCGTCGACGGCTGGTCGGCCGGGGTCTCGGCATCCTGGCTCGGGGTGTTCGGGGCCGTGTTGTTGCCGCCCGCAGAGCCCGAGGCGAAGTTCGTCGGAACGCCGAGGCTGTTCGTCGGCTCGAACGGCACCCACCCGATGCCCTCGAAGTACACCTCGGGCCATGAGTGCAGCTGGCTCGAGGTGACCGTGTATTCCGTGCCGCCCTGCTGGGGGATGCTCGAGGCGGTGCCGGGGAGATATCCGATGACGATGCGCGCCGGGATGCCGAGGGTTCGCGCCATGACCGCGAAGGCCGAGGCGTAGTGCACGCAGTATCCGGCGCGCACCTGCAGGAACTGCGCCACCGCGTCGAGGCCCGCCCCGTCGAAGCCGGCGTCGACCGGGGCGTCGAGGGAGTAGCGGAACTGACTGCTGCGGAACCAGTTCTGCAGTGTCACGAGCTTGTCGTATGGCGTCTGAGCGTTGGCGGTGACCTCGCGGGCGGTGTCGCCGATGACGGCCGGCACGTCGGCGGGAAGAGCGGTCAGGGCGGGATCGAGATCCGTGCCGCCCGCCGTCTTAGAACGGATCTGCTCGAGGGTGGGGCGCGGAACGTTCGCCTGCACCTCGTAGACCTGCTCTCGCGTCGACCCCGCGCGCGTGACGACCGTGCGGTTCTGCGGCATGCCCAGCCAGTCGCCGTTGAGGCCCGTGACCGTCGAGGCCGGATAGGGCACCGGCAGCCACGGGCTGTCGAGCTGATCGACGGTGACCGTCGTCGTCCAGTCGGCGAGGGTGATATCGCCGTCGACGCCGACCCGGTCGAACACGGCGCCGCTCGGGGGGACCGCGACGGTGTCGAAGCTGTCGGGCTGCCACACGGCGCCGTCGAAGCGCGAGAGCGTCACCGCGCGCAGGTACGGGGCCGTCGGACCCGTGGTGCGGACCGTGAGCACCTCGACGTCGCGGGGCTGGCGCAGGTCGTTTCCGAGTTCGAGGTTGGGGTTGATGGTGGTCCCCAGCCCGCCCGTGCCGCCGCTGGCGAACCGCAGGCCCGGTTGGGGCAGCAGGGGAGTGGCCACCACGGCGACGATCACGGCCACCGCCGCGACGCCGAGGGCCGTCGCCGACACCCCGAACAGGCGGCGGGGCGACGGATCGGGCGAGCGTCCGTCGCGTCGGGGCGGGGCCGCGGTTCGCGCGCGCGTATCGATCCGCAGTAGGAACAACAGTGCCGCCGCCAGCAGCACGAAGCTCGCGATGTCGACGTCGGAGGGGATCGCGATCGTCGGGATGAGCGAGACGGCGACCAATCCGACCCCGGCGAGCAACGGCATCCGGGCCGTCAGGACGACGTGGTCGAGCACGATCGCGAGCGCGCCGATCGCCGCGACCAGCAGGAACGCCAGGCCCTCGTCCGGGGGCACGGGGGCGACGCCGTCGCGGATCTCGGCCGAGGCCTGAGCGATCAGACCCGGGACCGCCGCGAAGGTCGACGGAGTGGGGATCACCAGCAGAATCGCCGTCGTGCGCCCGAAGATCGCCGTGAGCAGGACGATCCAGACGACGAGCTCGGCCACGCTGGCGAGCACCGCGGGCAGGCGCGAGAGGCGCACGATCAGCCCCGCGCCGAGAGTGCCCCCGGCCACGAGGACCGCCCCCGCGACCCACGCGCCCGGGGCGATGACCGAGAAGACCGGCAGCATCGCCGCGGCGATCGCGGCGAACAGGCCGACGGTCAGCAGGGTGGCGTCGCGGCGCCGACGGGGGGAGCGCAGCACGGTCAGATCAGCGGCCGACACGGGCGTACCCCTGTTCCATCGCGTCGTCCCACGCCAGGGCCACGTCCCCGGCGGGGGGCAGGTGCGTCGCGCGCCAGCCGGCGAGCTGGAGGGCGTCGAGGTCCGCGTGCTCGGCGACGACGACCAGGACGGGAAGAGCCGAGTGCAGGCCCGCCGCGCCCAGCGTCGCGCGGTCCTCGGGCGACAGGCTTCCGGTGATCACCACGACCGGACCGAGCAGGGCGGACACGGTCGCCGGCACGACGCGGGGGGAGGGGTCGTCGGCGCGGGCGCGCAGGCTCGCGAACCCGGCGGCGGCTGCTCGCGCCTCGACGTCGTCCCCGCCCTCGACGGGGTCGGTGAGGAGCGTGCCGTCGCTGTCGAGGACGTCGACCGTGTAGCCCTCGTGCACGAGATGGGCGATGGCCGACACGCACGCGGTCACTGCCGTCTCGAACGCGGGGGCGCTCCCGGGGGCGTGCGCGGCCTGCGGCGACCACCGCGAGAGCGCACGGTCGATGACGACGGTGGCGGCGGGAGAGGATTCCTGCTCCTCCTGACGCACCATGAGGGTGTCCCGATGCGCGGTCGCCCGCCAGTGGATGCGCCGCATCGAATCGCCCGGAGCGTAGGGGCGCGCGACGAGGTTGTCGGCGCCCTGGCCGAGCTGCAGCGCCGCGGTCTGTCGCGTGCCGCCGGCCTCACCCGAGGCGGAGGGCAGGGGCGTGAGATCCACGATCGCCGGGGCCACCGTCACCGCGGTCATGCGGCCGACGGCGAGTCGCCGACGCACCAGACCGAACGGGTCGGTCATGGTCACCTCGAGCGGACCGATCGAATGGATGCCGCGCGACGCACCGACCACGTCGTAGCGCACCTCGACCGTGCCGGCACCGCCCGCCAACGTGGAGCCGAGGGGAGCCGAGGCCCCCTCGGCGCGTCCGGTCAGGCCCGCGGGAAGAGTGTCGCTCCACCGGCCCGGACCGGTGGGGAGGGCGCTCGAGAGGCCCGCGCGGACCACGACCGTCGCCGAGCCCCCGACCTCGGGGGTCTCGGGAGTCACGACGCGCGACACCGACCCCGTCCCGCGCGCCAGCAGCAGAGCGATGGCGGATACCGCCAGGAGCGCGACGAGCAGGGTCGCGAAGTACATCAGTTCCGGGATTCCGGCGCGTTGCGCGATGACGAACCCCGCGACGGCGAGGAGGACCGCCCCCGTGCCCCGGAGGGTGAAGGGCCACAGGCGCTTCACGCCGGCGCTCACGGCCGCGGGGCGAGAGGGACGCGCACGCTCGTCGCGATCCGGTCCAGGGCGTCGGCGACGACCGCGGCTCCGGCGCGGCCGCCCGCGGCGGACCGGTTGGCGATCAGGCGATGGGCGAACACCGGCGACAGCAGAGCGGTGATGTCGTCGGGGATCACGTAGGCGCGGCCGTCGAGAGCGGCGCGGACCTTCGCGGCGCGAACGAGCTGCAGGGTCGCTCGGGGGCTCGCGCCCAGGCGGATGTCGGGATGGCTGCGGGTCGCCTGCGCGAGGGCGACGACGTACTCCTCGAGCGCGGGGGCCACGTGGACGCCCCGGGCCCAGGAGATCATCGCGGTCACTTGGCGCGCGGTCACGACCGGTGTCAACCCGTCGAGGGGGTTCACCGCGTCGCGCTGACGGAGCATGAGCGCCTCGGCCGCGGCATCCGGATATCCCATCGAGATCCGCAGCAGGAAGCGATCGCGCTGCGCCTCGGGGAGGACGTATGTGCCCTCCATCTCGAACGGGTTCTGCGTGGCCACCACGAGGAACGGCGAGGGCAGGACATGCGTGCGACCGTCGACGGTGACCTGGCGTTCCTCCATGGCCTCGAGCAGCGACGACTGCGTCTTGGGGGAGGAGCGGTTGATCTCGTCGGCGATGACGATGTGGGCGAACACCGCGCCGGGGGTGAACTCGAACTGCCGCTGCACCGGATTGAACACCGACACGCCGGTGATGTCGCCGGGCAGAAGATCGGGGGTGAACTGGATGCGACGGACGTCGGCGTCAACCGTGGCGGCGAGCGCCCGGGCGAGCATCGTCTTGCCGACGCCCGGGACGTCTTCGATGAGCAGGTGCCCCTCGGCCAGCAACGCGATCAGGGCGCTGCGGACGGCCTCGGGCTTACCGTCGATCACCTTCGAGACGGACGCCAGGATCTCCCCGGTCAGGCGGGCGAAAGACTCCGCGTCGAGAGCGGTGTCGACCCCGGGGCGGGCGGGGCCGCCGGCGGTGTCGGCGCGGCGCAGCCGCGTGGTCGCCTCGGGCGTGACCGTCTCGTCCATGGCATCCCTTGTGTCGCGGAGGCGGAGGCGCGTCGTCGCCGCCGTGACCCGATCGTAACCCGCGTCGCGGCGGCGGGGGTCGGAATACCGCGGGTGCACAGGCGGCACTCGGCGAGAGCGGAGCGCCCCTAGGATCGGGGAGCGTTGGTCCACCCGAGGAGCCCGCGCATGTCGCACACCACCCCGTCCCTTCCCGCCGACCCCCACGTGCTCGCCGTCGACATCGGCGGAACGAAGGTCGACGCGGCCCTGGTCTCGGCCTCGGGCGAGGTGGTCCGCGCGAGCGTCACCCGACGCCCCACCGGTCGCGAGAACGACCGCGACACGATCGCCCGCCACGTGCGCGAGGCCGCCGCCGCGGCGCTGGCCGCCGTGCCCGGGGTCACGGTGACCGCGATCGGCGTCGGTAGCGCGGGCCCGGTCGACCTGCCCTCGCGGTCGGTGTCGCCCCTCAATCTGCCCCTCGCGGCGGGTCTGCCGATCGACGAGGTGCTCGCGGGACTCGTCGACGGCCCGATCCACCTCGCCCTCGACGGCACGTGCATCGCCCTCGCCGAGCACTGGCGCGGTGCCCTGGTCGGCTGCGACGATGCGATGGCGATCGTCGTGTCGACGGGAGTGGGCGGCGGCCTCGTGCTGGGCGGTCGCCCCGTCAGCGGCGCCAGCGGCAACGCGGGTCATCTGGGACAGACCTTCGTCCGCACCATCGAGGGCGACGAGGTCGTTGCGGCCACCCTCGAAGCCGTGGCCGCGGGGCCGGGCACCGTCGCCTGGGCGAAGACGCAGGGCTGGCAGGGCGAGACCGGTCTCGATCTCGCCGCCTCCCACGCGGAGGGGGATGCCGCCGCGATCGCCGCCGTGACCCGGTCGGCGACCGCGGTGGGACAGGCCATCGCCGCGGCGGCCACCCTGTGCGATCTCGAGGCCGTGGCCATCGCCGGGGGCTTCTCGCAGGTCGCGCCCGACTACGTCGACCAGGTGCGTGCGGCCGCTCAGGCCGCCTCGCTGCACGCGTACGCGCGGCGCTGCCGCATCGTCGGCTCGGGCCTCGACGGGGACGGTCCGCTGCTCGGGGCGGCGGCGTTGGCGCTGCAGTCCTGACGGATTCCGCAGGGGGTGGCCCGCTGGTGGGCGGGCGTAATCTGGAGGCCAGGGCCCGCGCCGCGGACCGGCGAACGAGGGCAGGGGTCATGCGTACGGGATCCAACCTGCCCGCCGTCGGGGAGTACAACCAGGCTCTCGTGCTGGATCACATCCGCCGCTCGCCCGAGGGGCTCAGCCGGGTCGAATTATCGGCGCGCACGGGTCTCAGTGCCCAGACGCTCAGCAACGTGACCCGTCGCCTGGCCGACGAAGGGCTGATCGTCGAGGCCGGCAAGGTCATCTCGGGTCCGGGCAAACCCCGCACGCTGCTCAAGCTCGAGCCGCGCTCGCGGTTCGCGGTCGGGGTGCACCTCGACCCGGTGGTCGACACGGTCGTGGTGGTCGACATGGCGGGTGAGGTCATCGCGCACGACGAGATCGCCCGCCCGGCGGTGTCGACTCCCGCCGGACTGGTGGATGCCGTGGGTGCCGCTGTCGACGCGATCGTCGAGCGCGCCGGCATCCCCCGCGAGCTCGTCCTCGGGGTCGGTGTGGCAGCCCCGGGGCCTTTCGACGCGCGCGGCGGTCGCCTTCTCGATCCGCCCCTGCTGCCGGAGTGGCACAACGTGAACGTGCGCGAAGATCTCGGCGCCGTCACGGGCTTGCCGGTGATCGTCGAGAAGGACGTGACGGCCGCGATGGTGGGTGAGATGTGGTTCGACCGCTCCGACGCCCTCGGGGACGCGATGTTCCTGTACTACGGCGCGGGTGTCGGTGTGGGACTCGCGATCGCGGGTGCTCCGGTGCGCGGACGCACCGGCAACGCCGGTGGCATCGCCCACGTGATCGTCGATCCCGATGGTCCGCCCTGCGCGTGCGGCGCTCGCGGGTGCCTCGGGGTGTCGATCGAGCCGCGCGTGCTGCTGGCCGAGGCCGGGTACGCTCCCGCGGCGGCCGGCGACACGCGCCCCGACCTGGACCGGCTCGTGCGCGACGCCCGTGAGGGCGAGGAGGGGCCGGCCGCGGTGCTGCGGCGGGCGGGGGAGCGGATCGCGCGCGCCCTGGTCGTGACCAACAACCTGATCGACGTCGACGAGGTCGTCCTCGGTGGCCCCGTGTGGGAGCGCCTGGCGGGGGTGCTGGGCGATGTCGTCGCCGAGCGCGTCGCCGTCGACGCGGCCTCGACCGCGACGCGCGAGATCGTCGTGCGTCGCTCGCGGGTCGGAACCGACGTCGCGGCCGTGGGGGCCGCCTGCCTCATGCTCGACGGCGCCTTCGCGGCGCGGCCGGCTCGCATGATGATCGCCCTCTGAGCCCGACCCCTGGCGCGCGGAGCTGCGCGTTTCCCGATCGTTACGTGGACTGCGCCGTTCGGACTTGCCGAGTTAGTCCATTTGATTTATAAAAGGTTCTGGCGACGTGGTGTCTCCACCCGAGCAAGGGAGCTTTCATGAAGAAACTGACGATGGTGACCGGTCTTCTGACCGCCACCGCCCTGACCGCGGCCCTGGCCGGTTGTTCCGCGGGCAGCGGAGACGCCGGGGACGCGAAGACCATCCGCGTCGCGTACCAGACCACCGCGACCTTCAACCAGATGCAGACGCTGATGGAGACCGCGAAGTCGCAGTACGAGGCCGCGCACCCCGGCATGACCGTCGAGCTCGTGCCGATCCAGGCCGAGGGCGCCGACTACTACACGAAGCTCGCGCTGATGAACAAGTCGGCCAGCACCGCCCCCGACGTCCAGTACGAAGACACCTTCAAGATCCAGTCCGACGCAGCGGCGGGGTACCTGCTGCCCCTCGACGACTACCTCGCGAAGTGGAGCGACTGGTCGCAGTTCGCCGACGGCGCCAAGCAGGCCGGCCTCGGCCCGGACGGCAAGACCTACGGCGTCTCGCTCGGAACCGACACCCGCGGCCTCTGGTACAACAAGGAGATCTTCGCCAAGGCGGGCATCTCCGTCCCGTGGCAGCCCAAGACCTGGGCCGACGTGCTGTCGGCGGCCGAGAAGGTCAAGGCGGCCGATCCCGACGTCATCCCGATGAACGTGTACTCGGGCAAGACGGCCGGTGAAGCGGCATCCATGCAGGGGCTGGAAATGCTCCTCTACGGCACCGAGGACACCCTCTACGACACCTCCTCGAAGAAGTGGGTCGTCGGCAGTCAAGGCTTCAAGGACTCGCTGACGTTCGTCTCCGACGTCTACCAGGGCGGCCTCGGACCCTCGCTCCAGCAGGCGCTCGACCCCAACATCTTCACCAGCGTGACCGCCGACTGGCTGCCGAAGGGCAAGCTCGCGATCGCCCTCGACGGCTCGTGGCAGTCGGCAGCGTGGGTCGATGGCGGCACCGCCCCGTGGCCCGCGTGGAGCGACACGCTCGGCATCGCCGCGATGCCCACCCAGAACGGCCAGGCGCCCGGCACCACGAGCATGTCGGGCGGGTGGACGCTCGCCATCGGCAAGAACACCAAGAACGCCGACGCCGCCTGGGACTTCCTCTCCACCGCGGTGAACAAGGACAACGCCACGTCCTACGACATCAACAACAGCCAGATCGCCGTCCGCGCCGACGTGGCGCAGTCCACCGAGTACCTCGACGCGAACCCGAGCTTCAAGACCTTCTCGAGCTTCGTCGACACGACGCACTTCCGCCCGGCGACGGAGGACTACGACAAGATCTCGAACCAGATCCAGGTCGCGATGGAAGCGGTCATGACCGGGCAGTCCAGCGTCGACGACGCCGCCGCAGCCTACGACCAGGCCGTCATCGGCATCGTCGGCGAAGACAACACCCAGCAGGGCTGATCGTGACCGCCCTGGCTCAGACCGGGGCGACCGGAACCGACCGGAGGTCGCGCGCCACCACGCGCGGCCTCCGGTCCTCGGCCCGGGCGCTCCCGCTCCTTCCCGCAGCGCTGTTGCTCGCGGTGTTCCTGCTCGGACCGATCCTTGTGTCGCTGTGGGGCTCGCTCACCAATGCGACCCTGTCGGGCTCGACCGCCGTCGCGAGCCAGTTCATCGGCCTCGACAACTACACCCAGCTCTTCAAGGCCCCCGACTTCCCCGTGGCGGTCGTCAACACGATCGTGTTCGTGTTCTTCTCGGCCGTGATCGGTCAGAACATCCTGGGGCTGGCCCTGGCTCTCATGATGCGCTCGGGCAACCGCGTCGTCACCGCGGTCGTCGGCACGATCGTCGTCACCGCGTGGGTTCTGCCCGAGATCGTCGCGGCCTTCGCCGCGTACGCGTTCTTCCGCGACAACGGAACCCTGAACGTGATCCTCGGCTTCTTCGGTCTCGACCCCGTCAGCTGGCTCTTCACGATGCCGGTGCTCATGGTCATCTTCGCCAACATCTGGCGCGGGACGGCGTTCTCGATGATGGTCTACTCGGCGGCCCTCGCCGACGTGCCGCCCGAGATCACCGAGGCGGCCGAGGTAGACGGGGCGAGCGGCATCAAGCGCCTCTTCCTCATCACCATCCCCATGATTCGCTCGACCATCGGCACGAACTCGATGATCGTGACGCTGCAGACCCTGTCGGTCTTCACGCTGATCTTCGTCATGACCGGCGGTGGCCCCGGCACCAAGAGCACGACGCTGCCGATCCTCGCCTACCAGCAGGGTCTCAAGTTCGGCGAGCTCGGCTACGGCACCGCGATCGCCACGATCATGCTGCTCATCGGCGCGATCTTCTCGTTCTTCTACGTCCGCGCTCTGCGCGAGGAGGTCTCGTCATGACCACCGCCACCCTCCCCGAGGTGACCGGAGCGCGCGTCCGATCGGCCCGCCGCGCTCCCGCGCGCAAGAAGGCGTCGCTGTCGTCGCCGCACACGCGCACCCTCCGCGTCGTCGCCAACACGCTGCTGATCGTGGTCGGCATCTTGTTCGTGGTCCCGCTCGTGTGGCTCGTGACGGCCTCGCTCGACGCGCAGCCCACGCTGGCGATCAAGATGCCCGAGGTCGTCACCCTCGACAACTTCGCGGCCGTGATGAAGCCCGACCTGCTTTTCCAGCCCCTGTGGAACAGCGTGCTGCTGGCCGGGGGCACCTCGATCGCCACGGTCGTGCTCGCCTCGCTGGCGGCCTACCCGCTCTCGCGGTACAAGATGCGCGTCGGCAAGCCCTTCCTGTACGCGGTGCTGTTCGGCACGTGCCTTCCGATCACGGCGATCATGGTGCCCGTCTACAGCCTGTTCGTCCAGCTCAACCTGATCGACTCGATCGGCGGCACGATCCTCTTCCTCACCGCGAGCGCCCTGCCGATCGCGATCTGGATGATGAAGAACTTCATGGACGGCGTGCCCGTCGAGCTCGAGCACGCGGCCTGGATGGACGGGGCGGGGTCGATGCGCACGCTCGTGCAGATCGTGCTGCCCCTCATGCGCCCGGGCATCGCGGTGGTGTTCATCTTCACCTTCATCCAGGCGTGGGGGAACTTCTTCGTCCCCTTCGTGCTGCTGCTCAGCCCCGACTACCAGCCGGCCGCCGTCAGCATCTTCAACTTCTTCGGGTCGTTCGGAGCCGTGGCCTACGGCCAGCTCGCGGCCTACTCGATCGTCTACTCCCTCCCGGTGCTCGGCCTGTACGTCCTCGTGCAGCGCGGACTCGGCGGCCCGTCGGCTCTCGCCGGCGCGGTCAAGGGCTGACCCGTCCCCCCAGACAAGGAACCCACCTCATGCACGACCGCACCGCGCTCATCGAGATGCGTATCGAACGCTTCGTCCGCGAGCGTCTCGCCCCCGCCGTCTACCGCGACCGTCAGCCCCTCGAGATCTCGGCGTGGGAGGCCCCCGGCGAGCCGGTCACCTTCGACGAGGCTCGGGATGCCGAATACCGCCCCTTCGCGATCGGAACGCCGTGGGGCCGGGCGTGGGGGACGACCTGGTTCGCCGTGTCGGGGGAGATCCCCGCCGCGTGGCGCGACGACTCGGGAGTCCTTCCCGCGGGCACCGTCGCCGAGTTCGTCGTCGACCTCGGGTTCACGGCCGGGCAGAGCGGTTTCCAGTGCGAAGCGCTGATCTGGAACCGCGACGGGGCCCCGATCAAGGGCATCTCGCCGTTCAACAACGCCACCGCCGCCGCGATCGACGCCGACGGTCGGATCGACGTCCTCGTCGAGGCCGCGTCGAACCCCGACGTGGGGAGCCTCTTCACGTTCGAGCCGACCCCGGTCGGCGACCCCGCGACGGCGGGCGACGCCCCCCTCTACGTCTTGCGCGAGATGTCGATCGGACTCCGCGATATCGCGGTGTGGGAACTCCTGCAGGACTTTCGCCTGCTCCACGGTCTGCTGGCCGAGCTCGACGCGACCTCGGCGCGCCGCGCGACCCTCCTCGAGGGGATGGATGCCGCGATCGACGCGGTCGATCCCCACGACGTCGCCGGGACCGCACAGGCCGGTCGTGACGTGCTCGCTCCGCTGCTCGCCGCGCCCGCGGCATCCAGCGCCCATGTCCTTCACGCGGTGGGCCACGCCCACATCGACTCGGCGTGGCTCTGGCCGGTGCGCGAGACCGCCCGCAAGGTGTCGCGCACCTTCAGCAACGTGCTCTCGCTGATGGACGAAGACCCCGAGTTCGTCTTCGCCAGTTCGTCGGCGCAGCAGTTCGCGTGGATGAAGGAGCATTACCCGGCGCTGTGGGAGCGACTCAAGGCGCGCGTCGCCGAGGGACGCTTCGTGCCGGTGGGCGGCATGTGGGTCGAGTCCGACACCAACATGGTCGGCGGCGAGGCGATGGCCCGCCAGTTCTTGGAGGGCAAGACCTTCTTCCTCGAGGAGTTCGGCATCGACACCGAAGAGGTGTGGCTGCCCGACTCCTTCGGATACAGCGGCGCCCTGCCGCAGATCATGAAGGCCGCGGGAGCCCGCTGGTTCCTCACGCAGAAGATCTCGTGGAACGAGACGAACCGCATCCCGCACCACACCTTCCGGTGGGAGGGAATCGACGGGTCGCGCATCTTCACCCACTTCCCGCCGGTGGACAAGTACAACTCCGAGGTCACGGCGGCCGACCTCGCGCACGCCGAGCGCAATTTCGCCGACAAGGGCCGGGCGCGCACCTCGCTCCTTCCCTACGGCTTCGGCGACGGCGGCGGCGGCCCCACCCGCGAGATGACCGCGACGATCGCGCGCACGGGCTCGCTGGAGGGCGCCCCGATCGTGAAGCACTCGACCCCGCGGGAGTTCTTCGAGACGGCCGAGGCCGAGTACGCCGACCCGGCCGTGTGGGCGGGGGAGCTGTACCTCGAGTTCCACCGCGGCACCTACACCAGCCAGCTGCGCACCAAGCAGGGCAACCGCCGCAGCGAGCACCTGCTGCGCGAGGCGGAGCTGTGGGCGGCCACCGCGACCGTCCGCACCGGGGCGGAATACCCCGCCGAGGCGTTCCAGCGCCTGTGGCGCCTGGTGCTGCTGCAGCAGTTCCACGACATCCTGCCCGGCACCTCGATCGCCTGGGTGCACCGCGACGCCGAGCGCAACTACGCGGCCATCTCGACCGAGCTCGAGCAGATCATCGCCGACAGCCTGCGGGCGCTCGTCGGCGAGGGCGACCGTACCCTGCTCGCCAACGCCACGCCTCATTCCCGAGCGGGCTCCCCGGCCCTGGGCATCGCAGCGGCGCCGAGCCTTCGCGACGTGACCCCGCGCGCCGAGGGTGACGGATTCGTGCTCGACAACGGCATCATCCACGCCGTGATCGATGCCCGGGGGCTGCTCATCTCGCTCGTCGACGTGGTGACCGGCCGCGAGGTCGTTCCCGCGGGCCAGGTCGCGGGGCTGTTCGAGATCTTCCGCGACACCCCCACGCAGTGGGACGCGTGGGACATCGACGAGACCTACCGCCGGCACGCCACCGCCCTCGACGGCGCCGACGCGGTGCGCGCCGACGGTGACGCGGTCGTCGTGGAGCGTACGGTCGGCGACTCGACGATCGTGGAGCGCATCGCGCTCGCCGCGGGCTCCCGCACGGTGCGTCTCTCGCTCGACATCGACTGGCACGAACAGCAGAAGCTGCTCAAGCTCGGCATCCCCGTGGACGTCCACACCGACCGCGCAGCATCCGAGATCCAGTTCGGTCACATCACGCGCCCGACGCACACGAACACCTCGTGGGACGCCGCCCGCTTCGAGACCGCCGCGCACCGCTGGGTGCGCGTCGCCGAACCGGACTTCGGTGTCGCCGTGACCAACGATTCGACCTACGGACACGACATCACCCGTCACGAGCGGGACGGCGGGGGCACTTTCTCGCTCGTGCGCCTCTCTCTCATCCGCTCGGCGATCTTCCCCGACCCCGGGCAGGACCAGGGCGCGCATCACCTCGAGGTGGGCATCGTCGTGGGGGCCGACGTGCTCGACGCTGTCGCGGAGGGTTACCGCACGAACCTTCCCCTGCGGGTCGTGACGGATGCCGCGCGCGAGAGCGTGGCGCCCCTGGTGTCAATCGATGCCCCCGGTGTCGTCGTCGAGGCCGTCAAGCTCGCGCAGGACGGGTCGGGAGACGTCGTCGTACGTCTCTACGAAGCGCTGGGGGAACGCACGCAGGCCCGGCTCGAGGCCGGCTTCGACGTCGCCCGCGTGAGCGAGACCGATCTCCTGGAGCGCGACCTGGAGGCCGCGGCGGTGACCGCCGTGCAGGGCGGGGTCGTGGATCTGGAGCTGCGCCCGTTCCACCTGGTGACGCTGCGTCTGTCGCGCTGACCTTCGGCGAACAGGCGGCCGGGGTGCGATGCATCTCGGCCGCTTCGTCGTGCGTGCGATGAGCGCGGGTGGGGGGTGCTCCTCCGGTCGGGTAGGCTGTACACGGCTCTCCGCGTGGCGGTATCCCGGCCAACTCCCCCAGGACGGAAACGTAGCAAGGGTAACCAGGCTCTACCGGGTGCGCGGAGGGTCTTTTCTTTGCCCGGAAACCGGAGCCCGATCTCGGATGCCGTGCCTCAGTTCCGTGCGAAGGGCCCGTCGAGCACCGCCCACTGCAGCAGCATGATGGTCTTGGCATCCTGGATCGATCCGTCGCGGATCTTCGCCAGCGCGACGTCGATGTCGTACTCGACGATCTCGATCTCTTCGTCCTCCTCGGCAAGGCCCCCGCGATCGCCCTCGCGCTGGGCGCCGTCGTAGGCCGCGGCGAAGAAGTGCAGGCGTTCGGTGACCGATCCCGGGCTCATGTAGACGTCGAACACGTGCTGCACCTCGTCGACCCGCACCCGCGTCTCCTCCTCGGCCTCGCGGCGGATCGCGGTGATCGGATCGTCGTCGTCGAGCAGGCCTGCGGCGGTCTCGATGAGCATGCCGTCGCGGTGGTCGTTGACGTAGGCGGGGTAGCGGAACTGCCGGGTGAGCAGAACGGTGCGCCGGTCGGGGTCGTAGAGCAGGATCGTCGCCCCGTTGCCGCGGTCGTAGGTCTCGCGCGTGAGGGTCGTCCATTCGCCGTCGTCTCCGCGGTAGCGGAACGTCGTCGCCCGCAGCACGTGCCAGCCGGCCGCGAGGAGGTCGACGTCGGTGACCTCCACCCGCGGGTTGCGGTCGAGGGCGAGACCCGTGAGGTGCAGCCCGCTGCGACCGCGGTGATCGGGGACGGTGGTGCCGGGGCGAGCGTCGTTCATGATTCGGAACGATAGTGCAGAAACGTGCAACAATGTGAACCATGCTCGCCGCCGCCCGCAGACACGCTCTGCTCGACCGGCTCCGGCGCGACGGGCGTCTCGTCGTGAAGGACATCGCCGTCGAGTGGGGACTCTCCGAAGACAGCATTCGCCGAGATCTTCGAGAATTGGATGCCGCGGGCCTCGCGGTCCGCGTCTACGGCGGGGCGCTCCCGGCGTCGCCGGCCGTCGCCGACTACTCCGCCCGTCGCGAGGTCGCTCGGGGGAGCAAAGAGCGCGTGGCCGCCGCCGCGGTCGCCCTCATCGAGCCCGGCTGCACCGTCCTGCTCGACGGGGGCACGACGACCCTGGCGATGGTCGACCTGATGCCACGCTCCTTCGGCGGCACGATCATCACGCACTCGCCGACGATCGCCGCCGCGCTCCTCGATCACGACGCCGAGGTCATCGTCCTCGGTGGGCGCCTCTTCAAGCATTCGGCGGTCGCCTGCGGAGCCGCGGCGATGGAAGCAGCGCAGAGCGTCAGCGCCGACCTCTTCTTCCTGGGTGTGACGGGGGTTCACCCCGAAACGGGACTGTCGACGGGGGATGCCGAGGAGGCGGCCATGAAGCGCGCGCTCGCGGTCCGCGCGGCCGAGACGTTCGTCCTCGCGAGCGAAGAGAAGCTCGGGACGGCGTCGCGCTTCGGAATCCTCCCGCTCGACGGGGTTTCCGGGATCATCGCCGACCTCGACCCCGACGCGGCGCTCGCCGGGGACCTCCGCTCGGCCGGTGCGCGCATCCTGTCCGCGCACCGCTCCTGATCACTCGACGCCGAAGCAACCCCGCGGCGGTGTCGGAGGCCCGCAATAGGCTGGCTCCGTGACGCAGAGCATCTACATCACGTCGGCCGAAGGTCATTCGGGCAAGTCCTCCGTGGCTCTGGGCGTGCTCGACGCCCTCAGCCGTGTCACCCCGCGCGCGGGGGTGTTCCGGCCCATCGCGCGCTCCACCGCCGAACGCGACTACGTGCTCGAGATGCTGCTCGACCACGACAGCGTCGACCTCGCCTACGACGACTGCGTGGGGGTGACCTACGACGACGTGCGCGACGACGCCGATGCCGCGCTGGCCCGCATCGTCGAGCGCTACAAGGCCGTCGAGGCTCAGTGCGACGCGGTCGTCATCATCGGTAGCGATTACACCGACGTCGGCAGCCCCGCAGAGCTCGCCTACAACGCCCGCATCGCGGCGAACCTCGGCGCCCCCGTGCTGCTCGTGCTCGGCGGTCGCGCGCAGCAGGGTCATAGCGAGACGCTGGGCATGTCGGTCGCGCGCACCCCGAACGAGGTCGGGCAGATCGCCTCGCTCGCCGTCTCCGAGCTGCAGCACGAGCGGGCCGCGCTCTTCGCCGTGATCGCCAACCGCGCCGATCCCGACCACCTCGACGAGATCACGGCATCCGTGCGTCAGGTCGTCGACGCGCTTCCGGTCGGGGCTCCGGCCGACCGTCGCAGCGTGCCCGTGTGGGCCCTCCCCGAAGACCGCTTCCTCATCGCCCCTTCGGTGCGCGGCGTGCTGCGCTCGGTCGAGGGCGAGCTCATCAAGGGCGACCCGGCTCTGTTGACCCGCGAGGTCCTCGATGTCGTCGTCGCCGGCATGTCGATGGTCAACGTGCTGCCGCGACTCAAGGAGTCGGCGGTCGTGGTCATCCCGGCCGACCGCAGCGAGGTGCTCATCGCCGCCCTGCTGGCCAACGCCTCGGGCACGTTCCCCTCGCTCGCGGGCATCGTGCTCAACGGCGGGTTCGAGCTACCCGACGCGATCGTGCGCCTGATCGACGGCCTCGGCTCGCCCCTGCCGATCATCGCGACCGACCTCGGCACCTACGACACCGCGGTGCGCATCATGAACACGCGCGGTCGCCTCGCCGCCGACTCGCAGCACCGGTACGACACCGCGCTCGCGCTCTTCGAGCGCCACGTCGACACCGAGCTGCTCACGCGCGAGCTGGGCGTCGCCCGCCCGAGCGTCGTCACCCCGCTCATGTTCGAGTACGGCCTCGTCGACCGCGCCCGCAGCGACAAGCGCCGCATCGTGCTGCCCGAGGGAGGCGACGACCGCGTCCTGCGCGCCGCCGCCACCGTGCTCTCGCGCGGCATCGCCGACCTCACGATCCTCGGCGAACCGATCGAGGTGCGCGGGCGCGCGATCGAGCTCGGCATCGACATCCGCGACGCCGAGGTGCTCAGCCCCTTCGACGCCGTGCACGTCGACAAGTTCGCCACCGAGTACGCGCGGCTCCGCGCCCATAAGGGCGTCACCTACGCCCAGGCCGCCGACACCGTGACCGACGTGTCGTACTTCGGCACGCTCATGGTGCACCTGGGCCTCGCCGACGGCATGGTCTCGGGGGCCGCGCACACCACGGCGCACACGATCCGCCCCGCCTTCGAGATCATCAAGACCGCCCCGGGCGTCTCGGTCGTCTCGAGCGTGTTCCTCATGGCCCTCGCCGATCGCGTGCTCGTCTACGGCGACTGCGCCGTCATCCCCGACCCCACGAGTGAACAGCTTGCCGACATCGCGGTGTCGTCGGCGGCCACGGCCGAGCAGTTCGGCATCGCGCCGCGCGTGGCCATGCTGTCGTACTCTACGGGCGAGTCGGGCACCGGAGCAGACGTCGAGAAGGTCCGCACCGCGACCGCCCTGGTGCGCGAGCGTGCGCCCGAACTGCTCGTCGAGGGGCCCATCCAGTACGACGCCGCGGCAGACGCCGCCGTCGCGCGGGCCAAGATGCCCGACTCCGAGGTCGCCGGTCGGGCGACGGTGTTCGTCTTCCCCGACCTCAACACGGGCAACAACACCTACAAGGCCGTGCAGCGCTCGGCCGGCGCGGTGGCCATCGGCCCCGTGCTGCAGGGCCTGAACAAACCCATCAACGACCTCTCGCGCGGCGCCCTCGTCGACGACATCGTCAACACCATCGCCATCACGGCGATCCAGGCCCAGGGGGGCACCCAGTGAGCGTCGTCCTCGTCGTCAACAGCGGTTCGTCGTCGTTCAAGTACCAGTTGCTCGACATGGCGCACGAGCGCGTGCTGGCATCCGGTCTCGTCGAGCGCATCGGCGAGGGCACGGGCGTTGCGACCCACACGCTCACGGCGGCCGCCCTCGCCGCCCCCGACGTTCCGGCACCCACGGTGACGGATGCCACGTACACGATCGAGCGCGAGATCCCCGATCACACCGCGGGCTTCGCCGTCATGCTCGACGCCTTCGCCGCGCACGGGCCTTCGCTGGACGAGCACGCCCCGGTCGCGGTCGGGCACCGCGTCGTGCACGGAGGTGCGCGCTTCTTCGCGCCCACCGTGGTGACCCCCCTCGTCGAGATCAACATCGACGAGCTCTCCGTGCTGGCACCCCTCCACAACCCCGCGAACCTCGCCGGGATCGTCGCGGCGAAGAAGGCGTTCCCCGACGTGCCGCACGTGGCCGTGTTCGACACGGCCTTCCACCAGTCGCTCGCACCCGAGGCGTACACCTACGCCATCGACCGCGAGGTCGCCGAGGCCCACCGCATCCGTCGGTACGGCTTCCATGGCACCAGCCACAAGTTCGTCAGCGAGGCCGCGGCCGCCTTCGTGGGTCGCCCGCTCGCCGAGCTGAAGCAGATCGTGTTCCACCTCGGCAACGGGGCCTCGGTCGCCGCGATCGAGGGCGGCCGATCGGTCGACACGTCGATGGGTCTCACCCCGCTCGAGGGCCTCGTCATGGGCACGCGCTCGGGCGACCTCGACCCCGCGGTGCTGCTGCAGTTGGCGCGTCGCGCCGACATGTCGACCGCCGACCTCGACACGCTCCTCAACAAGCGCTCGGGCCTGCTCGGCATCGCGGGGGTGTCCGACATGCGCGACATCCAGCAGCGACGCGAGGCGGGGGACCCCGCGGCGCGCCTCGCCTTCGACGTCTACATCCACCGCCTGCGCGCGTACGCGGGCGCCTACCTCGCGCAGTTGAACGGGGTCGACGTGATCTCGTTCACCGCGGGCGTGGGCGAGAACGCCGCCGCCGTGCGGGCCGAGGCCATGGCGACCCTCGGATTCGCCGGGGTCGAGATCGACGCCGAGCGCAACGCGACGCGCGGTCGCGGCATCCGGCGCATCTCCACCGACGCCTCGCGCGTCGAGGTGCTCGTCGTGCCCACCGATGAGGAGCTCGAGATCGCACGTCAGACGCTGTCCGTCGCGAGCTGACCCCCACCGACCCTCTACCGGGTTGAATGAACCGACGCCACGACCCGCGCCGGTGGGGCCCCGCCCGCTACCCTGAGAGCGCCGCGCCCCGCCGCCCACGCACCGCATCCCGACCTGGAGCCCGCCGTGACCGACAGCCCCGACCTGCCTGACCTCATCGCGTTCGAGGGTGTGCTCTTCGATCTCGACGGCGTGCTCACGCCCACGGCCGAGGTGCACATGAGGGCCTGGAAGACCATGTTCGACGAGCTCTTCGCGGCGTGGAAGATCGAGCCGGCCTACACCGATCGCGACTACTTCGAGTACGTCGACGGCAAGAAGCGGTACGACGGGGTCGCGAGTCTGCTGCGCAGCCGCGACGTCGAGGTGCCGTGGGGCGACCCCTCCGACGATCCGTCCGAAGACACCGTGTGCGGGGTCGGCAACCGAAAGAATGTCGTCTTCTCCGAGATCCTCCGTCGCGAGGGGATCGCCCCCTACCCCGGGTCGGTCGCGCTCCTCGACGTGCTCCAGGCGGCGGGGACCCCCATCGCAGTGGTCTCGAGCTCGAAGAACGCCGTCGAGGTCCTCGAAGCCGCGGGCATCCGCGATCGCTTCCCCGTCGTGATGGACGGTGTCATCGCCGAGCGCGATCACCTCTCGTCGAAGCCCGCCCCCGATGTCTTCGCCGAAGCGGCTCGGCTGCTCGGGGTCGACCCCGCGCGGTCCGTGGCCGTCGAAGACGCGCTGAGCGGCGTGCAATCCGCCGTCGCCGCCGGCTACGGCGTCGTCGTGGGGGTCGACCGGGGCGTCGGAGCCGATGACCTCCGCTCCGCCGGGGCCACCGTGGTCGTCGACGACCTCGCCGCGTTCGTAGACTGAGCCGTCGCCACCCGCGACACCCCCGCGCCGTCCCGCACGGCGACACCGCGCACCACCCGCGCGAGCGGCCCCCCGCCGTCTCGCGTCGACGTTCGACCCTGCCACCGGAAGGCACGCCCCCGATGATCGATCGCGATCGCTTCCCCGTCGACGAATGGCGCCTCGTCGAGACCGAGTACTCGATCGACGACGTGGGGGTCACCGAGACCCTCTTCGCCGTCGGCAACGGCTACCTCGGCCTGCGCGGCAACCCGATCGAGGGGCGGTTCGCCCTCGAGCAGGGCACGTTCATCAACGGCTTCCACGAGACGTTCCCCATCCGTCACGCCGAGCAGGCCTACGGCTTCGCCGAGGTCGGGCAGACGATCATCAACGCTCCGGATGCCAAGGTCATGCGCGTCTACGTCGACGACGAGCCGCTCTCGCTCGATGTCGCCGACGTCCGCGAGTACGAGCGCGTGCTCGATATGCGCCAGGGGATCCTGCGCCGCAACATCCTGTGGGTCACCCCCTCGGGCAAGCGCGTCCGCATCGAGGACGAACGCTTCGTGTCCTTCGACGAGAAGCACCTCGCGGTGCTCCGCTTGACCGTCACGGTGCTCGACGCCGACGCTCCCGTCACCGTCAGCAGCCAGCTGTTGAACCGGCAGGACGGCGAGGGCATCTACGGCGGCTCGCCGATGGCATCCAAGCAGTCCGGTTTCGACCCGCGGAAGACCGAGAAGCTCAGCGACCGCGTGCTGCAGCCGCGCGAGTATTGGCAGGACGGCAACCGATCGGCGCTCAGCTACGAGGTCAGCGAGTCGAACATGACCCTCGCGGTCATCGCCGACCACCTCGTCGAGACCGAGAACGAGTACACCTCGCGTCAGCTCATCGAGCCCGACATCGCCAAGAACGTCTATCGCGTGCACGCCCGGGCCGGCGTTCCGACCACGATCACGAAGCTCGTGAGCTACCACACCTCGCGGGGTGTCCCCACGGGTGAGCTCCTCGACCGCTGCCGTCGCACGCTCGACCGCGCGGTCGAGACGGGCGTCGACAAGCTCGTCGAGAAGCAGATCGCCTGGTACGCCGATTTCTGGGACCGCTCCGACGTGCGCATCGGCGGTCACGGCGACCTGCAGCAGGCCACCCGCTGGTGCCTGTTCCAGCTCGCGCAGGCCGCGGCGCGCGCCGACGGACAGGGCGTTCCCGCCAAGGGCGTCACCGGATCCGGCTACAGCGGCCACTACTTCTGGGACACCGAGGTCTACGTCCTGCCGTTCCTGGCGTACACGTCGCCGCTCTGGGCCCGCAACGCGCTGCGGATGCGCTACCTCATGCTCCCCGCCGCGCGCAAGCGCGCGCACCAGCTCAACGAGGCCGGGGCGCTGTTCCCCTGGCGCACCATCAACGGCGAAGAGGCCTCCGCGTACTACGCCGCCGGCACCGCGCAGTACCACATCAACGCCGACGTCGCCTTCGCGCTGGCCAAGTACGTCCGCGCGACGGGAGACGAGGAGTTCCTCGCCCGCGAGGGCGTGGACATCGCCGTCGACACCGCGCGCCTGTGGTCGACGCTCGGGTTCTGGCGTTCGAGCGACGCGGCCGACGAGGGCGAGCACGACTCGTTCCACATCCACGGCGTCACCGGGCCCGACGAGTACACAACGGTCGTGAACGACAACCTCTTCACGAACGTCATGGCGCGTTTCAACCTGCGCTTCGCGGCGCGCACCGTGCGCGATCTCGCCGAGAACAGCCCCGAGTCGTACGCCCAGATGGCCGACCGCATGAACCTCGACCCCTCCGAGCCCGAGCGCTGGGACAAAGCCGCCGAGGCCATGCACATCCCGTTCAGCGAGGCCCTCGGCATCCATCCTCAGGACGCCGTCTTCCTCGAGCGCGAGATCTGGGATCTCGAGAACACCCCGCCCGATCAGCGCCCGCTGCTGCTGCACTTCCACCCGCTGGTGATCTACCGGTACCAGGTGCTCAAGCAGGCCGATGTGGTGCTCGCGTTGTTCCTGCAGGGAAACCACTTCACGGATGCCGAGAAGCTCGCCGACTTCGAGTACTACGACCCGCTGACCACGGGCGATTCGACGCTGTCGGCGGTCGTGCAGTCGATCCTCGCGGCCGAGGTGGGCTACCAGGACCTCGCGCTGGAGTACTTCCGTCAGGCGGCGTTCGTCGACCTCGGCGACCTGCACCACAACGCCTCGGACGGGGTGCACGTCGCCTCGGCCGGTGGCGTCTGGACGGCCCTCGTGAGCGGTTTCGGCGGCATGCGCGACCACTTCGGTCTGCTCACCTTCGACCCGCGTCTGCCCGCCGACTGGCCCGAGCTGTCGTACGTGCTGCACTGGCACGGCACGCGCCTCGACATCACCCTCACCGCGTCGGCGCTGACTCTGCGCGCCGGGGGAGAGGGCGAAGCGGTCACCTTCGCGGTGCGCGGAGTGGACTACACCGTCAGCCCGGGCGAGACGGTGCGCGTTGCGCTGCACGGTCAGGGTCCGGTGCGTCCGGGACGCCCGTCGATCCGGCAGCTCGAGGGATCGGTGCGCGAGGACGGCACGCTGCTGTCGGCGTCGGTCCCGATCGTCACCACGGCGATCCCGATCGTCGGCGACGACACCGGCCCGATCGCGGTCGGACTCGACGGCGGCTTCTGAGTCTCCGTGACGCGGCGGCATCCTCCGGGGTGTCGCCGCGTTCGGCGTTTCGGGGGAGCGGTGCGGCGCCGGCTTCGGGGGCGCGGCGGATGGCATGAGAACAGGCGGATGCGACGAGAACAGGGCAGCGAGAGAAGAACCGGCCTGTTCCGAGGTCGTTTCCTGCTCCGGTGACGGCGGGCGGGTCGGTCGAGCGCCGAGCGGCGTGGGGATCCGGCATCCGGTGCTCGATACACCCCCCACGCGGAGGGTGAGCCGCGGGGGGAGCGGCCGCGGAGGCGATGTCGGAGGTACGCCGTAGGCTGGGGGAGTGACCACAGCCCTGTACCGCCGCTACCGCCCCGAGGCGTTCGGCGAGATGATCGGGCAGTCGCAGGTGACCGAGCCGCTCATGACCGCCCTGCGCAGCGACCGCGTGGGTCACGCGTACTTGTTCTCCGGTCCGCGCGGCTGCGGAAAGACCACGTCGGCACGCATCCTCGCCCGCTGCCTCAACTGCGCAGCCGGCCCCACCGACACCCCGTGCGGAACGTGCGACAGCTGCGTCGAGCTGGGGCGCGGCGGCGGCGGCTCGCTCGACGTGGTCGAGATCGACGCGGCGAGCCACAACGGCGTCGACGACGCCCGCGACCTGCGCGAGCGCGCGATCTTCGCCCCGGCGCGCGATCGCTTCAAGATCTTCATCCTCGACGAGGCGCACATGGTCACGCAGCAGGGCTTCAACGCCCTGCTCAAGCTGGTCGAAGAGCCGCCCGCGCACGTGAAGTTCATCTTCGCCACGACCGAGCCCGAGAAGGTGCTCGGCACCATTCGCTCGCGTACGCACCACTACCCGTTCCGACTCGTGCCGCCGGCCGCGATGCTCGAGTACGTCCAAGAGCTCTGCGAGACCGAGGGCGTGGGCGTCGAAGCCGGCGTGCTGCCCCTCGTCGTCCGCGCTGGCGGAGGGTCGCCGCGCGACACTCTCTCGTTGCTCGACCAGCTCATCGCCGGCAGCGACGCCGACGCCGAGGGGCACGTGCTGGTGCGCTACGAGCGCGCGGTCGCTCTGCTCGGCTACACGCACTCCGAGCTGCTCGACGAGGTCGTCGACGCCTTCGCCGCGAATGACGGCGGAGGAGCTTTCGCCGCCGTCGACCGGGTCGTTCAGACCGGTCAAGATCCGCGTCGTTTCGTCGATGACCTGCTCGAGCGGCTTCGCGACCTGATCGTCGTGGCCGCCACCGGTGCCGGCGCCTCGGCGGTGCTGCGCGGGGTGCCCGATGACGAGCTCGAGCGCATGTCGCGCCAGGCGACAGCCTTCGGCGCCGCGCGCCTCTCGCGCACGGCCGACCTGGTCGTCGCGGCTCTCGACGAGATGACCGGGGCCACGTCCCCGCGATTGCAGCTCGAGCTTCTCGTTGCGCGCGTGCTCACCCACGCCGGGGTCGCCCAGGGCACATCGCCCGCCATGGCGCACGACCTCGAGGCGGCACGCGGCGGAGCGTCCGCCCCCGCCCCGGCCACGGGGCGTCCGGCATCGCCCTCCGCTGACATCGCCACCCCGGGTGCGGCTCCGGCGGCCCCCGCGGTCGCGAGCCCGGGTGGTTCTCGGTTCGCTTCGCCGGGGATCGCGGCGCCGGGCGCGGCGTCCGCGCCGGTGGCATCCCCCGGTGTCGCTTCGCCGGGTGTGTCGTCCCCGGGTGTTGCCTCGCCGAGTGTCGCCTCGCCGGGTGTGGCGTCCCCGGGTATCGCGTCGCCGACGGTCGCCTCCCCCGCCGTTTCGCCTCGCTCGGGTTCCGCCGCCGTCGCATCGCCGACCGTGGCGTCTCCGGGGCGGACCGCGGCGCCCGAGGTGGCATCCCCCTCCGTCGCCCCCGCCGCGGCGGCGTCGCCGGACTCGGCCTCGTCCGAAGCGGTGTCGGCCGCCGTCGCGCCCTCGAGAGACGCTGCTCCCGGCCGACCCGACACGTCCGCCGAGCCCCTGCCGAGCGATGACGACGCCCCGCCGCCGTTCACCGACGACGACGCTCCTCCGCCGTTCGACGACGACGAGCCGATGTCCGCGCCCGCCGCTGCCGTAGATCGCCGGGGGCAGGAGCAGCCCGACCGCGGGTCGATGCCGGGGGCGGCTGTTCCCGCGCGAACCGGTTCCTCCGCGGCTGGTCGTGCCCGCGCGGTCTCCTCCGACGAGGCCCATCCTTTCGACACGGCTCCCACTCCCGAGACCGCCGCCGCAGAGCGCGACGCCGACTCCACGTCGGCGTCGACCGCAGCGGAGTCCGGGGTGGGCGCGTCGTCTCCCGACGATGCACCGTCTTCCGCGTCCTCGCCGCCCGTCGCGTCGGCCGTAGGCAGCCCGACGGCTGATGCTTCGCCGGTCGAGGCCCCGAGCGCCGACGGCCCGCCCGCCGAGGCTCCGGCCGCCGACGCCGCCAGCGCTGACGCCCCTCCCGCCGACGACGCGTCTCCTCTCGAACCGACCGCGCCCACGCCGCCGGCCACCCCGGTCGGTCCGATCGAGCTCGGCCACGTGCGCGACGCGTGGCCCGAAGTGCTCGGTCAGCTCGGGGTCGCCAGCCGGTCGTCGTGGCTCGTCGTCTCCACCGCCGCGGTCGCCGCGTTCGAGGGCGACGTGCTCACGCTGGCGTTCCGCACGGCCAGCGACCTCACGGCCTTCAAGACGCGCACTCCCGAGGGTGGTCCGAGCGAAGACCTCCGCCAGGCCATCCAGGCCGTCCTCGGCATCCGGGTCAAATACCTCGCGCGCCTCGAGCAGGACGGTTCGGGCGGGCCCGGTGGCCCCGGTCCCGGCGGGCCGTCTCGTGGTCCGGCGGGCTCGGCGCCCACGCACAGTCCCACCTCTGGAGCCCCGGCGTCCGGTCCCCGTGGCTCGCAGACCTCCGCGCCGTACTCGTCGTCGGTCACGGAATGGGCCGTCGCCCCGATTCCCGCATCCGACGGTTCCGCGCCGACCGCCCTCCGGGCTCCCGTGGCACCGTCTACGGCGCTCGCGGTGGACGACGAGCCCGATGAAGCCACGGCCGTCGCACCTGCGGCGGTGCACGAGGGCGCCGTCCTGCCGCCGCGCGAGGTCACCCCCTCGGTGCCCGCCCCCGACGAGGTCGACGACGACGACGTCATCCCCCCGGTCGACGAGGTCGAGGCGCCCATCCCGCCCGTGGTCGTCCCGCGGATGGCGCCGCTCAGCGGGGGAGTCCAGCGGTACGGTGAGGCCGTGGTCCGCCAGATGCTCGGCGCCACCTACGTGCGCGACGAACCCTACGAGCCCCCGACGAGGTTCACCTGATGTACGACGGCATCGTCCAAGACCTGATCGACGAGTTCGGACGCCTCCCCGGTATTGGCCCGAAGTCGGCGCAGCGGATCGCGTTCCACATCCTCCAGTCGCCCTCCTTCGACGTATCGCGCCTGTCGACGCTCCTCGGCGAGATCCGCGACAAGGTGAAGTTCTGCGAGATCTGCGGCAACGTCTCCGAGCAGGATCGCTGCTCGATCTGTCGCGACCCCCGCCGCAACGCGACGCTCATCTGCGTCGTCGAAGACGCCAAGGACGTCGCCGCCATCGAGCGCACCCGTGAGTTCCGCGGTCTGTACCACGTGCTCGGCGGCGCCATCAGCCCCATCGCGGGCATCGGCCCCGACGACCTGCGCGTCACCCAGCTCATGCAGCGCCTCGCCGACGGCACGGTGCAAGAAGTCATCCTCGCCACCAACCCCAACCTCGAGGGCGAGGCGACGGCGACCTACCTCAGCCGGTTGCTGCACACCCTCGAGATCCGCGTGACGAGGTTGGCATCCGGTCTCCCCGTCGGCGGCGACCTCGAATACGCCGACGAAGTGACCCTCGGTCGCGCCTTCGAGGGCCGTCGCACGCTCTGAGCCGACCGCCGTGGCACGCACGTCCTCGGCGCGCGTGCATCGTGACGCCCCTCGGGCGCCCGTCTGCGCGCGACCTCCCTCGGCACGACACCACGGCGGGTGAACCGGCTGGTGAACTGTGCTTATGAGTTCGCGACGAATCGTTGCGGGGTGGTGAACCGCTCGTTCACCCTCTGCTCGCGCCACGGCCATGCGGGCGGAGGACGTTCTTCTCTGCGGAACAGCGTGGGGGACCCGAAGCCCCGACGCAGAGGTCCGTCAGACAGGGGCCTTCCGTGAGCGAATCGCTCTCCGAATCACGCGCGCGCCGCGGACGCGTGATCTTCGATACTTTCCGTTCGGTGCGCGACCCGCGCCTGAGCGCGTGGTTGCTCTTCCGTTCGTACCTCCTCCCCGAGCTGGCGGCATCTCAACTCGCCCTCATGGAGAGCCCCACGGCCGCGGGTGCTCTCGCCCCGATTGGGGTCTTCGGGGTCTGGCGGCTCCTCGCGACGAACAACCGCGAGCTCGCCCGCTGCGCGACGGTGTTCGCCTCCCCGGCCGTCGCGGTCGACGCGGCCCGGGTCGAACAGTCTCGCGCGGACCAGATGCAGGTGTCGACGGTCCGCGGCCCCGTGGCGACCAAGCACGCGTGGGTGCTGCGCCGCGGCGATCGGCCGATCGCGACCGCCGCGCGCTGGTACGAGTCCGCCGGCGAGGCGTCGGCGGCCGGCCGCGCGGCCGTCGCGGTGTTCCGCTGCGCCGATGTGAGCGAAGGCGTCAGCATCGGAAGCGCGTCCGGTCGACGCTCGCGCGTGTCGGCGCAGCCCGCGTGATCGCTCGTCGGACGGTGGCCTCCTCGGACCCGCTCGAGCCGTGCGAGCGGGGCGACTGATGGTCGACGACGACACCGGTCTCATCGCCGGGCGCTTCCGCGTCGAGGGTCTCCTCGGCACCGGGGGAACGGCATCCGTCTTCCGCGCTCGGGATGAGGTGACCGGTCAGACCGTCGCCGTCAAACTGCTGCATCCCCACCTTTCTCAGACCGACACCGTCCGCGAGGCCTTCCTCCGCGAGGGCAGGCGGACGGCGCACGTCTCCCACCCGTCGATCGTCGCCATCGTCGACATGGGGACCTTCCTCGAGCACGGCATCCCCATCGCCTGGATCGCCCAGCAGATCGTCGAAGGCGTGACCCTCGCGGAGCACGTCCGTGCCACCGGTCCGCTCTCCGCGGTCCACGCCGGGGCGGTCGCCGGGGACATCCTCGATGCGCTGGGTGCCGCTCACGCGGTCGGTCTCGTGCACCGCGATGTGTCGCCCGCGAACGTGCTCGTGCGCGTCGACGACGAGGGCCGCCCCCGATCGACGCTCCTCGATTTCGGCCTCGCCGATGCGGCGGGAGAGACGGCCCACGGCGACGACGTTCTGCGCAGCTCCGTGTCGCCGGTCACTGCGGGGGTGGTCGGAAACGCCGAGTTCGCCTCGCCCGAGCAGCTGAGCGGGCAGCCCGTCGGCCCGCGTGGCGACCTGTACCAGGTCGGCGGGATGCTGTACTTCGCGCTCACCGGTCGCGCCCCGTTCTCGGGGAGTGATCGGACCGCCGTCATCCGGGCCCACCTGCACGCCCCGCCTCCCGTCCCGTCCGTGGCCGTTCGGTCCGTCCCCGGTGCGCTCGATCGCGTGGTCGTGCGATCGATGCTCAAGGAGCCGGCGGACCGCTTCGCCGACGCCGCCGAGATGCGCGCGGCGGTCCTCGATGCGGTCACCCCCGTGCGAGCGCCCGCCCCCGGCGATGACGAGGTGTCGTCGACACGGGTCCTGACGGCCGCCCCTCTCGGTGCCGGTTCGGCACCGGCCCCCGCTCCGGTGGACGAGTCGACGCGACACGGACCCCGGTGGGGAGCGATCGCGGCCATCGTGCTGCTGCTGGCGGGCACGGCGGCCGCCGTCCCCCTCATGGCGAACGCTGGTCGTGCGGCGCCCGCGGCCGAGCCGTCCGCGGCGGCCTCGGCTCCGGTGCCCACCGCGACGACGACCTCGACGCCGCAACCGACCGCGTCGGACCCCGGCACGCCCGCACCGATCGCCACCGCGCTCGTGCCCGCCTTCGGCTCCCTCGACGACACGCGACTCGCGCTCGCGGAGGCGGGGTTCGTCGTCGGTGACATCACCGAGCGCGACGCGCCCCAGTCCGGCGGGACGGTGCTCTCCTCCGACCCGGCCCCCGGGACGGCGGTCGCGCGCGGTTCCGCGGTGCGCCTGGTCGTGGCATCCGGATCCAATCTCGTCCCGGACGTCGTCGGAATGGATGCCGCGGGAGCGGCCTCGTCGATGCGCGCAGCGGGGTTCGTCCCGGCGCAGACGACCGTCGCCTCCGACCGACCGACCGGGACCGTCGTCGGCGTCGAACCCGCGGCGGGAAGCGCCGTCCGCCTCGGAAGCGCCGTGACGATCCTCGTCGCCGCAGCCCGGGCCACTCCGACGCCGACCCCGCCGTCTCCGTCGTCCACGCCGACGCCGGTCCCGACCGCCTCGCCGACGGGCGGACCGCGATGACGCCTCGACCGGCGTCGTCCCTCGTTCACCTTCGAGCGTCTCTCGTTCACCACCCCGCCAGCCGACGTGGACAGTCGAACCGGGTGCCGTTCACGGCTGGCTCCTAGCCTCGCAATGCCGGCGACCCGAGCCGGTTCCAGGGGAAGCGAGCGAGTCGCGACACCGGCCGGTCGACCGGCGCCCCGCGATCCTCCCCTCGTCGTTCGAGGATGAGCGACGTGAGGCGCGGCCGACTCCCGGCGCGATCGATGGAGGGCGCATGACGGACACCACGACGGCGGTGCTGCCGCCGACGACGGACGCGGCGAAGCCGACACCACGCTCGTTGAGGAGCGCTCCCGTCATCGCCGATCGGGTGTTCCGCACCACCGCGTATGCCGCGGGAACCATCACCGTCGCGGTGATGCTCGCCGTCGGGATCTTCCTCACGGCGCGCGCCGGCGATGCCCTCGCGGTGGCGGGGCCGTCGTTTCTCACGACGCAGGAATGGTCGCCCGAGACCGGCACGTTCGGTGTCGCCGCCGTGCTGTTCGGGACGGTGACCATCGCCCTGGTGGCCATGGCCATCTCTGTGCCGCTGGCGATGGGGACGGCGTTGCTCATCAGCGAGATCGTGCCGCCACGGGCGCGGGGCCTTCTCATCACGATGGTCGACCTGATGGCGGCCGTGCCCAGTGTCGTGTTCGGGCTGTGGGGCGTGTTCTTCCTCCAGGCGGGCGTCATCCCGGTCGCCCAGTGGATCTCGACCTACTTCGGGTGGATCCCGATCTTCCGCGTCGCCGACGAGACCGGCGCACGGCTGACGGACGCCGGTGCGTACACCTCCTCGGCGTTCATCGCGGGGATCGTCGTGGCGCTCATGGTCGTGCCGACCCAGACCTCGGTGATGCGCGAGGCGTTCTCGCAGGCGCCGCTCGGCGAGCGGGAGGGGGCCCTCGCGCTCGGTTCGACCCGATGGGGGATGATCCGCGCCGTCGTGCTCCCCTTCGGTCGGGGCGGCATCATCGGCGGCACCATGCTCGGCCTCGGACGCGCCCTCGGCGAGACCATCGCCGTGGTCATGATCATCTCGCCGATCTTCACGATCAACACCGAGCTCCTGAAGACCGGCACCAACTCGGTGTCCGCGCTCATCGCCCTCCGTTACGGGGAGGCGAGCCAGTTCGGCCTGTCCGCCCTCATGGCGGCGGGGCTCGTGCTGTTCATCATCACGTTGATCGTCAACTTCACCGCGTCGACGATCGTCGCGCGCAGCCGGTCCGGGGCGGAGAGCAACTGATGGCGATCCTCACCCCCGAGGCCCCGACGGCCACGGCGCGAGACGAGTCTCCGCGTCACGCCTCGCGCACGTCGATTCCGCGTCGCACGGGCGCCGTCGGGGAGCGACGCGATCTGCGGACGGTTCCCTTCGGCGACCGATTCGACCTCATCGGCAGTGGGGCGGCGGCCATCGCCGTCTCGACACTGATGTTCGGATGGCTCACCCCCATGACGGGTGTTGTCGGGTGGGTGGTGCTGTCGTTCATCGGCTTCCTCGGCATCTACGCGGTGCTGACCGCGATGCGCGCCGACCGTCTCGCCATCAGCGAGCGGGTCATGACCGCGTTGTTTTACTCCGCGGGCGTGCTCCTGCTCGGGGCGCTGGCCTTCGTGGTGTTCTTCACCCTCGTGCGCGGCTCGTCGGCCCTGTTCCACCCGAACTTCTTCACCGAGACGATGAAGCTCGCCGGTCCCCTCGACCCGCTGACGATGGGTGGCATCGCGCACGCCATCGTCGGAACGCTCATCCAGATCAGCATCGCCCTGACGATCACGATCCCGCTCGGGGTGACCACGGCCGTCTTCCTGAACGAGATCGGCGGGCGCTTCGCCCGCTTCGTGCGGACCATCTCGGATGCCATGACCGCTCTGCCCTCGATCGTCGCGGGACTGTTCGTCTACGCCGCCGTCGTGACCCTCATCACGAATCAGCGCTCGGGGTTCGCGGCATCCCTCGCCATCAGCGTGATGATGCTCCCGATCATCATCCGGGCCTCCGACGTGGTGCTGCGCCTGGTGCCTCACAACCTGCGCGAGGCGTCGTACGCGCTCGGCACGAGCCGGTGGCGCACGGTGTGGAGCGTCGTCCTGCCCACCTCGCGCTCCGGTCTCGTCACGGCCGTGATCCTCGGCACCGCCCGCGGAATCGGCGAGACCTCTCCGGTGCTGCTCACCTCGGGCGTCACCGCGGAGATGAACCTGAACCCCTTCTCGGGTCCGATGATCTCGCTCCCGCTGCAGGTGTTCGACTTCGTGAAGTCCCCGGAGCCGAGCATGATCGCCCGCGGGTTCGGCGCCGCCGCCACCCTCGTGCTGCTCGTGCTGACCCTGTTCATCGTCGCCCGCCTCATCGGTGGTCGAGGGCCCGGCCAGCTCTCGGACCGTCAGCGTCGTGCCGCGTCCGCCGCGTCGGCTCGGGATCTCGTCCGCATCGAGGGGGAGTCCGCTGCCGCCGCTTCGCGTGCCGGACGACGCTCCATGCCGCCGGGCCGTCCGCCCGAGGACCTCGAGCGTCGCCTCTCGCTGCGCGCGCTCACCGCACGCTTCCACCGATCCACCGAGGAGAACCCGTCGTGAATGTCCGTCCCCGCCTGGCCCGCTTCGCCGCGGTGCTCGCGGTCGTCTCTCTCGTCGCGCTAGCCCCGTCGCCCGCACAGGCCGACGGGTACGTGCCGATCTCCGGATCCGGCTCGACCTGGTCGCAGAACGCGCTCGATCAGTGGCGTAAGAACGTGGCCAGCAACTACGGCATGACGGTGAACTACTCGGGGACGGGGTCGAGCGCCGGGCGCAGTGATTTCATCAAAGAGACCGTGGACTTCGCCATCAGCGAGATTCCGTTTCAAGCGAATCCCGAGGACGGCTCACCCCCCGAGAAGCCGACGACCGGGTACGCCTACATGCCCATCGTCGCGGGTGGAACCTCCCTCATGTACAACCTGAAGATCGGGGGTAAACGGGTCACCAATCTGCGACTCTCCGGCGAGGTCATCGCGAAGATCTTCTCGGGGCAGATCTCCAAATGGAACGACGCGGCGATCCAAGCCGACAACCCGGCCCTCGCGATGCCCGATCGACCGATCACCCCCGTCTACCGCTCGGACGGCTCGGGTACGAGCGCGCAGTTCACGCTGTGGATGTCGAAGCAGTACGGAAACATCTGGACGCAGGGGATGCGATCGCAGTTCCCGCAAGTCAATGCGTCGTTCAAGGGTCAGAACGGATCGCTCGGTGTCGCTGGCTACGTCAGCCAGGACTACGGCGAGGGGGCCATCACCTACGTGGAGTACTCGTACGCCATGAAGTCCGGGTTCCCGGTGGTGAAGGTGCTCAACAAGGCCGGCTACTACGTCGAGCCGACATTCCAGTCGGTCGCGGTCGCGCTGATGTCCGCCGCCATCAATCCCGACCTGACCCAGAACCTCGACGGTGTGTACAACAGCAACGACCCACGTACTTACCCCATGTCGAGCTATTCGTACATGATCGTCCCCACCGCCACGAACAAGATCTTCACGGCGGAGAAAGGCAAGACCCTGAGTCGCTTCGCCGACTACATGCTGTGCGAAGGGCAGCAGCAGGCGGCCGCGCTGGGATATTCCCCCCTGCCCATGAATCTCGTACAGGCCGGTTCCGAAGTGCTGAAGTCGATCCCGGGCAGCGAGGGAGGCGTCGACTTCAACGCGTGCAACAACCCCACGTTCAAGCCGGGTGACTCTCCCGCCAACAACCAGCTCGCGGCGACGGCGCCGCAGCCACCTGACTGCGACAAGCAGGGCGCAACTCAGTGCGTCGAAGGAACGGGAGGCGCACAGGAAGCGACTCCGTCAACGGGTTCGGGTGGCGTCAGCGGCGGTGCAAACAGCGCAGCAGCCGCCGCGGGTTCCGGGGGTGCTGCCACCGCCGGTTCCTCGGCGACGGCAGCAGGCTCTCCGTCCGGCAGCGCCGGAGATGCGCCGGTGTACGACGCGAACGGCAACCTGGTATCGGGTGCAGGCGGAGCAGCCGTGAATGCCGCTGTCTCTTCACCCTTCACGCTCGACGACAACGGCTGGGGCGTGCCACAGACCGCGATGCTCGCGGCGGGACTGCTGATGGTCGCAGCTGTGCTCATTCCACCAGTCATCGGCCGTCGTTCGCGGCGCTGAAGTCAGCCTGATCAGGCATTTTCCGACGTTCTCACCTCCACTAGTTCGCGGCGACACCTCGTTACCACCGCGTTCACGCGGTCGTCATCCCTCGCCCTTTGAGTAATCCCGACGGCGCTGCAGGCGCACAACAAAAAGGATCTTTCGTGTACAACCACCTCGACGGCCAGGCCCACCACGGGCCCGGTCGCGCCGCGTCGGAACCTGCGCGCCGCGGACGCCGTCTGCGGTCCTGGGCGCTGTCCGCGCTCTCGGGGACACTGTGCGCCGTCGCCGTCTTCGCAACGGTGTCGGTAGCGGGCATTGCGCCGTCGTCGGCGCGGGCCGACGACGTCCTCTCGTCGACGGTGACCGTGACGTCGAAACAGCAGCATCCTGCGCTCGCCGACGCCCCGATGCCTGATCTGTCGGTGACGGTGTCCCAGACGCGGGACCTCGGCGCCCAGGGCGTCCAGCTCAGTTGGACGGGCGCGAAGAAGTCAACGCCACCGAGCGGACAGATCGGCGGCGAGAACTTCCTCCAGATCTTCCAGTGCTGGGGCGATCTCCTCGGCTCCGACGGCAAGCCCGTGCTCGATGATGCCGGAAACCGACAGCCCGACCGCACCACGTGCCAGTACGGCGGATTCAACACCCCCGGTGCCGCCCGCGACGGTGTGCGCGAACCCGGCACAGTGGCGGAAGAGGACCGCCCCTGGTCGACGAACGCCGACGGCGACGACCCATTCGCCGCGCCGGTGACCGCCGTACCGTTCCGTTCGGCGACAGGCAAGACCATCGCCCCCATCGTCGACGGAAAAGCAGTTCCGGATGCCGGCAACCTGGCCAGCAACGAGTTCTACACCGCGAAGACCACGAACGAGATTTCGTGGGCGGGGAGCGGCGCCGACGGCTCGGGGGTGGCGAAGTTCGAGCTCCAAACCGCCATGCAGTCGACCGGCCTCGGCTGCGGGACAGCCACCACCGATTCGACGGGAAAGACGGTGGGCGCCGGGTGCTGGCTCGTGATCGTCCCTCGCCCGAAGAATGATGTCGGTCAGGCGCACATCACCAGCTCGGGTCTGTTCTGGGATGCGTGGAAGCATCGTCTGGCGGTCCATCTCGACTTCAAGCCGATCGGGGTGCGGTGCGCGTTCGGTGCGGCCGAACGTCAGCTCTCCGGCAGCGAGCTCGCTGCGATCGCGGTTCGCTCGTGGCAGCCCTCCCTCTGCAACACCAAGGGCGGCTCGATCTACTCCCTCCTGACCGGCAGCGAATCCGATGCGCTGACGGCCGCGAACACTTCGAGCGCAGCGCCTTTGGCTCTGGCATCCGAGCCCCTTCCTGCCGAGCAGGGCGCAGGCCTGGTTTACGCGCCAATCGCATTGACCGGCGTGACCGTGGGATTTGCGATCGATCAGAATCCGCTGCCGCTGGATACCGTCCCCGCAGACGTGAAGAACAGGGCCGCCCTCCCGTTCGAGTCTCTCAAGCTCACGCCGCGTCTGGTCGCCAAGCTTCTCACCGCCTCGTACCGTGACGCACTCCCATACGGAGCCGATCTCTCGCACATCGGCTATAAGATCGCCGCGAACGCTGGACATAACGCCGCGAACCTGACCACGGACCCCGATTTCCTCGCCGTGAACGACTCCGCCTGGAAGTATCAGGGGTTCCGGAGCCCGGGCGTGGCCGACCTGCTCATCCCCCAAGGGCGCAGCGATGCTGCGCGGGCCGTCTGGCAGTACGTCCTAGCGGACGCCGATGCCCGGTCGTTCCTCGCAGGCGAGGCCGATCCTTGGGGCATGATCGTCAACCCGTGGTACGCGACCGACGCCGCGAAGAATCCCAGCGGCTTCGGGCTGACCCTGCCGCGCGAGGATTTCCCGAAAGCTGATCCCATCGAGGCGCCGGGGGAGGCCGGCGGAGCGGCCCCGGTCAACCTCGTCACGTGGCGTCCCTACACGAACGACCTCGAGTCCGGGGCGTACCTCACTCTCCGCGGCGACAACCAGCAGCTGGGCTCGTGGGATCCGTTGAGCCTCCCGCCGAAGTACACCAAGGCGGGGCGCGATCTCGCGGGCTCGCAGAAAGTCCTCAGTCTCACGGACACTTCGTCCGCGCAGCGTTACCAGGTTCTCACCGCCTCACTGAAGAATCCGGCTGGCACCTTCGTGGCTGCAGACGCACGGTCGCTGACCGCCGCCGCCGCCGCTATGACCTCCGCCGACAAGGTCGACGGGGTCGTGCACTTCGACCCGACCTCCGAAGTGGCTAAGTCGGCGACCGACGCGTATCCCCTCGCCCTGCCGGTTTACGCCGCGACGAACCGCGACAAGATTGATCAGCAGACGCGCGCCGCCTACGCCTCTTTCATCCGTTTCGTGGTCGGCGACGGGCAGACAGCGGGGTCCGAAGACGGCCAACTTCCCGCGGGATATGCGCCGATCCCCGCCGATTGGGGCAACCGGGCTCGAGCAGTTGCCGACGTGATCGAGAACGGCGCACCATCCCCGGCAACCTCCACCCCGTACGTCCCTGCGGCCGCGACCACCGGGTCGGCGTCCGGCGGCGCGGCGGGCTCCGCGCAAGCGGTCGCCGCGGGATCGTCGTCGTCGCCGGCCGGTGCCACCGCATCGAGCGCGGTCACCGGTGCGAGCGCCGCCCCCCTGGCCGGGGGGAAGACGCCCGACGACCCCGACACCGGGGCCATGGCGGCAGCCGTTCCGGCGAGCGCCCTCGCGGGTCTGGTCGGCGCCCTCGGCGTCCCACTCATCACCCGCCTCCGACGACGGCTCACCTGACCGGTCCGCGTCGATCCTCTGACTTTCCTTCCCGCGTCACCCGAATAGCAGTTCTGCCTAGTAGCACCACCACGCAGTAACAACTCAAGGAGAAACAAGAACATGAAGTTCAAGAAGGTCGCCGCGGTCGCCGCGGCCCTGGGTATCGTGATGGCCGGCGTGGCCATCGCGGCGCCGGCCAATGCCGAGCCGGTCTCGAACAGCTACACGCTGGTCGGCTCGGACACCCTGCAGGACGTCGTCAACGCCCTCACCAACGGTACCGACGTCACCGGTGCACGCGTCCGCGTGACCGCCAACAACCAGACCGTCGGCTCGTTCGACGCGTTCGGTTCGAGCGCCATCCAGGCCAAGCCGGGTGGAGAGTTCTTCGGTCGCCCGTCGGGCTCGGGACAGGGGCTAAACGCCCTCTCGGCGTCCATCAGCGGCAACACCTACACCGGCAACGCCGCCATCCCGAAGAAGAACATCACGGGCCAGGTCGACATCGCTCGTTCGTCATCGGGCTGGGGCAGCAACGAAGACACCGCCAACGGCAAGCTCGCTTACGTCCCCTTCGGCCGCGACGCGGTCGGCTTCGCCTATAGGGGCGGCACCTCGGCCTGGGCGCATCTCACCCTCGACCAGATCAAGGGCGTCTACGCCGGCACCATCACCTCGATCGACGGCGTCCCGATCAAGCCGATCCTTCCGCAGAACTCGTCGGGTACCCGCAAGTTCTTCCTGAAGGCTCTCACCGGTAGCGAAACGGGTGCGGCGCCCGGCGTGTCGGCGGGAACCGAACGCGGTCAGTACAGCAACACCTCCACGGCCGAGAACGATGGAACCGTCCTGCAGGCGGGAGAGATCATCCCGTTCTCGGTGGCCAACTGGGTCGCCCAGTCCAACGGGGCAACGGGTGTGAACACCACCGCCAACGTGTCGTTCGGCGGTGCCCAGGGCTCGACCGACCCGTTCACCGTGGCCGACGGCAAGCTCGTCCCCAACGCCGCCTACTACAGCGACGCCACCTTCGGTCGTGACACCTACCTCATCGTCGAGCGTGCCCGCATCACCCAGGGCAACGCTAAGTACGACGCGGCTCTGACCAATCTCGTCAAGCCGGGAACGTCAGGTGTCGCCTCCAGCCTCGCGGGCTTCAGCACGAACCTCCCCACCCAGCCCGGAGCCGTCAAGCAGGTCTTCGGCTTCCTGCCCCCCTCGAGCTACGTCATCCACTACGCGTACGCCACCCTCCCGTACTGATCTGCACACCTCTTGAGGACCGGACTTCCATCATGAAGAACTCGTTCAAACTGGGCCTCGCGGCCGTCACCGCGATTGCCCTCTCGCTGAGTGGCGCGGGCACCGCTTTCGCGGCCCAGACCACGACCACCACCGGCTCGACCGGTGCGACTTACGCCATCTCCGGAGACGACGGATCGATCATCCCGGAGGGCACCGTCCTCAACTGGGAGGACCCCGTTCTGCTCGTTCCCACTACCGCCAACATCAAGCAGACGTTCCCCGGTGACGCCTCGGCGACGAGCGCGAAGTTCTTCGCAGCCGCTCGTGGTTCTGAGCGCACGGTCTCGGGCTGGAAGGCTTGGGGTGACGCCGGATTCAAGGGCACGACGAAGGAGCTGCTGAGCCCCCAGGTCACGCTGGGAAACCTCACGGCGGGAGACTTCGCCGGTCTCAAGACCACCGGCGGTGACTTCAGTCTCGGTGTCGCGAACCTCAACAACAACGGGCTCAGCATCGCGGGCGGCGTCGCGTACTACGTGTGGATCCACGTCAATGCGGGTGGAACCTGGACGTTCGAGAACACGACGGCGGTCGCGGCCGCCACCGCCCCCTCCATCACCACGGCATCGCTCAACGCCGCGACGGTGGGTACGGCGTTCTCGCAGACGCTCACCGCCGACGGCACCGCACCCCTCACCTGGTCGGTCAAGTCGGGTGGCGCGCTGCCCGCCGGCCTCGCGCTCGACGCCTCCAGCGGCGTCGTCTCGGGCACGCCCACGACCGCGGGGGCGTTCAGCGTCACGATCGTCGCGACCAACAGCGCGGGTTCGAACGAGAAGGCCTTCTCGGGCACGGTGGCGGCTCCCGCTCCGACCGCTCCGACCAAGCCCGAGGGCTCGGCTACGAACAAGGTCGACATCGCCGACCCCGCCAAGGGTGCGAAGACGGTCACGGTTCCCGCCGGTTCCGCCAACGCGAACAAGACGCTCGTCGCCTGGGCATGGTCCGACCCGACCAACCTCGGCCAGGTCACGACCGACGCCAACGGCAACGCGACCGTCGACATCTCGTCGCTGCCCGCCGGTGAGCACACCATCGCGCTCACCGCCCCCGGTGACGCGACGTTCGCGGTCCTCGCGTGGGACACGATCACAAAGGTCTCGGCCTCCGGTGACACCACCACCGACACGGTCGACGTGACCGCCGCCGTGACCGCGAGCGACCTGTGGTCGCTCAACGCCGAGGCCACGAAGGTCGACTTCGGCAGCGTCGCGCGCGACAAGACCGCTCAGGCCTCCCTCGGCAAGGTCACCGTGGTCGACGACCGCAACGTCCTCAAGGGCTGGAACCTCGACGCCGCGTGGAGCTCCTTCAAGAACTCCGCGGGTGACGAGATCCCGGCTACCGCTCTCACGCTGGCTCCCAAGGCCTACGCCGGTACGCCGCTCGTCTCGGGCGTGACCCTCGGAACCACGGGCTCGAAGATCGCATCCAGCTCGGCGGTCTCCACGCTCACCTCCGGTGCGCTGTTCGACGCCGACCTCACCTTCAAGGCTCCCAAGGACGCCCAGACCGGTGACTACACCTCGACGCTGACACTCACGCTCACCTCCAAGTGAGCTGATCTCGGAGAGACCCGCTGCACGCCGTGCGGGGAGGCCGTCACCGGTCTCCCCGCACGGTGCGTCGGCGCCCGCGCCGTGACATGTCTCGGCTCGTTCCCCATCAGGCCTCGTTCACCCCCGCGACATGCCTACGTCGCCCCCATCTGCGGAGATATACCGTGCTCTCCACGACCTCGCGGCGCCGCTTCCCGGCTCTGGGTGCCGCTCTTCTCGTCGCTGCGGCGACGATCGCCTTCCTCGTCCCCTCGGCGCCCGCGACGGCCGCCGAGGGCGATGCCACGTCCGCCGCCACCGTCGGTGTCGCGACACGTCCCGCCGGTGAGGATGGCCGCCCCGACGGCCGCTCCCGGTTCACCTTCACCGCCGACCCCGGCCAGAGCATCACCGATCGCGTGCTCGTCGGCAACACGGGCACGCAGCGGCAGGACTTCACCGTCTTCGCCACCGACGCCTTCAACGGCGAAGACGGCAGCTTTTCGTTACTCGCCTCCGCTGATGCCCCCACCTCGGTCGGCGCCTGGCTGCGTTTCGATGACGGCAGCGACCGGGTCCGGTTCTCGCTCGCGCCCGACGAAGTGCGTCTTCTCACGTTCACCATCGCGGTGCCCGCCGATGGGACGCCCGGCGATCACGTCGGCGGTCTCGTGGCATCCGTCGTCGAAGACGGGCAGCAGGTCAACATCGACCGCCGCGTGGCGACGTCGATCTTCGCGCGCGTGTCGGGGGAACTTCAGCCGCAGCTCACGATCACCAGCTACGACGCGACCCACGAGGGCGACTGGTGGAATCCCGTGGGCGGGGCGGTGAAGGCGCGGTACACCGTCACGAACACGGGCAACGTCGCGCTGGCGGCCAACCTCACGAACGGTGTGAGCACGTGGTTCGGCATTCCCGCCACCGGCCTCCAGGGTGGCAGCATCCCCGTTCTGCTCCCCGGCAACACCTCGACCTACGAGACGACCATCGGCGGTGTCGGGCAGTGGTTCTATCTCGACGCGCGAACGGTGCTGAGCCCGTTCGTCGATTCCCCGGACATGACGCAGCAGCTCTCGGTCACGCCGGTCTCGCGCGATGCGGTGACGTTCGCTCCGCCGTGGACGCTTCTGCTCCTTCTCGCGCTCGCCGCGATCGTCTTCGTGCTTCTGCGGTGGCGTCGCCGGCGTGACGAAGCGCTCGCGCAGCAGTGGGTCGATTACATGGAGCACGCCACCGCGTCCGACGCGAACCGCGCAGCAGACCTGCGCGTGGGCGCCCCGTGACGCCCCGTCGACGCGCGTCGCGGCGACTCGTCGTCTCTCTGGCGCTCGCGGCCGTCGCGGCAGTCGGTCTCGCCGTTCCCGCTTTCGCGTCCGATACCGATTCGGGTACGCCGCTGACCGTCAGCATCACCGACGGATCGACGCCGTCGCCTTCGCCCTCCTCCTCGTCGACGACCGGTTCCGGCCCCGGCACGGGCACGTCGTCCGGCGGATCGTCGACGGGTGGCTCGTCGACGGGCGGCTCGCGCGGCACGGGGGGCTCCACTGGCGTGGGCGGGTCGACGGGCGCAGGAACTTCCTCGGATCCGGGGACGACGCCGGCCGGACAGACCACCCCGGCGAACGAGGTGAGCGTCGGCGGCGGGCTCTTCGTCAGTGGTCTGAACGGCAACGGGATGCCGGCCGTCAATCCCGCGGACGGCACCGTGGACATGTGGTTCACGGTGCGCAACTCGTCGACGAAGCCGGTCGACGCCACGGCCGATTTCTGGATGGAGGGCACGGTCTTCTCCAACCGTCTCGATGCCCGCGACGGCGTTCCCATCACCGCTCTTCAGCCGGGGGAGACGCGGGTCGTCGCGGCGACCCTGAGCGGGGCGGGACAGTGGACACTCGTCTCGGCCCACGTCACCTTCACCCCGCCCGAGACCGTGGACGCAGCGGCCGCGACCTCGGTCACGCGCGATGCGCTCGTGCTGGTGTTCCCGTGGTTGATCGTGCTCGTCGCGGTCGCGATCGCCCTGGCCCTCGCGATCGTGCGGGTCGTCCGCGCGGCTCTTCCGCCGGTCCCCGCGGCGGCCGTGTCATGACCCTCTTCGAGGAACGACGCACGACGGACGGGGGCGGCTCTCGCGTGTTTCAGCCGGCACCCCCGCGTCCGCCGCGCCGTCCACCGCGTCGGCGACCGGAGTACGCGCCGTTGTCTCCGGTTCAGGTCTTCGTCCGTGGGACGCTGGCTTCGATCGCGGTTCTCGTCCTGGTCTTCCTGATCAACCTCCTCGTGGTCAGCCACGTAAGCCACTTCGCCTCGCAGCAGCAGTTGCGGGACACGTATCGCGCTCAGCTGGCGGAGGGCACCGCTCCCGTGAGCGAGGGCGACTTCGAGGATCACCTGCTCGTCGACGGCGCGCCCGTGGCGCTGTTGTCGATCCCTCAGCTCGGCATCGACGAGGTGGTCTCCGAGGGCACGACGTCCGGCGTCCTCACGCGGGGGCCCGGCCATCGTCGCGACACGGTGCTGCCCGGGCAGGCGGGCGTCAGCGTGATCATGGGGCGCACCGCCGCGTTCGGCGGGCCTTTCGCGCGCCTGCAGACCCTGCAGCCGGGCGAGACGTTCACGGTCCGTACGGGTCAGGGCGAGCAGACGTTCGAGGTCCTCGGCGTCCGATACGCCGGGGATCCGACCCCGCCCGCCCCCGTGAGGGGCGAGAGCCGGCTCATCCTCATGGCCGCCCGCGGCGCGCCCTACCTGCCGACGGGAGTCGCGTACGTGGATGCCAGGAGCACCGGCGACGCGCAGCCCACGGGTGCTCGTCAGACCACGTCGATGGCTCTCGCGCCGCAGGCGAAGCCGATGGCGACGGACATGACGACGGTGTGGGCGCTGGTCTTCGCGCTGCAGTTCCTCGTCGTGGCCGAATTGCTCGCCGTGTGGGCGTATCGGCGTGTGGGCTGGCAGAAGACGTGGGTCGTCTTCACCCCCGTCCTTCTGCTGGCGAGCGTCTTCGTCTCGGACCAGCTCATCCGTCTTCTTCCCAACCTCCTCTGACCGGAGTACCCGAATGTGCCCCATCATCGATCCCGAGCCTCGTGACCAGCGCGGTCCCGAAGACGATCCCTCGTCCTCCGCGTCGGATGCCTCGGAGGGCGCCGAAGACGCCTTCCGCACAGACGTGCTGAGCCTCGAGCACCACACGCCGGATCCGTTCATGACCGACGTGGTCTCGGCGGACGAGCTCGACCTGCTCACGCAGACGACTATGGGGGCGGTGCCGACCACGGTCGTCCTCCCGCCCGAGGGTTCGGTCGCCTCGCAGGCCCGCCGCGCACGACGCACGACGCGTCTGTTCGGTCGATCGGTCGCCGCGGGCGCCGACGAGGTCACCGACGTGATCTCGCCGGACGCCGGTGCGTACCCCTCGTTCGCCCCGCCGATGTCGCCCGTTGCCGCCCCCGTGGGCGCGGCTCCGACCACGTCGGCGGGATACACCGTGTCGTCCGCGTCGGTCCGAGCCTCCGCCGTCTCGCTCCTCGGGGGCGCATCGGCGACCCCGGAGCGCCTCGCCGAGGCGGAGCGCCTGGTCGCCGAGGCGGCGGCGCGGCCCCCGTTGTCGGAGCTCGATGCGCGGTCGATCTCGGCGTGGTTCGGCGATCATCAGGTCCTCCTCGATGTGTCCCTCACGATGCCCGCGGGGCAGGTGACCGCACTCATCGGTCCCTCGGGCTGCGGCAAGTCGACCTTCTTGCGCATCCTCAACCGCATGCACGAGCTGGTGCCCTCGGCCGCCCTCGCCGGCGAGGTGCTGTTGGACGGCGACGACATCTACGACCCCGGTCATCGGTTGATCGACGCGCGCAAGCACATCGGCATGGTCTTCCAGAAGCCGAACCCCTTCCCGGCGATGTCCATCTACGACAACGTCATCGCGGGTCTGAAGCTCACGGGTCGCCGCGCCGGGCGAGACGAGAAGGACCACCTCGTCGAGACGTCGTTGCAGAGCGCGGGGCTGTGGAAAGAGGTCAAGGACCGCCTGCGAGCACCGGGTGGGGGACTGTCCGGCGGGCAGCAGCAGCGTCTCTGCATCGCTCGATCTCTCGCGATCCGCCCCAAGATCCTGCTCATGGACGAGCCCTGTTCGGCGCTCGACCCCACCTCGACCCGCGTGATCGAGGAGACCATGGGCGAGCTGCAGAAGGAACTGACGATCGTCATCGTCACGCACAACATGCAGCAGGCGCAGCGCGTCTCGCAGCAGTGCGCGTTCTTCCTGGCATCCCAGGGGCAGCCCGGTCACATCGTCGAGCACGGCGACACCGCGGCGATGTTCGACTCGCCCATCGATCCGCGCACCTACGACTACGTCAACGGACGCTTCGGATAGGACGCGGCGCATGACCCTTTTCGATGAGCGGACCGAGGTGTTACCTCCTGCGCGGACGCCGGAGGTTCCCGAACAGGCTCGTCCCGGTTTGGGGCTTCGTGTGGCGGTCCTCGCCGTCGTCCTCGTCGTCCTGGCGACGACCGCCTTCGCGACGGCGGAGGGGCTCATTCGCTCCGAGCGGGAGCGGGCCATCGTCGCCGAGGCGAGGACCATGTTCGCCCTTCCCGAGAGTCAACGCATCGAGGTCGACATCCCCGGTTCCGTGCTCCTTCAGGAACTCGCCGGACGCTTCGACAGTGTCGGGGTCACGGTCCGAAGCTTCGCCGTCGGGCCGGCCAACTCCGACTTCATGATGAATCTCGAAGGACTCGAGGACGCCGACGGCACGTGGACGGTCGACCACCTCTCCGGGGCGTTGACGCTCTCCGCCGCGCAGGCGACAGCGCTCGTGGTCCCTCCCGAGGCGCAGGGTGCGATGCGGATCGATTTCTCCGGCGGTGACATGGTCTTCGGAATGTCCGTGCCGGGCGGCGCGACTCCTCAATCGGCGAGCCTCGCGATGACGCCGCACTTCGACAAGGGGAGGTTCAGCATGGGGATCACCTCGGTCACGGCGGGTGGCGAAACGATGTCCGCCGCAGAGATGGGTGCGAAGACGGGCGTCGATCTCGCCGCCCTGCAACCCGCCCCCGTGTGTCTTGCCGAGGCGCTGCCCCGCTTCCTCCGGGTGCGCGACGTCGGCGTCACCGACCAGAGGTTCCGCATCGACGTCGACGTCGACCTGCCCGCGGCCGAGACCGAGACGGGGAGCGAACCCGGCTCCTGTCCCTGAGAACCCCGGATGCCACGGCCCGGTGCCCGCGCGATGCGGGGGCCGTGGCATCCCGGCTCTCGTCCGTGACTACCGCCGTGCTCGGGCCCGCACGCGTGTGACGCTCGACAGTGTCGCGCGCACCGGCTGGCCCAGGTAGATGCCGAGCGAGGCGCCCACCGCCAGGGCGATGCCGATGGTCGCGGCCCCGGCGAGCGTGGTCACCCCGGTCATGAGCACGGTGGGGTCGTCGCCCGACTCGACGATCCCGAGCAGGCCGCGGAACACCGCCGCGCCGGGCACGAGGGGCAGGATCGCGGCGGTCGTGATCGCGACCGAGGGTACGTGCAACCGGTAGGCGACGACGATGCCCGCGAAGCTTCCGACAAAGGCGCCGACGCCGCTGGCGGCGGCGACTTCGAAGCCGAGGCCCGAGGCGGCGACGTACCCCGCCCACGCGACGAGGCTGAGGGCGGCGCTGACGACGACGATGCGCGCGCCGGCGCCGTTGTACACGGCGACGGCGATCGCGATGACGGCCGCGCCGACGAACTGCACGCTGACCGGGCCGAGGGGGAGGGCGTTCGACGGGGGAGACATGCCCATGCCGATCACGCGCACCGTCTCGAGCCCGGCGAGGATGCCGAGGACGACGCCGAGGGTCTGCGTCGTGAGCTCGAGGATGCGTCCGGTCGCCGTCAGGGCGAAGCCGTCGATGGCATCCTGGGCCGCGCCCACCACGGTGAGTCCGGCGAGCATCAGGACGATTCCGGATGCCACGATCACCGACGGCCGGATCGCCGCGGCCGCGTCGAGGCCCGTGTAGCGCAGCAACGGGGACAGGGCGGCGAAGACGGTCAGGACGAACCCGCCCGCGATCTGCGCGAAGAAGTACGGCACGCGTGCCCGCGCCATCACGTACTGCGTCGACGCCGCGAGGGCCGCGGCGATGAACGACAGCACCAGGGCAAGCCAGTTCGCGCCGAACATGATCGCGACCCCGGCCGCGAGAGACGCCTGCGAGGCGATCACGATCGCGGGGCGGTAGCGGAAGGGCAGTCGGCGGATGGCGCGGCAGCGCACGACCGCGTCGTCGAGCCCGAGACCGCCGGTGATCTCCTGCACCAGAGCCTGCAGACGCTGCAGCTTCGCGTGGTCGGGCACCGAACCGCGCACCACCCGCAGCAGGGTGATCGGGTGGGTCGCGCCGGGGCGGCTGTGGGCGATCGTGATCGAGTTGTAGGTGACGTCGACGTGCACCGGATCGAGCCCGTAGGCCGCGCACACCCGCACGATCGTGAGGGTCACCTCGTTGGCGGGAGCGCCGACGACGAGCATGGTCTCGCCGATGCGGATGGCGAGGTCGAGGATGCGCGTCGAGAGCGCCTCGTCGATGACCGGGATCATCGTCGTGTCGGGCGACGAGGCCTCGTCGACGTGCACCAGACGGCGCAGGGACGACAGCAGCCGCCGCGGGGTGGGGGACAACCGCGAGCCTCCAGAGAACGGGGGAGTGGGAGCGCTCGATCCTATCGACGGGCCCCGCGGTTTCGCCGGGCGTCGGCGCATGACAGAGGCGGTATGCACCCGCCTCTAGGATGATCCTCGGGCGCGGCACGAGCGCCGGCGTCGTGACACCCCGACGCACGACCCCTCCGGGAGTTCTCCTCATGGCTCTGATCGTCCAGAAGTACGGCGGCTCGTCCGTCGCCGACGCCGAGAGCATCAAGCGGGTCGCCAAGCGCATCGTCGACACGCGTCGCGCCGGCCACGAGGTCGTCGTCGCGGTCAGCGCCATGGGCGACACGACCGACGAGCTGCTCGACCTCGCGGGCCAGGTCGCCCCGATCCCCGCGCCGCGCGAGCTCGACATGTTGCTGTCCAGCGGAGAGCGCATCTCGATGGCCCTGCTGGCCATGGCCATCCACTCGATGGGCTTCGAGGCCCGTTCGTTCACCGGCAGCCAGGCGGGGATGATCACGGATGCCACGCACGGCGCCGCCCGCATCGTCGACGTCACGCCCGTCCGACTCCGCGAGGCGCTCGACGAGGGGGCGATCGTCATCGTCGCCGGGTTCCAGGGCTTCAACCGCGACACCCGCGACATCACCACGCTCGGTCGCGGCGGATCCGACACCACGGCCGTCGCGCTCGCCGCGGCGCTCAAGGCCGACGTCTGCGAGATCTACAGCGACGTCGACGGCATCTTCACCGCCGACCCCCGCGTCGTCCCCCTCGCGCGCAAGCTCGACCGCGTCGGCAGCGAAGAGATGCTCGAGCTCGCCGCCAACGGAGCGAAGGTCCTCTACATCCGCGCGGTCGAGTACGCGCGGCGCCACGGCGTGCTGATCCACGCGCGGTCCACGTTCAGCTCGAACGAGGGCACCTGGGTGCTCGACGCTTCGAAGACCTCCGCACTCGTCCCCGAAAGAGGAGCCATGGAAGAGCCCATCGTCGCCGGCGTCGCCACCGACCTCAGCCAGGCCAAGATCACCGTCATCGGCGTGCCCGACGTGCCCGGCAAGGCCGCCGACATCTTCAAGATCGTCGCGAAGTCCGGTGCCAACGTCGACATGATCGTGCAGAACGTGTCGGCGGCCGCCACCAGCCGCACCGACATCTCGTTCACCCTGCCCAAGACCGACGCCACCACGGCGCTCAAGGCGCTCGCCGGTGAACAGGCCGAGGTCGGTTTCGAGAGCCTCGTCCACGACGACCAGATCGGGAAACTCTCGGTCGTCGGCGCCGGTATGCGCACGCACTCGGGCGTCTCGGCGACGCTCTTCGAAGCGCTGAGCCTGGCGGGCGTCAACATCGAGATGATCTCGACGTCCGAGATCCGCATCTCGGTCGTGGTGCGCGGCGTCGACCTCGCCGAGGCCGCCCGTCTCGTGCACACCGCGTACGGTCTCGACGGCGACGCCGAGGCCACGGTCCACGCCGGCACCGGTCGCTGACCGGGCTTGCGCCCGGCGGCGCCGCACGAAACTCCTGAATCTCGCCGTCTACGCCGCGCCACACCCACGCGATTCCGCCATCGTGCGGCGGATTCGCGACGGATTCTCGGGAGTTCGGACCGCTCTCGACGAACCCATCCCACCGCTCGCGCTACCCTGACCCGAACACCGCCGTCGCGGCATCCATCACCCGAATCCCAGAGGTATCTCGCATGACCCGCATCTCCGATTCCGGAATCTCCCTCGCAGTCGTCGGCGCCACCGGCCAGGTCGGCACCGTCATGCTCGAGATCCTCGCCGAGCGTTCGTTCCCCATTCGCGAGCTGCGTCTGTTCGCCACCGCTCGCTCCGCCGGCACCTCGATCGATTTCGGTGGCCACTCCGTCGTCGTCGAAGACGTCGCCACGGCCGACCCGGCAGGGGTCGAGGTCGCGCTCTTCTCCGCCGGCGCCACCGGTTCGCGCGCCCACGCCCCCCGCTTCGCCGAGGCGGGCGCGCTCGTCATCGACAACTCCAGCGCCTGGCGCATGGACCCCGAGGTGCCCCTGGTCGTCAGCGAGGTCAACCCGCACGCGATCGACGAGGCCGTCAAGGGCATCGTCGCCAACCCCAACTGCACGACCATGGCCGCCATGCCGGTGCTGAAAGTCCTCGACACCGAGGCGGGCCTCGAGCGCCTGATCGTCAGCACGTACCAGGCCGTCTCGGGCTCCGGTCTCGCCGGCGCCCAGGAGCTGCTCGGTCAGGTCGAGGGCGTCCTCGCCCAGGGAGAGGTCGAGCGTCTGGTCCGCGATGGTTCGGCCCTCGACTTCCCGACCCCCGAGAAGTACGTGGCCCCCATCGCCTTCGACGTCATCCCGTTCGCCGGCAATCTCGTCGACGACGGCCTCAACGAGACCGACGAAGAGAAGAAGCTGCGCAACGAGAGCCGCAAGATCCTCGAGCTGCCCGAGCTTCGCGTCGCCGGCACGTGCGTGCGCGTCCCCGTCTTCACGGGCCACTCGCTGAGCATCAACGCCGAGTTCGCCCGCGACCTCTCGCCCGAGCGTGCGCGCGAGCTCCTCGCCGACGCCCCCGGCGTGCGCTTGGAAGAGGTGCCGACGCCTCTGCAGGCCGCGGGCACCGACCCCAGCTACGTCGGCCGCATCCGCGCCGACCAGTCTGCTCCCGAGGGTAAGGGCCTCGCGCTCTTCATCAGCAACGACAATCTCCGCAAGGGTGCCGCGCTCAACGCCGTGCAGATCGCCGAGATCGTCGCGCAGAAGCGGCTCGCCAACGCCTGAGACACGGCATCCGGATGCCGCGTGCGAGGTGTCTCGACATCGAACCGACGGTTCTCTCGATGTCGAGACACCTCTCGGCTCGCACCTAGAATCGACGGGTGACTGAAAACGTCGACGTTCTCCTCATCGGTGGCGGCATCATGTCCGCCACTCTCGGAACTCTGCTGAAAGACCTCCAGCCCGATCTCAAGATCGCCGTGCTCGAGCGTCTGAGCGACGTCGCGCAAGAGAGCTCGAACGCGTGGAACAACGCGGGCACGGGGCACGCGGCCTTGTGCGAGCTGAACTACACGCCCGAGGGCAAGGACGGCTCGATCGATCCCGCCAAGGCGGTCACGATCAACGAGCAGTTCCAGCAGAGCCGTCAGCTGTGGGCCTCGCTCGTGGCCGAGGGCGTGCTCGACGAGCCCTCGACGTTCATCAACGCCACGCCGCACATGACCTTCGTCCGCGGCGAGAAAGACGTCGCCTTCCTTCGCAAGCGTTACGAGGTGCTCAAGCAGCAGCCGCTGTTCGCCGGCATCGAGTACAGCGAGGATTCGCGCGTCATCAACCAGTGGGCCCCGCTGCTCATGCAGAAGCGCCGTAAGGGCGAGCCCTTCGCGGCCACCCGCGTGCCCGCCGGCACCGATGTCGACTTCGGCTCGCTCACCCGTCAGCTGTTCGCGAACCTCCGCGAGAAGGGCGTCGAGGTCGCCACGAACCACGACGTCAAGAAGCTCAAGAAGAAGAAGGACGGCACGTGGGAGGTCTCGTACCGCCACGTGATCGGGGGAACGCCCGGCTCGATCAACGCGAAGTTCGTCTTCGTCGGTGCGGGCGGCTGGGCTCTCAAGCTCCTTCAGCGCTCCGGCATCCCTGAGATCAAGGGGTACGGCGTCTTCCCGATCGGCGGGCAGTGGCTCAAGACCTCGAACCCCGACATCGTCTCGAAGCACCGCGCGAAGGTGTACTCGCAGGCCTCGGTGGGGGCGCCCCCCATGTCGGTGCCGCACCTCGACACGCGCGTGATCGACGGGGAGTCGTCGCTGCTGTTCGGCCCGTTCGCGACGTTCAGCCCTAAGTTCCTCAAGAACGGCTCGATGCTCGACATCGTCACCCAGGTGCGCCCGCACAACATCGGCCCGATGCTGAAGGTCGCCGTCGACAACCCGAGCCTGATCAAGTACCTCGTCAGCGAGCTGTTGAAGACCCACTCCAAGAAGGTCGACAGCCTGCGCGACTTCATGCCGACCGCCAAGGACGCGGACTGGGAACTGCTCGACGCCGGTCAGCGCGCGCAGGTCATGAAGCGCGATAAGGACAAGGGCGGCGTGCTGCAGTTCGGCACCGAGGTGGTCACCTCGGCCGACCACACCATCGCCGGTCTCCTCGGCGCCTCGCCGGGAGCTTCGACCGCCGTCTCGATCATGCTCGGCTTGATCAAGACCTGCTTCCCCGAGCGCATGCCCGCCTGGGAGCCGCGCCTGCGCGACCTCATCCCCAGCTACGGCGAGACGCTGAACACGAATCCCGACGCGGCCCGCAGAGAGCTGGATGCCACGGCCCACGCGCTCGCGATCAACCCCTGAGGTCCGCGTGGCGAAGCTGTACTTCCGCTATGGAGCGATGAACTCGGGCAAGTCCACGGCCCTGCTGCAGGCGGCGTACAACTACGAGGAGCGCGGACAGCGGGTTCTGCTGGCCAAGCCCGAGATCGACACCAAGGGCGCCGACCAGATCGACAGTCGGCTGGGCGTGAAGCGTCCGGTCGACTTCCTCGTCGCCCCCGGCGATGATCTGCGCGAGGTGTTCCACAGCGCGGCGGGGCACGCGCCGGTGGCCTGCCTGCTCGTCGACGAGGCGCAGTTCTTCACCCCGACCCAGGTCGACGACCTGTTGCGGATCGCGGTGCGCGACGGCATTCCCGTTCTCGCCTACGGGATCCGCACCGACTTCCGCACCGAGGCTTTTCCGGGATCGGCGCGCCTGATGGAGGTGGCCCACAGCCTCGAAGAGCTCAAGACGATCTGCCGCTGCGGACGCAAGGCGATCTTCAACGCGCGCCTGGTCGGCGGTCGGTTCGTCTTCGATGGTGACCAGGTCGCGATCGACGAGGGGCAGATCGAGGGCGAAGTCACCTACGAGTCGATGTGCGCCGCGTGCTATCTGCGCGAATCCGGCGGCCGGCTCGACGGGCGCTGAGGCCCTCCGAGCGATCAGCGCCGTCGCTTGCGAGCGATAGCCTGGAACCATGCGCGTACTCCTGGCCGGCGGAGCCGGTTACATCGGAACTCACACGGCCGTGGCTCTTCTCGAAGCCGGGCACGATGTCGTCCTCCTCGACGACCTGTCGGGAACGCACGCCGTCGCCGCCGAGCGGGTCGAGAAGATCACCGGCGCGTCCGCGCCCCTCATCGTGGGCGATGCGGCCGATGAGGCCGTCGTGGCCTCCGCCTTCGACGAGCACGGTCCGATCGACGCGATCATCCACCTGGCGGCGTTCAAGGCCGTCGGCGAATCGACGCAGAAGCCGCTGGAGTACTACTCCAACAACCTCGACACGACCTTCGCGCTGCTGCGGGTGGGCATCGCCCGCGGCATCCGGAGCTTCGTCTTCTCGAGCACCGGCACGGTGTACTCCGACCCGGCCGACCTCCCCTTCACCGAGGAGTCGACGACGAGCATCGACCTCTCCAACGCCTACAGCAAGTCGAAGCGCATGAACGAGGTCGTGCTCGCCGACGTCGCCCGCGTGAACCCCGAGCTGAACGTCACCGTGCTGCGCTACTTCAACCCCGTCGGCGCGCACCCCTCGGGTCTGATCGGCGAAGACCCCGCCGGCATCCCGAACAACCTCATGCCCTTCGTCTCGCGCGTCGCGATCGGCACGCTGGACGAGATCGGGGTCTTCGGGGCGGACTACGACACCCCCGACGGGACCGGCCTGCGCGACTACATCCACGTGGTCGACCTCGCCGAGGGGCACGTCGCCGCCCTCGAGCAGGCGCAGCCCGGGCACCAGGTGTTCAACCTCGGCACCGGTCGCCCCGTGAGCGTGCTCGAACTGGTCGCGTCGTTCGAGAAGGCCGTCGGGCGCGAACTGCCCAAGAAGATCCTCGACCGTCGCCCCGGCGACGTCGCCGCCACGTACTGCGATCCCTCGAAGGCCGCCGAGGTCCTGGGGTGGCGCACGCGGCTCGGCATCGACGACGCGTGCCGCGATTACTGGAACTGGCAGACGACGAACCCGGCGGGATACCGCACGACCGCCGACGCCTGACGATCCGCGCATAGGGTGGTGTGGTCGGGCCACATCGCAGCGCCCACGAGGACGGGGGATGCCATGCCGAACTCCGTCCCCCGCGCCTGGCAGGTGGTCCTCGAGCGCATCGAGAGCGACCTGCGCGACGGGCGACTGGCCCCCGGCGACCGGTTGACCCCGGAACGCGAACTCGCCACGCAGCTCGGAGTGGGCCGCTCGAGCGTCCGCGAAGCGGTGCGGGTGCTCGAGGTGCTCGGGGTCGTCCGCACGGCGACCGGCTCCGGCCCCACCGCCGGCGCGATGATCGTCACGACTCCGCGGGGCGGCCTCGCCGCCTTTCTCCGCCTCCAGGTGGCGGCGAACGGCTTCCCCCTGACCGACGTCGTGCGTACGCGCATCGTGCTCGAGTGCGATGTCGCCGAGCGGTTGGCCCAGGATGACGTCGACCTCGCCGAGGTGGTCGGCATCCTGGATGCGATGGATGCCGACGACCTCGCGCCCGACGAGTTCCTCGCCCTCGACGCGCGCTTCCACCAGGCTCTCTCCGAAGCGTCGGGCAATGCGGTGATCTCGGCGATGATGGCGGGGCTGCGCAGTTCGATCGAGGCGTACACGCGCGCGGGGGCGGCCCGCCTCGACGCGTGGCCGGTCGTGGCGGATCGGCTGCGATCGGAGCACCGGCACATCGTCGCGGCGATGTCGGCGGGCGACGTTGCGGCGGCTCGCGAGGCCGTCCGGGCGCACATCACCGACTACTACACCGAAGTGGCGCGGGCGCTGAGTCCGGCCGACGCGGCGGAACCGGCTGTCGCCGACGCTGCTCGCGCCGCGCTGCGGTCCGTCCCGTCCGCGTGAGAGGAACCTCATGAGCGATCGACCCGCGCGCCCGCCGCGCCCCCAGCACGTCCTCCACGTCGTGGGGACCGAGCGACTCACCCCGCACCTCGTTCGGGTGCGCGCACGGGGGCGCGACCTGTCGGCGTTCCGCGAGAGCCCGCACACCGACAAGTACGTCAAGATCACCTTCGCCAAGCCCGAGCTCGGCCTCGAGCCGCCGTACGACCTCGCGGCACTGCGCGAGACCCTGGCGCCCGAGGATCTGCCCGTGACCCGCACGTACACCGTGCGCGCGGTCGAGGGGAACGAGCTCATCATCGACTTCGTCGTGCACGGCGACGAGGGGCTTGCGGGACCGTGGGCTGCGCGCGCGCAGCCGGGGGACCGTCTCGTGGTCTCGTCGCCGGGCGGAGGCTACGCGCCCGACTCGTCGGCGGATTGGCACCTGTTCATCGGCGACGAGTCGGCGATCCCCGCGATCGCCGCGGCTCTCGAGACGCTGTCGCCGGATGCCGTGGGCGCCGCCTTCCTCGAGGTGCAGGCCGCGGACGAGCAGCTCGCGCTGACGGCTCCCGCCGGGGTCGCGATCACGTGGGTCCACCGTGGCGGGGCGACGGCGGGCGCGACGAACGCGCTGTCGGATGCCGTGGCGTCATGGCATCCGCTTCTCGGACGAGGACACGTGTTCGCTCACGGGGAGCGCGAGGCGATGAAGCGGATGCGCGATCTCGTCTTCGCGCAGTGGGGACTCGGGCGCGAGCAGGTGTCGCTGTCGGGATATTGGGCGTACGGGCGCACCGAGGACCGGTTCCAGGCGGAGAAGCGCGAGCCGATCGGTCAGATCGTCTGACGTCTCGCGCTCCGCAGGTTCACTCCGCGGTTCGAGCGGGCAGCGTCGGGATGAGCTTCTCGAGGAACGCGGCGGTGTCTTCCCACCCGTGCACGGCCTGGCACTCGACGCCCATCGCGAGGACGGGGTAGTCGTTGCCGTCGGGGTCGAGGCGGTCGCCGACGAAGAGCATGTCGTCGAGGGGGATTCCGGTCGCCTCGACGAGCTTGTTCATGCCGTAGGCCTTGTCGATGCCGCGGTGGGTGATGTCGACCGAGGTGGAGCCGCCGGAGCGGACCTCGAGGTCGGGTATACGGGAGGCGACGGCCTCGCGCAGGCTGTTCTTCTTCTCGCCGGTGGGGTCCCAGGCCATCTTCGCCTCGAGGGGCGCCGACTGCCCGAGGGCCGAGAACGTGATCTGCGAGCCACGGTCCTCGAGGATGTCACCCCACGGCTCCGCCTCCCAGAGGCCGAGGCGCTCCGCCTCTTCGCGAACGGCGGTGAGGGCGCGCTGCTTCTCGTCGTCGGTGAGCGAGTGGGCGTACACGGTCTCGATGCCGGCGGGCGTGAGGAGGTAGTACTGGGTGCCGCAGGTGGGCATCAGGTGGAAGTGCGCGAGCAACTCGGGGGAGGCCTGGGGCAGACGCTCGACCACCTGGCTGCGGAACTGCTGGAGCTGTCCACCCGAGATGATCGCCACTTCGACCTTGTCGGCGAGAGCGAGCAGCAGGTCGCCGATGCGCGGATCGATCGCCGACTTCGAAGGGGCGAGGGTGTCGTCGAGGTCGAAGGCGACGAGGCGGGGCGAGGCGTCGGACACGGTGCTCCTGAGCAGTGAGAGGTCGTCGCACGGAGGTGTCGCGTGCGGGAGGGGGGCGGCGTCGTGGGATGCCGCGTACGGGTCGATTCTACCGGGGGCCGCCCCAGCGTCGTCTCCGGCGGCCCGGGACGGGGATTGCCGTGAGCGGCTCGCGCAACGGTACGAGAGACGCCGGTCGAGACAGGGGTTCGAGCTCGTGCCGGGGGCGCGCCGCGTCGAGGGTGCGCGGTCCACCTCCCGCCGATGCAGAGAGGCCCCCCGCAGGAGCGGAGGGCCTCTCTGATGATGCAGTGGTCGGGGTGACAGGATTTGAACCTGCGGCCTCGTCGTCCCGAACGACGCGCGCTACCAAGCTGCGCCACACCCCGTTGCAACTTGAAAAGTCTACCCTGCTCGAAGCCGTGCTTCGAACCACGGAGCCTTTTTCGCTCGAAACGGTGGGATGCCGCAGGGGGGGAGGGTCAGCGAGGGACCGATGCCGCCCTCACCCCCGAGGTGGATCAGGCCAGCGCCGGCGCCGCCCCTCGACGCGTGCGCCGCCACGCGCAGATCCCCGTCGCGATGGCAACAGCGGAGAGGCCGCCGGCCATCAGCAACGGCGGCGCGGAGATCCCTGTCTGAGCGAGTGCGGTGGGAACCGACGGGGATGTCGGGGGTTCTTGTGGGATCACGGCGACGGTCGTCGGAGTGGGCGTCGAGGCGGGGACGGGCGGAGGAGGAGAGGCCAACTGCTCCGTCTGGGCGGGCGTGGCGAAGTGCTCCATCCAGAAGTAGTGCGGTGGGAAGTGCGCGACCGCGTCCGTGTCTTGTGACGTGCGCTCGATGCGCCACACGGCGGTGTAGACGCCCGGGCCGGGAAGCGTCGTGGTCGACGCTCGGTACACACCGGCGCCGATCTTCGGATCGGTGCGGAGCTCGAGGTGCGCGACCGGGTCCAGATTGACCGGGATCTCGGGTGCCTCGGCGGGGAACGCGTTCGTTCGGTAGACGTCTGCCGTCGCACTGACGACGACGAAGGTTCCGTCGCTGTGGCGAGGCCAGACGCCGTCGCCGGCAGAGACGGTGACCTCGTCGACGTACCGGGCCTGAGAGTCGATCGTCGCCGAGGTCGCGATCAGCGGGGAGAAGCGCACGGGTCGCGGAGAGGCGTCTTGACCCGTGAGGGTGAAGGTGGTCGGCGCGGCCGGCCCGGCGGACTCCTGCTGGCCCGGAGTGGAGTAGTACCGGATCGCCGCGGAACGCACCGTGAACGTGCCCGCCGCGCGAGCGACATACGGGCGCCCGCCGTCAGATGCCGTCGGCGGGGCGAGGATCGGGTACGTCACTCGTCCCTGGACCCCGCCGCGCTCAGAGCTCCCGGTGTCGGCGAAGACCGCATTCTCGAGTCGCAACGTCCCGACGGCGGTCGCGTCCACGTCGACCGTCACCGTTCCCCGCGTGGGGTCGTCCTCGTCGGCCGACAGCGTGAGCGCACCTCCGACACGGGGGACGGGGATGTTCTCCGCTTCGGCGAGGAGTTGCAGGGTTCGCTCCTGGACTGCGCCGCTGTTCTCGGGGCTCGCCCTCCGCATGATGTAGTCGATCGCCTCGGCCAGATCGTTGCCACCGTAGCCCCAGGAGTGAAGTGTCGTCTCGCGATCGGCGATGGCCTTGACCGCCCATCCGATGCTCGCGGCTTGGATGGGATCATCGGTCTGGCCGTAGGTGGAGACGAGGTAGTTGATCGAGACCAGCTGCTGCGGGCTGAGCCCGTTCACGTCTCCTGTGTCACCGTGGTCGGTCGTCGTGCCGGTGGCAACGGGAAGGCCGGGGTGGATGCAGTACGTGTGCACGTCTCCCACGCGCATGGAGCCGTGCCATCCGGTTCGGGAGAGCGGCGCCCACGTGCCGAAGCCCGTGCCGCGGTCGGCGGCGTGGGCCGCGGGGGCGACGGCGACACCGAAGAGAACACCCGCCAAGGCAAGAGCGCTGGCGAGCCGTCGAAGTGTCGATGGTGGTCGGTGCATGCGAGTCCCTTTCGGTCGAGGAACTCGATCTTGCGGGAACGCCTCTTCGGCTCGACGGCGGAGAGGGCCGATCCGTGAACGGATCGACCCTCTCGGACGCTGTGGAGAAACCGTCAGCGAGGCAGCAGCGTGAGCAGCGACGCCTCGGGCCGGCACGCGAATCGCACGGGGGCATAGATCGAATGGCCCAGCCCCGCGCTGACGTTCAGCGGCACGGTACGCGCCTCGTGGGTCCATTCGCTGAGACCGCGCGCCTGGTCGAGGGGGATGTCGCAGTTCGACACCAGCGCCTCGCGGCGGAACGGCACGCGCACCTGCCCGCCGTGGGTATGCCCCGCCAGGAGCACGTCCGCGCCGAGATCGGTGAAGGTGTCGAGCGTCCGCCGGTAGGGCGCATGCATGACGCCGAGCGTGAGGTCAGCGGCATCTAAGCGCTCCAGAACGGGAGGGATGAGCTCGGGGTGGTCCCACCTGCGGTGGGCGTCATTCACACCGAAGGCCGTCACGCGGAGGCCGTTGATCTCGAGCGAGACGGCCGTGTCATCCAGGATGTGCCATCCCAGATCGTCCGTGAAGAACCGGTCGAGGGCGGCGACGTCGAGGTGCTTGTGAGCCGGCTGGTGCCCGGAGGGCCCGAGGAAGTATCGGAGGGGATTGCGCGGAGCCGGCTCTTGGAAGTCGTTCGACCCGTGCACGACGAGGCCCGGGATGCCACGCAAGGGCGCGAACGCCGTTCGGATCCCGGTGAGGCCGTCGCGGTGGCCCAGGTTGTCGCCCGTGTTCACGACGAGGTCGGGCGACAGCTCGGCGAGACGGGCCATCCACTCCTGCTTGCGGTGCTGCCAGGGGGCCATGTGGGCGTCGGAGACGTGCAGGACCCGGATCGGTTCAGCTCCCTTGGGCAGGACGCGCAGGGCGTGATAGCGCACGGTGAAGAGGTAGCGCTCGATGCCCATGCCCCACACGGCGGCCCCGACAGCGGCCGCCCCCGCGACCCCGAGGGGTGCGAGGGCGGCCGTCACGAGAGGACGCGTCATCAGCACTTCTTCGCGACGATGGATAGGGCGATCGCGGTGCTCTTGTTCGTCGCGGTGTCGGCGGCGGGGCTCGTCGCCGTCACACGGCCCTCATTCGGGGCCGTGCCATCGGCCTGGCAGGCGCCGATCGACACGTTGGTGAATCCGGCCGCGTTCAACGCCGCCTGGGCTGCGGGAACGGTCTGCCCGCCCACGTTCGGCACCGTCGCACCCTGCCCGTTGCCGGGGCTCAGGGTGATCTGCGAGCCCGCGGGAGCAGAGCCCCCACCGGGGTTCTGGGCGGCGACGGTGTCGGGACCCGACGGGGAGTCGACGGGGTCGCCGACAGTCACGCGGAAGCCCGCATTCTGGAGGGTCGAGGTCGCCGCGTCAATGCTCTGCCCGACGACGTTGGGAAGGTCGCGCTGCTGCGTGCGCAGCAAATTCGACGCCGGGTCGGGGAACCGGTCTCCGCCGTAGATGTCGTCCGCTGCGCGCTGCACGTCGCGAGCAAGTCGGTAGCGCAGGTCGCTCAGTTGGATGCGGTTCGCGTACTTGCCGAACAGAGTGGTCGTTCCACCGTCCCAGTTGCCGACCCACACCGCGGTGGTGGCGTTCGTGGACGATTCGATCATCCAGGTCTCGTGCGCCTCGTGGGTACCGGTCTTGCCGAGCACCGGGGTGCCGTCGCCGGGGTTGGCAGCCGCACCGGTGCCGTTGCCCGTCATGACGCCCTGCAGAGCGTATGCGGCGGTCGCAGCGATCTCCGGGGTGAGAGCCGTCTCGCACTGCAGGTCAGGAATGGGGCGATCCGAGCCGTCCGCCGCGGTCACCTTGTCGATGACCTTGGCCGGGCAGCGGCTGCCACCGTTGGCCACGGTCGCGAAGGCGCCGGCCATCGCGATCGGCGAGATGTTGTCGCTACCGATGACCTCGTTCGCGTTCGCCATGGTGATCTCTTTGCCGTCACCGGTGGTGACGCCCATCTTCTTCACGACCTTGGCGATGTCGCACAGGTCGAGTTCGGCCGCCATGGCGAGGTAACCGGTGTTGAGCGAGTCGCGTGTGAACATCATCGGTGTGCCGACGTACCCGCCGCTGTTGCCGAAGTTGTTGATGGTGTAGTTGCCCTGGTTGACCCAGTTGCCGGCGCACGAGTTCGTCATGTTCGGCACGGGGCGCAGACGCCCGTTGAGCGTCTCGTTCAAGGAATGGCCCTTCTCGAGCCAATCGACGAGGGTGAACAGTTTGAAGGTCGATCCCGCGCTGAAGCCGATCGAGCCGCCGTTCGTCGAATCGCCCGCGAAGACGATCGAGTTGTACGAGGGGTCCGACTCAGCCAGGCTCGGGTCCTGCGTGAACTTCGTGTTCTGCGCGATGGCGAGGAGGCGTCCGGTCTTCGCCTCGAGGCTGACGGCGGTCGCCCCGAACTTCAGCTGGTCCATCGACGCCGGTGCGTTGTCGCTCATCGTCTTCTGGGCCGCATCCTGGACGTTCCAATCCAGCGTGGTCTGGATGGTCAGACCGTCCTGGCGCAGCGCGCGGACGCGGTCGTCGGTCTCCGTGCCGAAGGCGGGGGAGTTGAGGATCGTCGACACGACGTACTGGCAGAAGTACGGCGCCGCCGAAGAAGAGCAGCCCTGATCGGTCGGGGTGATCTGCGGCGAGATCGGCTCGATCGCCGCGGCGACGTACTGCTCGTGCGTGATCTTGCCGTCCACCTCCATACGGCTGAGCACGTAGAGCTGACGGCCCTTGGTCTCGCTGTACCCGTCGGCGGCGTTGACCAGCTGCTCCTGCGTGATCTCGCCGTTGTCGCGCAGCGTATAGAGCGCCTGGATCGTGCTCTGGTCGACGTCGTCGATCGAGCCGTCGGGAGCCTTGTTGTAAGCGGTCTCGCCATCACTGATCGAGCCCTCGGGGCGGTCGATGCGGAAGCGGTTGGGGTTCTGCACCATGCCCGCGAGAACCGCCGCCTGGCCGACGCTCAGGTTGGCGGCCGGGGTGTTGAAGTAATAGCGCGCCGCGGCGTCGATGCCGTAGGTGGTGCCGCCGAAGTTGGCGATGTTCAGGTAGCCGAGAAGGATCTGGTCCTTCGTGTACTCCTTCTCGAGCTGGATCGCGTACCGCATCTCCTGCAGCTTGCGCTGGTAGCCGGCGGCGCCGTCGGACTGCACGGCTTCGAGGGCGCACTTCTGCAGGGCCTCGTCGCGCGTCATCGCGGGCGTGGTGTCGGTCGCCTCGACGGCCTTGGCGTCGCGCTCGCAGCGCTGCACGAGCACGTTCTTGACGTACTGCTGGCTGATCGACGAGCCGCCCTGGGTCTCGCCGCCGGAGGCGTTGCTGAGCAGGGCGCGGGTCGTTCCGATGAGGTCGACGCCGCCGTGCTGGTAGTAGCGCGGGTCTTCCGACGAGAGGATCGCGTCGTACATGACCGGGTTGACCTGGTCGAAGGTGACGGGGGAGCGGTTCTGGTCGTAGAACTTCGCCAGCACCCGGTCGCCGGCCATCAGCGTGGTCGGCTGCATGAGCTCGTCGGGCTTCAGGTAGCTGGGCATGTTGTCGAAGACGGTGATCGCGCTGGAGGCAGCGGCACCGGAGACGGCGATGGCCGGCGTCACGGCAGCGGTGACCAGGAGTCCGGCGACCGCGCTCAGGCCGACGAGGCCGACGATGCCGCCGAGGGCGCCGCTAGCCGTTCGTTTGTTCTCGGGCATAGGCTTGATGCTAAGCGACGTTGCTGGGCGATGCCTCGAAGGCAGGCCCTCGCGCGCGTACGCGTCCACCACCGCGCGCACGACGTTGCGCGCTCCGAGCCACCTCCGGGAGCCCGACATGACCACGTGGGAGTACCTCACCACTCCGCTGCTCATCCACAACACCGCCGCGATCCTCAACAACTGGGGTAAGCAGGGCTGGGAGCTCGTTCAGGTGGTGACCGGTCCGGAAGGCGGACTCGTGGCCTACTTCAAGCGCCCCACCGGCGGAGGCGCCGCCAACGCCGGCCTCGGTGCCGCCGAGACCGCCGCCCGTCAGTTCGAGGGGCAGCAGTGAGCGTCTCCGAGCGCCTCGCCGCCCTGGGCGTCGACGTCCCGGCGGTCGTCCCGCCCGTCGCCTCGTACATTCCCGCCACGCGTCACGGTGACCTCGTGTACACCTCGGGTCAGCTGCCCATGGTCCAGGGGGCCCTGCCCGCGACCGGAAAGGTCGGCGAGTCCGGCGGACTCATCGCCCCCGCCGACGCGAAGGGCTACGCGCGCCAGTGCGCCCTGAACGCGATCGCCGCGGCTGCGGCTCTCGTCGGCGGCGTCGACAACCTCACCGGCGTGCTCAAGCTCACCGGCTTCGTGGCATCCGTCCCCGAATTCACCGGGCAGCCCGGCGTCATCAACGGCGCGAGCGAGTTTCTCGGCGAGGTGTTCGGCGAGGCCGGCGCACACGCGCGCTCCGCGGTCGGTGTGCCCGTCCTTCCCCTCGACAGCCCCGTCGAGGTCGAGGTGATCTTCACGGTCGCCTGACGGCGATCCCGGATGCCGGCACCCCGGCCTCCACACGGAAGGGACGCTCCGGTCGCTCGGGGCGTCCCTTCCGTCGTTCTCGGCCGCGGGGGTCTCGGCTGATTCAGAAGTGAACGGGAGCAGGATTCCCCCGTGACCTCCTCTTCCGGCGTGGGCGGCCCGTCCTCCCCCGAGAACGCCCTCCTCGCTCCCTCGCCCTCCATCCGGCGCGCCGTCGTGTGGGCCGTCTGCACCGTGGTCGCCGTGATCGCGGTCGGATTCCTGCTGCGGTTCGTTCCGCTCGATGTGGCCTTCTCCGACGCGGTGCACCACCTTCACGCGAAAGTCCTCACGCAGGTGGCCGAAGCCTTCTACCGCTCGCTCAAGCCGCTGCCCGCCGCGGCCATCATGATGGTCGCCACGGTCGCGGTCGGTCTGCTGACGCGACGGTGGCAGGTCGCGGTCGCCTTCTTCGGCGGAGTCGCCGTGACCTGGGGCCTCGCGGAGGCCGCGAAGCTCGTCGTCGCCCGACCGCGCCCGGGCATGTCCGAGGCCATGACCCAGGCCATCGGCGCGACGGCCGACCCCTCGTTCCCGAGCGGTCACGTGGCGTTCACGGCATCCTTCGCGGCGGTCCTGATCTGCGCACTGTGGTCGACGCGTTGGCGGGCGCTCGGAATCGTCGTGGGCGTCGTCCTGGTCGTGGGGATGTCGGTGTCGGTCGTCGTCATCGGCGTGCACTACGCCGGCGACGCTCTGGCGTCGATCGTCTGGGTGGCGGGGGTGTATCCCGCCGTGCGGGCCGTCGGTGCTGCGGTAGTGCCCCGCGTGGACGCGTTCGTTTCGCGCCGGCTCGGCCCTGCCCGCTCGGGTCGCGGGACCTCGATCGGCCGCTGATTTCGTTGGCGAGTCGATCCCGGATGCCGTGAGTTCCGGCATCCGGGATCGGACCTCACTTCACCTGGGCACTGATGACGCTCATGACGGCGGTGTCGGCGAGGGTGGTGGTGTCTCCGACCTCGCGGCCCTCGGCGACGTCGCGGAGGAGGCGGCGCATGATCTTGCCCGAGCGGGTCTTGGGGAGCTCGCCGACGATGTAGACATCGCGGGGACGGGCGATCGGGCCGATCTGCTGTCCGACCCAGGTGCGCAGTTCGTCGCCCAGACCCTCGACGGGGTGCTCCTTCAGGTAGCGGCTCTTGATGATGACGAAAGCGACGACCGCCTGGCCGGTGGTCTCGTCGCTCGCCCCGACGACGGCGGCCTCGGCGACCCCCTCGTGGCCGACGAGGGCGGACTCGATCTCGGCGGTCGATAGGCGGTGGCCCGAGACGTTCATGACGTCGTCGACGCGGCCGAGCAGCCAGACGTCTCCGTCGTCGTCGAGGCGCGCGCCGTCGCCGGCGAAGTAGTAGCCCTTGTCGGCGAACTTGTCCCAGTAGGTCTCGCGGTAGCGGTCGGGGTCGCCCCAGATGCCGCGCAGCATGCTCGGCCAGGGTTCCGTGACCACGAGGAGTCCGCCGCTGCCGTTGCCGACCGGTTCGCCCTGCTCGTCGACGACGGCGATCGAGATGCCCGGGATGGGGACCTGGGCGGAGCCGGGCTTCGTCTCGGTGACGCCGGGCAGGGCCGAGATCATCATCGCCCCCGTTTCGGTCTGCCACCACGTGTCGACGATGGGGGCCTTGTCGGCGCCGATGATCTCGCGGTACCAGATCCAGGCTTCGGGGTTGATGGGCTCGCCCACCGAACCGAGCAGGCGGAGCGACGACAGGTCGAACTTCTGCGGCACGTCGCGCCCGATCTTCATGAACGAACGGATCGCGGTCGGCGCCGTGTAGAAGATGGTCACGCCGTGCTTCTCGATGAGCTCCCACCATCGGCCGGGGTGGGGAGTGTCGGGGGTGCCTTCGTAGAGCAGCTGTGTGGCGCCGTTCGCCAGGGGACCGTAGGTGACGTAGGTGTGTCCGGTGATCCAACCGATGTCGGCGGTGCACCAGTACACGTCCGTTTCAGGGTGCACGTCGTGGACGACGCGGTTGGTGAACGCGGCCTGGGTCAGGTACCCGCCCGAAGTGTGCAGGATGCCCTTCGGCTTCCCCGTGGTGCCCGAGGTGTAGAGGATGAAGAGAGGGGTCTCGGCGGGGAAGGCCTCGGCCTCGTGGTCCGCGGAGGCCTTCGGAACCACGTCGTGCCACCAGAGGTCGCGGCCGTCCGCCCAGTCGACCTCGTTGCCGCCGCGCTTGACGACGAGCACGTGCTCGACGGTCTCCTGCTCGCCGGAGCCGTTGCGGTCGGCGAGCGCCTGATCGACCGCCGGCTTCAAAGGCGATACCTTGCCCTTCCGCCAGCCGCCATCGGCGGTGATGACCAGTTTGGCGCCGGCGTCGTCGATGCGCGCGCGCAGGCTGTCGGCCGAGAACCCGCCGAACACGACGGAATGCACGGCGCCGATGCGTGCGACCGCCAGCATGGAGGCGATCGCCTCGGGGATCATCGGGAGGTACAGGGCGACGCGGTCGCCGCGCTCGATGCCGAGCTCGGTGAGCACGTTCGCCAGGCGCTTCACCTCGTCGGTGAGTTCGGCGTAGGTGACGTTGCGCTGATCGCCCGGCTCGCCCTCCCAGCGCAGAGCGATTCGGTCGCCGTTGCCGGCCTCGACGTGCCGGTCGAGGCAGTTGTAGGCGACGTTGAGCTCACCGTCGGCGAACCACTCGGCGAACGGGGGAGTGGACCAGTCGAGCACCCGGGTGAAGCGCTTGTGCCAGTGCAGTTCGCGGGCCTGATCGGCCCAGAAACCCTCACGGTCTGCCGCCGCGCGCTCGTAGAGGTCGTGCTGGGCGACGGCCTGGGCGGAGAACTCGGCCGACGGCGCGAACCGGCGGGTCTCGTTGAGGAGGTGGTCGATCTGGCTGCTCATCGCGGCGCTCCTTCGCGTTCACGGACCCGCGCACCTGCGCGCGGCGTCCTCACCCCGGTCACGCTAGCGACCCCCTCCGACACCGGCCACCTCCGATAGATGGGATCTCCGACGGTGGGAAACAGGTGATATATCGCAATGAATAGGTCGGGTTGAGTTGGCCGGACTCACCTGCACGCGTACTCTAGCTAGCGCCCGAACATCGCTTCCGGCACTCGCGTCGGGGGGAGCCCCCCAATTTTTCCCCGGCGCGTGGCGGCATCCCTCGCCCCCCACTGTAGGGATGCCGCCCCCTTCTTTTTCCGGCGGAGTTCCTCCCCGATGACGATGCGAGCGACGTTCTCGTCGCTCGCTCCTCCACAGGTCGGGATCTTCGCGGCGGATCCACTGATCGCTTCTGCGGGCCCGCGGATCGATCCGGCACGACCCTACGGTCGTCGTCGTGACCTCCCTCGCCCCGCCCTGCAGCGGCCTCGACCCCGCGACGGTCGACGCCCCCGACCCTGCGGTGGCGTTCCTGCGACCGTTCCTCGACGACCCTCGCGTGACCGATCTCTTCGTCAACGGCGATCGGGGGCTCTTCGTCGATCGCGGTGACGGCATCGAGCACGTGCCTTCGTGGCGGGCGTCCGAGACCGAGGTCCGCCGCCTCGCGGTCCGCCTCATCGCGCTCGGCGGGCGGCACCTGGACGACGCCACGCCCTGCGTCGACGTCCGGCTCGATCGGGGTGTGCGAGTACACGCCGTGCTCGCCCCCGTGGCCGCGAGCGGCACGAGTATCTCCGTCCGCGTGCCGGCGTTCGCGCGGCCCGACCTGCAGGCTCTCCAGCGCGCGGGGATGTTCTCAGCGCGCCAGCGGGACAGGCTCGAACGTCTCGTCGATCGACGCGAGAACATCCTCATCGCCGGCGCGACGGGCGCGGGCAAGACCACGCTCCTGGCTGCTCTGCTGTCGCGGGTGCCATCGACCGAGCGCATCATCACGATCGAGGAGGTGGTGGAGTTGCACCCCGACCACCCGCATCACGTCGCGCTCGAGGCGCGGCAGGCCAACATCGAGGGCGCCGGCGGCATCTCCCTCTCGCGGCTGGTCAGGGAGGCCCTGCGCATGCGTCCCGACCGGCTGGTGCTGGGGGAGTGTCGCGGCGAGGAGATCCGTGACCTGCTGATGGCGTTGAACACCGGGCACGACGGGGGAGCGGGGACGCTCCACGCGAGTAGCCTCGTCGACGTCTCGGCGCGAATGGAAGCCCTGGCAGCGCTCGCCGGAATGGATGCCGAGACCTGCGCGCGGCAGAGTGCCGGTGCCATCGACGCCGTCGTGTACGTCGAACGGATCGCCGGGCGACGTCGCGTCACCGGGTGGGGACGACCCGTCGTGCACGAGGGGCGCCTCCGAATCGAGCCGGAGAAGTGGACGTGAGTGCTCACGGCTCGCGGACGCCGCATCTTCGCGCGCGACGCGACCCTCGGACCGCTGATCCGATCGAGACGGTTCTCCGCCTCGCCGTCCTGCTGTCCGGGGGAACAGCCCCGGCGTACGCGTGGAGATACCTGGCAGAGGGCGGCGACCCCACGCTGAGCGCGGCAGCCGACGCCGCTGCCCGTGGGGCGGATGTCGGTGCCGTCCTCCGGGCGGCGGGTGAGTCGTGGAGCGGGACCGCCGCGATCTGGAGCGTGGCCGTAGCCACGGGAGCGCCGCTGTCCGATGCCCTGCGCTCGGTCGTGGGCGCCCTCCGTGACGCGGTGGAGGTTTCGGCCGATATACGCGTCGCTCTCGCGGAGCCGGTCGCCACGGCCCGGCTACTCGGGTGGCTTCCCCTCGTCGGCATCCCTCTGGGCGGTCTTCTCGGCTTCGACCCCGTCGGTGTTCTGCTCCGGGATCCGCTCGGGCAAGGATGTCTCGCCCTCGGGCTCGGCCTGATGGGCGCAGCGTACGTCTGGATGCGCAGGCTGTCGCGCCGGGCCCAGCCGCCACCGGTGATCCCGGGACTCGAGGCCGAGCTCTGGGCGGTCGCCCTTTCGGCTGGCGTGTCGATCGACCGGGCTCGCGGACTGATCGAAGGTCTAGGCGTCGGCACGATGAACCGCATCGCCGTCGCCGAGACGCTGGACCTGGCGACCCGAGCGGGAGTGCCCGCGGCCGAACTCCTGCGGGGGGACGCGTGGATTGCGCGGTACCGGTCCCGAACCGACGGTCGGGTGGCTGCGGCGAGACTCTCCACCCGCCTGCTCGTGCCGCTCGGGCTCTGCACGCTGCCGGCCTTCCTGCTCATCGCCGTCGTCCCTGCCGCGCTCGCGGTCCTCCGCTCCACGGCACTGCCGTGACCTCGATCGTCCACATAGAAGAAGGAGTAGTTCCATGATCCGATCCCCTCGACCCGTCTCGAAGCGCGGCCCCGTCGATCTGCCGCCCTTGACCAGCGCACGCGCGGGCGCCCTGTTCCTCGACGAGCGGGGCGCGGCGACCGCCGAGTACGCCATCGCGACCATGGCGGCTGTCGCCTTCGCGGGCCTGCTCGTGATGATCATGCGCAGCGACGAGGTACGGGGGATCCTCACCGATCTCGTGCGTCGCGCGCTGACTGTTCAATGAGAAGGCTGGGGGAGCGCGGGGCGGTCACGGCGGAGTTCGCGGTGGCTCTGCCCGCCGTTCTGGTCGTCCTGGTCCTCGGGGTCGGCGTCCTCGCGTCGTTCGCGACCACGGTACGGGTGCAACAGCTCACCACCGAGGGCGCGCGTCTGCTCGGCAGGGGCGACGACGCCGCCCTGCAGCGGCTGGCGGAGGTGGGGGCGACGGCGTCGGTGGACCGCGGCGGTGGAGTGGTCTGCGTACGAGCGTCTGCTCGCGTGCCGATGGGCCTGCCCCTCCCTCCGGTCTCGACGCGCGCCTGCGCCCTCGACGGAGGTCGCTGATGCCCGCGAGCGTGTCGACCCTCGGAGTGATCTCGGTGGTCGCCGGTCTCGCGGTCGCCCTGGCCGTCGTCGGCGGTGCCGCGGTCGCGGCCGAACGACTCGCGGGGACCGCGGATGCCGCCGCCCTGGCTGCGGCGGATGCGGCCAGCGGGGCAGTATCGGGGGTGCCGTGCGACGAGGCTGCACGTGTCGCTTCGGCGGGAGAGGTGACCCTGCGAGAGTGCGATGTCGAGGGCCTGGTCGCCACCATCACCGTCGGTGGGGCGTACGGTGGGATTTCATTCGATGCGCGCTCGCGGGCCGGACCCCCCGAACGGTCGAGCCCGTGAGACCTCCCGGAACCCGAACAGGGAGGCGTGTGTATGGTGTGCATCGACGAAAGGACCCCAGTGGCAAACGGAAAGAAGCTCGTCATCGTCGAGTCCCCGACGAAGATGAAGTCGATCCAGGGATACCTCGGCGACGACTACGAGGTGCTCAGCTCGGTCGGTCACATTCGCGACCTCGCGTCGAAGAAAGAGATCCCGGCCGACAAGAAGGCGGCGTACGGCAAGTACTCCATCGACGTCGAGAACGACTTCGACCCCTTCTACGTGGTCAACGACCGCAAGACGAAGACCGTCGCCGAGCTCAAGCGCGCTCTCAAGACGGCCGACGAAGTCCTCCTCGCCACTGATGGTGACCGCGAAGGCGAAGCCATCGCGTGGCACCTCCTCGAGGTCCTCAAGCCCAAGGTCCCCGTGCGTCGCATGATCTTCCACGAGATCACCAAGGACGCCATCAAAGAGGCCGCCGAGCACACCCGCGAACTCGACGTCTCGCTCGTCGACGCGCAAGAGACCCGCCGCGTGCTCGACCGGCTCTACGGCTGGGACGTCTCGCCCGTTCTATGGCGCAAGGTCGGCTCGGGCCGCGAGGGCACGGCCCTCAGCGCCGGTCGCGTGCAGTCCGCGGCCACCCGTATGGTCGTCGAGCGCGAGCGCGAGCGCATGGCTTTCGTCTCGGCCTCGTACTGGGACGTCGAGGCACTCGCGTCGCAGTCCGGCTCCTCCTTCACCACGCGCTTGAACCGTCTCGACGGCGCGCCCATCGCGCGCGGCGGCGACTACGACGACAACGGGCAGCTCAAGAAGGCCGTCGTGGTCCTCGACGAGGCGCAGGCACGCGCACTCGCCGACGCGATCACCGCCGCCGGCACGGCGACCGTCGCTAAGGTCGAGGCGAAGCCCGGCACGCGCAGCCCGCGTGCCCCCTTCACGACCTCCACGCTGCAGCAGGAGGCCGGCCGCAAGCTCTCGATGAGCGCCAAGCACGCCATGGGCGTCGCCCAGCGACTCTACGAAAAGGGCTTCATCACCTATATGCGTACCGACTCGGTCGCCCTCTCGGGGCAGGCCATCTCGGCAGCGCGTGCTCAGGCCGTCGCTCTCTACGGCGACAAGGCCGTTCCCGCGAACCCGCGCGTCTATAAAAGCAAGTCGAAGAACGCGCAGGAGGCGCACGAGGCTATCCGTCCCTCGGGCGAGACCTTCCGCACGCCCGCGTCGCTCGCTTCCTCGCTCGATCGCGACGAGCAGAAGCTGTACGACCTGATCTGGAAGCGCACCGTCGCGAGCCAGATGGCGGATGCCAAGTACGAGACGACGACCGTCACGCTCACGGTGAAGGCCGGTGCCCAGGTCGCCGAGTTCACGGCATCCGGAACCGTCTACACCTTCAAGGGGTTCCTCGAGGCCTACGAAGAAGGCGCCGACGAGAAGCGCAACGACGACGACGCCGACCAGTCGCTGCCGGCGGTCGCCGTGGGCGACACGCTGTCGGTCAGCGATGTCGAGCCCAAGGGGCACAGCACCTCTCCGAAGCCGCGGTACACCGAGGCCAGCCTGGTCAAGGCCCTCGAAGAGAAGGGGATCGGTCGCCCGTCGACCTTCGCCAGCATCATCGGTGTGATCCTCGACCGTGGGTACGTCAGCAAGCGTGGTCAGGCCCTCGTGCCCAGCTGGCTCGCGTTCAGCGTCGTCCGCCTCCTCGAAGAGCACTTCGCCGACCTCGTCGACTACGACTTCACCGCCGCCCTCGAAGACGATCTCGACGCCATCGCGCGTGGCGAGCAGCGCCGCACCGAGTGGCTGAAGTCGTTCTACTTCGGCTCCGAGAAGCAGGTGGGACTGCGTCACATCGTCGACAACCTCGGCGAGATCGACGCTCGCGAGCTCAACTCGACGCGCATCACCGACACGGCCACGCTGCGTTTCGGAAAGTACGGCCCGTACCTCGAGGTGACCGATCCCACGGCCGGCCCCGACGCCAAGCCGCGCATCGTCAACATCCCCGAGGACCTCGCGCCCGACGAGCTCACGCCCGCGAAGGCGCAGGAGCTCATCGACGCCCCCGTGGCCGGCGACCGGGTGCTGGGCGAGAACCCCGAGAACGGCAAGCTCGTCGTCGTGAAAGACGGTCGCTTCGGCCCCTACGTGCAAGAGGTCGACGCCGAGGAGCCCGAAGAGGTCGACCAGGCCACGGGCGAGGTCGTCGAGGCCCCCAAGAAGCGCGGAGCTAAGAAGGAAGCGGCCCCGAAGCCTCGGACCGCCTCGCTCTTCCGGTCGATGTCCGTCGACACGGTCGATCTCGATACGGCCCTGCAGCTGCTCTCCCTTCCCCGCGTCGTGGGTACCGACCCCGCCTCGGGTGAGGAGATCACCGCGCAGAACGGTCGCTTCGGTCCCTACCTCAAGAAGGGCACCGATTCCCGGTCGCTCGACGACGAGAAGCAGATCTTCGACATCACGCTCGACCAGGCGCTCGCGAAGTACACCGAACCGAAGTACGGCGCCCGCCGGGCCTCGAGCGCTCTGAAGGAGTTCGACGCCGACCCGGTCAGCGGCAAGCCCCTCAAGCTGAAGGACGGTCGCTTCGGTCCCTACGTCACCGACGGCGAGACCAACGCCACTGTCCCCCGCGGCGAAGACGCGATGGCGATCACCTTCGAGCGCGCCGTCGAGCTGATCGCCGACAAGCGCGCCAAGGGTCCCGCGCCGAAGAAGACCGCAGCGCGAAAGGCCCCCGCGAAGACGGCTGCCGCGAAGACCACGGCGGCCAAGACGACGGCGAAGACCACCGCGGCGAAGACGGCCGCGGCGAAGACCACCGCGGCGAAGACGGCTGCGACCAAGACGACGGCCGCCAAGACGACGGCCGCCAAGACCGCCGCCCCGCGGGCGACGACCACGCGCAAGGCCCCGGCGAAGAACTCGTGACCGACGACCGCACCCGGCCGCTGACTCTCCCTCGGGCGTCCGCGGCCGGGGGGCCCGGCCTGTTCGTGACCTTCGAAGGCGGGGACGGCGCCGGCAAGACCACTCAGGCCTCGATGCTCGAGGACTGGCTGCGCTCCGGTGGCCGGAACGTCGTTCGCACGCGCGAGCCCGGTGGCACCGACGTGGGAGTGCGCATTCGCGACATCGTCCTGCACCACCGCGGTCACATCGCCGCCCGCGCCGAAGCGTTGCTCTACGCGGCCGACCGTGCCCATCACGTCGAGACCGTCGTCCAGCCCGCCATCGCGCGCGGCGACGTCGTGATCCAGGACCGGTACCTCGATTCCTCCGTCGCCTATCAAGGCGCCGGTCGTGTCCTGGATGCCGATGACATCCGTGCACTGTCGCTCTGGGCGACCGGCGGGCTCCTGCCCGATCTCACCGTGCTGCTCGACCTGGACCCCGCCGCGGCGCGCCGTCGCCTGGACGCGGACGACAAGCCCTTCGACCGTCTCGAAGCGGAGAAGAGCGAGTTCCACGCGCGCGTGCGCGCCGGCTTCCTCACCCTGGCCGCCGCCGAGCCCCACCGCTTCCTCGTGCTCGATGCCTCACAGGCGCCGGACATGCTGGCGGGTCAGGTGCGCGCGGCGATGCAGGAGCACCTCGGCTGAGGCGAGCGTGGTCGATGCACAGCCGACCGCCAGCGGCCGTGTCCGACCCCCCGATTAGGCTGGAGCCCATGTCCGTCGCCCTCGATCCGTCCGCGTCCGCCGCCGGTTCGGCGTCGTTCCCCTGGGACGCCGTGTGGGGGCAGGACGAGGCCGTGCAGACGCTGCAGGCCGCGGCATCCGACCCCTCGGCGCTCGCGCACGCGTGGCTCATCACCGGACCTCCCGGTTCGGGGCGATCCACCCTGGCCTACGCGTTCGCCGCCGCTCTCATCGCCGATCCGGGTGACGAGAACGCGCAACGCCAGGTGCTCGCCCGGACTCACCCCGATCTCACCGCCCTGCGCACCGAGCAGGTCGTGATCCGCATCGACGAGGCGCGTCGACTCGTCGAGCGCGCCTCTTTCGCCCCCTCGCTCGGTCGTCACCGCGTGATCATCGTCGAAGACGCCGACCGGATGGCCGAGCGCACCTCGAACGTGCTGCTCAAGGCCCTCGAGGAGCCGCCCGAGAAGACCGTCTGGGTGCTGTGCGCACCCAGCGACGCCGACCTGCTGCCGACCATCCGCTCGCGCGTGCGCGTCCTGCGTCTGCGCGAGCCGTCGGTCGCCGACGTCGCCGCCTTGATCGTGGAACGCACGGGAGTGAGCCCCGACATCGCGGAGGAGTCCGCGCGCCACGCGCAGCGCCACATCGGCATGGCGCAGCGCCTCGCGACCGACGACGACGCTCGCGGCCGCCGCGCCGAAACCCTCGCGGCGGTGCTCGCCGTCCGCGGGATCGGCGACGCCGTCGATGTGGCCGGACGCATCGTGCGGCTGGCCACCGATGACGCCAAGGCCCTCACCGCCACCCGCGACGAAGAAGAGCGCCAATCGCTTCTGCGCATGCTCGGCGTCGCCGAGGGGGCTGCGGTGCCGCCGTCCGTCCGCGGTCAGGTGAACGCCCTCGAAGACGACCAGAAGCGCCGGGCGACCCGCAGCCTGCGCGACGGTATCGACCGCGTGCTCACCGACCTGCAGTCGCTCTTCCGCGATGTCGTGATGATCCAGTACGGCCGCGACGGAGACCTGGTCAACAGCGAACGCCTCGACGCGCTCCGCGCCCTCGCCGGGGAGTGGTCTCCCGCGCGCACGCTGGGAGTCCTCGACCGCATCTCGGTCACCCGCCGCACCCTCGAGCAGAACGCCGCCCCGCTGCTGGCCCTGGAGAGTCTCATGATCACCGTCGCCAACGGGTCCGCTCCGTGAGCGTCCGCCGTCGTCTCGCCGCCGTCATCGCGGGCGTCGCGGGTCTCGCCCTCGCCCTGTCGGGATGTCTGTACGCCCAGATCCCTCCCATGGCACCCGCGGTCGGGCCGTCGCTGGCACCGCAGACCGAGGGCATCGACGCGTCGCTCCTGCCCTACTACGGGCAGACGCTCACCTGGACCGACTGCGGCTCGGCCGGTTTCGATTGCACGACGGTCACCGCGCCCCGCGACTACGCCGATCCGTCGGCCGGCGACCTCACGCTGTCGGTGATCCGGCATCGGGCGACGTCGGGCCAGCCGCTGGGCTCTCTGCTGACGAACCCCGGGGGCCCCGGTGTGAGCGGTGTGTCCACCGTGCGCGACTCCCTGTCGCTCGTGGCCGACGAGACGCTGACGAAGACGTACGACATCATCGGCTTCGACCCTCGCGGGGTGGGCCAGTCGGCACCGGTCACCTGCTACGACGCGGCGGGCATGGATTCGTTCCTCTACGACATCCCCCCGGGTACGCGCGGCAGCGACGAGTGGAACGCCGCGCTCGAGAAGCGCCAGGCCGACTTCGCGCAGGCGTGTCAGGCCAACAGCAACGGCATCCTCCCCTACGTCTCCACCGAGAACGCCGCGCGCGACATGGACCTGCTGCGCGGCGTCCTGGGGGACAAGAAGCTGAACTACCTCGGCTTCTCGTACGGGTCGTTCCTCGGCACGACGTACGCGGGGCTCTTCCCCGATCGTGTCGGGCGAATGGTCCTGGACGGGGGAATCGACCCCAGCCTGCCGAGCAGCGCGAGCGGTATCGCCCAGGCGGTCGGGTTCGAGAACGCCCTGCGCGCTTTCATGGCGGACTGCCTCGAAAGCTCGGACTGTCCGTTCACCGGTTCCGTCGACGACGCGATGAACGATCTCTCGTCGTTGCTGGAACGCGTCGACGCCCGCCCGCTGACGGGCCCCGACGGGAGGCGGCTCGGCGCGGACACCCTCGTGACCTCGATCGTGGCGGCACTGTACAGCGACCAGAACTGGCCCTACCTCCGCATGGCTCTCACCGGGGCGCAGAACGGCGATGCCTCCGTCGCCTTCCAACTCGCGGACTTCTACAACGGTCGTGTCGGCGGTCAGTACCAGGACAACACGATGCAGGCGTTGCGGGCGTACAACTGCGTCGACTATCCCGACGAGGGCGACGAGGACAACCCGCAGATCGAGAAAGAGCTGCAGCAGAAGGCCCCGGTGGTCGCCCCCTACTGGCTGGGCCCCGACGCGTGCGCCGCGTGGCCCGCCCCGCCGACCGGCACGCGCCAGGCGATCACCGCCCCCGGCTCGCCGCCCATCGTGGTACTGGGCACGACGGGAGACCCGGCGACCCCGTACACCGAGGCGCAAGCTCTCGCCGGTCAACTCTCGCAGGGCGTGCTCGTGACCTACGTGGGCGAGGGGCACCTCGCCTACAACAAGGGCAACGACTGCGTGAACTCGGCCGTCGACGACTACCTGGTCGACGGCACCGTACCCGCCGAGGGGCTGCGCTGCGAGTAGCGCCCCTGCCTTGACCGCCCGCGCACCTAGGCTGAAGATGTCATACCCCGAGGAGACCCCCATGACCGCGCCCATCGCCGACCTGGCGACCTACATCGACCACACGCTGCTCAAGCCCGAGGCCACCCGCGCCGACGTCGAGCGCCTCATCGCCGAAGGCGCCGAGCTCGGCACCTACAGCGTGTGCATCTCGCCCTCGTTCCTGCCGGTGCAGCTGCCGGAGGGGCTCAAGCTCGCCGTGGTGTGCGGCTTCCCGAGCGGAAAGCACCACGCCGAGGTCAAGGCCGCCGAGGCCGCTCTGTCGGTCGCGCAGGGTGCCGACGAGATCGACATGGTCATCGATGTGGGCGCCGCGATCGAGGGTCGCTACGACATCGTCGAGTCTGAGATCCGCGCCGTCCGGGCCGCGGCCCCCGCGCCGACCGTCCTCAAGGTCATCATCGAATCCGCCGCGCTGAGCGACGAGGCCATCGTCGCCGTCTGCGAGGCAGCGGTCAACGCGGGCGCCGATTTCGTCAAGACGTCGACCGGTTTCCACCCCGCCGGTGGCGCGAGCGTCCACGCGGTCGAGCTGATGAAGCGCACGGTCGGCGACCGCGCCGAGGTCAAGGCATCCGGGGGAGTGCGCACGCGCGCGGCCGCCGAAGAGATGATCGCCGCGGGCGCCACGCGTCTGGGGTTGTCGTCGAGTCGTGACATCCTCGCCGACGGCACCGCCGCCGGCGACTACTGAGCTCGTACCTGAGCATGCGCTGGAGCATGTAAGATCGATGATCGTGCACGCTCCAGCGCGCACATGCCGCCTTAGCTCAGACGGCAGAGCGATTCACTCGTAATGAATAGGTCAAGGGTTCGATTCCCTTAGGCGGCTCCAAAGGCCCCCACCCGCTTCCACCGGGTGGGGGCCTTTCTTCGTCGGTGGAGCATTTCGCCGCGTCGCGCACGCGCTCGGTCGTACGCTCGCCCCAGGGGCCGGCATCGAACGGGGGGCCATGAACGAACGAACTGCTCTCATCCGTCGCATCCGGGTCTGCCTCGCGATCGTCATCGCGGGACTCGCCGTCAGCGGCCTGACCGCCTTCCCGCTCCGCGAAGAGCTCGCCCTCGGTCGCCAGATCCTGCGCGGGCTCGGGGTCGCGGCCTTCGCTCCGGAGGCGGTCGGCTGGGTGGATCGGGTGGGGGAGGGACTGGATGCCACGGCCGCGGCGTTCCCGTTCATCGCCTACGGCACCGACTGGTTGGCGTTCGCCCATCTGCTGATCGCCGTCGCCTTCATCGGCCCGTGGCGCGATCCGGTTCGCAACGTGTTCGTCCTCCAGTGGGGGCTCGTCGCGTGCGCGGGGATCATTCCGCTGGCGCTCATCGCGGGGCCGATCCGCGGTCTCCCGCTCGGCTGGCAGCTCATCGACATCTCGTTCGGTGTCGTGGCGGCGGTGCCGTTGGTCATCGCGTTGCGCGCTGCCCGACGGCTCGAGGCCCTCGCGACGGTGGCTCGAGAGGTTCGGCCCGACCTCGCCCGATAGGCTGAACCCGCCTCGTTCCGCGTCCGCGTGACGGCTGTCCTCCGCCCGTCGAACCCTGCTGGAGCCCCCGTGTCGAACGCCCTCGATGCCGTCATCGAGATCTTCACGTGGGTGGGTCTGGGTGGCGGTCTTCTGCTCGCCTTCGTCGCGGTCTTCCTGCTTCTGGCCGACGGCACGTGGGTGCCGACTCGCGCCGTGGTCGAGCATGTCGACGGGGGCCGCGTGGTGCGGTGGTTCGACGCCGACGGGGGAGTGAATGAGGCTCCGCTCTCGTCCCACGACGACGCGAAGATCGGGGCGGCCGACATGGCCGACATCTTCTACCGCCGGGGCCGCGTCGATCGCATGCGGCTGACGCGCTCTTCTCCGCTGGTGCGCTTCGTCTCCCTGCTGGCGGCCGGGGTGCTGACTCTGGGTGCGGTGGCGTTCGTCGTGTCGATCGTGGTGCTCTTCGCGCGCGGATGACGGACTGGCGCGAAACACATATTGCTAGATAAGCTAGCTATATGTCCGCTTCGCCTGCTTCCACTCGCCGCTCCTCCCGCGGACGCACCCGCCGATCGACGAACGCCCCGCGCGTCTCGCGGTGGCTGAGGGTCGGCATCCCCAGCCTGCTCGTTCTGCTCTGGGTGGTGGGCGGCTCGATCGGCGGTCCCTTCTTCGGCAAGGTCGACCAGGTCGCGACGAACGATCAGTCCTCTTTCCTGCCGCAGTCGGCCGACGCGACGCGAGTGAGCGAGCGCCTGACCGACTTCACCGGGAGCGACACGATCCCCGCGATCGTCGTCGCCTCGACCGCTGACGGCGCCGCGCTCAGCGACGCACAGGTGACCGCACTGCAGACCCTCGCGACGGACCTCGCCGCCGTCGATGGCGTCTCGGGCGACGCGTCGCCTCCCGTGGTCTCGGAGGACGGTCAGGCCGCGCAGATCTTCGTGCCCATCGACAGCTCCGGTGAGGTGCGCGACGTCGTCGAGCAGGTGCGCGAGAAGGTGTCCGCCGAGGTCCCGGCGGGCGTCGAGGCGTGGGTCACGGGCCCGGCCGGGTTCACCGCCGATCTCGTGAAGGGCTTCCTCGGCATCGACGGCCTTCTGCTGATCGTCGCGCTGGTGGCCGTCTTCGTCATCCTCGTCATCGTGTACCGCTCACCGCTGCTGCCGATCCTGGTGCTGCTGACCTCGGTCTTCGCCCTCTGCGTGGCTCTGCTGACCGTGTGGTGGCTCGCTTTCGCCGGCATCGTGGTCCTCAACGGTCAGGTCCAGGGGATCCTCTTCATCCTCGTCATCGGCGCGGCCACCGACTACGCCCTCCTGTACGTCGCGCGCTTCCGCGAGACCATCGGCGAGGGTCGTCCGCGGTGGGATGCCACGGTCCGGGCGTGGAAGGGAGCGTTCGAGCCCATCCTGGCTTCGGGTGGCACCGTGATCGCCGGGCTTCTCTGCCTGTTGCTGTCCGATCTGGCGACCAACCGTGCCCTCGGCCCCATCGCGTCCATCGGGATCGCCTTCGCCGTTCTGTCGGCGCTGACCTTCCTCCCCGCTCTCCTGGCGTTGGTCGGCCGGGCGGCGTTCTGGCCGTTCCTGCCGAAGCCCGGTCAGTCGGCCCTGCCGGCCGACTTCACGCAGCCCACGAAGGGGTTCTGGCCGCGCCAGGCGCGCTTCGTCGCCCGCCGGGCCCGGCCGGTCTGGATCGTGTGCACGCTCGTCCTCCTCGCCGCGTGCGTCGGTGTCACCCAGCTGCGCGCCGACGGCGTGCCCGCTAGCGACCTCGTGCTGGGGGCGTCCGAGGCGCGCGAAGGTCAGGCCGCCCTCGCCGAGCACTTCCCGGGCGGCTCGGGCAGCCCGGCGTACGTTCTGGTCCCCGAACAGGACGCCGCTCGGGCGGCGACCGTCCTCCAGAGCGCGTCGGGAGTCGACGCGGTCGCGGTGCTCAGCGCCGACGCCCCCGGTGGGCAGTCGCCGGTGAGCGTATCCGACGGCGCTCTCCAGACGACGGCGTTCGGCGCGCCCGGGACGCCCGCGCCCGCCCCGACCGTCGCGGACGGCGACGTCCTGCTGGCCGCGACCCTGGCGGATACGGCCGATTCGCCGGCGGCGGACGAGACCGTCCGTCAGCTCCGCGCCGACCTCACCACCGAGCTCGGCGAGGGCACCGCCCTGGTGGGCGGTGTCACCGCCACCGACATCGACTCGATCGACACCTCGATTCGTGATCGGACGCTCATCATCCCGATCGTGCTCGCCGTCATCCTGCTGATCCTCATGGCACTGCTGCGCTCGATCGTGGCCCCCCTCATCCTCATCGGGACCGTCATCGTGTCGTTCGGTGCGGCGCTGGGCGTCAGTGCCCTGGTGTTCGACGGCATCCTGGGCTTCCCGGGCGCGGATCCGGCGGTGCCGTTGTACGGCTTCGTCTTCCTCGTCGCACTGGGTGTGGATTACAACATCTTCCTGATGTCGAGGGTGCGGGAGGAGTCTCTCGCGCACGGCACGCGTGCGGGGATCCTGCGTGGCCTCGTCGCCACGGGCGGAGTGATCACCTCGGCGGGGCTCGTGCTGGCGGCGACGTTCGCGGCTCTCGGGGTCATCCCGATCCTCTTCCTCGCGCAGATCGCCTTCATCGTGGCCTTCGGTGTGCTGCTCGACACGTTCGTGGTGCGCTCGTTGCTGGTGCCCGCCCTGGCGTACGACTTCGGCCGGCGCATCTGGTGGCCCTCCAAGCTGGGGCGGACGGATGCCGCGGAGCGTAGGCTCGACGCATGACGCGCGCCCTGTTCATCGTCGATGTCCAGAACGACTTCACCGAGCACGGCGCCTTGGGCGTCGAGGGCGGTGACGCGGTCGCCGAGCGCATCTCGGGGTACCTCGCCGCGCACGCCGATGAGTACGCGCTCATCGTCGCGTCGCGGGACTGGCATCACGGCGACGACGACAACGGCGGCCACTTCTCGGACAGTCCCGACTTCGTCGACACGTGGCCGGTGCACTGCGTGGGCGGCACGTTCGGTGCCGAGTACGACGAGGTCTTCGACACCTCGCGGGTGACGCACCATCTCAAGAAGGGGCAGGGCAAGCCCGCCTACTCGCTGTTCGAGGGCGTCACCGACGCGGGCGAGACCGCGGCGCAGTTGCTCGAGGTCCATGGCATCCGGGACATCGACGTGGTGGGCATCGCGACCGATTACTGCGTGCGTGCGTCCGCCCTCGATGCGATCGGCGCGGGGCGCCGCGTGCGCGTCCTCACCGATCTGGTCGCGGGTGTGCATCCCGACTCCAGCGCGGCGGCCCTGGCCGAGATCGAGGCTGCGGGCGCGGACCTCTCGATCTCGGGCTCCTGAGGCGAGGCCGGGTTCAGTCGACCCGAACGGGGTCCACCTCGTCGTCGGCGCGGGGGATCGTGAGGGAGACGCTCGTCCCCTCACCCGGTGCGCTCGTGATGCGTACTGTTCCGCCGTGTGCGCCCACGATGCGCTGCACGCTCGCGAGCCCGATCCCGCGTCCCCCGTCGCCGGCATCCGCGAGCCGACCTCGGTTGCCTTCCTGCGTGATCGAGGCCAGATCGTCGGGATGGATGCCGCGACCTCGATCACGCACGCGCGCCACGGCCCCCTCGTCGGTTTCGAAGACGTCGACCTCGATGAGGTCGTCCGAGTACTTCGCGGCGTTCTCGAGCACGTTGGCGATCGCGCGTCGGAGTCCGAGCACATCGCCCCAGACCGGAACGGCATTCATCTGGCCGAACACGACGCGGCCGGGCGCATCGCCCGGCAGGACGAGTGAGACGGCTCCGCGGGCGATGAGGTCGAGGCTCGCGCGCCGCCGTCCCCGCTCGGCGGCGGTGTTGACGTCGGCCATGAGGGCCTGGGCCATGGCGACGATGTGGTCGCTCGCCTCGCCGGCGAGGCGCAGGAGGCGGTGGTCGGGGGGCAGCTCCTCGCCGATCAGGTCGAGGTAGCCGCGTAGAGCCGTGACCGGCGAGAGCAGGTCGTGTGCGAAGGTGCGCTGCAGTGCCTCACGCTCGTCGGCGTCCCGCTTCTCCGTCGTCAGATCGCGCACGATCTTGACGAAGCCGAGAACCTGGCCCTGGTCGGTGCGGATGGCCGAGATCGTCACGCGCGCCCAGAACTCCGAACCGTCGCTGCGCACGCGCCAGCCGGTGTCTTCGACGTGGCCGTCGCGCTGGGCGGCCGCGAGGAGTTGGTCGGGCTTGCCGCGCCGCCGGTCCTCTTCGCGGTAGAAGCGCGAGAAGTGCGAGCCGAGGATCTCGTCCTCGCTGTACCCCTTGATGCGTTCCGCTCCGAGGTTCCACCCGCGGACGAACCCGCCGCTGTCGAGCTTGACGATCGCGAAGAGGTCGACCTGCTCGTCCCAGTCGCGCGGGATGGAGCGTCGGATGCTCGTCAACGGATGGTCGGGGTCGTTGCCCGGGAGGACGAGAGACACCGGAGGCTCATCGGGGACCATGATCATGCGGTCGCACCGGCACGGGTCGCAATGCTTGCTGAAGGCATAAGGCGATCATGCCCCCCATGACGCGCCCGGGAACAGCGATTGACATTGCCCTGCGGGGCTTACGACGAGACGGTGACCAGCGTCCGCTGCCACCCGCTCGAGCCGTTCGGGGCGATCGGAGCCGCATCCTGGATCTGCAGGTTGCCCTGCTTGTCGGTCGCGCGGACCGCGATGTAGTGCGTCCCGGCCTCGGCGGTCCAGTCGAACTTCCACTGCACCCACGACTGGTCGTTGATGGGGGTGGAGAGCTGCGTCTCCTGCCATTCACCGTTGTCGATGCTGACTTCGACCTTCTGCACGCCGACGGGCTGGGCCCACGCCATGCCGGCGACGACCACGGCGCCCGCGGCGACGGGCGAGCCGATCTTGGGCGTGTCCACGCGCGACGACATCTTGATCGGCGCTTCGGCCGAGTATCCGCGCGGGGTCCAGTACGCCTCGTCCTTGTCGAATCGCGTGACGGTCAGCTTGGTGACCCACTTCGTGGCCGAGACGTAGCCGTAGAGCCCCGGGACGACCATGCGCACGGGGAATCCGTGCTCGAAGGGCAACGGTTCGCCGTTCATCTTGACCGCGAAGATCGCGTCGAGGTTGTCGTCGGTGAGCGACGAGAGGGGAGTGGATGCCGTATACCCGTCGACGCTCTCCGAGAGCACCATGTCGGCATCTTCCTGCACGCCGGCCATGCGCAGCACGTCGCGGATGGGGACGCCGGTCCAGATGGCGTTGCCGACCAGGCCGCCGCCGACCTCGTTGGAGACGCAGGTGAGGGTCACACCGTATTCGTCGAGGCCCATGTTGACGAGGTCGTCGAAGCTCAGCTCCACGGGGTTGTCGACCATGCCCTCGATGGAAAGGCGCCAGGTGGTGGGGTCGACGTTGGGGACGGTCAGTGCGGTGTCGACGCGGTAGAAGTCGCCGTTGGGGGTGACGATCGGGGTGAGGCCGTCGATCTGCCAGTTCGCGCCCTCGGGAACGGTCACGGTGGAGCGTGCGGCCGGGATCCTCAGCGCATCGCGTGCGGCGGCGACCGACGAGGTTGCGGCGTTCAAGACGCGAGCACCGACACCCACGACGACGGCGCCGACCGCGGTGAGGCCGGTGAACAGCAGGAAGTGGCGTCGATCGGTACCGGCGGCCTGGGCGTTCTGCGCGACGGCGGCCGAGACCCAGCGTCGCAGACGCACGATCGCCAGCAGCAGCACGAGGATTCCCGCGACCGTGCCGACGACGGGGGGCAGCCACGCGAGAGCGCCGGCCCCGGCGCGCGTGATGATCGCCGCCGTGGCGAGGATTCCGCCGATTCCGAGGAGGACGACGCCGACGAAGCGGAAGCGGTACTCGAGCACGCCCGCGACGGCGGCGGCGACGGCAGCGCCGAGGCCCACGCCCGCGAGCAGGGCGATCTTGTCGCTCTCGCCGAACAGCGTGATCGCGAGCTCTTTCAGGGGGCGCGGGACGATGTCGACGATGAATGAGCCGACGGCGAGGATGGGGCTCGCCGATCGAGCGACGAGCGCCGCGAGTGCCTCCGCGACGGCCAGCAGGGCGGCGGCCGAGACGATGCCGGCCAGGGCTGCCCAGATCCAGGCGTGCGGTCGGCGGGCCGTGGTGGCCTCGTCGGTACGGGCCGCGGTGTCGGTCGTCATGGCATCCCTCATCTCCGCTCTTCGCGCGTGCGCGATGAGCCTCTCCGTCTCTTCGGAGCGGAGGGCGAAACGGATGCCGTCAGCGCGGGGTGCTCTGCCCGCTCGGCGTCGCGGATGACAGGGCGAAGACGGCGACCCCGGTGACGATGAGGGCCAGTGCGACCCCGAGGCCGAGACCGAGCGTCTCTCCCAGGAGAGGGACGGCGACGACGGCGGTGAGGACCGGGCTGAGGGCCCCGGCGGCGGCGGGCAGACTGCTGCCGAGGTTCTTGACCGCGACGACGTAGCACGCGGTCGAGAGCAGGCCCGTCCCGACGCCCTGCACGAGGGCATAGCTTCCCACCGTGCCCAGGTCGGCGGTGCCGGCGAGCAACGCGGACGGGAGCACTCCCGTGACCGCGAGCAGAAGAGCGGATGCCACGGACGCGATCGAGACGATCACGATCACGCCGACGGGATCGAGGCGCGTGCGGGCGACACCGAGGGTGTACGCGGCCCAGACGAGGCCTGCCGCCAGCAGGACGGCGATGCCGCCGGGCCCGGTCGGTCCGCCGGTGAACAGGGCGCTGGCCGCCACCCCCGCCACGATCGCGGCGAGGGCGAGCACGCGCCGGCGCGACACCGTCCGGCGGACGCACAAGAACAGCAGGAGGGTGACGAACAGGGGGACGGTTCCCGGCACGAGCAACCCGGTGAGAGCCGCGGAGGTGAGGTGCGCGCCCCAGGCGAACAACAGGAAGTGCGGCAGCCCCGCCAGCAGCACGAGAGCCAGAACCGTCGGGCGCTCGGTACGGAGGGTGCGCAGCGTGCGGGGGATCCACGGGCTCAGGACCACCGCGGGCACAGCGAAGCGCACGATCGCGGCATCCGCCATGGTGAGTCCGGCCCCCTCGAGGGCACGAGTGGAGAGGGCGAACGACGACCACAGCATGACGACGGCGGTCAGGGCGGCGACGCCGACCAGGGTGCGACGGGGGACGGCGCGAGGCAGGGAGAGAGCGAACGTCGTCACCCTGCGAGCGTAGGAAGGACGGCGCCGCAGGCGATTGCTATGATTGCTCGATAGGACGCGCTTTTGGCAGAATCTGCTACATGGTGGACCTCGACCGCATCGACCGTCTCATCTTGCGCGAATTGCAGCAGGACGGACGCCTCTCGAACCAGGAACTCGCCGATCGCGTGGGCCTCTCGCCGTCGCCGTGTCTGCGGCGGGTGCGCCACCTCGAGCAGGCCGGGGTCATCGAGGGCTACCGTGCCGTCGTCTCGGCGAAAGCCGTCGATCTCACCATCACCGCGTTCGTCCGGTTGCGGCTGGCCTCGCACGAGGGAAGCACCGTGGACGCCGTCGAAGAGCGCTTGCGCGCCATCCCGCACATTGTCGAGGCGCACCTGCTCGCCGGCGACTGGGACTACCTCGTGCGGATCGTCACGCCGAGCTTCGAGGAGTACGAAGGACTCCTGCGCGAGCACCTGCGAGCGATTCCCTCGCTGTCGTCGATCGACACGACCTTCGCGTTCGGGGTCACCAAGCCCGTCTCGCCCCTGCCCCTGGGGACGGAGCCGGGGCACATGTGAGGCCCGGGTCGACGATCGCGACCCGGGCCCGGGATCCCTCAGCGCGGCGAGCGCTGCGTGAGGACTTTCGCCTGCACCTTGCGGCGGATCTTCTGCACCTTCGGGTCCTTCCAGACCCGGTAGGCGACCGTTCCGGCGGCGGCCGCGCGGCCGATCGCCGTCCGGGCGAGCACCGCTCCCGCGAGTGCGACCGCTCCGGTTCCGATCCAACGTGCGACACCCATAGCGCCTCCTCGATTCCCGTGTGGAATCTCACCTCACACGATCGGAGGGCGGATGCCGCGCCGCTTGCGCCGACGCCCGCGATGTGCGTCGGTCAGCGCAGCGACCCGCCCGAGGGGGCGGCGAACGGCTCGAGCGCGGCGATCACGTCGTCGCTCAGCGTGGCCTTGCTCGCCTCGACCGCGTCGTCGATCTGGCTCGGGCGCGAGGCGCCGATGATCGCGGTCGTGACGACCGGGTCGCGCAGCACCCAGGCCACGGCCAGCTGCGGGATCGAGAGTCCGGCTTCACGAGCGACCCCGTCGATACCGCGGATGCGCTCGAGGTAGTCGTCGGTGAGCGCCGATTCGTCGAGGAAGCGGCTGTCGGCCGCGCGCGAGTCGGCGGGCACCGTGCCGTCGAGGTACTTGGCGGTCAGCAGCCCCTGCGAGAGCGGCGAGAAGACCGCGCTTCCGACCGAGAGCTCGCGCAGCGTCGGGAACAGCTCCGACTCGGGCGTGCGGTCGAACAGTGAATAGCGCGGCTGGTGGATGAACAGGCGGATGCCCTCGGCGGCGAGCAGCTCGTGCGCGCGGCGGGTGAGCTCGGCCGGGTAGTTCGAGATGCCCACGTACAGCGCCTTGCCGCTGCGCACGATGTCGGCGAGCGCGGTGACCGTCTCTTCGATCGGCGTCTCGGGGTCGACCCGGTGCGAATAGAACACGTCGACGTAGTCGGTGCGCATGCGGGTGAGGCTCTGCTCGAGAGAGCGAACGAGGTACTTGCGCGACCCGCCGTCGCCGTAGGGACCCGGCCACATGTCGTAGCCGGCCTTGGTCGACAGGAACAGTTCGTCGCGGTACGCGCGCAGATCGCTGTCGAGGACCGTGCCGAACGTCGTCTCGGCGGCACCGTAGGGCGGGCCGTAGTTGTTGGCCAGGTCGATGTGCACCACGCCCCGGTCGACGGCGTGACGCAGGATCTCGCGCTGCGAATCGAGGGTCCTTCCACTGCCGAAGTTCTGCCACAGCCCGAGTGAGATGCGGGGGAGAGGGATGCCGCTCGCCCCGGCGCGCAGGAACGGCACGTCGTCGTAGCGGGTGGAGGACGGCGTGAACGCGGACGTCAGGCGGGGGTCATCGGCGGCGATGGGCATGGTTCTCCTCGGCGGTGAAGGGGGACACCGTCGACTCTGCCACGGATCGCAGCGGAGCTCAGGCGGGAACGCGCGAGAGCTCTTCGCGCAGGATGCCGGCGCCCGCCGACAGCGCGCTCAGCTTCTCGAACGCCACCTGGCGTGGCAGAGGGGCCATTCCGCAGTTCGAGCTGGCGATGAGCTTGTCGGCATCCACGAACTGCAGAGCCCGCCGCAGGGTGTCGGCCACCTCTTCGGGAGTCTCCACCTCGTGACTGGCGACGTCGATCGCGCCGAGCATGACGTTCTTGCCGCGGATGAGCTCGATGAGGTCGATGGGCACGTGCGAATTGTGGCTCTCGAGCGACACCGTGTCGATGCTCGAGCGCTGCAGCAGGGGGAACGACTCCTCGTACTGACGCCACTCGGCGCCCAGGGTGGCCTTCCAATCGGTGTTCGCCTTGATGCCGTAGCCGTAGCAGATGTGGACGACGGTCTCAGCGCGCAGCCCCTCTGCGGCACGCTCGAGGGTCGCGACGCCCCAGTCCTTCATCTCGTCGAAGAAGACGTTGAACGCGGGCTCGTCGAACTGGATGATGTCGACCCCTGCCGCTTCGAGCTCGCGAGCCTCCTGGTTGAGGATGGTCGCGAACTCCCACGCCAGCTTCTCGCGGCTGCGGTAGTGGTGATCGGCGAGCGTGTCGATCATCGTCATCGGTCCGGGCAGGGCCCATTTGATCGGACGATCCGTCTGCCGGCGGAGGAACGCGGCATCCTGGACGAAAACCGGCTGGCGACGGCTCACCGCACCCACCACGGTCGGAACGCTCGCGTCGTAGCGGTCACGGATGCGGACGGTCTCGCGATTCTCGAAGTCGACACCCTCCAGGTGCTCGATGAAGGTCGTCACGAAGTGCTGGCGGGTCTGTTCGCCGTCGCTGACGATGTCGAGGCCCCGGCGTTCCTGCTCCGTGGCGGCGCTGCGCAGGGCGTCCTGCTTGCCTTCGACGAGCGTGTCGCCCTCGAGCTCCCAGGGCGACCAGAGCACCTCGGGCTTGGCGAGCCATGCGGGCTTGGGAAGGCTTCCGACGATCGAGGTGGGGAGGAGGGTGTTCACGGGGCGGGTCTCCGGGGAGATCATCGGGTCGGGAGGGCGTCGGCGACGAGCCACGCGTCGAGCACGGCGCGGTGGGGCTTGACGAAGTGCTCCTCGGTGTAGCGACCCTGGGTGATGCCGAGGCGGCTGCGCTCTTCGCGGTCGTACGCGATGTTCGTGCGGGTGAAGTCATCGTGCGCGAGGGTGGGACGGTAGACCTCGCCGGCCGGCTCGTGGGCGTTGTAGATCTCGGGACGGTAGATCTTCTGGAAGGTCTCCATCGTGGCCACCGTGCCGGCCAGCTGGAGATCGGTGTAATCGGCCAGAAGATCGCCGTGGAAGTAGAACGCCAGCGGTGCGACACTGCCCTGCGGCATGAAGTACCGCACCTGCAAGCCCATCTTGCCGAAGTACTCGTCGGTGAGGCTGAAGCTGTCCTGCTCGTACTCGAAACCGAGCACGGGGTGCTCGACACCGGTGCGGTGGTACGCGCGGCTCGTCGAGACGCTGATGCACACGACCGGGGACTGCGTGTAGCGCTCGCGGTACGCCTCGGAGTCGAGGAAGTGCTGGAAGAGCTTGCCGTGCAGGATGCCGAAACCCTCGGGCAGCGTGAAAGGCTTGCCCTCGCCGTTGGCCGCCGGCAGCAGCACGCTGAAGTCGTAGTCGCGCAGGTAGGACGAGAAGTTGTTGCCGACGATGCCCTGGTGGCGCTCGCCGGTGACCGTGTCGACGACGTGGATGTCGAGCACCTCGAGCAGGGGGAACTCGCGATCGTCGCCGGCGTCGTCGTCGAAACGGAGCTCGGCGGAGACGATGTCCAGCTCGACGCGATAGCGATCAGCGTCGTCGCCGGCGAGCTCGTTCATACGGCGATCGATCATCGCGAGTGCGTTCCGCAGGTTCTGCTGGCGGTGCTCGCCCCGGGCGAGGTTGGCGAAGTTCGTGGTGATCCGCGAGCTGGCCGAGGGTGCGTAGTCCTCGTCGAAGCGCGTGGTGGAGATGCGGAACGTGATGTCGTTCGCCATGTCGAGCCAATCGGGTAGGGCCGGGGTGGGCCGTGCGGTGATCGTGTCCTCATCGTGCGCCTTCGGCCGGGGCATCGGGTAATTCCGTCCCGCTATGTCGAGGTATAGCCTCGACCTATGGCGAAGCGGGCGAGCGGCATCACGCTGCAGCAGATGCAGTACTTCATCGAGGTCGCCGCCGAGGGTTCCATCAGCGCCGCTGCCGACCTGCTCTACGTCGCGCAGCCCACCATGTCGGCCGCGATGCGCGATCTCGAGACGCGGGTCGGTCGCGACCTGCTCACCCGCTCCGCGCGCGGGGTGACGCTCACCGTCGACGGAGTGGAGTTCCTCGGCTACGCGCGCCAGGTGGTCGAACAGGCCGAGCTGCTCGAGCAGCGTTACCTGGGGCGTCCGCCCTCGCGGCGCCTCCTCGGCGTCTCCGCCCAGCACTACTCGTTCGTCGTCGACGCGTTCGTGCGGATGGTGAAGGCGACGGATGCCGCGGAGTACGAGTTCTCCCTCCGCGAGACCCGCACCTTCGACATCATCGAAGACGTCCGGACGTTGCGCAGCGAGCTCGGCATCCTGTTCCGCAACGACTTCAATCGGAACGTCCTCGACAAGCTGCTGCGGGACTCGGGTCTCGCCTTCCATCCGCTCTTCCGCGCCGAGCCGCACATCTTCGTCTCGCGACGCAATCCGCTCGCCCAGCGCGAGCGCGCGACCCTCGACGACCTGGCGGACCTCCCGCGTCTCACTTTCGATCAGGGCGCGAACAACTCGTTCTACTTCGCCGAAGAGATCCTCTCGACCCTCTCGAGCACGCAGGAGATCCGGGTCTCGGACCGCGCGACGATCTTCAACCTCATGATCGGTCTCGACGGGTACACGATCTCGACGGGCATCATCAGCGACGACCTCGACCCCGAGATCGTCGCCGTCCCCCTCGACGTCGACGAGCGGATCGAGATCGGCTGGATCGGCCGCACCGCCATCCCCCTCACCGAGCAGGCGCAGCGCTACCTCGGCGAAGTACGCGACGTGGTGGCGGGGTTCGGGGTGGAGGTGATCGGCTGACGGGCACAGTGGGTCTGTCGAGCGCTCAGCCGCGCTGGGCGTCGAGAATCGCCGACTCGAGATCGCCCCACCTCTGGATGGCGAGCGATTCGCCGTCGACGAAGAACGTGGGAGTGCTGCTGACACCGAGCGCCCGACCTTCGTCGAAGTCGGCGCGGACCCGGGCCCCGGTCGCCGGGTCGGCGACCGCGTCGTCGTACGCCTCCATGTCGAGACCCAGCTCGACCGCGTAGTCGCGGAACACGGGTGCGCGGGACTCGGTCGTGTGACTCCACTGCGTCTGACGCTCGAAGAGTGCGCGATACATGTCTTCGAAGCGTCCCTGCTGCGCGGCGGCTTCGGCGGCGACGGCGGCGGTGCCCGAGTTGGGGTGACTGGGCAGCGGGAAATACCGCACCACGAACCGGATCTCGCTCTCGTACTTCTCGCGGACGTCCTCGACGACGGGGTGATAGGCGGCGCAGGCCTCGCACTCGAAGTCGAGGAACTCGACGATGCTCACGGCGTCGGAGTCGCCCGGGTCGAGCGAGGGTGAGGGCGACAAGAACGGCGCCGGAGGCGATGAGAGCCTTCGTGAGAGGGCGCATGGATCAGGGGTGCTTTCCGTCGTGATCGTGGTCGGAATCATGCCCCTCGTCATCGAGGAGCATGCCCACCGAGGTGGCACAGGCGTCGCCGCGCCAGGCCTCGATCCCCTCGCGCACCGCGAAGGCCGCGATGACCAGTCCGGCGGCGGCATCCGCCCACCACCACCCGAAGATGCTGTTGGTGACCAGCCCCACCAGAACCGCCGCGGAGAGGTACGTGCAGATGAGCGTCTGCTTCGAGTCGGCCACGGCCGTCGCCGAACCGAGCTCGCGACCGGCTCGACGTTCGGCGAGCGAGAGAAACGGCATGATGGCCACACTCAGCGCGGTGATGACGATGCCGAGCGTCGAGTGTTCCACGGCACTGCGACCGACCAGGGCCATGACCGAGGCTGCCGCGACATATGCCGCGAGGGCGAAGAAGGCCACGGCGATGACGCGGAGAGTGCCCTTCTCCCAGCGGTCCGGAACGCGTCGCGTGAACTGCCAGGCGACCGCCGCGGCCGAGAGCACCTCGATGGTGGAGTCGAGTCCGAAGCCGATGAGCGCGGCCGACGACGCAACGGATCCCGCCGCGATCGCGACGACGGCTTCGACCAGGTTGTAGGCAATCGTGATCGCGACGATCGAGCGGATCCGACGCTGCAGCACCGATCGGCGATCGGCGCTGAGGCGGGTCTCGGTGGTGTTCATGCGCACGTGCACGTCTCGCCGGCGCAGCATCCGGGCTCGACGTAGAGCACGACGCGCAACAGCTCGTCGAGAGCGGGGGCCAGGTGCGAATCGGCCAGCCGATACCACGAGCGTCGTCCATCCGGCACCGACTCGACCAGGCCGCAGCCGCGGAGGCAGGCGAGTTGGTTCGACATGACCTGCCGCGAAACGTCGAGCGCCTCGGCCAGATCCGAGGGAAAGGCGGGGGCTTCCCGAAGGGCGAGCAGGATGCCGGCACGGGTGCGGTCCGACAGCGCGTGTCCGAGCCGGGCCAATGCTGCGGTGTGCGTCGCGGTGGCGAGCGGAACGGCAATCGTCATGCTCGCGACAGTACACGATTTGCTGTACTAACCAATCGTCGCGACCTGACAGTGACGCAGCGCTCACGGACGCGACTGCGGGAGATCCGCCGACGCCCAACGCGGCAGTGCCAGGATGGGGCATGGCATTCGGGATGACCCGCGACGTGTTGCGCCCCACGGACTCCTCGCGCGCGGACCGGGTGACGTACGTCGAGCTGTTCTTCGACTTGATGTTCGTTCTCGCGCTGACGCAGTTGTCCGCCTACCTCTATGAGAACCAGACCCCGCTCGGCGGCTTCGAGGGCGTGATCATGGTGTGCGCACTGTGGTGGGCGTGGGTGTCGACCACATGGGTCACCAATTGGCTCGACCCCGTGAAGCTTCCCGTGCGCGGAGCGGTCGTCGCTCTGGGTTTCATCGCACTCGTGATGAGCGTTTCGATCGCGGAAGCATTCGGTGATCGAGCGTGGGCGTTCGCTGTGGCCTACGTCGTCCTGCAGGTCGGGCGCACGGGATTCATCGTGTGGGCGACCGTTCGTCACGACCGGCGGGTGGCGCACGACTTCGCTCTGATCCTCGGATGGACTGCCGTCGGCGGCACCCTCTGGATCATCGGTGCCGTGTTGCCGCCCTCCGGGCAGCTGCCGTTTTGGACCGCGGCTCTCGCGCTCGAACTGCTCGGCACGATTCTCGGGTACCCGATCCCGGGTCGAGGAAAAGTGCTGCTGCAGTCGTGGGACCTGTCCGGTCCCCATATCGCGGAGCGGACGGCGCTCTTCGTCCTCATCGCCGTCGGCGAGGGACTGCTCGTCACCGGCCTCGCTTTAGTCGAGAAGGAGTCGTCCGCGTCATCGGTGGCATCGCTGGTGACGGCGTTCGTCGCTGCCGCGGCGGCGTGGTGGATCTACTTCGATCACGGCGAGCGCGTCGGCGCGGAGGCGATCGAGGCATCGGACGAACCAGGCAGACTCGCGCGCACGGCGTACACCTGGGTGCACCTTCCGATCATCGGCGGGATCGTGCTGATGAGCGTGGGCGATAAGGAAATGCTTTCGCAACCCGATCAGCGAAGTGCCGCCGCGACGATCGTCATCGTCGGCGGGCCCCTCCTGTTCGTCGCCGGTACGGCGCTGTTCCGGCGCACCCTCGAAGGGCGGTGGCCGCGAGCTCAGCTTCTCGGCCTCGTCTGTCTGGCCGCGCTCGCGGGGATGGCCCTTTTCCTCCCCGTCCTCAACGCGCTCGGATTGTCGATCGCGGCCACGATCCTTCTCGCCGGTGTCGCAGCCGCCGAGACCATCGGGCGCGTGCGTCGTGGGCGCAGGGCGGGGGGATGAACGCACCTCTGTCCCTGCCGCCGGTGCGGACTGCCGTGATCGCGCTCTTCCCTGACGACGGGTCGACAGGAGCCCGATGGCAGCTGACGGTCTCGTGAGAGTTCTCGAATCGAACCGACAGACGTCCTGGGTCGACATCGGGGTGCGGAAAAACGAAAGCGTCGCGGTGGGTGCGGGCTGGGATGCGGAGCGCCTCGACCGGGTGATCGACGTGACCGGTCGTTCCGCCGAAATCATGCGCCGGCGTGGCCCGATGGCATCGACGCGAGGATCGTGACTGAGCATGAGATTCAGCGCAAAAGCCTCTCATCGCGTCACGCTTGGGTTGATCCTCTTGGAATCCCGTCCGTGGAGGGTTCGCGGGAATCTTCCCCTTCGGCGACCGGAAGCTGAGTCTGCTCCGGCGGCGGATAGAGGGATTTCGGTAGTGCAGTGGTCGCCGCGGACGGGGTGAGTAGCCAACGAGAATCTCCGCGCCATTTTTCGCTGGCTACACGTGGCGGCGAAAGGAGGATGGCGAATCAAGACCGTCGGCTGAATGAGGAGGCGTGGAAGGGTCTTGAGGAAGCGGCCCTCTCGATGCCACGAGCGCGATTCTGCCGGACGCAGCTCTGCTCCGTTAGCGTGAGGGGCGAAGCGCTCGCTCCCGACTCGGAGATGAACATGACGACGGATCTCACTGCCCGATACAGCGGAAAACCGATGCTCCGCCTCCTCGACGCGTACGTGCTGGACGCGCTAGGCGCATTGGACGACCGCACCGCTCAATCCATGGCGGAGATGGCGCCGAAGACGATCGCGGCGCTGAACGTGCCGGCCTCGACCTGGCAGCAGGCCGTCGAACTCTCGATGGAGATGCCGCCGAGTTCGGTGGCCGAACTTCGGGCGAAGTGGGAGCAGTACGTGCACGAAGCGCTCGCCGCGGGCGTGACCCCCGACGTGCTGGCCTGGACGCACAAGATGGTCGATGTGCGGTTCGGGATCGAGTGAGAACCCGTCGATCGACCCGACGGTGTCGGTTGCCGGCTGAGGCGGGTGCCCGACGGGAGAAGATCCGGCGCGATGATCGCGACGTGCGGTGGGCCCCGTGGGGCTCGAACCCACGACCCGCGGATTAAAAGTCCGATGCTCTACCGACTGAGCTAGAGGCCCTCGCCGTCCAGCCTACCGGCCTCGCGGGGGCGCTCGTGCTCACCGGCGTCGCCGCGACACGATCCAGAACAGGTAGGCGCCCCCGACGACGGCGGTGAGCAGGCCGACCGGAATCTGCAACGGTGCCAGGGCGCGTTGGGCGATGACGTCGGCGACGAGGAGCACGGAGGCGCCCGTGACAGCGGAGCCGACCAGCGGGATCCCGCTGGTGCCCATGGTGCGTCGGGCGAGTTGCGGTGCGGCGAGGGCGATGAAACCGATGGGGCCGGCGACCGCGGTCGCGGTCCCGGTGAGCAGCGCGGCGACGACGATCAGCACGAGGCGAACCCGCCCGGTGCGCACCCCGAGGGCGACAGCGGTGTCGTCACCGAGCTCGAGAGCGCGGAAGTCGCGGTACACGACGATCAACACGAGTGACAGGATGCCGATCGACGCGAGCAGCAGCGCCACATCGTCGAGAGATGTCGCCGCCAGGCTTCCGTGAAGCCACTGCGTCGCGTTGCGGGCGATCTCGAGCGGGGCCCGGGTCAAGAGGTAGTCGTTGACCGCCGACAGCAGGGTCGAGAGCGCGATGCCGGCGAGGATCGTCCGCTCTCGTGAGACGCCCACGCTGCGGGCGATGGCCATGACGACCACGACGGTCAGAAGGCCGCCGATCCATGCCCCGGCGGCGGGAGAGGCGGCGGGCGCGAGAAGAGTGAGCCCGACGAGCGCCCCGGTGGCCGACCCGGCGCTGAATCCGACGATGTCGGGGCTCGCGAGCGGGTTGCGCGCGAGCGTCTGGAACACGGCTCCGGCCACGCCGAGGGCGGCGCCGATGGCGAGAGCGGCCAGAACGCGCGGGACGCGCAGGCCGACGACCACGACGCTCGTCCGGCCGTCACCTTCTCCGGTCAGCGCGGATGCCACCTGCCCGAGGGACGCCTGGAAGGAGCCGGTCGTGAGGCCGACGACCGCGGCGATCGCCGCGACGACGAGCGTGCCGACCAGGACCAGGGCGTATCGGCGGTGCCGTCGCGAGCGCGCGGGAGTGGGGAGGGGGGTGGCCGTGCTCACGGCATCCGCTTCTTCCGGACGATGAGCCACAGCAGCAGCGGGGCCCCGAGGAAAGCGGCGACGATCCCCGCCTCCACCTCGCCCGGAGGGGCGATGACCCGGCCGAGGACGTCGCTCGCGAGCGTCAGCGCTGCCCCGGTCACGGCGGCCAGGGGGAGCGACATCCGAACGGACCCGCCCACCGCGCCGCGAACGGCGTGAGCCACGAGCAGACCGATGAAGGCCAGAGGTCCCGCTGCCGCGGTCGCGGCGGCGCAGAGCAGGGTGATGGCGACGCCCGCGCCGACCATGACCAGCGGGAGAGAGACCCCGAGCGCCCGCGCCAGGTCGGCGCCGAGCTGCAGCTGATCAAGGCCCCGTGACACGACGACGGCGAGCAGGAGGCCCACGACGGCGAAGGGCAGGAGCTGAAGCGCGACGTCCGGGTCGCGGCGCTCGAACGAACCGACCGCCCAGAATCGGAACGACTCGAAGGTGTCGTCATCGGCCAGCGTGATGATGCGGACGACGGCGCCCAGGCACGCGCTGAGCGCCACCCCGGCCAGGACGAGACCGATGGTGTCGTCGCGCCGCTCGCCGGGGACGGCGGTGTGCACCAGCAGAGATGCTCCCGCCGCGCCCGCGAAAGCGAGCCAGACGTATCCGCTCGCCGTCGCGACGCCGAAGAACCCGATCGCGACGACGACGCCGAGGGCGGCGCCCGCGTTCACCCCGAGCAGGCCCGGGTCGGCGAGCGGGTTCCGCGTCGCGGCGCGCATGAGCACGCCGGCCACGCCGAGGCAGGCGCCGGCGAAGATCGCGGTGAGGGTGCGCGGCAGGCGGAGCTGATGGACGATGACGCCGGCGGCATCCTGTCGATCCGAGAAGAGGGCCGACACGACATCGAGGGGGCTGAGGGCGCGAGATCCCACGGCGAGACTCGCGAGGACGAGTCCGACGAGGATGCCGCTGACGACCAGGAAGAACATGACCGCGCGTCGTCGCGACGACCGCCGACGCGAATCCCGTTCCGTCACGCCCGGGACGGTGGGCGGCTGGACGACGTTCACGGAGGTAAGGATAACCTAACCAGGTGATCGACTTTCGTTTCTCGTCCTCCCGTGCCCGATTCCGTCCTCGACGACTCGTCGGCCTCGGCTTCGCCGTAGCCGTGCTCGCCCTCTCCGGGTGCGCCGGCCCCGCCGCGGGATCTTCGGCGGTGGATGCCGAGGCCGGCTCGACCGGGGAGTGGACCGTCTCGCGCGACCTCGAGCCCGGCATGGGCTCCGCGCAAGCTGACGGCGTCTTCCCCCGCGAGGTGACGCACTTCGCCGGGACGACCGAGCTTCCTTCCGAGCCGAAGCGCATCGCGGTCGTCTCCACGGGGCAGCTCGACGCGCTCCTCTCCCTGGGCCATGTGCCGGTGGCGGCGACCCGGGCCGAGAACAGCGGACTGGTGCCCCGGTATCTGCTCGACGCGTTCCCCGAGCGGGTGCCGGCGCTGGACGCCATGTCGGACATCGGCCAGCGGACCGAGCCCGACCTCGAGGCGATCGCGCAGGCCGCGCCCGATCTGATCCTGATCAACTCGACCCGGGGTGCTCAGCTGTACGACGCCCTCGCGGCCATCGCGCCCACGGTGGTGACGAAGGGCAACGGAGTGAACTGGAAGAGCGACTTCCTCCTCATCGCCGACGCCCTGGGCGACGAGGGTGAGGCCCGCGGCATCCTCGACGATCTCCACGCGCGGAGCGCCGCTTTCTCGCAGACGCACCCGGCGGGGGAGCCGACGGTGTCCTTTCTGCAGTCGACGGGCGACCGCACGCGCATCATGGGACTGCCGTCTTTCGCGGGAGGCATTGCGGAGGATCTCGGTCTCGGACGCCCGGAGTCGCAGCGGTTCGACGAGACGTCGCAGGAGATCAGCGCCGAGCAGATCGACCTCGCCGACGCCGATCACGTGTTCTACGGCGGGACGGGGCAGGGCGTCTCGTTCATCGAGCAGGCGCCGCTGTGGCAGACCCTCTCCGCCGTCACCGGACAGAAGACGACGACCGTCGACTTCGACCCGTGGTTCATGAATGCCGGCCCCGTCGCGGCTCGGCTCGTGCAAGACGAGATCATCCGCACACTCGGTTCCTGACGAACGAAAGCGAGCGCCGGACCCCCTCGCCTGGGGTCCGGCGCTCGCCGTCAGGATCGGTCGATCATCGACCGGTCGAAAACGCGATGACTCGCGCTTTCGTGAATTACATGGTGGGGGGCATCAGCACCGTGTCGATGAGGTACACGGTGGCGTTGGCCGTCTGAACGCCACCGCAGATGACGCTGGCGCTGTCGTTCACCTTGAGGGAGTTGCCCGAACCCGAGACGGTGAGGTCCTGGCCCTCGACCGTGGTGTGGGTGCCGTCGATCGAGCTGGGCGCGATCTGGCCGGGGACCACGTGGTACGTGAGGATCTTGGTCAGCGTCGCCGAGTCCGTCTTGAGGCCGTCGACCGTGGCGGCCGGGATCTTGGCGAACGCGTCGTCGACCGGGGCGAAGACGGTGAACTCAGAACCGTTCAGCGTGTCGACCAGGTTGACGTCGGGGTTCAGCTGGCCGCTGACGGCCGCGGTGAGCGTCTTCAGCAGCGGGTTGTTCGAGGCGGCGGTGGCCACCGGGTCAGCGGCCATGCCGGCGACCGAACCGGAGCCCGAGGGAACGGCGGCGGCGTAGTCGGCGCATCCGGGGCCGACGAGGTTGGCGGCGGGGTCCATCGCGCTGGACGACATCGACGGCGAGGCCGACATCGAGGGCATCGAGCTCTCTTCGGTGGTCGAGCCACCCGAGGTGGTGCCACCCGAACATGCGGTGAGAGCAAAGGCCGAGCCCAGAACGAGGGCGAGACCAGCGACAACGGGCTTCTTGTTGGTGAGCATGACATTCCTCCGAAATCATCCGGATCGCGTCTGCGACCCGTCAGGGACACCCCGGTGCGAGGGGCGGTTCGCCGTGGAGCGGCTTACACAGGGTCTTCGGGACCCCCTCGGGATCGGATTGCGAAATGTTGCGGATGAGACCCGTCGCCGGCATTCGAAGGTCTCTAAAACCCTGGTCACGCACGAATAAATATTCCTCAGAATGTTTTTCGACCAAGGCCCCGAGACGCTGGGAAAGCCGCGGAGGCCCAAGATAACGGTTTACCCCGAGCTGTCTCGCCACGCGCACACGCGCGCGGGGGCGCGCGGGGCGTAGGCAATGATGGGGTCATGGTGATCGACGGTTTCGACCTTCCCGACGACGGGACGGAGAACGCCGACCACGTGGGTGTCCTCTTGCAGCGCGTCGCCGCCGGCGACCGCGCCGCTTTCGCCGAGTTGTACGACTCCCTGTCGGCCCGCGCCTTCGGTCTGATCCTCCGCGTGCTCGTGGACCGCTCGCAGAGCGAGGAAGTGCTTCAGGAGGTCTTCCTCGAAATCTGGCAATCCGCTGGTCGCTTCACTCCGAACAGAGGACAGGGAAGATCGTGGGTTCTCACGATCGCGCACCGTCGAGCGGTGGACCGCGTGCGGTCCTCGCAGTCGAGCGTCGATCGAGATGTGCGCGCGGGCTTCCGGGATATGGACGTCGCATACGACGCCGTTTCCGAGAAGGTCGAACTGAAAATGGAAGGGCGGCGCGTCGTCGATGCACTGGCGGCGCTCCCCGACGCACAGAAAGAAGCGCTCACGCTCGCATATTTCGGCGGCTACAGCCAAAGTGAGATCGCGAGCCTCGTCGGGGCACCGCTCGGTACGGTCAAGACACGAATGCGCGACGGATTGTCGCGCTTGAGGATGGAGATGGGGGTGGACAAGTGAACGAGAGGGATTTCGCCGACCTCGCCGTCGGACACGCGCTCAACGCGCTGTCTGAGGCTGATGAGCGCGCGTACCAGGAGGCTCTCGCGGGCAACCCGCACTGGGACCACCACGTACGCGGCGCTTTGGACGCCGTCGCCGCGATCAGCGCCACGGTCGAGCCGGTCGAGCCCCCGCCGTCCGTGCGGGCTTCGCTGTTCGCGCGCATCTCCAACCTCCCGCAGGAGTCAGCGGCATCCGCTCCCTCCGCCGGACCCGTCCACGATGTCGAAGACTTCGCTGCGGCCGGTCCCGCCGTCACCGAGCCCGAGCGCGAGGCCGTCACGGTCGGCACGTCTCCGGGATCCGGATGGGGTGCCCGTCGCTGGTTCGCGCTGGCCGCATCGTTCGCCGCCGTCCTCGTGCTCGGCTTCGGTGCCGTCACCGTCAGTCAGCTTTTCGCTCCGCCCGCCGCGGTCGTCGCCCTCCAGCAGATCGAAGACGCACCCGACGCGCAGTCGGCGTCGGCGACAATGCCCGACGGCACGGTCGCCACGGCCCACTGGTCGCCCTCGAGCGGAAAGAGCGTGCTTGTCGCCGACGGCATGCCGGCGCTGCCCGACGGCAAGACCTACGAGCTGTGGTTCGTTCGCGGTGAGAACCAGATCGCGATCCCGGCCGGGATCTTCGAGCCGGATGCCGATGGCAACGCCACGGCTCAGCTCTCAGGTGAGATGCACAGCGGTGACGTCATCGCCGTGACGGTCGAACCCGCGGGTGGTTCTCCCGACGGCACGCCGAGCTCGGCCCCCGTGCTCGCCGTCGCCACGGCCTGATCGCCTTCGCGCTGCCCCTTGCGGGGTTCCGGTGCCGCCGCCGCCCGCTAGGCTGCGTGCGGCCCGCCCCGCGAGGGGGACGCTCTAGCCTGGATGCATGAGCGATTCCCCCCGCGAATTCCACAAGCCGGTTCGGCGTCCCGCAGAGCTGTTCGACCGTCTGTTCGCGGCGGAGGACCCGGCCGAGGTGTCGCGGGTCGCGCACAGCACGGCGCAGGCGCTCTTGTCGCGAGTGCGAGCCGACCCGAGCATCGACGTGGTCGAGCGGCTGGTGGCGTTCACCGACGATCACGGCATCGACGACATCGCCGAGCTGTGGTCGCGCTCGCCCGCTCGCTCTCTGCCCGGCGCGCTGTGGCGTCTCTATCTTCTGCAGCTGATGATCCACGACGACGCCGCCACAGCCGCCCTGCTCTACGAGCGCGGTCGGGTGGAGATGGCGACGGTGGATGCCGTGGTGGCCGGGGCTCCGGCGCCGGCGGGCCCCGAAGAGCTGGTGCAGCTGATCGACACCATCCTGCGCGGGCTCTTCGAAGGGGACTTCGCCGTGGCCCTCGATCGCGCCGCGGCGTTCTGCCGCGTGCAGGCGGCGGGGTCCACGCACCTCGCCGACGACTACGAGAACACGGAGTCGGAGCGGGCATCGGCCCTCACCACGCGCGCTCTGCGGCTCGCCACGTACGCGGAGGACCTGTCGGCATCCGCCGCTCTCTGGCGCCGTGACGCGCTGACCTGAGCGGAAAAGATAAGTGCCGGACCGCAGAACGCCTCTCGGCGCATGGCCGCTCATAGCGGCAGAAGATGGAGCCCGGGGTTACTGCGGCCCGGCTAGAAAAGTGTAACAAGCCCCGCCATCGGACATTCCCTCGAACAGCCCGGTTGACAAGACCCGGGCGTGTCGGTGGTGCGGCGTAGGCTCGGCTCATGGCCTGGCGCTTCGCTCTCGTGATCGACCCTGCGGCATCCGATGACGAAGGCGCCGACTACCACGACACGCTGCACGAGATCGACCCACACGGACCCGCCCTCGGGGTGGGCGAGCTCAGCGCCCAGCGCGGAGACGGCGTGTTCGAGAGCCTCGGTGTCGTCGACGGCCGTCCGCAAGAGGTCGGGCCGCACCTCGCGCGCCTCGCGCACTCCGCGGCGCTCTGCGACCTTCCCGCGCCGAACCTCGCCCAGTGGCGCGTCGCGATCGAGCGCGTGGCGCGCGAGGCGGGGGAGGGCGAGAACGTCATGAAGCTGCTGCTCAGCCGCGGCGTCGAGCACGGCCCCGCGCCGACGGCGTGGATCACGCTCGCCGACGCTCCCGACAACACGAGCGGGCGAACGAAGGGCGTCGCTGTCGCCACCCTTGATCGCGGCTACACCCTCGACGTCCCCGCGCGCGCTCCCTGGCTCCTGCTCGGGGCCAAGACGCTGTCGTACGCCGTCAACATGGCCGCCATCCGCGAGGCGAAACGTCGCGGGGCCGACGACGCCGTGTTCGTCACGAGCGACGGCTACCTGCTCGAGGCGCCCACGGCATCTGTCGTCCTGCGTGTCGGCGACCGCTTCGTCACGCCCGAGCCGCAGGCCGGCATCCTGCACGGGACGACGCAGCTCAGTCTGTTCGCGTACCTCGAGGGTCGCGGCTTCACCACGGCGTACGAGACGGTGCCGGCGAAAGACCTCGCCACCGCGGATGCCGCCTGGCTGCTGTCGAGCGTGCGGCTCGCGGCCCCGATCCGATCCGTCGACGGGATCGAGGTGCCGGTGGACCGCGCCTTCACCGATGAATTGAACGCCTACCTGCTCAGCCCCCGCGACTGAGCGGCCCGGGGAACGACGAGGGCCCCGCCGAAGCGGGGCCTTCGCACGGGACTGCTTATCCGAAGCGGCCCGAGACGTAGTCTTCGGTCGCCTGGACGCTGGGTGCGGTGAAGATCGACGCGGTGTCGTTGTACTCGATGAGCTTTCCGGGCTTGCCGGTGCCGGCGATGTTGAAGAACGCCGTCTTGTCGCTCACGCGCGAGGCCTGCTGCATGTTGTGCGTCACGATGACGATCGTGTACTCGCTCTTCAGCTCGCCGATCAGCTCTTCGATCGCGAAGGTCGAGATCGGGTCGAGGGCCGAGCACGGCTCGTCCATCAGCAGCACGTCGGGTGAGACGGCGATGGCGCGCGCGATGCACAGACGCTGCTGCTGACCGCCCGAGAGGCCGCCGCCGGGCTTGTCGAGACGATCCTTGACCTCGTTCCAGAGGTTGGCGCCGCGCAGCGACTTCTCGACCAGTGCGTCGGCGTCGCTCTTCGGCATCCGCTTGTCGTTGAGCTTCGCGCCGGCCAGCACGTTCTCGCGGATCGACATGGTCGGGAACGGGTTGGGGCGCTGGAAGACCATGCCGACGTGGCGACGCACGAGCACGGGGTCGACGCCCGGACCGTAGAGGTCGTCGCCGTCGATGAGCACGCGGCCCTCGACGCGACCGCCGGGGATGACCTCGTGCATGCGGTTCAGCGTGCGCAGGAACGTGGACTTGCCGCAGCCCGAGGGGCCGATGAAGGCGGTGACCGAGCGGGGCTCGATGTCGATCGAGACGCCCTCGACCGCGAGGAAGTCGCTGTAGTAGACGTTGAGGTCCTGGACCTCGATGCTCTTGGACACGAGTGAGTGCCTTTCTGGGCTCAGCGCGCCTTGGGCGCGAACACCGCCGCCACGATACGGGCGATCAGGTTGAAGATGACGACGAGGACGACGAGCAGGAAGGCCGCACCCCAGGCGTTCGCCTGAGACGCATCGATGTCCTGACCGGGGAAGCTGTACGCGGTGTAGGCCATCACGGGGAGGGTCTGCATCGGGCCTTCGAACGGGTTGGCGTTGAAGTTGTCGGTGAAGCTCGCCGCGATGAAGATCGGCGCGGTCTCACCGACGACGCGGGCCACCGCCAGTACGACACCGGTGATGATTCCCGATGCGGCGGTGCGCAGCACGACCTTGATGATCGTCGCCGAGCGCGGCACGCCCAGCGCGAGGGACGCCTCGCGCAAGTCGGCCGGGACGAGGCGCAGCATCTCTTCGGTGGAGCGGATGACGATCGGGATCATCAGTACGCAGAGGGCGATGGATGCCGAGAACCCGCTGAACGCCTTCGGACCGACGACCAGGCTGAACAGCGAGAACGCGAACAGACCGGCGACGATCGAGGGGATGCCGGTCATCACGTCGACGAGGAAGGTGATCGCGCGACGCAGTGGGTTGTTCGGCTGTGCGTACTCGACCAGGTAGACCGCGGCGAGGACCCCGATCGGCACCGAGATGAGGGCGGCGATACCCGTGATGATGAGGGTGCCCGTGATGGCCTGCCAGGCGCCCGCCGTCGCGACGACCTCGAGGGTGTCGGGGTTGAAGGCGGTGCCGCCCACCTGCGTGACGAAGTTCCAATTGACCACCGCGAGGCCCTTGGAGACCACGGTCCACAGGGTCGAGATGAGGGGTGCGACCGCGAGGAGGAACGCGACGGTCACCAGGCCGCGGACGACGCGGTCCACCGCCTTGCGGCGATTCTCGACGATCGAGGACCCGACCCCGATGGCGATCAGGTACAGCACCGCCGAGAGGATCAGCCACGTCGCCAGGGTGAAGCCGCCCAGCAGGAGCTGGAGGACCGCGACCACGACGGCCACGCCGACCAGGAGCGCGGGCTCGATGAAGCGGGGCAGCTGGCCGCTGGTGAGGGCCAGGGGAGACGAGGACGAGGGGGCCGTGACGGTCATGAGCGCTTGCCCTTCTTGCGACCCTTCGCACCGGGGCCCGTCGCCCCGATGATGTAGCGGGCGAGCATGTTCACCGCGAGAGAGACGACGAACAGCATGAGGCCGGTACCGATCAGCGCCGAGCGCTGGAGGTCGGTGGCGATGGGGAAGTTCAGCGCGATGTTGGCCGCGATGGTCTGCGAGTTGTATCCGTCGGTGAGCAGCAGCACCGAGTAGATCAGGCTGGGCGAGACGATCAGCGCGATGGCCATCGTCTCTCCGAGCGCACGGCCGAGGCCGAGGAGCGTGGCCGAGACCATGCCGCTGCGGGCGTAGGGGAAGACCGCGAGGCGGATCATCTCCCAGCGCGTGGCGCCCAGCGCGAGGGCGGCCTCTTCGTGCAGGCGCGGGGTCTGCAGGAAGATCTCGCGCGTGATCGAGGTGACGATCGGGAGGATCATCACGGCGAGGACGACACCACCGGTGAACATCGTCGAACCCGTGGTCGAGACCGGGCCCTGGAAGAGCGGGATCCAGCCGAGGTACTGGTTGAGGAACTCACCGACCGGCACGAGCAGCGGGCGCATGACGATGATGCCCCACAGACCGAAGACGATCGAGGGGACCGCGGCCAGCAGGTCGACGATGTAGCCGAGGAAGCCGGCGATCCGACGCGGGGCGTAGTGCGAGATGAACAGCGCGATGCCGATGGCGACCGGCGTGCCGATGACCATGGCGATGAGCGCGGCCCAGATGCTGCCGAACAGCAGCGGGCCGACGTACTCCCAGAAGTTGGTCCAGCTGCCGTTCTGGTAGCCGGCGAGGTCGCCCTCGGTCCAGTTGCCGGTGATCGCGGGGATGCCGCGGATGATCAGGAAGATCGCCACCCCGGCGAGGATGATCATGATCGACACGGCGGCCGTGGTCGACAGCCCCAGGAAGACCGAATCGCCGACGCGGCGCTTGCCGACGATCGACGTCCGAGGCGGGGGAGGGGAGGACGGGGCGGTCTCTGTGTCAGCGACGGTGTCAGTCACGGGGGACCTCACGCTCGGCACGGGTCATGGTTCTCCTCGGTCGGGTGTTCTCTGAGGATGCTGGCTCAGCGGAGCGTTCGAGCTGGTCGACCGCTCCGATCAGCCCGGCCCGGTCCGCACATGAGGTGCGGGCCGGGCCGAGTCCGAAGAGATGTTTACTTGATCGACGCGAGGGTCTCGGCAGCAGCCGAGAGCACCGAGTCGGGCAGCGGCGCGGAGCCGGCGTTCTTGGCCGCGACCTGCTGGCCGAGCGTGCTGGTCACGAAGCCGAGGTACGACTTCACGAGCTCGGACTGCTTGGCGTCCTTGAAAGTGGTGCAGGTGACGGCGTACGACACGAGCGGGATCGGGTACGTCTCAGCGGTGAGCTTCGAGTAGTCGAACTTCTTCGACAGGTCGCCGGCGACACCGTTGCTGGCGTCGACCGCGGCGGCCGCGAAGGTCGCGGTGACGGCCTCGGGGCTGTACGCGATGGCGGTGCCGTCCTGGATGATCGACGCGGCGTTCAGGCTGCCGATGGCGGAGTGGTCGGCGTAGCCGATGGTTCCGGTGCCGGCCTTGACGGCCTCGACGACGCCCGAGCCACCCTTCTGCTTCGACACGTTGCCCTCGATGGGCCAGTCCTTGCCCGCGGGCGAGGTCCAGACCGACGACTGCGTCGCGGCGAGGTAGTTTGTGAAGTTCTGCGTGGTGCCCGAGCCGTCGGAACGCGCGACGGTGGTGATGGCGCCGGCGGCGAGGGCCGTGCCGTTGTCCTTGGTGATGGCCGGGTCGGACCAGTCGGTGATCTGCAGAGCGAAGATCTTCGCGATCGTCTCGCCCGAGAGCTTCAGGCTCGTGACGCCGGGGATGTTGAAGATGATGGCCACGCCGTCGAGGTAGACGGGGATGTTGACGCCACCCTCGGTGCAGAGGGCCTTGGACTGGGCCGTCTGGTCCGCGTTCAGCGGCGAGTCGGACCCGGCGAAGTCGTACGCGCCGCTGAGGAAGTTGGTGACGCCACCGCCGGAGCCCTGCGACTTGTCGTAGTTGATGGTGACGCCCTTTGCCTGGGCGTTGTAGGCGCTGGTCCACGCGGCCTGCGCGTTGGCCTGGGCGCTCGAGCCACCCGCGGTGATCGTGCCCGAGAGGTTCGGGTCGATGGTGAACGCGACGTCGGACGAGGTAGACGAGGGGGTCGAGCCCGCGGCGTCGCCGGAGCCCGAGGGGCCGGCGCAGCCGGCGAGGGTCAGGGAGGCCACGGCGGCCACGGTGCCCAGCTGGGCGAGTCGGGAGATCTTCACGGTGTGAATCCTTCGCATGTCGGGAACAGGAACCCGGTGCAGGGTTCGTCGTGAACGGTAAACAGCGACTGCTAACAGACTGCGTTGCACGGGTGAACGGAAGGTGAACCGGGGCGGCCGTTCCGGGGTGTTTCCCCGGGGGTTGTACTGTTCATCCCCGTGACGACCTCCGCTTCCGAAGCTCAGGCCCCGCTCGACCGGACGGGGGCCGCGGCTCCCGCGCGCACCCTGATCGACATCCTCACTGGCGTCGCGTCTCGGCATCCGGAGGCCTCCGCGATCGACGACGGATCGGGAGCCCTCAGCTACCGCGAACTGCTCGCGCGGGTGTGGCGGACGGCGGCGGCCCTGCACGAGGCGGGGGTGCGTCGGGGCGACCGCGTGGGCGTCCGCATGCCGTCCGGGTCGAAGGAGCTGTACGTCTCGATCCTCGCGGTCATGGCGGCGGGCGCCGCTTACGTGCCGGTGGATGCCGATGACCCCGACGAGCGCGCGCGCCTGGTGTTCGGCGAAGCCGGGGTGCGCGGCATCGTCGCGGGGGAGGGGGAATTCGTCGCGGCCGAGGGCGATCTCGTCCGTCTCTACGACGGAGCGGCACCGCACCCGAGCACGAGTGCCGTCCCCATCGTCGCCCCGCCCACGATCGACGACGACGCGTGGATCATCTTCACCTCGGGATCCACGGGCGTCCCGAAGGGGGTGGCGGTGTCTCACCGTTCCGCGGCGGCGTTTGTCGAGGCGGAGGGGCGGATTTTCCTGCAGGGCGAGCCGCTCGGCCCCGGCGACCGCGTGCTGGCCGGACTGTCGGTCGCGTTCGACGCCTCGTGCGAGGAGATGTGGCTCGCCTGGGGACACGGGGCGTGCCTCGTGCCGGCTCCTCGTTCTCTCGTGCGCTCGGGGGAGGACCTGGCCCCGTGGTTGCTGCGGCAGGGGATCACGGTCGTCTCGACCGTTCCGACCCTCGCCGCGATGTGGCCGGCCGACTCGATCGAGAACGTGCGCCTGCTGATCTTCGGCGGAGAGGCGTGTCCGCCCGAGCTCGCCGCTCGCCTCGTGGCCGAGGGGCGCGAGGTGTGGAACACCTACGGTCCGACCGAGGCCACCGTCGTGGCGTGCGCGGCTCCGCTCGACGGCTCTCTGCCCGTGCGCATCGGCCTGCCCCTCGACGGGTGGGCCCTCGCCGTGGTGGATGCCGAGGGACTCCCCGTCGCCGAGGGCGCGGTGGGCGAGCTGATCATCGGCGGTGTCGGCCTCGCCCGGTATCTCGATCCCGCGAAGGACGCCGAGAAGTACGCACCGATGCCGACCCTCGGGTGGGAGCGGGCGTATCGCTCGGGAGACCTCGTGCGCTTCGAGCGCGAGGGGCTGGTGTTCCAGGGGCGCGCGGACGATCAGGTCAAGGTGGGCGGCCGCCGGATCGAGCTCGGCGAGGTCGAGTCGGCCCTGCAGGATCTTCCGGACGTGAGCGCGGCGACCGTGGCGGTGCGGACCACCGAAGCGGGGGTGCCGGTCCTCGTCGGCTATCTCGTGATGGAGGTCGGAGCCGAGCTCGATCGCGGGGCTGCCCGTGCGGCTCTCGCGGAACGACTCCCGGCCGCGACCATCCCCCTCCTCGGCGTGGTGGACTCGCTCCCGGTCCGCACCTCGGGCAAGGTCGACCGCGCGGCCCTCCCGTGGCCCCTGCCGGGGGTGGAAGCCCCCGCCGCGACGGACTTCTCGGTCGACGAGGCCTGGCTGGCCGAGCAGTGGCAGGCCGTTCTGGGCATTCCCGTCACCGAGCGCAAGGCCGACTTCTTCGATCTCGGTGGGGGGTCGCTCGCCGCCGCGCAGCTCGTCTCGCGCATCCGGGCACGGGTGCCGGAGTTCTCGGTCGCCGACATCTACGACGTACCGCGCCTCGGGGCCATGGCCAAGGCGCTGGGGCCGCAGCTCTCCGACGAGACGCCCGCCGCCTTCCACCGCGCCGAACCGACGCCGCGCACCACCCAATGGGCGCAGACCCTCCTCGGCGCTCCGCTGTTCATCCTCTCGGGTGTGCGGTGGCTGCTGTACCTGCTCACGGCCTCGGCGCTCCTTCGGCTCGTCCCCGGATTCGACGTGCTGCCGTCGGTGCCCTGGCCGGCTCTCGTCGTCGGTCTCCTCGTCTTCGCGACGCCGTTCGGGCGCATGGCCATCGCCGTGGCATCCGCTCGACTTCTTCTCTCCGGCGTGCGCCCCGGCGACTATCCGCGGGGCGGGTGGGTGCACATCCGGCTCTGGCTCGCCGAGCAGATCGCCGATCAAGTGGATGCCGTGGGTCTGGCCGGAGCCCCCTGGGTGTCGTACTACGCCCGGGCGCTGGGCGCGCGGATCGGTCGGAACGTCGACCTGCACGCGTTGCCTCCCGTCACGGGGATGCTCGTCGTCGGCGACGGGGCCTCGATCGAGCCCGAGGTCGACCTGACCGGGTACTGGATCGACGGCGACCTCGTCCGCATCGGCGACCTGCGCATCGGCGCCGAGGCCACGGTCGGCGCTCGCTCGACGCTCGCACCCGGCACCCGCATCGGTCGTCGTGCCGAGATCGCGCCGGGCTCGGCCGTCTTCGGACGCGTCAAGGCGGACCAGTCGTGGGCGGGATCGCCCGCCGTCCGCGTGGGCGGGACGGCGAAGGGGTGGCCGACGCAGCGGCCGCCGGCGCCCACCCGCTGGCTGTGGGCCTACGCGGCGTCGGCGGTGGTGCTCGCTCTTCTCCCGCTCGCCTCCTTCACCGTGGGTGGTCTCGTCGTGGCGCAGGGGATCCGCGGGGCGGGCGATCTCGGCCACGCGGCCGCGGGCGCCTTCGCCTGGCTCGTCCCGGGTGTCGCCGTCGCGGGCCTGGTGTTCGCGGCATCCGTGGTGCTTCTCGTGCGCGTGATGTCGATCGGCCTCACCGAGGGCACCCACCCGGTGCGCAGCCGCGTGGCGTGGCAGGCGTGGACGATCGAAAGACTCCTGGATGCCGCCCGCACGGTGCTCTTCCCCCTCTACTCCTCGCTGTTCACGCCCGTGTGGCTGCGCATGCTGGGTGCGCGCGTCGGACACGACGTCGAGGCCTCGACGGTTCTTCTCATCCCGTCGATGACGCGCATCGAAGACGGGGCGTTCCTCGCCGACGACACGATGGTCGCGTCGTACGAACTGCGCGCGGGGTGGATGCGCATCGGGCCCGTACGGATCGGCAAGCGCGCCTTCCTCGGCAACTCCGGAATGGCCGCGCCCGGCCACCGCGTTCCTCGGGACGGGCTGGTCGCCGTGCTGTCCGCGGCTCCGATGAAGGCCAAGGCGGGATCGTCGTGGTTGGGCTCGCCCGCGGTGCGTCTTCGCCGGCTCTCGGCCGAGGGCGACGAGTCGCGCACCTATCGACCGACCGCGAGCCTGCGTCTCGCGCGGACGCTGTGGGAGCTGTGCCGCTTCGTGCCGGTCGTCGTCACCTGCGCGATTGGCCTCGGCGTGATCTTCGCTCTCGCCGCGCTCTGGGACGCGCTCGGTCCGGTGTGGACGCTGCTGTTGTCGGGCGTCGTGCTGCTCGCGGCGGGGGCTGTCGCCGCGGGGTTCTCGACCGCGGCGAAGTGGGCCATCGTCGGCGTGATCCGCGCGGGCGAGCAGCCGCTGTGGTCGAGCTTCGTCTGGCGCACCGAAGTGTCGGACACCTTCACCGAGATGGTCGCGGCCCCGTGGTTCGCGCGCGCGGCGGCGGGAACCCCGGCGCTCGCCGTCTGGCTGCGCAGCCTCGGCGCGAAGATCGGTCGCGGCGTGTGGTGCGACAGCTATTGGCTGCCCGAACCCGACCTGGTCACGTTGGGCGACGCGTCAACCGTCAACCGCGGATGCGTCGTTCAGACGCACCTGTTCCATGATCGAATCATGAGTATGGATACCGTCGAGCTGGAGCCGGGGTCGACCCTCGGTCCGCACAGCGTCGTCCTCCCCGCCTCCACCCTCGGCGCGCACGCGACCGTGGGGCCCGCCTCGCTCGTCATGCGCGGTGAGACCGTCCCGGTCGGTTCGCGGTGGAGCGGCAACCCCATCGGTCCGTGGCGCGCGGTGAAGGTGCGCGCGTACCAGTCGACGACGTGAGCGTGGCCGACCCCTACGCCCCGCAGAGCGGCGACCTCTCGTACGACGTCGAGTCGTACGACCTCGCGATCGGCTATCGCGTCCGCACGAACCGCCTCGACGGCGTCGCCACGATCGTCGCGGTCGCGCGGGAGGCCGTGCCGTCGTTCGCCCTCGATCTCGTCGGCCTTCGAACGTCGCGCGTGCGCGTCGACGGTGCGATCGCGCGATTCTCGGCGGGGCCGCGGGTCCTGCGGGTGACACCCCCGCGGGCTCTCGCCGCCGGGGACCGCTTCGAGGTCGAGGTGACCTACGCGGGTGCGCCCGCTCCCCGCCGGTCGCGGTGGGGAACCGTGGGCTGGGAGGAGCTGTCCGACGGCGCTCTCGTCGCGGGGCAGCCCATCGGCGCCCCGACATGGTTCCCGTGCAACGACCGCCCCGACAACAGGGCGCGCATGCGCCTCGAGATCACGGTCGACGACGGCTACGTCGCCGCCGCCACCGGCGTCGCGGGCCCCACTACGCGGCGGGGCGGCCGGACGACGACGACGTTCGTCTCCGACGTCCCCACGGCGACGTACCTGGCGGCCGTGCACGTCGGTCGGTACCGCACGCGTCAGCTCGAGGGCACCGGTGACGCCCTGGTGCCCGCCGTCACGGTCACCGCCCCTCCCGCCCTGACCGCCGCGGTCGATCGCGCCTTCGCGACGGTGCCCGACATGCTGCGGGCCTTCGACCGCTTCTTCGGGCCGTACCCCCAAGAAGCGTGCACCCTCGTGGTGACCGCCGACGAGCTCGAGATCCCCCTCGAGGCGCAGGGGCTCGCCGTGTTCGGGATGAACCACCTCGTTCCCGCCGCGCAGCGTCTGGTGGCGCACGAGCTGGCCCATCAGTGGTTCGGCAACAGCGTCGGCATCGCCCGGTGGAGCGACATCTGGCTCAACGAGGGCTTCGCCTGCTACGCGGAGTGGCTGTGGTCGGAGACCTCGGGCGGGGCCTCCGTCGAGTCGTGCGTCGCGGACTATTACGCGCGACTCGCCGCGAAGCCGCGCGACCTCCTGCTGGTCGATCCCGGACCCGATGACATGTTCGACGACCGGGTCTACAAGCGCGGGGCCCTGACGCTGCACGCGCTGCGTCGCACCCTCGGCGACGAGGCGTTCTTCGATCTCCTGCGGTCGTGGACGGCGGACCACCGCCATGCCCTCGTCACCACGGATGATTTCCGCGCCGCGGTCGAGCGCGCCGGGGGACCGGATGCCGCGGCGGTGCTGTCGCGGTGGATCGACGACGTGGCAGTGCCCGCGCGACCCTGACGGCCGGCTCGCGCGACGAGCTCTGCTCCAGCGGGTCGCGATCCCGGCTTCTTGGACCACCGCCCGGCGCTCGCATGCGTCTGAAGGGTCGGACAATCCGGGGGTACGAGCGCGCCGCGACGACGGTGCGTGAACCTTCTGGTGGGGATGAGCACGTCGATCCCTCCCCCCTGCGCCCGAATCGCGATGCGCTCGCGCGCGGCCATGATCCTGGTGCGCTCACGCGGTTTCGCGATCCCGGCGCCGCGCACGCAGGCGCCGGCGTGCGGTCGGGCGCGCCCGGATGCGGACGCACCTGCCGGGGATCACGGAAACCATCGGACGGCGTCGCGCTCTGACCTTCGAGACCCCGCCGCCCGTTAGAAGGGTGGGGGTGTGCCGTCGTCGTCGGGGTCGGGCGGGGGTGGGTCGTCGGGGAGGAAGCGGACGGCGGGGGAGTAGGGGAGGGGTTCGTCGGTGTAGGTGCGGCCGGTGGGGCTGGTCCAGTGGAGGATTCCGCCGGGGAGTTGTTTCACGCTCCAGCGGGTGAACTGCTTCTGGGTGTGGTGGCGTTGGCAGAGGTGGGCGAGGTTTGCGACGTGGGTGGGGCCGCCGAGGGCGTGGTCGCGGGTGTGGTCGACTTCGCAGCGGATGGCGGGGACGGTGCACCCGGGCCAACGGCAGCGGCGGTCGCGGGCGCGGAGGTAGCGGTCGATGGCGGTGGTGCGGTGGTAGGTGTCGGTGTGGAGGACGGCACCGGTGACGGGGTGGGTGATGACGCGGTCCCAGGGTAGGGTGGTGGCTTCGGCGAGGCTGCGGGCGGTGGCGGCGTCGAGGGGGCCGTGCCCGATGAGGTCGGCGGGGTCGTGATGCTCGGCGGTGGGGTCGAGGATCGTGAGGGCCGGGACGACGACCTGGACGCGGGCGCGGATGGTTCCGAGGGTGCCGGGGCCGTCGTCGGTGCGGGTGGGGTCGGCTTCGGGGGCTGCGGTGAGGAGCAGGTCGGTGAGGATGTCGGCGCGGAGCTGCGCGGTGGTGCGTTCGTCGCTGGCTGCCTGGGGGTCGTCGAGGCGGGCGTCGATGAGGGCTCTGGCTTGGAGGGTGAGGCGGTCGTGGATTCCGATGGCGAGGACGGTGGGGAGGGTGGCGACGAGGTCCGACATTCCGTCGGGGCCGGTCACGATTCTCACGCATCGGGTGTCGCGGCCGCGGTGGTGGCGCTCGGTGAGGGTGGTGGGGTACAGGCGTTCGGCGAGGGCGGCGAGGCGTGAGCGGAGGCGCCCGGGGCTGAGGCCTTCTGCGGTGCTCACCGCGAGGGCGTCGAACTGTTCCCGCACCTCGACGGGGAGGGGTGAGCCGACATCGAGGATGGTGTTCACGTGGGTGCGGGTCAGGGCACCGGCCTCCCACGCCGACAACGTGTCGGGGTAGTCGTCGACGAGGGTCATCGCCCGGGTGATCTGGGTCTGCACGGTGCGGTCGGAGAGGTTCTCGGCCGCGGCGATCTCGGATGCCACCTCGCGCAGGGCGAGCTCGGCGGCGCGGGAGGACGCGCACTGTCCCGCCATGACGTCGAGGGCGAGGTGGCCGGCCTCGGCGAGGGCGCGGGTGCGGGCAGCGTCGGCTGCAGCGAGAGCCGTCCTGGCGCGGTGGACCTCGTCGACGAGCACCGACAGAACGCGGGGTCCGTCGGTGGGGTTCGTCGCGGAGGAGCCATCGTGCATGTGTGCATGCTAGCGGGGACCTCCGACATTGCGACGGGAGGAAAACCCCAGGTGGGGATAACTTATCGCGGAGCAGTCCTGTGGAGGAACGGCGTCGAGAGGGACGGTCAGGCGTCTGCAGCGACGGTCTCCGCGGGCGCAGGCGTCGCCACAGCGAGCACGACGCCGTCAGGACCGTCGAGGTCCCATCCTCGCCATCCGCGAGCGCCTGCGACGAGCTCGTCGTCGCTTCTCGACCACGCCTGACCACGCGGAACCGGCCGCACCCGAGCCAGCCATGTCGTACCGTCGAGCGCCACCTCCACCTGCTGCGGGTCCACGACGATGCCCCGTCCGTCCGCTTTGAGGACGGCTTCCACCCGCGCCCACGCCCGGGCCTGCGCGCGGTCCGGTCCCCCCGCAGGGGACGCCCGGGTGATTCTCTCGGCAACCCCGGTGGGCCAGAGATACGCCTCCGCCGGAAGCACCCGCTCCAGACCCCCCGCATCGGCGGGCACCGCGTCCAGCCCGACGCGCTCGTAACCCCGCGCCGCCACCGCGACGGCCCACCCCTCGACGTACGACACCGAGACCGCGGCATCCGCCCCCTCCACGCGGATGCGGCCGTGGTCCCCGCCGCACGCGGGGCAGCGTGAGCGGAACCGAGCGCCCGGCAGGAGCTCGGCCAGCAGAGCCCGCGACACGTCTCGGCGCGCGGAGCCCGCGGGGACCTCGCGCCAGACGAGACGGATGCCGCTGGGAAGCGTCACACCTTTGGTTCGTGCGTCTCGATGGCCACGATGCCGGCGCCGGGGTGCTCGACGGGGATATGCACGACCGAGAACGCCGCGGGCTCCAGCGCCGAAGCGCTCCCGAGGTACGAGCCGCCCATGGTTCCGGTCGCGAGCGCGAGCTCGTGCAGGATGTCGGGCAGGACGGGTCGGTGGCTCGACACGACGACCGGCTTGCGCGCGCGCACCCGTTCGCCGATGAGCGACCGGGCGTCGGCGTGGCCCTCTTCCCACGCGTCCTGGCTGACAGCCTCGGTCAGGTGGATGCGCTGGCCGAGGGCTTGGGCGAGGGGAGCGGCGGTGCGGACACAGCGCTCGGCGGGGCTCGAGTAGACCCGACGCACACCGAAGGCGAGGAGGGGACCGACGATCGCCTCGGCCTGGCGGCGCCCGCGCGGGGTCAGGGGGCGGGCGCTGTCGGAGCCCTCCCACTCCTCGCGGGCCCGCGCCTTGCCGTGGCGCAACACGACGATCGGGAAGGTGGGCAGGGCCCCCTCTTCGACGATCCGCGTGAACTCGTCGAGGATCTCGATGTCGACGGGGTAGCTGAGGTTCTTTCGGGCCTTCTTCAGGCTCACCCACTCGATCGCCGCGACCTCTTTGTTCGGCACGAACGTCGAGCTGCGCACGGCGGCATCGGTCGCCTCGGCCGCCCAGTAGTGCACGATCTTGGTGCGTGAGCTCGGCATCCGGTATCGAGAGACCCCGACGGGCACCCCGAGCGAGACGCGGATGCCGGTCTCTTCACGGATCTCGCGCACGGCGGTCTCGGCGAGCGTCTCGCCGGGGTCGACCTTGCCCTTCGGGAGGGTCAGATCCCGGTACTTCGTGCGGTGGATGAGCAGGATGCGGAGCTTCCCCTCGACCTGCCGCCACACCACACCGCCGGCCGCGTAGACGGCGGTCTCGATCTCGGTCCTCGTCACCGCGCCGTCCGGGCCCGACGCTTGCGCTGGACGAGAGCCATCGTGTGCTCCTGCAGGTCGATGAGGGGCGCCCCGGCATCGTCGACGCTGTGCCGCGTCCACTCGCCCTCGGAGCCCAGGTGCCACGAGCTCGTGCCGTCGTCCATCGCCAGGGTGAACAGGGTCGTCAGCTCTTGCACCTGCACGGGGTCGACCACGCGAACAAGGGCCTCGACGCGGCGGTCGAGGTTGCGGTGCATCATGTCGGCGCTGCCGATGAACACCTGCGGGTCGCCGTCGTTCTCGAACGTGAAGATGCGGGAGTGCTCGAGGTAGCGGCCGAGGATGGAGCGCACCGTGATGTTCTCGCTCATCCCGGGGACGCCGGGTTTGATCGAGCAGATGCCGCGCACCCACACTTCGACGGGCACGCCCGCCTGGCTCGCGCGGTACAGGGCATCGATGATCTCTTCGTCGACCATCGAGTTGACCTTGATCCGCACCCCCGAGGGCTTGCCCTCGAGAGCGTTGCGGCGCTCCTTGTCGATGTGGCGCAGGAGCCCTCGGCGCAGGTGCAGGGGTGCGACGAGCAGACGCTTGAACTTCTTCTCGATCGCGTACCCGCTCAACTCGTTGAACAGACGCGTGAGGTCGCGACCGACCTGGTCGTCGACGGTGAACAGGCCGAAGTCCTCGTAGATACGGCTCGTCTTGGGGTTGTAGTTGCCCGTGCCGACGTGGCTGTAGTGGCGCAGGCGCCCCTCTTCTTCGCGGATGACGAGGGCGAGCTTGCAGTGGGTCTTGAGGCCGACGAGGCCGTAGACGACGTGGACGCCCGCCTTCTCGAGCTTGCGCGCCCAGACGATGTTGTTGGCCTCGTCGAAGCGGGCCTTCACCTCGACGAGCGCGAGCACCTGCTTGCCGGCCTCGGCCGCGTCGATGAGCGCCTGCACGATGGGGCTGTCGCCCGACGTCCGGTACAGCGTCTGCTTGATCGCGAGCACGTGCGGGTCGCGGGCGGCCTGCTCGAGGAAGGCCTGCACGCTCGTCGCGAACGACTCGTAGGGGTGGTGCACGAGCACGTCGCCCTTGCGGATCGCGCCGAACAGGTCGGCGCGGCCGTTCTGCTCGGGCGGCTGGAAGGCCAGAGCCGTCTTGGGTACGTGCGGCGGGTAGCGCAGATCGGGCCGGTCGATGCGCGAGAGGTCGAACAGGCCGCGCAGATCGAGGGCGCCGGGAAGGCGGTAGACCTCCTGCTCGGTGATGTCGAGCTCGCTCAGCAGCAGCGAGCGGGTCACGTCGTCCATGTCCTCGGTGATCTCGAGGCGGATGGGCGGGCCGAAGCGGCGACGCAGGAGCTCGGCCTCGAGCGCCTGGATGAGGTTCTCGGTCTCGTCCTCTTCGATCGTCATGTCCTCGTTGCGCGTCAAGCGGAACGCGTGGTGATCGAGGACCTCCATCCCGGGGAACAGGTCGCCGAGGTGGTTCGAGATGAGCTCCTCGAGCGGCAGGTAGCGCACGCCGGGCCCGTCTCCGCCGATCTCGACGAAGCGGGGGAGCATGGGGGGCACCTTGAGACGCGCGAACTCCTGGCGGCCCGTGCGGGCGTTGCGGATGCGGATCGCGAGGTTCAGCGACAGGCCCGAGATGTACGGGAACGGGTGCGCGGGGTCGACGGCCAGCGGCATGAGCACCGGGAAGACGTTGCGCTGGAAGTACTCGGTGAGCCGCTCGGCGGTGGGCTCGTCGAGCGAGTCCCACGTGACGACCTCGATACCGGCGTCGGCGAGAGCGGGGCGCACCTTCTCGGTCCAGGCGGCGGCGTGGCGGAGCTGCAGGCGGTGCGCCTCGGCCGAGATGTCGGCGAGCACGTCGAGCGGGGCGCGACCGACGTTGGTCGGGACGGCCAGGCCCGTGACGATGCGGCGCTTGAGGCCGGCGACGCGCACCATGAAGAACTCGTCGAGGTTGCTGGCGAAGATCGCGAGGAAGTTCGCGCGCTCGAGCACGGGGACCGTGGGGTCTTCGGCCAGTTCGAGCACGCGCTGATTGAACGACAGCCAGCTGATCTCGCGGTCGAGGTAGCGGTGGTCGGGAAGCTGGTCGTCCTCGGCCTCTACGGCCTCGTCGAAGTCGTCGTCGTCGGCGTCGCCGAGACCGGCATCCAGCGAGTCGTGTTCCATCATCCCCACATCATTGCAGGGGTCGGTGACACGGGAGTGAACACGCGGTGCGTGTGGCTTTATGCGGAGGGGGATGCCGCGGCGGGGGCGTCGTCTTCGTAGACGTTGAACCGGTACCCGACGTTGCGCACCGTGCCGATGAGCTGCTCGAGATCGCCGAGCTTCGCGCGCAGGCGTCGCACGTGCACGTCGACCGTGCGCGTGCCGCCGAAGTAGTCGTAGCCCCAGACCTCGCTCAGCAGCTGCTCGCGCGTGAAGACGCGCGAGGGGTGCGTGGCGAAGAAGTGCAGGAGCTGGAACTCCTTGTAGGTGAGGTCGAGGGGCTTGCCGTGCACCTTCGCCGAGTAGGACGACTCGTCGATCGTGATGCCCGAGGTCTGAATGCGCGTGGAGACCTGATCGGCGGCGCGACGGCCCATCGCGAGTCGGATGCGCGCGTCGATCTCGGCGGGACCGGCGCCGACCAGGACGACGTCGTCGATGCCCCAGTCGGTGGAGACCGCGGTGAGTCCGCCCTCGGTGACGATCAGCACGAGCGGCGCCTCGACGCCGGTGGTCGTCAGGATCTTGCTGAGCGACTTCGCGCCGACCAGGTCGAAGCGCGCGTCGACGAAGATGACGTCGGCGCTGGGGGCGTTCACCAGCTGCGCGGCCTCGGCGGGGATCTGTCGGACGCGGTGGCTCAGCAGTTCGAGCGCAGGCAGGGCCGCGCCGCCGCCCGGGGCGGAGCTGAGTACCAGAAGCTGTGCCAAGAGGACCTCCCGTGCGGCGTGCCGCGCACCCGATCATCTTAGGGTGACCGGCGCAGCCCCTCGACACCGGCGCTGCGCGTGCGCATCAGGGGGGTCGTGGGTGATGATGGGGGCATGTCCACGCCCGACCTCGCGCCGCGCCGCACCTTCGGCGGCGTCGTCGCCGTGTGGGTGCTCGCCGCGGTGGCGGGTGTGCTCATCGGTTTGTTCGCCCCCGAGCCCTGGCGCGCGCAGTGGATCACCGTGGCCCTGGGCGGCTGCATCATCGTGGCCTTCGCCGTGCAGCTCTGGTACGGGCGCTCGCAGGCCTTCATCCAGCGCATGGCGCTCAGCAGCGTCGGCGCGGTGGTGGTGCTCGGCATCATCACGGCGGGGTTCGGTCTCGCCGCGCTGGTGTCCGGCTAGGATCGAGCCATGGACCTTTTCGCGCTCGAAGCGTTCTTCGTGGGACTTCTCGGCCTCGCCTCGCTGGCGATCGCCTTCGTGTCCGGGACGGTCATCTGGAACCTCTACCGCGGCCAGCGCTGAGCGCGTCGTGATCGAGATCCCGACCGATCTTCCGGCTGACCTCGTTCCGCTCTCGTGGTTGGTCGGCGTCTGGGAGGGTACCGGCGTCATCGACTACGAGGTCGACGGTCGATCCTTCTCGGGTGAGTTCGCCCACCGGGTGAGCTTCAGCCACGATGGCGGTGCGTTCCTGAACTACTCCGCCGACGCGTGGCTCCTCGAGGGAGAAGAGCGGCGACCGCTCGTCTCCGAGATCGGCTACTGGCGCCTCGCGCGGCCGGTCGGAGACGCCGATGCCGGTCCCGGACTGCTCCCGGCGACTGCGGCCCCGGTGACCCGCACGGCCGATGACGTCGAAGCGCTTCGCAACACCGACGGCGGCTTCGACATCGAGGTGAGCCTGGCGCACGCCGACGGCATCCTCGAGCTCTACGTCGGGCAGGTGAAGGGCCCGCGCATCGACCTGGCGACGGATGCCGTCGTCCGCACGGCCGGAGCGAAGACCTACACCGCGGCCACCCGCCTCTACGGTCTCGTCGACAACCACCTGCTGTGGGCCTGGGACATCGCCGCCCTCGGTCGCGAGCTCGGCTCGCACGCCTCGGCTCGACTGGCTCGGGCGGAGTGAGCATGACCTCGTTCTCGGACGTCCCCGGTGCGGTCGTCGACGACCGGGGCCTCCGCCACGTCGGTGCTCCCGTCGCGGAGCAGCGCCGCTTGGCATCCGGATCCGCCCTCGCCCCGCTCGGTGACCGCCGAGTCATCACGGTCTCGGGCGAGGATCGACGCAGCTGGCTCGATTCCCTGTCGTCGCAGGCGCTCACGCACCTGGCGCCCGGGGTCTCGACCGAGTTCCTCATCCTCGACCCGCAGGGCCGTGTCGAACACGCCGCCTCGGTCGTCGACGACGGCGAGACCACGTGGCTCGTCGTCGACGCCTCCGACGCCGAGGCCCTCGCGACCTGGCTCACGCGCATGCGGTTCCGTCTGCGCGTCGTGGTGACCGATCGTTCGGACGAGTTGTTCGTCCTCGGTGGCACGCGCGAGGCCGTCAGCGCCCTCACGACCGTCGCACCCGTCTGGGTCGATCCGTGGCCCGACGTCTCTCCCGGCGGCTGGGCGTACGCCCGTGTCGACCCGCACCCGGGTGCCGACCGCGACTGGGCCGAAGCGATCGTGGATGCCGCGGAGTTCGAGCGCGTGATCGCGTCCGCCGCGGCGGGGCGGACGGCTCTGGCCGGTCTCGACGCCGTCGAGGCGCTGCGCGTGGCCGCGTGGCGTCCCCGGGTGTCCGTCGACGCCGACGAGCGGCTCCTCCCGCACGAGATGGACTGGCTCCGCACGGCGGTGCACCTGTCGAAGGGCTGCTACCGCGGCCAGGAGACGGTCGCCAAGGTGCACAACCTCGGTCACCCGCCGCGTCGCGTCGTGGCGTTGCAGCTCGACGGCAGCGACAACGTCCTCCCCTCTCGCGGAGACGTCGTCCGCGCGGGCGACACCGTGATCGGGGCCATCACCTCGGTCGCCGTGCACCACGAGGAGGGCCCCATCGCCCTCGCCCTCGTCAAGCGCACCGCCCCCGAGGGTGAGCCTCTCGTCGTCGACACCGCTGACGGCCCGCTCGCCGCCGCAGCCGAGACGGTCGTGCCGGCCGACGCCGGGGCCACCGCCTCGGTTCCCCGCTTGCCGCGCCTCGGGCGCCGCCGCGCCGCGGAATGAGCACCGACGACTCCTCGACGACCGTCGGGGTCGTCGTCGCCCGTTCGCGCTGGCGCACGACGCTGGGTCGTCGCTTCGTCCGCGTCCGCGAGTCGCTCCCCGCGATCGCCCAGATCGTCGTCGCCGCCACGGCCGCCTTCGCGTTCGCCCACGTCGTCCTCGGGCATCCGGTGCCGCTGCTGGCGGCGACCGTGACGGTGTCGAGCCTGGGCCTCGTCCGCGACGCACGTCCGTGGCGGGTGGCCGAGACGGTCATGGGCATGCTGGTCGGCATCCTGATCGCCGAGGTCGTGCTGATCGTGGCGGGCGCGGGATGGTGGCAGATCGCCCTCGCGATGACGGTCACGCTCGTGGTCGCACGCTTCCTCTCGCCGCAGCCGGGGTTCGCGCTCGCCGCGGTGGTGCAGTCGCTCATCGCCCTCGTCCTGGTCTCGGGCGTCCCGTTCCTCCGCCTGGTCGACGGCGCGGTCGGGGGTGTCGCGGCGCTGATCGTGACCGCGCTCATCCCGCGAACTCTGCGTCGCACCGAGTTGCGCGATGCCGACGAGCTATTCGACGCTATGGACGCGGCCATGGACACGATCGTTCGGGCCCTGCGCAAGGGCGACCGGGCCCGGGCGGAGCGCGGTCTCGAGCGTGCCCGTTCGCTGCAGACCTACGTCGACGCGTGGAGCGGGTCGCTCGAATCCGGTCGCGAGGTCGCCCGCATCTCGCCGTTCCTGCGCCGCCAGCGAACCGAACTCGACCGCCACGAGCGGGTGCGCGGGGCGCTGGATCTCACGACGCGGAATCTGCGCGTCGTCGCTCGGCGTGCGGCGTACCTCTGCGCCGACGGCGAGAGCCGGCCCGTTCCCGCCGACCTTCTGGCCGAGCTGGCCCGAGGGGCGGGGCTCGTGCGCGACGGCCTCGACGACATCTCACTCGAGCCCGTCGCCCGCGAGGCGATCGGGGCGGTCGCTCGGCGGCTCGACCCGGCGGTCCTCCTCCCGGACGGGCGCGTCGGTGAGCTCAACCTCATCGCGGCCCTGCGTCCGCTCGCCGTCGATCTGCTCGTCGCTGCCGGGATGCCCTCGGCCGACGCGCGCGAACTCCTGCCGCGCGTCTGAGGGTCAGCGCGGAGCGACGGCCTCCCACGCCACGCCCACCTCGCCGAGTCTCCACCGCTCGCGGCGCAGCAGGGGCCACCCCGCGTCCGCCAGGGCCCGCATCGCCGTGCGCCAGCGGTGGACCGGCCCGAACGGGGCGACCACCGCAGCGCGGGTCCACTCCCGATCGAGGGATGCCACGAACTCGTGCACGCGCTCGCCCTCGACGTTGCGGTGGATCAGGGCCTTCGGCAGGCGTTCGGCGGCGATCGCGGGGGAGTCGAGCTCGGCGAGACGCAGCGAGATGGTGAGGCTGCGGGGAACGGCATCCGCCCCCACCTCGGCCCAGGTCGCGATGCGACCGATCTCATCGCAGGTGCCCTCGACCAGGATGCCGTCCGGCTGCAGCCGCGCGCACATGCGGCCCCAGGCGTCGTCGACGTCGCCCTCGTCGTATTGCCGCAGGACGTTCATGGCGCGGATGACCGCGGGGCGACGGCTCCCGGGCAGCGGCACCTCGAACCCGCCGCGCGCGAAGGACACGCCCTCGACGCCGGCGGCCTGCTCGCGTGCTCGGGCGACGCGGTCGGGGTCGATCTCGAGACCGAGGACCTCGGCATCCGGTCGCTGACTGCGCAGACGGGCGAGAAGCTCGAGGGGTGTCACGGCACTCGCGCCGAAGCCGAGATCGACCACGAGGGGGTCGTCGGTGCGGCGGAGGACGGGGTGACGGGCGATCCAGCGATCGATCCGGCGGAGGCGATTGACCCCGGTCGTGCCGCGCGTGGGCCGGCCGACGGGGGAGGGGGTCACCCGAACATTTTGCCAGGCCTCGCGGCCCCGGTCAGCGGCGCTCGTCTCGGTAGCATGGAGTCATGCCTCACACGCTGATCCTCCTCCGCCACGGGCAGAGCGAGTGGAACAAGACCAACCAGTTCACCGGCTGGGTCGACGTGCGACTCACCGATCAGGGCAAGGCCGAGGCGAAGCGCGGCGGCGAACTGCTCGCCGAGTCCGGCGTCCTGCCCGACGTGCTGCACACTTCGGTGCTGAGCCGCGCGATCCAGACGGCCAACCTCGCCCTCGACGCCGCCGACCGCCTCTGGATCCCGGTCAAGCGGTCGTGGCGCCTCAACGAGCGTCACTACGGCGCCCTGCAGGGCAAGGACAAGGCGCAGACCCTCGAGGAGTTCGGCAACGAGCAGTTCATGCTCTGGCGTCGCTCGTTCGACGTTCCGCCGCCGGCGCTGCCCGCCGACGACCAGTACAGCCAGGTGGGCGACCCCCGCTACGACGGCATCGACGGCGAGGTGCCCGACACCGAGTCCTTGAAGATCGTCATCGACCGCATGCTGCCCTACTGGCACAGCGACATCGTCCCCGACCTGCAGGCGGGCAAAACCGTGCTCGTCACCGCGCACGGCAACTCGCTGCGCGGGCTGGTCAAGCACCTCGAGGGCATCAGCGACGCCGATATCGCCGAGCTGAACATCCCCACCGGCATCCCGTTGGTGTACCGCCTCGACGACGACATGAAGCCGCTCGGCCCGGGCGAGTACCTCGACCCCGAGGCCGCGGCCGCCGGTGCCGCCGCCGTCGCCGCTCAGGGCAACAAGCACTGACGCCGGAACAGAAGAGGGGGTGGATGCCGATCGGCATCCACCCCCTCTTCTGTTGTTCTGGGCTCAGATGACCGGGCTCGGTTCGTGAGCGGACTCGTCGTCGGCGCCGGCCCAGTCGCCCGTCGCGAGGTAGACGACCTTCTTCGCGACCGAGACGGCGTGGTCGGCGAAGCGCTCGTGGTACCGGCTGGCGAGGGTGGCGTCGACCGTGGCGGTGGCCTCGCCCTTCCAGGAGTCGCCGAGCACCTTCTCGAAGACGCTGACGTGCAGCTCGTCGATGTCGTCGTCGGCGTCGCGGATGGCCTCGGCGATGCGGAGGTCCTGCGTGCGCAGCAGCTCGGCGAGCTTGCGCGCCACCTCGACGTCGAGCTCGCCCATGCGGGTGAAGGTGCTCTTCAGGCCCTTGGGGATGGCCCGCTCGGGGAAGCGCGAACGCGCCAGCTGGGCGATGTGCTCGGCCATGTCGCCCATGCGCTCGAGCGAGGCGCTCACGCGGAGGGCGGTGACGACGATGCGCAGATCGCGGGCGACGGGCTGCTGGCGGGCGAGGATCTCGATCGCGAGCTCGTCGAGCTCGAAGGCCTTCTCGTCGATGACGGCGTCGGCTTCGATGACCTCTTCGGCGAGGGAGACGTCGCTCGTGCCGAAGGCTCGCGTGGCGCGGTCGATCGCGACGGTCACGAGGTCGGCGATTTCGACCAGTCGGCTCTGAACGTCCTCGAGGGACTGGTGGAATACTTCGCGCATGGCGGGTACCTTCCTCGTCGGCGGCACGGCACATAGGTGTCCCGCAACCCTCGGGGATTCTTCCCAGCGAAGGTTAACGAGTGGTGCTGTGACAGTGAATAGTAGCCTCTGCCGCGGCGTGCACGGGGGTGAACGGCCGGTGACGCCCGAGAGGCGGCTCTACGCTGGGGGCATGGAACAACCGCAGCTCGTGCTGCTCGCGCTCCTCGCAGGACTCCTGGTCGGGGCCGCGGTGGTCGGCCTCGTGGTCGCAGCCCTCCGCGCCCGCGACCGTTCCCTCGCACAGACCTCCTCGGAGGTCCCCGAGGGTGTGGAGGCCATGCTGGGGGCGATGGACGACCCCGCATTCGTCTGCGACACCTCATCGACCGTGCTGGCGCTCTCGCCGGCCGCCGAGGTGTTCGGCGTCCACGCCGGAGAGGTGATCGCCAGCGAGGAGCTCAAGCGCGTGTCCCGGGTGGCGCGCGACACCGGCTCGGGCATCGCCGAGAACCTGCGCCTGCGCCGCGGCGCCGCTCCCGCCGAACCGCGCCTCGTGGCCGTGCGGGCCACGCCCATCTCGGCCCGCCTCACCCTGCTCGTCCTGCGCGACATCACCGAGCACGAGCGCGTGGAAGAGATGCGCCGAGACTTCGTGGCCAACACGAGTCACGAACTGAAGACCCCCGTCGGCGCGGTGAGCCTTCTCGCCGAGGCGATCGAGTCCGCCGCCGACGACCCCGCCCAGGTGCGGCACTTCTCGTCGCGCCTGCAGGCGGAGGTCACCCGACTGGCTGCGCTCGTCAACCGCATCCTCAGCCTCTCGCGCCTGCAGGCCTCCGACGAGCTGCGCGACGTGCGCGACGTCTCGATCGACGAGGTCGTCACGGCCGCGGTCGAGGGGTACGCGATCCAGGCGGATGCCGCCCAGGTCACGGTGGTCCGCGGGGGGACGAAGGGCCTGTGGGTGCGCGGGGAGCCGCAGATCCTCACCGAGGCCGTCGGCAACCTGGTGGCCAACGCCATCGCTTACTCGCCCGAGGGATCGAAGGTCGGAGTGGGCATCAAGCTCGACGACACGGTCGTCGAGATCGCCGTCACCGACCGCGGGATCGGCATCCCCGAGAGCGACCAGCACCGCGTCTTCGAGCGCTTCTACCGCGCCGACCAGGCGCGCTCGCGCCGGACCGGCGGAACGGGACTCGGCCTGTCGATCGTGAAGCACGCCGTCCAGCGCCACGGGGGAGAGGTGCGGCTGTGGTCGCGGCCCGACCGCGGCTCGACCTTCACCATCCGCCTTCCGATGTCGGAAGCTCCCGACCTCGAGAGCGTCCGTCCCAAACCCCGTCGCAAGGGCCGCAAGGGCTCCGCGACGACCCCCGTACCCGCGAAGGGAGACACCGCATGACCCGCGTTCTGATCGTCGAGGACGAACCCGATCTGGCCGACCCGCTGGCCTACCTACTGCGCCGGGAGGGGTACGAGGTCGAGATCGCCGAGGACGGCGCCCTCGCACTGGTCGCCTTCCGCGAGCGCGGAGCCGACATCCTCCTGCTGGATCTCATGCTCCCCGGGATGCCGGGGACCGAGGTGTGCCGTCAGGTGCGTCTGACCTCTCAGGTGCCGATCATCATGCTCACGGCGAAGGATTCCGAGGTCGATATCGTCGTCGGCCTCGAACTCGGCGCCGACGACTACGTCACCAAGCCGTACTCGACCCGCGAACTCCTCGCGCGGATGCGGGCCGTGCTGCGCCGCCGCACGCCCGAGGAGGCCGACCTCGACGACCGCGTCCTGTCGGGCGGGCGGGTCGTGCTGGACATCGATCGCCACACGGTCGCCGTGGACGGCGGCGAGATCAACATCCCCCTCAAGGAGTTCGAGCTGCTCGAGGTGCTCATGCGCAACGCCGGCCGCGTGCTCACGCGCGGTCAGCTCATCGACCGCGTGTGGGGGACCGACTACTTCGGCGACACCAAGACCCTCGACGTGCACATCAAGCGCATCCGCTCGCGCATCGAGCAGAACCCGAGCGAGCCGAGCATGCTCGTGACCGTGCGCGGTCTGGGGTACCGCTTCGAAGCCTGACCCCCGCGGGAACGACGAAGGCGCCGACGGAGACCGTCGGCGCCTTCGTCGTTCGTTCAGGACGCGGGAGTCGCGCTCGGAGTCGGGGTCGGCGTGGCCGAGGGCGTCGCCGGGATCGAGAACGTGGCCTCGGGGCTCGGTGCCAGGGGAGCAAGGTACTCGAGTGCACCATCGAGCACGGGGACCTGGATGAGTGCGCCCTGCCCGTCGCCGGACTGGAAGTAGACGGGCACGGTCGAGCCGGGCACGGCGTCGATGTCGTCGAGGCGCAGCGGCTCGACGTCGTCGGCCAGGTCGCCGAGGCTGAGGGTCCGGTTGGCGGGAACGTTCACCGAGGAGCGGACCGCGGTCGAACCCTCGCCGACCTCGAGGCGCAGCGTGAGCGGCTCGGTGGTGTCGTTGACGATGGCCGCGACGAAGTTGCCGGTCGTGCCGTCGTCGTTGGCGACGATCAGCGCGTTGCGCACGTGCAGCGGGCCGGAGTCGGCCGGCACGTTCACGCCGTCCGAAGCGGAGTAATCGATGGTGGTCGCCTGCGGGGCGAGGATGTTGCATCCAGTCGTGCCGAGCACGACAGCGGCACCCACGGCGATGGACGCGATCAGGCGCGTTTTCACGGATCCTCCAAGATCGACAGACGGCATCCAGATCATCCTACGGGGTCCGCGGTGTCGAGCCGCCCCCACGCGCGCGAGGAGCGGAAGGTCGCGGGGTGGGCGGAACCTTAGCGCATGCGGGCCTGTGGTATCCTGGATGTTGCCGAAAGGACATAACTCCATGCTTTTTGAGGTTGGCGAGACCGTCGTTTACCCGCACCATGGCGCGGCCACGATCATCGAGGTCAAGGAACGCGTTATCAAGGGTGAGACGAAGAAATACCTGAAGCTCAACGTCACGCAGGGAGACCTCGTCATCGAGGTCCCGGCTGACAACGTCGACCTCGTCGGCGTTCGCGACGTGATCGGCAAAGAGGGTCTCGACCGCGTCTTCGAGGTGCTGCGCGCACCCTTCACCGAGGAGCCGACCAACTGGTCGCGTCGCTACAAGGCGAACCTCGAGAAGCTCGCGTCGGGCGACGTGATCAAGGTGAGCGAGGTCGTCCGCGACCTGTGGCGCCGCGATCAGGACCGCGGTCTGTCCGCCGGCGAGAAGCGCATGCTGGCCAAGGCCCGTCAGATCCTCGTGTCCGAGCTCGCTCTGGCCGAGAAGACCGACGAAGACCGTGCGAGCGTCGTGCTCGACGAGGTCCTCGCGTCCTGACGCCCCGGCGCCGGGACCCCCGCGCTGACGCCCCGCCCCCGTCGTCGAGAACCGATAACGAGGCCGGGGCTTTCGGCGTTCCGCGGCGCCTGTCGGGTCGCGCTAGCGTGAACGGGTGACTCTCACCCCCGTTCCCCGTCTCGCGGTCATCGTCGTCGCCGCCGGCTCCGGCACCCGTCTGAAGGGGGGAGCGCCGAAGGCGTTCGTCGGCATCGACGACCGGTCGATCTTGCACCACGCCCTGCGCGGTGTGTTCGCGGCGACGACCGCGCAGGTGGTCGTCGTGGTGCCCACGGGGTACGAGGGCGAGGCGTTGACCGATGCGCGGGATGCCGCGGGCGATCGCGCCGATCTCGTCACCGTCGTGGTGGGCGGCGCCACTCGTCAGGAATCGGTCCTCGCGGGCCTCGACGCGCTGTGGGCCGACGTCGAGATCGTCCTGGTCCACGACGCGGCGCGCGCGCTGACGCCCGCCGCCGTCTTCGACCGTGTGGTCGCGGCGATCGACGCCGGAGCCGCGGCGGTCATTCCGACGCTCCCCGTGGTGGACACCATCAAGCGGGTCGATGAGGACGGACGCGTGGTCGGACCCGTCGACCGCTCGGAGCTCGCCGCCGCTCAGACCCCTCAGGGCTTCCTGCGGACCGTGCTCCGATCGGCGCTCGCGTCGGTCGATGTCGACCACACCGACGACGCGGCGGCCGTCGCCGCAGCGGGGCATTCCGTGGTCACCGTCGAGGGGGACGCCGTGGCGTTCAAGATCACGACCGGACCCGACCTCGACCGTGCTCGAGCTCTTCTGCAGGCGATTCCCGCTGCATCCCTCGTCCAGGCGCCGGTGCACACGGCGCCGCGCGTGGGGATCGGCACCGACGTGCACGGTTTCGGCGGCGAGGGGACGCTCTGGCTCGCGGGCCTCGAATGGCCGGGGGAGCAGGCGCTCTCGGGCCACTCCGACGGTGACGCCGTCGCCCACGCGATCGTCGACGCGCTCTTGGCGGCCGCGGGTCTCGGTGACATCGGCACGCACTTCGGCACGGACCGGCCCGAATTCGCCGGGGCGCACGCCGCCGCCTTCCTCGCGCACACCGTCGGACTGCTCGGAGCCGCAGGGTGGCGCATCGGCAATGTGTCGGTGCAGGTGCAGGCGAACCGCCCGCGCTTCGCGTCGCGTCGCGTCGAGGCCGAGCAGGTGCTGTCGGCCGCCCTCGGCGGTGCGGCGGTATCGGTGAGCGCCACCACGACGGACGGTCTCGGTTTCACGGGACGCACCGAGGGTGTGGCCGCCTTCGCGTCGGCATTGCTCCTGCCGGCCTAGAGCTCGCGCGACATGAAGGTGGAGAGCGGGTCGGGCGCGTAGGGCGCGAACGCCGGGCATTCGACGAAACCCTCGCTGGCGTAGAGGCGTCGCGCGGGCACGAAGTTGTCGGTGCTCCCGGTCTCGAGCCACAGACTTCGGATGCCGCGCTCCCGCGCATCGTCCATGATGTGCCTGAGGATGGCGCGACCGATCCCCTGGCCGAGGAAGCCCTCCACGACCCGCATCGACTTCAGCTCGGCCCGGCCCCCGTCCAGGTCCTTGCACGCGCCGATACCGGCGAGTTCGTCGTCCACCCACGCGGACCACACCGTGACGCCGTCGGCGGCGAGACGGTCCACGTCGAGCGCGTGCACGCTCTCGACGGGTGTGTTCTCGAGCATGCCGGCGAGGTGCGCGGCGACGAGAGCGCGCGTGGCGTCTCCGGACAGGTCATCGGGGCGGATCATGAGGGGCACTCCCGCACCCTAACGACCCCGTGTTTCACGCTCGGGTCGCGCGGGAAGGCGGCCGGTAGGCTGGGGCGGTGACTGTTCGGCTCTACGACACGAAGGCGCAGGCTCTGCGCGACTTCGTCCCCCTCGACCCCTCGAACGTCACGGTGTACGTCTGCGGGCCGACCGTGCAGTCGGGTCCCCACATCGGTCACGTCCGCGCGGCTCTCGCGTTCGACCTGTTGCGCCGCTGGCTCGCCCACCGCTACGGTCGCGTCACCTTCGTGCGCAATGTCACCGACATCGACGACAAGGTCCTCGCCAACGCGCGGGACACCGAGCCGTGGTGGGCCCTCGCCTATCGCATGGAGCTCGAGTTCTCGCGGGCCTACGAGGCCGTCGGCATCCTTCCCCCGACGTACGAGCCCCGCGCGACCGCTTCGGTGACGCAGATGCAGGAGCTCATCTCGGAGCTCATCGAGCGCGGTCACGCCTACGCCGCTGCCGGAGACGTGTACTTCGACGTCCGATCGTGGCCCGCCTACGGCGAGCTCACGCGGCAGAGCCTGGATGCCATGGAGCCGGCCGCCGACGCCGACCCCCGGGGCAAGAGGGACGCGCGCGACTTCGCCCTGTGGAAGGGCGCGAAGCCCGGGGAGCCCGTTTCGGCGACCTGGGCCTCGCCGTGGGGTGCGGGGCGCCCGGGCTGGCACATCGAGTGCTCGGCGATGTCGCGTCGATACCTGGGGCCGGAGTTCGACATCCACGGTGGCGGCCTCGACCTGCGCTTCCCTCACCACGAGAACGAGATCGCCCAGTCGACCGCCGCCGGGGACCCGTTCGCCCGGTACTGGGTGCACAACGGGCTCGTCACCGTCGACGGGCAGAAGATGTCGAAGTCGCTGGGCAACTTCACCCTCGCCTCCGACGTGCTCGACGCCCACGAACCGCTCGTGGTGCGCTATGCCCTCGCTGCGGCCCACTACCGCTCGAATCTCGACCTCACCGAAGCCTCCTGGGCCGAGGCCGAGGCGGCTCTCGGTCGCATCCGGACCTTCCTCGACCGAGCCGGTCGCCTCGTGAAGCCGGGATGGTCCGAGGCGAAGGAGGGGCTCCCGACGGAGTTCGTCGAAGCGATGGACGACGACCTCTCGGTGCCACGGGCGCTGGCGGCGATCCACACGAGCATCCGCTCGGGAAATGCGCTGCTCGACGCCGGCAAGTACGATGAAGCGAAGCAGGACGTCTCGGACGTCTCGCAGATGACGCTCGTCCTGGGTCTCAACCCTCACTCTTCTCAGTGGGGTGGCACCGGCGGGGGAGCGGAGACCGCCGCTCTGGACGCCCTCGTCCAGACGATGATCACGCAGCGTGCGCAGGCACGCGCGGACAAGGATTGGGCGGCCGCGGATCGCATTCGAGACGCGATCGCCGCCGCAGGAATCACGCTGGAGGACACTCCGGCCGGAACGCATTGGAGTATCGATGGCTAAGCCTGGACGCCCGGGAGCACGCAACCCCGGCAAGAAGAAGGGACCCCTGAAGGGGACCGGCGGCCACGTCCGCAAGGGACTCGAGGGGCGCGGACCCACCCCCAAGGCCGAGGACCGCGCCTGGCACCCCGCGGGCAAGCGCAAGGCCGCCCAGGAGCGCTACGCCGCCGCCGGCGGCAAGGCGAAGCCGGGCGTGCGCGCCGTCGGCAGCAACCCGAACCGCAAGAGCCCCAAGGCGGCCGACGATACCGAGACGGTCACCGGCCGCAACTCGGTGCTCGAAGCGCTCCGCGCGAAGATCCCCGCCACGGCGATGTACGTCGCCCAGCGCATCGAGATGGACGACCGCGTCAAAGAGATGCTGTCGATGGCGACCAACCGCGGCATCCCCGTGCTCGAGGTCACCCGCCCCGAGCTGGACCGCATGGCCGGCTTCGACGGCGTGCACCAGGGCGTCGCCCTCAAGGTGCCCCCGTACGCGTACGCCCACCCGCAGGACCTGCTCGAGCAGATCATCGACAAGGGCCAGGTGCCCCTGCTCGTCGCGCTCGACGGCGTCACCGACCCCCGCAACCTCGGCGCGATCATCCGCTCGACGGGCGCGTTCGGCGGTCAGGGGCTGATCATCCCGCAGCGTCGGTCGGCGAGCGTCAACTCCGCCGCGTGGAAGACCAGCGCCGGGGCCGCCGCCCGCATCCCCGTCGCCCTGGCGGCCAACCTGACGGCCACGCTGAAGGAGTTCAAGAAGCAGGGCGTCTTCGTGCTCGGCCTCGACGGCGACGGCGACGTCTCGCTGCCCGACCTCGAGCTCGCGGATCGTCCCGTCGTGATCGTCGTCGGCTCGGAGGGCAAGGGCCTGTCGCGCCTGGTCACCGAGACCTGCGACCAGGTCGTGTCGATCCCGATCTCGGCCGTGACCGAGTCGCTCAACGCCGGCATCGCGGCATCCGTCGCCCTCTACCAGGTGTCGACGCTCCGCGCGGCTCGGTGACCTCCACGATCCGGCTCTGAAAGCCCGACGAACACGCCGGGTCGCATTGCCCGGGCGCCCCGATCACGGCACGCTGGATGAGGACGTGGTTCCGTCCAGCAGACTGACGAAAGGAACGCCCATGCCCCGCATCGCCGTCATCGGAGGCACCGGCTACGCCGGCAGCCACATCGTGACCGAAGCCGTGCGCCGCGGCCACACCGTGGTCTCGGTCGCCCGGTCGGTTCCGGCCGAGCGCATCGAGGGAGCGACCTACGTCGAGGGCACCGTGCTCGACGTCCCCGGGCTCGTCGCCGAGCTCGAGGGGGTCGACGTGGTCGTGTCGGCCGTGGCCCCGCGCGGTGACATGGAGGGCAAGCTGCGCCCCGCGATCGCCGAGCTCGTGGCCGCGCTCCCCGACGGCGTCCGCATCGGCGTCGTGGGCGGCGCGGGTGGATCGCTGGTCGCCGAGGGCGGCCCGCGCCTGGTCGACACCGCCGAGTTCACCGAGGAGTTCAAGCCCGAGGCCCTCGAGGCGTACGGCATCCTCGAAGACCTCCAGGCCGACGACACCGGTCGCGATTGGTTCTACATCCACCCCGCCGGAGGCTTCGGCGCGTGGGCACCGGGAGAGCGCACCGGGTCATACCGCGACGGCGGCGACGTGCTCGTCGTCGACGACGAAGGCAACTCGTTCATCGGCGGTGCCGACTTCGCGATCGCGGTGCTCGACGAGATCGAGAACCCGAAGCACTCGCGCGAGCGCTTCACCGTGGGGTACTGAGCCCGCGAGACACCGAGGCCGTGGCATCCGGGATCGAATCCGGATGCCACGGCCTCCGTCGTTCCGGGCGCGCGGTGCCCGGCCCGAGGGGCGATCAGACCAGGTCGCGCCAGTCCACCGCGTCGGTGTCGGTCGTGGGGACCTCGCCGGTCTCGGGAGCGTCGGCGTCGGAGACCGTCGGCAGGGACATCGTGTCGGTGGGCGGGCCCATCACGGTGGCCTCGTCGCGACGGTGACGCAGGACGTCGTCGATGTACGAACTCACGACCTCGGCCAGGGGCACCGAACGACCGCGCGCCTGCGACATGTACCAGCGGTGTTCGAGCACCTGGTGGAACACTTCGGCGGGCTCGAGCTTGGCGCGCAGGTCCCACGGGATCGCCATGACGATCGGCTCGAACACGCGGGTGAGCCACTCGTGCGCGACCATCTCCTCGTCGGCACCGAGGCGCGACACCCGGGCACGGAATTCGTCCAGATCGTTGAGCAGACGACGGGCCTGGTTCTCTTCGACATCGAGGCCGGTCAGGCGGAGCAGACGGCGCTGGTGGTGTCCGGCATCCACCACCTTGGGCTGGATCGACACCTTCGTGCCGTCGCTGGCCGTGCGGATCGACATCTCGCCGATGTCGAAGCCGAGGGCGTTCAACCGATGCACGCGCTCGGTGATGCGCCATGACTCGTCGACGGCGAAGGACTCCTTGTCGGTGAGAGCCCCCCACAGCGAGTGATACGACGAGACGAGACCGTCGGCGATGGCCACGGCATCCACTCCGCCCTCGAGGCGGCCCCCGGCCTCGAGATCCATGATCTCGCCGGCGATGTTGATGCGGGCGATGTCGAGATCGTGCGCACGCTGACCCGGCGTCAGGCGGTTGCCGTGCAGCTCACCCGTCTCGGCGTCGACCAGGTACGCGGCGAACTCGCCGGCGTCCCGGCGGAAGAGGGTGTTCGACAGTGAGACGTCGCCCCAGTAGAAGCCCACGTTGTGCAGGCGCACCAGCAGCACGGCGAGGGCATCGACGAGGCGCGTCGCGGTGTGCGGACGGAGCACCTGCGTGAACAGGGCGCGGTAGGGGAGCGAGAAGCGCAGGTGCGCCGTGACGAGCGCGGCGGGGAGGGGGCGACCCGAGGCGTCGGTGCGACCGGCGATCACGGCGACGCGGTCGACGCAGGGGGCGTCGAGACGGTCGAGGTTGCCGAGCATGTCGTACTCGCGCCGCGCCATCTCTTCGGTCGTCTCTTTGATGGCGACGACCCGACCCGACAGGTTGGCGAAGCGCACGAGGTGCCGCGAGATGCCCTTCGGGAGCGCCACGATGTGGCTGCTGGGCCAGTCGGCGAGACCGGTCGACCAGGGCAGCTGCAGGAGGCCCGGGTCGACGGTGCTCGCCGTGATGCTGAGGGATTCGGACACGGGTACCTCCGGGGAAACGGTGCGGCGCGCCCCCGACCCGACGGATCGGGATCGAGGACGCGCCGCGTCGATGCGTGGGTCAGGCCGAAGCGATGGCCCGGTCGGTCAGGCGCTCGCCCGACTCGAGGTCGAACACGTGGACGTGTCCGGGGACCGGGGCCAGCACGACCGTCTCGCCCGCGTTGGGGTGACGGCGACCGTCGACGCGCGCGACCAGGTCGGTGCGCTTGCCGTTGATGTCGGTGTGACCGTAGAGGTAGCCGTCGGCGCCGAGCTCCTCGACGAGGTCGACGACGACCGAGAGGCCGCGGCCGTCGGCGGGAGCGACCTGGATGTCCTCGGGACGCACGCCGATGGTGACCTCGGAGCCGTTGGCCTTGCCGATGGTGTCGGCCTCGACGGGAACGACCAGGTTGCCGAACTGCACGCCACCCTCGGCCAGGTCGGCGGTGAAGAGGTTCATCGCGGGCGAGCCGATGAAGCCGGCCACGAAGACGTTCTTCGGGGTCTCGTACAGGTCGCGCGGGGTGCCCACCTGCTGGAGCAGGCCGTCCTTCAGCACGGCGATGCGGTCGCCCATGGTCAGGGCCTCGGTCTGGTCGTGGGTGACGTAGACCGTGGTGACGCCGAGGCGACGCTGCAGCGATGCGATCTGGGTGCGCGTCTGCACGCGGAGCTTGGCGTCGAGGTTCGACAGCGGCTCGTCCATGAGGAAGACCTGGGGCTGACGCACGATGGCGCGACCCATGGCGACGCGCTGACGCTGACCACCCGAGAGGGCCTTGGGCTTGCGGGTGAGGTACTGCTCGAGGTCGAGCAGCTTGGCGGCCTCGAGCACGCGGGCGGCGCGCTCTTCTTTGCCGACGCCGGCGATCTTGAGCGCGAAGCCCATGTTCTCGGCGACGGTCATGTGCGGGTACAGCGCGTAGTTCTGGAACACCATCGCGATGTCGCGGTCCTTGGGCGGGACGTCGGTGACGTCGCGGTCGCCGATGAGGATGCGACCCGAGTTGACCTCTTCGAGGCCGGCGAGCATGCGCAGCGACGTGGACTTGCCGCAGCCCGAGGGGCCGACGAGGACCAGGAACTCGCCGTCGGCGACGTCGAGGTTCAGCTTGTCGACCGCGGGGCGGGTGCCGCCCGGGTACAGACGGGTTGCGTTGTCGAAGGTGACGGACGCCATGTTTTCTTCTCCTTCACCGGCAGGTACGTGCCGGACGATCCGTAGTGAATGGAATGAACGGGGGCGACCCCGTGCGCCCGACGCTGGGCGTATTCGTCAGTATCGCACGTGTCTGGTCATTTCTCAGCCAGCCTGGCTACCATCGATGCTCGGTCGCCCCACCCGCGCGGCCCCCCTGATTTCATGCGGCATCGTCCGTGCCCGGAAGGTTTCATGTCCAACGACCAGTCACCGAATGTGCCAGCAGAACGCGACCGCCGTGAGGCGGTGCGCGAGAAGGCGCAGCAGGTCAAGGCGAAGCAGACGCGATGGCGCATCGTGCGCCGCTCGCTGCTGGGTGTGGGCGCCGTCGCCGTGATCGCGGTCGCCGCGGTGGGAGTCTCGCTCGCGCTGAACTCCCGCGAGGCCCGCTCGCAGGCTCTCCCCGACGCGGCGACCGACGACGGCTTCGTGATCACCAACGCCTCGCAGGTGGCTGACCCCCTCGCCGACCAGACCGTCGACGGCAGCGCCGCCACGACGTCGGCTCAGGCCACCCCGCCCGGAGACGCGCCGGCGCCCACCGCCGAGGCGACGCCGGAGCCCACGGGCACGGCCGCTCCCGTCGACATCCGCGTGTACGTCGACTACATGTCGGCCGAGGCCCGCGAGTTCCAGTCCGCGAACGCCAGCCAGCTGTCGAAGTGGGTCGGAGACAAGGCCGCGACCCTCACCTATTACCCCGTGGCGATGTTGACGTCCAAGTCTAACGGCACGAAGTACAGCCTGCGTGCGGCCGGTGCTGCCGCCTGCGTCGCGACCCACTCGTCCGACCGGTTCTTCGCGTTCAATCACGAGCTGCTCACCAACCAGCCCGCGGTCGACTCCGACGGCTACAGCGACCAGCAGCTCGCCGACATGGCGCAGGGCGCGGGCGTGAGCGACATCGGAACCGTGCGCGACTGCATCGAAGACGAGACGTACACGGCCTGGGCGAAGGCGGCGACCGATCGTGCCATCAAGGGGCTGCCCGGCACGAAGGGGCAGGCGCTGACGGCGACCCCGACCGTGCTCGTCAACGGCACGGAGTACGTCGGGAACATGGACGACGCGAAAGAGTTCGCCCAGTTCGTGCTCACCGTCGACAGCAACGCGTATTACTCGACCGCCACCCCAACGCCGTCGAGCACGCCCTCGACGACGCCCGCGGGCTGAGTCGGTCCCTCGGAGAGGCCCGTGGTGTGCAATTCTGGTCATATGAACGAGGAGCTTGAGGACTCCCCGCCGCGGCGGTCCCTGGCGCAGCTGAAGGTCTGGGTGCAGGAGTTCCGTGAGCAGGGGCACCTGTTCGCCGGCCAGCTGAAGGTCGTCGAGCAAGAGGACGCCGACAGTCAGGACACCGGTCTCGTGGTGATGAACCTGATGAACGCGCGCGCGTCGATCTATATGCAGCCCAAGGGCTACGACGAGCCGCTGTGGGAGGCGACGTTGACGTCGCGTCCCGACGATCTCACCCTCACGCCCCACGAGATGGCGAGCCTGGCCGCCGAACTCGTTGTCGCGGGCAACCTCTGCGCGTTCCTGCAGTGGAAGTCCCTCGAGTGGGACCGCGAGAGCGGAACCCACACCGTCTGATGCGTCGGAGCGGCCCGCCCGCCGCTCTAGACTCGTCCATCGAGACGCTCCCCGTCTCACGCCGGCTTGGCGCAATTGGTAGCGCACCGTACTTGTAATACGGGGGTTGCAGGTTCAAGTCCTGTAGCCGGCACCCCATTCATTCCCTGCGCGGGATCGCTCAGATGACGTCGAAGGGCGTGTCGTCGTCGTCGTAGTTGATCGACGGCGGCGCCCAGGCGGCCTGCTGCGCATCCGCCGTGTCCTCCTGCAGATGAACCGTCACGACGGAGATGGTGACCGAGGTGGCGGGGGTGACGAGAATGCTCAGCTTGCTGCCGTCGTCGGTGGTCACCGTCAGGAAGCCTCCACCGGCGTGGACGGCGGCGAGGACCTGACGGCGCAGGTCGTCCGCGTGCTCAAGGGGCGCGAGCGCGTGCGAGACGCCGTCGACGGCGATCCGCAATCGTTCGATGCTCTGTCCCATGACACGCACGGTAGGCGTGTTCCATCGATGCCGGACGGGGGTTGCCGGAACGGGGGAGCGCGAGGCACACTGCGGGACGTCAACCCCCGAGGGAGTTTCACCGGAACGCGCCTCGGAAACGTAAGCTCGCCCCGTGACCGTCGCCGACATCGAAGACTCCCCGCCGCGGCGCTCCCGCGAGCAACTCCAGGTCTGGGTGGACGAGTTCGAAGAGAACGAGCACTGCATCGCGGGCAGCATCTCGGTGGCGCCCCAGGAGGACGACGGAGGAGATGACACCGGACTGGTGATCGTGCGCCTCCTGTACGCATCGTCCTCGGTCTACATGAAGCCGCGCGGATACGACGACCCCCTGTGGGAGATGACGATCTCCCCGCAGCCTCGGGAACTCGGGTTGTCCGTGCACGAGATCGCCAGTCTCGCCGCCGAACTCGTCGTGGCGAGCAACCTCTGCACGTTCCTCCAGTGGAAGTCGCTCGAGTGGGACCGCGAGAGCGGCCAGCGAGGATCCTCCGCGGGCGCGGCGCCCTCGAACCCCCGCTGACGTCCTCGCGGACTCAGCTTTCGTGCGCGGCGGTCCACTCGCGGAACGGCGAGGTCGAATCGTCGACCGGGATCTGCTCCGAGGGCAGGGCGCGTTCCTCCACCGGTTTGGCGTACTCGTCGTAGAAGGTGGCCAGGCTCATGAGTCTGTTGCCGTCTTCGTAGTGCTCGCCCTCTTCTTCCCGCGTCACGGCGTACACGAGACGATCGGGTTGCGCGTAGTACACGGCGCCGAGGCACATGGGGCACGGGTAGGCGGTGACGAACATGTCGAAGCCCGTCAGGTCGGAGATGCCCTTCTCCGCGGCGGCGCGGATGGCGCGGATCTCGGCGTGCGCCGTCGGATCGCCCTCCTGCGAGACGTGGTTGACCGCCTCGACGATGATCTCGCCGTCTTTCACGATGAGGCAGGCGAAGGGCTTTCCCCCGTTCCGGACGTTCTCCCTGGCTCGGGAGATGGTCAGGGCGGAGAGCTCGGCGTCGTTCATGGCCTCACCGTAGGCGTTCAGCCCGACGCGGATCGGCCCTTGCCCTCCCCACGGTCGGCGTGCCAGGCGTTCACGACAGAGCCCGCGCCAGAGCGACGAGGAACACCGCCGCCGCGACGATCATGGCCAGGCCCGCCAGCAGAGCCCCGGCGATGGCGAGGGCGCGAAGGGGTCCCCTGCGGCGGCTTCCGTCCAGGGCGAACAGGAGGGTGCAGACCGAGACCACCAGGACGAGAAGATCGCCGATCAACCCGGGCGGTGCCCAGACCGAGGTCGCCATCGCGACGACCCCCGCGCCCAGCGCGGCGAGGTGCCACGCGTGGTTGCGTGCGGGACGGGAATCCTCGGGCACGACTCAGCGCATCCGCACGCGCAGCCACCGCACACCGTGGGGCGCGAGGGTGATTCCGGCACCCAGCCACACGGGGTGCGACGACACCAGGTCGAGCGCCTCCGGGACCAGTCCTGACAGGGTTAGGGCGTCGACCTCGACCGACGAATCGGCGACGTTCGCCAGCACCAGGACCGAGAATTCGCGTCCCGGGCGGAGGAAGGAGACGACGGATGCCACGTTCGCACCGAACGCGATCAGTTCGTTGCCCGCGAATTCCGGCGTCGACCGGCGGACCTCGGTGAGGCGCGAGAGCCGAGAGAAGACGCGACCGGCCGGGGTGCCGGCATCCGTTCGATTTTCATAGTTCTGCGCGGGACGGAAGGGGCGGTTGACCCACCGACTGTCGTCGGCCTCGTCCGCTCGTTCGGTGTAGGTGTAGTCGTTCAGTTGGGCGACCTCGTCACCGAGGTAGAGCAGGGGGATGCCACCGGTCGAGAGCGCGAGGGCGTGGGCGAGCACGACCCGGTCTTCGCCCCCGGCGTCTCCCGCTTCGACCCCGGCCAGCGAGGCGGTGGTTCCCGTGACGCGGGCGTCTCCCGTGCGCGGGTTCTCTTGGAACGGCACGCCGCGCGCGAACGAACCCTCGGCCCGGCCGACGTAGAAGTCGTTGAGGAATCGGCGGTGCGGGGACGCGTCGATGCCCAGCTCGGCGGCATCCTCGTCGGCGAAGGTCCACCCGATATCGTCGTGGCTGCGCACGTAGTTGACCCACGCGGTGCCGGGCGGGAGGGCGTGGCGGCGCTCGAGCGCCTGCTGCAGCAGGCGGCCGTCGCGGGTAGCGAGAGCCTCCCAGGTGAGGGCCATCTGCAGAGGGTTGTACGAGATCTGGCACTCGTCCGGCGAGATGTAAGAGATCACCTCGTCGGGGTGCACGATGGCCTCCGACTTGAACAGCAGGCCCGGGGCCGCCATGCGCAGGACCGCGTTGAAAGCCTGCAGCAGCAGGTGCGCCTCGGGGAGGGACTCGCAGGTGGTGCCGAGCTGTTTCCAGATGAAGGCCACGGCATCCATGCGGAGGATCTCGACGCCCTGGTTGGCGAGGAAGAGCATCTCGCCCGCCATCGCCTCGAAGACGGCGGGGTTGGCGTAGTTGAGATCCCACTGGAAGTGGTAGAACGTCGCCCAGATCCAGCGGCCGTCGTCGAGCTGGACGAACGAACCCGGGTGGTCGTCGGGGAAGATCTCCCTCGTGGTCCGCTCGTAGGCGTCGGGCATCTCGCGGTCGGGGAAGATCAGGTAGAAGTCCTCGTACCCCGCCTCGCCCGCGAGGGCCTTCTGCGCCCACTCGTGCTCGTTGCTCGTGTGGTTGAAGATGAAGTCGACCACGAGCGAGATCCCCGCCCGGCGCAACTCGGTCGCGAGGGCGGCCAGCTCGTCCATCGTTCCCAGCGCGGGGTTCACGCGCCGATAGCTGGACACCGCGTAGCCCCCGTCGCTGTTGCCCTCGGGGCTTTCGAACAGCGGCATGAGGTGCAGGTAGGTGAGACCCAGTTCGCGGAAGTACGGGATCGATTCCCGGATGCCGTGGAGTCCGCCCGCGTACCGGTCGACGTAGCAGACGCCACCGAGCATGCCCTCGCTCTCGAACCAGCCGGGTGCGCTCTCGCGTTCGCGGTCGAGGGCCTTCAGCGTCCGCGGACGCGCCAGCCACGACGTGCGTGCGAGATCGACGACGGATGCCAGACGCTCGAGGCCGTCGGGACGCTCGCCGTACAGCCGCGTGAACAGATCGTGCAGGCGCGGAAGGTGCTGCTCGGCATGTGCGAGGAACTCGCGGTCGGTGTCGGCCGCGCGGAGGTCGTCGATCAGACGCGAGACGTCGTCGGAGCCGGGGTGGAGCTGGGTCACGGATCACAGCCTGACGCATCCGGAGGTCAGCGGTCGACAGCGACGTGCCGCCGCGGGCTCGGGGGCGAGGGCGGGGTGGCCCGACCCCGCGTCGTACGATCGACGGTGGCCCCCGTGCGGGGGCGCGAGGGGAGAGCCGTGGCGGAGCGGGGAACGGTCGGCGTGGCCGTCGGGGGAGCGGTGCTCATCGGCGCCCTCACCGCGCTGCAGGCGCGTATCAACGGCACCCTCGGGGCGGAGATCGGCGACGGCTTCGTCGCGGCCGCGGTGTCGTTCAGCTCCGGACTCGTGATCCTCATCGTCCTGTCCGCCCTGATTCCCGGGGGCCGACGCGGGTTCGGTCGCCTGGTCGCCGGCATCCGGACCCGAACCATCCCGCCCTGGATGCTGCTCGGGGGTCTGGTCGGGGCGTTCACCGTCGCGAGCCAGGGGCTGACGGTCGCGACCATCGGCGTGGCACTCTTCACGGTCGGTTTCGTCGCGGGTCAGACCACCGGGGGAATGGTGCTCGACCGCATCGGCTACGGGCCCGCCGGGGTCGTACCGGTGACGGTTCGCCGTCTGGTCGGCGCTCTGCTCGCCATCGCCGGAGTCGTCGTGTGCCTGTCGGGCGACGCGCTCGGCGGGGTTCCGCTGTGGATGCTCGTCGTCCCCGCGATCGCGGGAGCAGGAGTGGCTTGGCAGCAGGGCACCAACGGTCGCCTGCGCGTGCGCGTCGAGAGCCCGCTCACCGCGACGCTGGTGAACTTCATCGGCGGGACGGTGGTCCTCGTGATTGCCGCAGGTGTGCACGTCGGCCTCGTGGGGGCTCCGCGCACGATCCCGACCGAGCCGTGGCTCTATCTGGGCGGGGCGGTGGGCGTGATCTACATCTTCTTGTCGTCCGTCGTCGTGCGCCGCACGGGGGTGCTGCTGCTCGGCCTCGGGTCGGTGGTCGGTCTTCTCACGACCTCCGTGCTGCTCGACGCGCTCTGGCCGGCCCCGGCCGCCCCCTCCACTCCGGTGGCCCTGCTCGCCGCAGCCGTGGCCATCGCCGGGGTGGCCGTCGCCGCCGTGCCGTGGAGGCGCCGCCGCCGCTGACCGCGAAACGACGACGCCGCCGAGGACGGCTGTCCCACGGCGGCGTCGATCGGAGGAAGGTCAGAGACGCGTCTCGTCGACCGTGCGCTTCTTCGAGCCTCCGGGCATGCGCGACAGGTGCTTCGCGGCATCCACGGTCTTTCGTCGAGTGGCGCGGGTGCGCGGGGGCTTCCCGCCGACGTACAGCCAGCCGAGCAGGACCTCGCCCTTCGCGAGCCCGTGCGCCTTCGCGAGCACCTTGCTGCGGGTGTTGTCGTCGGTGCGCCAGAACACGCCGAAGCCCGCCTCATCGAGCACGAGGCTGAGCATGTGGGCGACCCCGGATGCCACGGCCTCCTGCTCCCACGCGGGGATCTTCTTCGAGCTGAGGTCGGCGACGACCGCGATGATCAGCGGAGCGCGGCGGGGCTTCGACGAGTACCCCTTCTTGCCGTCGGCCTTGTTCAGAGCTCGCGCGAGCACGTCGCGATCGGCGCCGCGGATCTCGATGAGCCGCCACGGGCGCAGGCTCTTGTGATCGGCGACGCGACCGGCCGCGGCGACGAACGTCTCGAGCTCGGGGCCGGTGGGGGCGAGGTCGGTGACCTTCGACCACGACCGGCGGTCGCGCATCGCCTCGAGCGCGCTCATGCCTCGTCGACGGGGGAGTCGGCGGGGGTGAAGTTCAGCGACAGCGAGTTCATGCAGTATCGGTCGCCGGTGGGCGTGCCGAATCCGTCGGGGAAGACGTGACCAAGGTGCGACCCGCAGTTCGCGCAGCGGACCTCGGTGCGCTGCATACCGTGGCTGTTGTCCTCGAGCAGCTCGACGGCCTCGGGACGGACCGACTCGTAGAAGCTCGGCCACCCGCAGTGCGAGTCGAACTTGGTGCCGCTCTGAAACAGCTCGTTCCCGCATGCGGCGCAGGTGTAGAAGCCGGCACGGCTCTCATCGAGCAGCTCACCGGTCCAGGCGCGCTCGGTTCCCGCCTGACGGAGCACCGCGTACTGCTCGGGGCTGAGCTCGGCGCGCCACTGGTCGTCGGACTTGTCGACGGCGTAGGTCATGTTCACTCTCCTTCTTCGCTTCCATTCTCTCGTGCCCGAAGACGGTCAGGTCGTGACGGCATAATCTCCCGGGTGACTCAGGATGCCGTGACCGCCGTCGTCGACCGCTACCGGCGGTTCGCGCGAGACGAAGCCCCCGGCCGTTCGGCGGTGTACGAGGCGTGGGCCCGCCGCGTCACGGACGACGCCGCGGTGGCCGCGGCGCTCGCGCGCATCCCCGAGGCACGGCGGCAGCCTCCCCTCGTATTCGCGGTCATGCGCCTGCTCGGAGCGCCGCTCGACGACGTCGACGCGTGGGGCTCGTTTGTCCTCGACCACGCCGACGCGATCGTCGCCGAGTGCGGGCGCCGGAGCGTTCAAACCAACGAGCCTCTGCGCTGCGCCGCCCTGCTGCCGGCGCTTTCGCTGATCGAGGGGCCGATCGCCCTGCTCGAGGTGGGAGCGAGCGCGGGGCTGTGCCTCTTTCCGGACCGGTACTCGTACCGGTATCGCCGCGGCGGCGAGCTCGTCACGCTCGATCCCGCCGACGGGCCGAGCTCCGTCGTGCTCGACAGCGACCTCGAGGGACACCCCGACCTGCGCGTGCCCGAGATCGTCTGGCGGGCCGGGATCGACCTGAGCCCCCTCGACGCTCGAAGCGAGCAGGACCGCTCGTGGCTCACGGGTCTCGTGTGGCCGGGCGAACGGGGGCGCCTCGAGCGCATCGAGCGAGCCCTCGACATCGCCGCGGCCGCTCCGCCCGTCCTCGTCGCCGGTGATGGGGCCGGCGCGCTTCCCGCGCTCGCCGCGGCCGCTCCGGCCGGGGCAACGCTCGTCGTGACGACCCCCGGAGTGCTCGCGCACGTCCCCCGCGTCCATCGCGCCGCGGTGATCGACGCCGCGCGGACGGCGGGCAGGTGGATCACCCTCGACGCGCCCGGGCTGCACGACGGGTGGACGAGACGCCCGGAGCCCGCGCGCGGCGGGTTCGTCCTCGCCCTCGACGGCGAGGTCCTCGCGGAGGTCGATCCGCTCGGGGCGTGGGTGGCGTGGCATCCGGAATCGCGGGCGGCGGCGCAGTAGCGTGACGGCGTGACCCTGTCGGACCGTGACCTCGCCTTCCTCGCTTTCGAGGGGGAGTGGCGCCGCCATGCGGGTGCGAAAGAAGAAGCCATCCGCGCGGAATTCGCCTTGACGCCCGCCCGGTACTACCAACTGCTCGGCCGGCTGATCGACACCCCCGAGGCCCTTAAGCACGACCCCATGCTCGTGCGTCGACTGCGCCGTCGGCGCGATGATGCGGCTGCCCAGCACCGCGCGCGCCTGGGTCGGACGGCGGAACGCTGACGGGTTCGCTCGGACGCGACCGATAGCATCGTCCAATGGCCAGATCGACCTTCCCTCGGGATCGCTTCGACGACCTCCCGGCCGACTCCGGTCGCGTCGGCGCCCACCGGGCCGAGAACCCGCGCCTGCGCGGGTGGATCGTCTTCCTGTGGGCGGCCATCGCCACCCTGGTGCTGATCATCGCCGGCATCTTCGCGACGCTCGTGGTCTCGGGCCGTATCTCGCTGGGCCCCGCCGACGCTCCCACCCCGATCGCCTCGGCGGAGCCGACGACCCCGGCCGTGGTCGACACGTCGTATTCGGTGGTGGTGCTCAACGGCACGCCCGACAGCGGTCTCGCCGCCTCCGTCCGCGACCAGATCGTGGCGGCGGGGTGGAGCGGCGACACCGTCGAGACCGGCACCTCCGACAGCACCGACTTCGCTGACACGACCATCTACTACCGTCTCGCCAGCGATGAGGCGGCGGCCGAGGGGCTGGCGCAGACGATCGGTGGCGCGCAGGTCGCGCAGAGCGACTTCCTGCAGCCCACCGATGACCCGAACACCCCCGACGACGAGAGCAACGTCAAGCGTCTGATCGTCGTGATCGGCCTCGACCGGGCATCCGGTCAGCCGTCCGCCTCGCCCTCATCCTGACCGCTCGCGGGCCGCGTGTTTCCGCGGAGTAACAACTTGGATGCACGCGCGTCAACAATGCTCCCGAACCCCGATTCGGTGGCACCCCCCGTGCTTACGATGACCTCGTCGTTCAGCAACAGGAGATTCGCATGACGCAGGGCACTGTCAAATGGTTCAACGCCGAGAAGGGCTTCGGCTTCATCACGGTCGATGACGGGCAGGACGTTTTCGTTCACTACTCGAGCATCGAGATGTCGGGCTTCCGCGTCCTCGAGGAGGGGCAGGCCGTCGAATTCACCGTCGGCACCGGTCAGAAGGGCCCCCAGGCGGAGTCCGTGCGACTGGCCTGAGCTCTGATCAGAACGCCGCGGCATCCGAGTTCCGGATGCCGCGGCGTTCGGTGTTTCCGGGACGGTGCGCGGCTTGCACTCCCCAGGGGCGAGTGCCAGAATGAGTTAGCACTCGCTTTCGTCGAGTGCCAAAATCTGCAAGTCACCCGTCCGGGAGGGACGACACACTTATGGCAAAGATCATCGCTTTCGACGAAGAGGCCCGGCGCGGTCTCGAGCGCGGCCTCAACACTCTCGCCGACGCCGTCAAGGTGACCCTGGGCCCCCGCGGTCGCAACGTCGTGCTCGAGAAGAAGTGGGGCGCCCCCACGATCACGAACGACGGTGTCTCGATCGCCAAGGAGATCGAGCTCGACGACCCGTACGAGAAGATCGGCGCCGAGCTGGTCAAGGAGGTCGCCAAGAAGACCGACGACGTCGCGGGTGACGGCACCACCACCGCCACCGTTCTCGCCCAGGCGCTCGTGCGCGAGGGCCTGCGCAACGTCGCCGCCGGCGCCGACCCCATCTCGCTCAAGAAGGGCATCGAGAAGGCTGTCAAGGCCGTCACCGACGAGCTGCTCGCCTCCGCCAAGGAGGTCGAGTCCAAGGAGCAGATCGCCGCCACCGCGTCGATCTCCGCCGCCGACCCCGCGATCGGCGAGCTCATCGCCGAGGCCATCGACAAGGTGGGCAAGGAAGGCGTCGTCACCGTCGAAGAGAGCAACACCTTCGGCACCGAGCTCGAGCTCACCGAGGGCATGCGCTTCGACAAGGGTTACATCAACCCCTACTTCGTCACCGACCCCGAGCGTCAGGAAGCGGTCTTCGAAGACCCGTACATCCTGATCGCCAACCAGAAGATCTCCAACATCAAGGACCTTCTGCCGATCGTCGACAAGGTGATCCAGGAGGGCAAGGAGCTCCTCATCATCGCCGAGGACGTCGAGGGCGAGGCCCTCGCGACGCTCGTGCTCAACAAGATCCGCGGCATCTTCAAGTCGGTCGCCGTCAAGGCTCCCGGCTTCGGCGACCGCCGCAAGGCTCAGCTGCAGGACATCGCGATCCTCACCGGCGGCCAGGTCATCACCGAAGAGGTGGGCCTCAAGCTCGAGAACGCGACCGTCGACCTGCTCGGCCGCGCCCGCAAGGTCATCATCACCAAGGACGAGACCACGATCGTCGAGGGTGCCGGTGAGTCGGAGCTGATCGAGGGTCGCGTGACCCAGATCCGCCGCGAGATCGAGAACACCGACAGCGACTACGACCGCGAGAAGCTCCAGGAGCGCCTCGCGAAGCTCGCCGGTGGCGTCGCCGTCATCAAGGCCGGAGCCGCGACCGAGGTCGAGCTCAAGGAGCGCAAGCACCGCATCGAAGACGCCGTGCGCAACGCGAAGGCCGCCGTCGAAGAGGGTGTCGTCGCCGGTGGTGGCGTCGCGCTCATCCAGGCCGGCAAGAACGCCCTCGCGGGCCTCGAGCTCTCGGGCGACGAGGCGACGGGTGCGAACATCGTCAAGGTCGCCATCGAGGCCCCGCTCAAGCAGATCGCGCTCAACGCCGGTCTCGAGCCCGGTGTCGTCGCGAACAAGGTCGCCGAGCTCCCCGTGGGCCACGGCCTCAACGCCGCGACCGGCGAGTACGGTGACCTGTTCGCACAGGGCATCATCGACCCCGCCAAGGTGACCCGCTCGGCTCTGCAGAACGCCGCGTCGATCGCCGGCCTCTTCCTCACGACCGAGGTCGTCGTCGCCGACAAGCCGGAGAAGAACCCCGCTCCCGCGGGCGACCCGACCGGTGGCATGGACTTCTGATCCACGCTGACGCCTGAGAACGCCCCCTCCTCCGGGAGGGGGCGTTCTTCGTTTCGGGGCAGGGGGGGTGACGCCGGAGGGAGGGTGAGGTTTGTCACATCTTTGACGCGGGTCATGGACTCGGGGACTACCATCACCCGAGTGACAGACCTCTTCTCCTCTCGTGAAGCCGAGGCGGCTATCGCTCGGATCGAGCCATTGCGCATCACGGTGCCGTGACGCAGGAGGTCGGTCATGTCTTCCCCCGATGACTTCCTTGTCAGCGACGCGATCGTGCGCTACATCGGCGAAGACCGCTCACCCTTCCCTCTCGATGAGATGTCCGCGGTCAGGAAAGCGCATCCGAACGAGGGGCTCGAGCTCACCTCGATGATCGTTCAGACCCTCGTACGATCGGAGGCGATCACACCGGAAGAGGTGGCGCCTTTCGATGACGGGTTGAGGGAACGGCTTCACGAAAAGCTCAGGGCGCTCTTCCCGGGCCTGTCCGAGCAGGCAGTGCGCGCCATCGCGTGGAGGTGGGGGTTCCTCAACCTCAGGTGAGGGTGGAAAAACCACCCGCTGACGCGCAAGAGATCGCCCAAGCCGTCATCGACGGCCACGGGATGGAGCGCCGGTTCCGGGAGTCCGAGCGAGCAGAAGGGCGCGAGCAACCGTGATCACGATCCGGCCTCCGGGGCGAACCCCGCTTGATCAGGCGTCGTTCGCGGGTCGGTAGTTCTCGGGGAGGCGTTCGAGGGGCTGCGTCTCGATGAGCGCGTGCTCCTGGGCGTCGCGACGATCAGCGAGGGGAAGGGAGACACGGAAGGTCGCTCCACCCCCGGGGGTGTCGCGCACATCGACCGTGCCGTGCAGGAGGTCGACGATGGATGCCACGATCGACAGGCCCAGACCCGAGCCGCCGGTCTCTCGGGTGCGCGAGGTGTCGGCGCGCCAGAAGCGCTGGAAGATCTGCTCGCGGATCTGCTCGGGCACTCCCTCGCCGTGGTCGATGATCTCGATCCAGCCCATGTCGCTCTCGGCGTCGACGCCGACGCGCAGACCGATGGGGGAGTCCTCGGCGGTGAAGCGGCGGGCATTGCCGAGCAGGTTGGCGACGACCTGACGCACCTTGTTCTCGTCGCCCATGACGATGGGGGCGAGACGCGGTACGGGCCGGACCACACCGAGGGGGGCCGTGCCCTGCGCGGGCTCGCCTTCGGACGAGGGGGATGCCGTGGGCTCTGCGCCGTCCTTCGACCGACGCCGCAACCGGGACAGGGTCGCGCCCGCGATCGCCATCGCCGACGTGGTGGGGGCGGTGCGGCGTCGACCTGTGCCGCTCGCGGGTCGTCCACCAGAGTCCAGCAGCGGGTCGAGGGTGATCGTGGGGAGCACCAACTCGTCGCGCGAGGTGGTGTCGTCGACGGTCACCTCGCGCTGAGGGGAGGTCACGCGCAGGTCGAGGGCGGCATCGCGGGCGATCGGGCGCAGATCGAGGGCGATGATCGTGACGTCACGACGCTCGTCGAGGCGGGCGAGGGCCAGAAGATCCTCGACCAGGGCGCCCATCCGGATCGCCTCCTTCTCGATGCGCTCCATCGACTGCGCGACGTCCTCGTCGGAACGGATCGCACCCATGCGGTACAGCTCCGCGTAGCCGCGCATGGTCACGAGGGGAGTGCGGAGTTCGTGGCTGGCGTCGCCGATGAATCGACGCATCTGTCGCACGGTGGCATCCCGTTGCCCGAGGGCTCCGTCGATCCGAGCGAGCATCGCGTTGATGGCCGTCTTGAGCCGACCCACCTCGGTGTCGGGGACGATGTCGGTCAAGCGCTGGCTGAAGTCTCCCGCCGCGATGTCCATGGCCGTCGTCTCGACCTGCCGCAGGTTGCGGAAGGCGAGGGTGACGAGCCAGCGCGTGAGCAGAGCCGTCGCGATGAGGATGAGCAGGGCCACGAAGGCGTAGATGCCGAGGTAAGCCGCGACAATCCGATCCGTCGGGGCGAGCGGCTGGATCACCATCTGGGTGTAGACGCCGGGATTCCCCGGCACCTGCAGCACCCCGACGCGGGCGAGGAAGTGCTGCCCCGACTCGGGCGACTCGAGGTCGATGCGTCGATCGATCTGGCTGTAGGTCTGCTCGACCGTGAAGGTCGACGGGATGTCGGGGAGGGCGGTCGTCGACGTGCCGTTGTAGAACGCCTCGCGCTGGCCGTCGGGACCGTAGACGACCACCATCGACCCGATCTGCGGTGCGTTGTCGACCTGCGAGAAGACGACGCGGCCGTCGACGGGCGCGGTGGTGAAGATGCTGTTCGCGATGCTTCCGGCGGCCTGCTGAGCGAGCTGCTCGTCGAGGTTGTTCACCAGGGTGGTGCGCAGGAACACCATGGTTCCGATGCCCGCGGTGAACAACCCGATGGCGAGGAGCGCGACGGTGACGCCGGTGACCTTGGTACGCAGGCTCAGCCCGCGCCACCAGCGCGTGAGCGAATCGTCGGTATGCGACAGGAGGACGCCTTCTCTCAGGCGGTCTTGCCCGACTTCAGCATGTAGCCGAAGCCGCGCTTGGTCTGGATGAGCGGCTCGGAGGAGTGCGGGTCGATCTTGCGCCGCAGGTACGAGATGTAGCTCTCGACGATGCCCGCGTCGCCGTTGAAGTCGTACTCCCAGACGTGGTCGAGGATCTGCGCCTTCGACAGCACGCGGTTCGGGTTGAGCATGAGGTAGCGCAGAAGCTTGAATTCGGTGGGGCTGAGGTCGATCGAGACGTCGCCGACACTGACGTCGTGCGTGTCCTGATCCATCGTCAGCTCGCCCGTGCGGATGATCGACTCCTCGTCGGCCTGCATGGTGCGACGCAGGATCGCCTGGATGCGGGCGACGATCTCGTCGAGGCTGAACGGCTTGGTGACGTAGTCGTCGCCGCCGGCGTTCAGGCCCTCGATCTTGTCTTCGGTCTCGTCCTTGGCGGTGAGGAACAGGATCGGAGCGGTGTAGCCGGCGCCGCGCAGACGCTTGGTGACGCTGAACCCGTTCATGTCGGGGAGCATCACGTCGAGCACGATGAGGTCGGGTTCCTCTTCGAGCACGGCCGAGATCGTCTGCGCGCCGTTGGCCACGGCTCGCACCTGGAACCCGGCGAAACGCAGGCTCGTGATGAGCAGGTCGCGGATGTTCGGTTCGTCGTCCACGACGAGGATGCGAGGAGCTGTCATGCCCTCATTATCGTGATCTGACCCAGCAATGTGCTGGATATGGAACGGAAAGCCGCGTGCTGGTATGCGTCAGGCGGCTTCTGCGTCGATTCCGTCGGCATCCAGAATCGTGTAGGCGTACCCCTGCTCGGCCAGGAATCGCTGGCGATTCTGGGCGAAATCCTGGTCCACGGTGTCGCGGGCGATGAGGGTGTAGAAGCTCGCGGTGTGGTTCGACTGCTTCGGACGGAGCAGGCGACCGAGCCGCTGGGCCTCTTCTTGGCGCGAGCCGAACGACCCCGACACCTGGATGGCGACCGACGCCTCGGGAAGGTCGACCGAGAAGTTGGCGACCTTGGACACCACCAGCAACGGGATCGATCCGTCGCGGAACCCCTGGAAGAGCTCTTCGCGCTCGGGGATCGGCGTGGCGCCCGTGATCTGCGGGGCGTTCAACGCTTCCGCCAACTCGTCGATCTGATCGAGGTACTGTCCGATCACGAGGACCCTCTCGCCCGGATGCCGTTCGACGAGCCGGCGCGCGACCTCGATCTTGGCGGGGGCGGTGGCGGCGAGACGGTACCGGTCCTCGTCGGCGGCGGCGGCGTATTCGAGCCGCTCGTCGGCGGGGAGGTCGATGCGCACCTCGTAGCAGGCCGCGGGGGAGATGAAGCCCTGAGCCTCGATCTCCTTCCAGGGGGCGTCGAAGCGCTTCGGACCGATGAGGCTGAAGACATCGCCCTCGCGACCGTCCTCGCGCACGAGGGTCGCCGTGAGGCCGAGGCGGCGGCGGGCCTGCAAGTCGGCCGTGAGCTTGAACACGGGAGCCGGGAGCAGGTGCACCTCGTCGTACAGCACGAGGCCCCAGTCGAGGGCATCGAGGAGGGCGAGGTGGGCGTACTGGCCTTTCCGCTTGGCGGTGAGGATCTGGTAGGTCGCGATGGTGACCGGCTTGATCTCCTTGACCTGGCCGGAGTACTCGCCGATCTCCTCGGGGGTCAGACTCGTGCGGCGCAACAACTCGTCGCGCCACTGACGGGCACTGACGGTGTTGGTGACGAGGATCAGGGTGGTGGTCCGGGTGTCCGCCATGGCTCCCGCACCCACCAGCGTCTTGCCCGCCCCGCAAGGGAGCACCACGACACCGGAGCCGCCCTCCGAGAAGGATTCGACCGCCTGACGCTGGTAGGGGCGCAGGCTCCACCCGTCTTCGGCCAGATCGATCGGGTGCGGGGTGCCGGGGGTGTACCCGGCAAGGTCTTCGGCGGGCCAGCCGATCTTCAGCAGCTCCTGCTTGATGTGGCCGCGTGCCCAGGCGTCGACCAGGAAGCTGTCGTCGCTCGGGCGACCGATCAGCAGCGGGGCGATGCGCTTGTTGCGCGAGACCTCGCTGAGGACGGCCGCATCGGAGGAGCGCAGGACGAGCTCCCCGTCGTCGTTGCGCTCGATGACGAGACGCCCGTAACGGTTGACGGATTCTCGAATGTCGGTGCTGACCGAGGCGGGCACGGGGAAGCGCGACCACCGGTCGAGCGTGTCGAGCATGGACTCGGCGTCGTGACCGGCCGCTCGAGCGTTCCAGAGGCCCAGGCGGGTGATGCGGTACGTGTGGATGTGCTCGGGTGCGCGCTCGAGCTCGGCGAAGACCGCGAGCTCGTGCCGCGCCGTCTCCGCCTGGGGGTGCGCGACCTCGAGGAGTACGGTGCGGTCGCTCTGCACGATGAGGGGGCCGTCAGCCATAGCGTTCGAGTCTACCGGGGTCGGGGAGGGCGGGGCGTGCACGGCCGTCACTCGACGGGCGCGACCCCGTCGATGTGCGACAGGGGCAGGGTGCGCTCGACGTCGGCGCCGCGATCGCGACCGCGCAGTCGGCCTCCGCCGAGACCCGTCGCTTCGAGCCGGAAGACGCGCGCCGAACCGTCGGGCAGGCGCACCGTGACGTCGATGACCGAGCGAGCGCGCACCGCCTGGTCGAGCTCGCGCTCGAGCCACGCGGCATCCGAGTCCTCCCCTCCCGTCCTCAGTCGCCCGATGAGGTCGGCGTAGGTGTCGGCGGGGGCGGTTTCGGGTGAGGCGGGGGCCGCCAGCTTCGCGCGTTCGAGTGCGCGGGGACGTCCGTCGGCGTCGACGGCGACCGCCGGGTAGTGCGCGTCGGTCAGCGCCCAGAACACGACGTCGGCCGAGACATGGGAGACCAGCTCGTCGTCCGTGCGCGTGAGGGCGATCGACCGGAGCGACTGATCGACCTCCATCGACCGCAGGAGCGTCTCATCGTCGGTCATGACACGGGTGAGATGCGAGGCGGCATCCGTGGTCACACGCACGCGTCCGTGTTCGGCGGCGGTGCGCTCGATGACGTACGCCAGAGGCTGGGGCAGACCGGTGAGCGAGATCCCGGTGAGGAACTCGCGCAGCGAGTCGGCGGTCTCTCCCGCCGTGATCGCCGCGCCGATGGTGGCGGCGCTGAAGCGATAGCTCGAGGCCTGGGCGCGCGATTCCCGGGCGGCCATCGACCGCAGCCGCACGTCCAGGTGAGGGGCCAGCGGCCCGGGCGCGATCGCCGTGAGGTCGTTCTGCAGGTACACGCGATCGACCTCGGGAGGCAGGAGCTCGCGCAGCGCCGAGGTGTCGACGTCGCCGCCCTCCGCCAGGGGGCGTGCCCACGGCGTCGCGTGACCGGCGGCGTCGAGAAGACCCCACCGCACGAGTCGTTTGATCCAGAGGGCCGCGCGGTCGGGTCCCTCGGGGTCGAAGGGCGTCGCCTGGGCCCACTGCTCGGTGGGGATCCAGCCGCCGTCGGACGAGCGGTAGGCCCGCGGAAGGGCGTCGCGCAAAGCCTCGGCGGTGCGCTGCCAGCGCTCGAGGGTCGGCAGCCGCAGCCATTCGCGCCCGGCCGGAGACACGAGCCACGCGCGGTCGTTCGTGCCGAGCAGGCCCACGTCGGCGGCGAGCCCCACGAGGAGGTCCGCTTCGGTCGCGGTCGTGACGGCACCGGCATCGACGAGGCGACGTCTCTCGGTGGCTCCGAGCGATCCGGAGCCGATGCGCCCGAGCGGGGCATCGAGGGTCTGCATGAGGATGTCGGCGACGGATGCCGCGTTGGTGAACACCGCCTCGGAGGCGGCCCCCGTGCTCTCGGGCGTCGACGTCGCGCGGCGCGGGGCAACGGCATCCGGCATCCCCGAGGGCAGGATCTCGCGCGCCGTCTCGAACACGGACGGGAAGGGGAGTCCGTCCTCTCCGACGAGGGCATGGGATGCCAACTGCTCGCGGACTCCGGCGGGTGCGGGGTGCTCCGCATCGAGCAGAGCCGCGGCTTCATCGCGGTTGAGAGCCGGCAGGCCGCGGGCGACCGAGGCCGGGTCGAGAAGCGCCTCGGCGGCGTCGAACATGTCGCGCCAGGTGCTCGAGGGGGAGATGCTGCGTTCGGCGAAGAGGCGGGCGAGGTCGGCGTCGCTGCGCGCGCTCAACGAGACCGCCAGTGCGCGTTGTGCGGAGGTCTCGGGCACGTCGTCAGGCCTTGTTGGCCCGGGCCCTTCGGACGAAGCTCATGATTAGCACGGCCAGCAGGCACGCGAAGGCCACCGGCGGGGCGATGTAGACGAGCAGGCCGATGACGGGCCACACACCCGAACCCATGTCGGCTCCGGAACTCGAGCCGATGATGATGGCGAAGAAGCACACGATCGACAGCGCGAGCAGGCCCAGCGACATGAACGCGAGAATGCGGTCGATGCGGCGGACGGGGACGTCGTCGCCCGGTGTGCTGCCACCGGAGGTGCGGGTGCTCATCGGGCTCAGCCTACTGCCTGGCGGAGGTGCCGTAGGCTGGAAGACCGGGATCCGATCGGCTCCCGTGTTCCGCCGCGCTTGCGCGCACTCATCCAGCGAGGTGTCCATGCCCACCGGCAAGGTCAGGTTCTACGACGACGAGAAGGGCTTCGGCTTCATCGTCACCGATGACGGCCAGGACGTGTTCCTGCACGCTACCGCCCTGCCCGCCGGAGCCCCCGGACCCAAGGCCGGGACGCGCCTCGAGTTCGGCGTGGCCGACGGCAAGCGGGGCCTCCAGGCCCTCTCGGTGCGCGTTCTCGACGCCCCCGTGAGCCTGTCGAAGCGCTCGCGCAAGCCCGCGGATGACATGGCGATCATCGTCGAGGACCTCGTCAAGCTGCTCGACGGCATCGGCGGCGACCTGCGACGCGGTCGCTACCCCAACGGCCCGCACGCCCAGAAGATCGCCGCGGTCCTGCGCAAGGTCGCCGATGACTTCGAAGCCTGAGCAGCCCGTCGATGAGCGTCTGATCGGCGCCCACGACCTGGCCCTCGCCGCCCTTCACGAGATCACCCCCGCCAGCACCGTCGGACCCGCGGCCGGGTACACCGCCGAGGACGACGGGGCGGTTTCGCTGCGGTTCCACACGCGCCTCGCCGGGTACCCGGGATGGTTCTGGACGGTCAGCGTCGCCGTCGTCGACGACTCTGAACCGACCGTGCTCGAGGTCGAACTGCTGCCCGGTGACGGCGCGCTGCTCGCTCCCGACTGGGTGCCGTGGGCGACGCGACTCGCGGAGTACCAGGCGGCACAGGCGGCGGCCGCCGTCGACGATGATTCCGACGACGACGACGAGGATGCGGACGACGACGACTCGGATGACGAGGACGACTCCGACGACGAGGAGCCGAAGGCGCGCTTCCACGCGGGAGACCTCGACGGCGTCGACATCGACGAGCTGGACGCGACGCACACGGACGATCCGGCCGACGACGACGAGGCGGAGGACGACGAATCCGACGACGACGAGTCCGACGACGACGACGAGGATTCCGACGACGACGACGAGCGCGAACGCAGTTACTGAACGTCTTTTACGATGAAGGCCGCCCCGCTGATGCGGGGCGGCCTTCATCGATCCGGGGCTCAGGCCCGCGGCAGGTGCTCGATCGTGTAGTCGATCGCACCGATGAGGCGACGCACGTCGTCGGGCTCGATCGACACGAAGGTCGCCACGCGCAGCTGGTTGCGTCCGAGCTTGCGATACGGCTCGGTGTCGACGATCCCGTTCGCGCGGAGGCTCTTCGCGATCGCCGCCGCGTCGATGCTGTCGTCGAAGTCGACGGTGACGACCACGGGGGAGCGGTCGGCGGGGTCGCTCACGAAGGGGGCGGCCACCTCGCTCGCGTCGGCCCACTCGTACAGGGCCGTCGACGACTCCGCCGTCCGGGCGCCCGCCCACGACAGGCCGCCCTTGTCGAGGATCCACCCGAGCTGCTCGTCGAGCAGGAGGAGCGTCGCGAGGGCGGGGGTGTTGAGCGTCTGCTGCAGTCGCGAGTTGTCGAGCGCGTTCTTCAGGCTGAGGAACTCGGGGATGTAGCGGTCGGAGGCCGCGATCCGCTCGATCCGCTCGATCGCGGCGGGCGACATGGCCGCGTACCAGAGGCCGCCGTCGGAACCGAGGTTCTTCTGGGGCGCGAAGTAGTAGACGTCAGCCTGCGTGAGATCGAAGTCGATGCCGCCGGCGGCGCTGGTGGCGTCGATGACGGTGAGTGCGCCGGCGTCGGCGTTCACACGCTGGACGGGAGCGGACACCCCCGTCGAGGTCTCGTTGTGCGGCCAGGCGTAGACGTCGACGCCGTCGACGGCCTCGGCGATCGAGCGGGTGCCGGGTGCGGCCTTGCGGACGTCGGGTGCCTGCAACCAGGGAGCCGTGGCGGCCGCGGCGAACTTGCCGCCGAACTCGCCGAAGACGAGGTTCTGGCTGCGCTTCTCGATCAGGCCGAAGGCGGCGGCATCCCAGAAGGCTGTCGATCCGCCGTTGCCGAGGATGATCTCGTAGCCCTCGGGCAGGCGGAACAGCTGCGACAGACGCTCGCGCGTGCTGGCGACGAGGTTCTTCACGGGCGCCTGGCGGTGCGAGGTTCCGAGGATCGAGGCTCCGCGGGTGACGAGGGCCTCGAGCTGCGCGCCGCGCACCTTCGAAGGGCCGCACCCGAAGCGACCGTCGGCGGGCAGGAGATCGGTGGGCAGTTCCACGTGCGACATGGGACCGATTCTAGGGTCACCCCCGGATGGGCCCCGTCCTCATGTCGGAGGGGGTCGGTAGGCTGGGATGACTTGCCGCGCGACATCGAGGACACCTGAATGACCGATCTGATCGACACCACCGAGATGTACCTGCGCACGATCCTCGAGCTCGAAGAAGAGAAGATCGTGCCGCTGCGCGCGCGGATCTCCGAGCGCCTGGGGCACTCGGGTCCGACCGTCTCCCAGACCGTGGGACGAATGGAGCGCGATGGTCTCGTCGTGGTCTCCGAAGATCGTCGCCTCGAGCTGACCGACGACGGTCGGCAGAAGGCCGTCGACGTGATGCGCAAGCACCGGCTCGCCGAGCGCCTGCTGAGCGACGTCATCGGTCTCGACTGGGCGTACGTGCACGATGAGGCCTGCCGCTGGGAGCACGTTATGAGCGAGCAGGTGGAGCGTCGCCTCGTCGAACTGCTCGGCCACCCCACCGAGTCGCCGTACGGCAATCCGATCCCCGGTCTCGACCAGCTCGGCGACGCCAACAGCGTCACCTTCGACGACGGCGTGGTCGGCCTCGTCCGCAAGCTCACCGATGCGGGCGGCCCCGTCTCGGGCACGGTCCGCCGCCTCGCCGAGCCCGCGCAGGTCGACCCCGAACTGCTGCAGCAGCTCAAGGCCGCGGGAGTGCTCCCCGGTGCTCACGGCGACTACCGCTTCAACGAGGGCTACGTGCTCGTGCAGATGGACGGCGTCGATGAGGGACTCGAGCTGCCCGTCGAGGTCGCCTCGCACATCTTCCTCGTCGCCGAGGACTGAGCGCGGCCGCGTTCGACGGTGCCGGGCCGAGCATCGCCTGGGAGCGGTTACTGAAGCGTGACATGTTCGTTATCTTCGGGTAGCCTCAGAAAGTCCACAGGCGAGAAGCCCGCCGTCGGACCCCTCGCGGTTTGCCTCATCGGCTCGTCGTCCGCGCAGGGCCCAGCCCGCACATCGTGCCCCACATTCGAGTGCTGACGAGCCAGCGTCCCCGAAGACGCAGAGGCGCCGGAGGAACTTTGGCTGAACACAACGAGCCCGCAGCGGACCTACCCGAAGGTGCCGCGACGGGACCCACCCGCAAGGGCGCGCGCGCCGCGGTGACCCGCCCGACCGGTCGCGCCCTGCAGATCACGGCCCCCGCGACCGCACCCGTCGCACGCACCGCTCCCGCTCGTAGCGCCTCGTCGCCGCGTCGCGTCGGCAAGCCGTTGCGCAGCGCCGTCATCCTGTCGATGGTCGCCGGGCTCGTCGCCACGGTCGCCATCCCCGCGTACGCGGCGACCATGCCGGCCGCCGAGACCATGACGCTCCAGCAGATGTCGGCCGCCGACAACCAGTCGCTCGTCGTGGCCTCGGACGCCACCGCCGAGACCCTCGACCGCAGCAGCTACTCCGCCACGACCGCCGACGAGATCCAGAAGAAGAAGGATCAAGAAGCCGCCGCGGCTGCCGCCGCGGAGCGCGCGCGTCAGCTGGCCGCCAACGCCACGAAGGCGTCGACGTCGGTGAGCTCGATCGACCTCAACATGACCGCACCCGGATCGGGTGAGGTGCGCTGGCCGCTGACGAGCTACACGCTCGGCCGTGGCCTGTGGGACTCCGGTTACCACCAGGGAGTCGACCTCCTCGCCCCCGGCGGACAGCCCATCTTCGCGGCGGCCGGCGGAGTCGTCAGCGTCTCGCAGGAGAGCTACGGCGGCTACGGTGTCGCGATCGTGATCGAACACGTGATCAACGGTCAGAAGGTCTCGACCACGTACGGTCACATGACGTACGGCAGCCGTCAGGTGCAGGCCGGACAGACCGTCGCCCCGGGTCAGCTCATCGGCCTGGTCGGCTCGACGGGCAGCTCGACCGCCAACCACCTCCACTTCGAGGTGCACATCAACGGCTCGGTCGTCGATCCTTACGCCTGGCTGCAGCAGAACGCCGGCTGATATTCCACACGAGGCGGCGTGCCGGAGGACATCGTTCTCCGACACGCCGCTTCTTGTTTCCCTCCGCGGCCGACCCCGGGCGTGTCGCAGTGGGTTAGCCTGTCAGCGACGTCGGAAGAACCGAAGGGACATGCCGATGAACACCAGTCCGCGCATCCGCACCATGGATGCGCTCGGGCTGCTCGTTCTTCGGCATCGTGTGTTCGGATGCCGCGGTTTCACCGTGACCTCCCAGGCGCTGTCTGCCTAGACAGCGCCTTTTTCATACCCTTTCGCACCTTCCGTCGTCGCGAGTCGAACATCCGAGAAGCCGTCTCGGCCATTCGAGAGGACGAGAAATGCGCACACTGGTGCTGAACGCGGGCTACGAGCCCCTCGCGGTCGTGTCGTTCAAGCGAGCCCTCGTGCTCGTGATGAACGACAAGGCCACCGTCGTCGAGAGCATCGACGAAGACCCGGTCTGGGCCGCCCACGGAACCTATGATCGCCCGGCGGTGATCATCCTGACCCGTTACGTGCGGGTTCCGGGGGCCCGCCAGGTGCCGGTCACCCGTCGAGGGGTCCTGCGCCGCGACGCCCACCGTTGCGGATACTGCGGCAAGGCCGCGTCGACGATCGATCACGTGCTGCCCCGTTCGCGCGGCGGCAAGGACACGTGGGAGAACCTCGTGGCGTGCTGCCTGCTGTGCAACAACGTCAAGGGCGATCGCACTCCTCAGGAGATGCGGTGGGAGCTGCGGCTCGTCCCGGCGCCTCCGAGGGGATCGTCGTGGACGGTGCGCGGTGTGGACAAGAGCGACCCGCGGTGGGAGCCGTACCTGGCGTTGGCCGCGTGAGACCGGCATCCGGGATCCTTCTGCGCACGTGTGGTGGGTGAGGCGTTCCGGGTGATGGGATGGGGGCATGACTCGTGCTCTTCTCGTCATCGACATGCAGCGGGGTTTCGACGACCTCTCGTTCTGGGGTCCGACCGCGAATCCGGATTGCGAGGCGCATGTCGCGGCGCTGATCGATGCGTGGCGTCGTGACGACGAGCCGATCGTCGTGGTACGCCATGAGTCGGCGTCCGTCGGTTCCCCCCTTCACCCGGATGCCGAGGGCAACGGGCTCGTCGACGCGGTCGCCGCTGCTCCCGCCGCTCTCGTCGTCTCGAAGAGCGTCAACTCGGCGTTCTACGGAGATCCCGATCTGAATGTGTGGTTGCACGAGCGCGGCATCCGGGAACTGGTGATCTGCGGCATCCAGACGAACATGTGCGTCGAGACGACGGCGCGGATGGCGGGCAACCTCGGCTACGACGTGACGGTCGTCCTGGATGCCACGCGCACCTTCGACCTGACCGGGGAGGTCGCGGGGCTCGGTACCGTCACCCGCACGGCGGCGGAGCTCATGGCGAACACCGCCATCGTGCTGCAGCAGGGGGGATTCGCGCGGATCGCGGCGACGGCCGATCTGGTCTGAGCGGGGCTGTCACCGGCGGGACGCGGGGGAGCCGGTGTGCTGATCCGGTCGCGCGATCGGGGCTGTCCGCCCAATGTCGGAGGTCGATCGTATCTTCGACCCACAGGGATTGAGGTCATCGAACAGATGTTCTAACCTGTGGGAGTGAGGGCGATCGTGAGAGACCAGGTACAGGACGTACCCGACATCCATGCGCTGCGCGATCGCCTCGAGCGCATGCAGGGGCGGCGCATGGACGCACCGGTCCTGCCGACGCATCCGGCTTTCTCTTCGCTGCTGCCCGGTGGGGGATTGCGGTCGGGGTCGGCATACGCGCTGGCCCGCTCGGCGTCTCTTCTGCTGGCGCTCATGGCGCGACCCTCGCAGGACGGCGCGTGGTGCGGGGTGATCGGCATGCCCGAGCTCGGAGTCGAGGCCGCCGAGAAGTACGGTCTCGACCTCGATCGACTCGTGTTCATCCCCGACCCGGGTCCCCGATGGCTCGCCGTGACGGCGACGATCTCCGAAGTGCTACCCGTGGTGGCGGTGCGCCCTCCCTCGGGGTCGACGGCCGCCCGCGGAGGTGCCGAGACCACGAGACTGGCCGCGCGGCTCCGCGATCGCGGTTCGGTCCTGCTCGTGCAGGGAGCCTGGCCCCAGGCCGAGGCGGTGATCGATGTCGCCGATCCGCGGTGGTCAGGGCTCGGCCACGGACACGGGTACCTCGCCGGGCGTGAGCTGACCGTGTCCGTGACCAGCCGACGCTCGCCGAACGCCCGACGCGCGCGCATGCTGCTGCCCGCCGCAGACGGGACGATCGAGCTGCTGGGTGCTCCGGCGGAGCGACTGGTTCCGCGCGAGCGCGATGCCTTCCCGGTGCGGGCGGTGGGATGATGCAGGCCCCCACGCGCAGCCTCGTGCTGTGGTTCCCCGACTGGCCCATCACGGCGTTCTCGAACGAGGCGGTGAGCCCTCCCCGGCCGGATGCCGCGGTGGCGGTGTTCTCCCACAATGTCGTCGTCGCCTGCTCGTGGGCCGCCCGGGCGCAGGGCGTGCGCCGCGGACAGAAGCGCCGTGATGCGCAGGCGCTGTGCCCGGGACTGCAGGTGGTGCCGGCCGATCCCGTGCGAGATGCACGAGCATTCGCCCCGGTCGTCGCCCGGATCGAGGAGCGCGCTCCCGGCGTTCAGGTCGTCCGGCCCGGTCTCTGTGCCCTCCGCGCACGAGGACCGGCGCGCTATTACGGCGGTGAGGTCGAGGCTGCGCGCATGCTGATCCGGCAGCTCGACGACGACGGGTTCGGGGGCGTGCGCGCGAGTGTCGCCGACGGGGTGTTCACCGCGGAGCAGGCGGCTCGGACGGCACCTGATGACGACCCCGTCCGCATCGTCGAGCCCGGTGGGGCCGGGGCCTTCCTCGCGCCCCTGTCGATCGCGACTCTCGACGACGCCGAGTTCGGCAGCCTGCTGTCTCGACTGGGAGTGCACACCCTGGGCGAACTGGCGGGACTCCAGGTCGAGCGGGTGCGGGAACGGTTCGGCGAGAGGGGGGTTCGCCTGCACGCCCTCGCCGGGGGACTCGATTCGCAGCCGGTCCAGCCACGGACGCCCCCTCCCGAGTTGCACCGCGACGTCGCCTTCGAACCGCCTCTCGAGCTCGCCGACCAGGTCGCCTTCGGCATGCGTGTCGCCGCCGAGGAGTTCATCGCCCAGCTCGGCGTGCACGATCTGGTGTGCACCGAGCTGCGCGTCGTGCTCTCGGGTGAACGAGGAGAACGCAGTGAGCGCGTGTGGCTGCACCCCGGTTCGTTCGACGCCGCCGGGGTGGTCGACCGCGTGCGCTGGCAGCTCGCCGAAGACGCGCAGGGCATCTTCGGTAGCGGGGTCGCGGGGGTGCACATCGAGCCGGAGGCCGTCGACGCCGCAGCGCACCACGCCAAGGGGCTGTTCGGGGCCGGACCCGACGAGCGGGTGCATCACGCTCTCTCTCGCGTCCAGGCGATGCTCGGCCACCGCGGCGTGGTCACCCCCACGATCGGTGGCGGACGCTGGCTCGCCGAGCGTCAGGTGCTCGTGCCGTGGGGTGATCGGGCGATCACCGAGAAGGTGCGGACGCGGCCGTGGCCGGGCAGCCTCCCCGACCCTCTGCCCGCCACCGTCTATCCGGAGCCGCGTCTGGTGGGGGTCACCGACATCGCCGGTGCGCCGGTCACGGTGGGCGAACGCGACGTGCTGAGCGCTCCGCCGGCCGTCCTCGAGACCGCCGGGCAGCGACGCCGCATCAGCGAGTGGGCGGGTCCGTGGCCGATCAGCGAGCGGGGGTGGGATGCCCTGCGGGCGCGCAAGGCTCACCGGTTCCAGGTGGTCGACACCGATGGCGGTGCCTGGTTGCTGGTGGTCGAAGAGGGCGAGTGGAGAGCAGAGGGACGCTATGACTGAGGCTCCGCGCACCCCCGGTCCGCAGAAGGGGTCGCGCTGATGGGGTGGACCAACCCTCCCGTGAAGTGGTCCGAGCTCGAGCGCGTGCTCAGCGACGCCCGCAGACCCACCGGCGCACCGCCGAACGGCGACGGCGGTGACAGCCCCGCCTGGTCGCACAAACGCGGAGCCTACGTACCGCCCTCGATCGAGCGGCCCACCGATACGGTGCCCTACGCCGAGCTCCACGCGCACTCGTCGTACTCGTTCCTCGACGGCGCGTCCTCACCCGAAGAACTCGTCGAAGAGGCCGAGCGCTTGGGGCTGCACGCTCTCGCCCTCACCGACCACGACGGCTTCTACGGCATCGTGCGATTCGCCGAGGCGGCCGAACAGCGGGCCGTGAACACCGTCTTCGGCGCGGAGTTGTCGCTCGGGCTCCCCGGCCCCCAGAACGGGGAGGCGGACCCGACCGGCTCGCACCTGCTCGTCCTGGCCCGCCAGGAGGAGGGTTATCACCGCCTCGCCGCCGCCATCACCCACGCCCAGCTGACCGGTGCAGAGAAGGGCCGGCCGGTCTACGACCTCGAAGACCTCGCGGAACGAGCCGGGGGACCGGGCGACCCGCAGTGGGCGGTACTCACCGGATGCCGCAAGGGGGCGGTACGCCAGGCGCTCGCCTTCGAGGGTCCGGCCGGAGCCGCGCGTGAACTCGACACCCTCGTCGACCTGTTCGGCACCGAGGCGGTCTATGTCGAGCTGATGGATCACGGCGATCCGCTCGACTCGCGCCGCAACGACGTCCTGGCCGCGCTCGCCGCCGAGCGAGGGTTGCCGATCCTCGCCACCAACAACGTGCACTACGCCGCTCCGCAGAAGGAGCTGTTGGCCGCCGCCGTCGCCGCGGTGCGGGCGAACCGGGGCCTCGACGAGCTCGACGGCTGGCTCCCCTCCCATGCCGGGGCGCATCTGCGTTCGGGGGTCGAGATGGCGGCGCGGTTCCGGCGCTACCCGGGAGCGGTGGCGCGCACGGTCGAGCTCGCCGATGAGATCGCTTTTCCGTTGCGTCGGGCCAAGCCCGCCCTGCCGAAGCAGAAGGTACCCGAGGGGCACACGCCCATGTCGTGGCTGCGGCACCTGGTCTGGGCGGCCGTACCGCGCAAGTACCCGAATCTGTCCGACGACGACCGGCGACGCATCGAACGCGAGCTCGAGGTCATCGAGATGAAGGATTTCCCGGGCTACTTCCTCATCGTCTACGGCATCGTGGCCGAGGCGCGGCGGCGCGGAATCCTGTGCCAGGGGCGGGGGTCGGCGGCCAACAGCGCCGTCTGCTATCTGCTCGACATCACCGCCGTCGACTCGATCTTCTACAAGCTGCCGTTCGAACGGTTCCTCTCGAGCCTGCGCGACGAAGAGCCCGACATCGACGTCGACTTCGACTCCGACCGTCGCGAAGAGATCATCCAGTGGGTCTACGGCGAGTACGGGCGTGAACGAGCGGCGCAGGTCGCGAACGTGATCCAGTACCGCCCCAAGAACGCCGTGCGCGACATGGCCCGTGCGCTCGGGCACTCCCCGGGCCAGCAGGATGCCTGGTCGAAGCAGGTCGAGCGGTGGGGAGCCACCCTCGAGAGCGGAGCCGATCACGACATCCCCGACCAGGTCATCGAGTTCGCGTCGGAGCTGTTGAAGGCGCCGCGCCACCTCGGCATCCACTCCGGGGGAATGGTGCTCACGGACCGCCCGGTGGGCGAGGTCGTCCCCATCGAGCACGCGCGGATGGAGAACCGCACGGTGATCCAGTGGGACAAGGACGATGCCGCGTGGATGGGGCTGGTCAAGTTCGACCTCCTGGGCCTCGGCATGCTCGCGGCCCTGCAGTACTGCTTCGACCTGATCCGCGACGCCACGGGGGAGGAGTGGGAACTGTCGACTCTGCCGAAGGAAGAGAAGGCGGTGTACGACATGCTCTGCCGTGCGGATTCGATCGGGGTGTTCCAGGTGGAGTCGCGCGCGCAGATGGGTCTTCTGCCCCGGTTGCAGCCCCGCACGTTCTACGACCTCGTGGTGCAGATCGCCCTCATCCGCCCCGGCCCGATCCAGGGCGGGGCCGTCCACCCGTTCGTGCGCCGCAAGCTCGGCCAGGAGCCGATCACCTACGTGCACCCCAAGCTCGAGCCGGTGCTCTCACGCACCATGGGAGTACCGGTGTTCCAAGAACAACTCATGCAGATGGCCGTGGCCATCGGCAACTGCTCCGCCGAAGACGCCGATCTGCTGCGTCGCGCCATGGGATCCAAGCGTGGTCTGGAGCGGATCGACTCCTTGCGGGAGACGCTCTACGCGGGCATGGCCGAGAACGGCCTGGTGGGGCAGGTCGCCGACGAGCTCTACGCCAAGATCCAGGCCTTCGCGAACTTCGGTTTCGCGGAGTCGCATTCGCTGTCGTTCGCTCTTCTGGTCTACGCCAGCTCCTGGATCAAGCTGCACTACCCGGCCGCCTTCCTCGCCGGGCTCCTGCGCGCACAGCCCATGGGGTTCTACTCGCCCGCCACACTCACCGCCGATGCCCGCCGGCACGGGGTGCAGGTACGTCGGCCCGATCTGCTGCGCTCGGGGGTCGAGGCGACCCTCGAGCCTGTGGACGACACGGACAGCGAGAGGGGATCGGAGCGGACGGATGCCGCGGGGACGGCGAGAGGGGCGGATGCCGCGGGGGCGGCGAGAGGGGCGGATGCCGCGGGGGCGGATCCGGCGGGGGCGGCGTCACCGGGTTCGGCACCGCGGCGGGCGAGGAGGCCGGCGACCGGGCTCAAGGCGTGTGCTCACGCGATCCAGCCGCCGACGGGGGAGTTCGACCCCGCCGAGGCCGATGAGACGCTCGCCCATCGCCGCGACGGGGGTTTCGCCGTGCGTCTCGGGCTGGCCGGCGTCACCGGAATCGGAGCCAAGGTCGCCGCGCGCATCGTCGACGAGCGAGAGAACGGCGGAGACTACCGCGACCTGCGCGACCTCGTGCGGCGGACGGGATTGGTCACGGCTCAGCTCGAAGCCCTCGCCACGGCGGGAGCGTTCGACTGCCTCGGGCACACGAGGCGCGAGGCGATCTGGTTGTCGGGGTCGGCCGCCCTCGACCGTCCGGAGTTCCTCCCCGACTCCCTGGTGGCCGTCCAGCCTCCTTTGTTCACCGACCCGTCGAGCTACGAGATCCTCGCATCCGACCTGTGGGCCACGGGCCTGTCGGCGGACGACCATCCGCTCACCCATTTCCGGGCCGCGCTCGATGCCCGCGGGGTGCTGACCTCGCGTGAGCTCCGCACCTTCGAGACCGACCGGCGCATCGAGGTGGCGGGGCTCGTGACGCACCGACAGCGGCCGGCCACGGCATCCGGGATCACGTTCCTCAACCTCGAAGACGAACACGGCCTGATGAACATCATCTGCTCGGTCGGCGTGTGGAACAGATACCGCCGCGTCGCGCGCGAATCACCCGCTCTCATCGTGCGCGGGATGCTGGAACGCTCGGTTGAGGGAGTGACCAACGTGGTCGCCGACGGATTCACCGATCTGCGCGTGGGAGTGTCCCACGCGTCGCGAGACTTCCGATGACGTCGGACGCCATCACTAGACTCGGGCCATCTCGCCCGGTTCCGCACCTGACAGGGGAAACGACATGACCGACACTCCCACTCCGCCCGACGGCTGGTATCCCGACCCCGCCGGAGGGGGCGGTCTGCGCCGCTGGAACGGCACCGGCTGGACCGACGAGGTGCGCTCCGCCACGGAATCCGCGTCGGCGCACGACGCCGCGCCGCGACCCGGCGACAGCTCGGCGGACCAGGGCTCCGCGGCCACCGAAGGGTCGTCGTACGACATCTCGTCGAGCCTCGACCCGCAGGAGCACTCCGCAGGCGCGGCGCACGAGGGAGCGTCGGCCGACGCTTCGGCGCACGCGGGCACTCCGTCGCACGAAACCCCGTCGGCGTACGCCGCAGGCGGTGCGGACAGCCACGACACGCACGGCCCTGTCGGCGCGCACGGTGCGGCCGTGCCGCTCACCGCCTCCGAGCCGGCGGCTCCTGCTCCGCACGACCCGGCTCCGCACGACTCTGTCGCGCACGACTCAGCCGCGCACGACTCTGTCGCGCACGAGTCCCCGTCGCATGACTCCGCAGCGCCCGAGTCCGCCTCGCACCGCTCGGCGTCGCACGGCTCGACATCGTCCGACTCCGCGCCCTCGGCGGCTCCGGATTCGGCGTACTCCGCCGCCGGGGCAGCCGCCGGCGCGGGCGTGCCGCCCGTGGCTCCGCCCGCAGCCCCCGTGGCTCCGCCCACCGCCCCCGTCGCTCCGCCCGCAGCCCCTGCCTACACGTCCGCGCCGGCTTTCCCGGGCGCGCCGGCTTCCTCCTCCGCTCCGGCGTACCCCTCCGCTCCGGCGTACGCCGGAGCGGCCGGGGCCGGCTACGCCGCGGTTCCGGGCTACCCGAGCGCACCCCCGGTGTCGTACGACACCGCGGCCCCTCGCCGCGACATCAAGACCAACACCGTGTGGGTGTGGCTCATGGTCTTCCTCCCGGTGCTCAACCTGCTCGGAATAGTCATCTTCGACTGGTCGTCGTACTTCCGAGACTCCTTCTACGCCGGTGTGTACTCCTACGACTCCGGCTCGGCGTCGATGGCCGGTACCAACGCCGCGACCGCACTGATCACCGTGGTGACATCGGTCGTCAGCATCGTCGTCTCGGCGCTCACCGTTCTGTTCGCCTTCCTCGACTGGCGTCAGCTGCGCGCGCGCGGTGTCGATCGCCCGTTCCACTGGGCCTTCAGCTTCTTCGTGCTGGTCGTCGGCTCGGGCCTGGTCTACATCATCGGTCGCGGCGTGATCCTGCGTCGCCGCACCGGCTCGGGCCTCGCTCCGATCTGGGCGTCGGTTGCGGTCAACCTCGCCGTGGTGGTCGGGTTCATCGTCTGGATCGTCGTGCTGGTGTCGCAGCTGACAACTCTCATCAGCGAGTTCTCCAGCAGCTACGGGTACTGACGCGAAGGGGGTGCGGCCGATCTCGTCGGCGGCGCCCCCTTCGCCCTCGTCGATGACGCTGTATGACGCTGTGTTCCGTTCCGCGACGGCGTCGCCCCGGGCCCGCCGTGGCGGACATACGCTCCTCGAACCGACGCCCGATGTCGGTTCCGCCGGGGAGGCCACACATGTCCGCACCATCCATCGCCCAGCAGATCGACGACTTCAACGCCGGTTTCGAGGCGCAGATCGGCGATCGTCTCGCCGCTGTCTTCTCGGATGAGCAAAGTGAACTCCGTGCGGCCGGCGTGCCGATCAGCGCGCTCGGCGCAAACGACACCGCTCCCGACGCCGACCTGCTCACCGTTGAGGGCGAGACCGTTTCGTTCTCCTCCGTCCGCGACGACGCCGTGACCGTCGTCGTCTTCTACCGCGGAGCGTGGTGCCCGTACTGCAACATCACGCTCCGCACCTACCAACGGGATCTCCTCCCGGCGCTCGAGGAGCGCGGAGCACAGCTCGTGGCCGTCTCGCCCCAGACTGCCGACGGCACCGCGCAGAGCCAGACCAACGGTGCCCTCGGGTTCACGGTCCTCTCCGACCCCGGCAATATTCTGGCTAACCGGTTCGGAATCGTCACCGAGCCGAGCGGGCACGCGCAGCAGGCGCACACCGAGCTCGGTTTCGCCGTCTCGGACAGCAACGCCGACGCGACGGCGCGCGTGCCCTTCCCCTCCGTGTACGTCATCGACGGAGCGGGGCGCATCCGCTTCGCCGACATCCATGTCGACTACACCTCCCGCACCGAGGTCACGGACATCGTCAGTGCCGTCGACAGCCTCGACGACAACTGATCCGCGTCGACCGCCGGGGCCTTGCGCCGGGGCGGCCGACGCGGGGCGCGAGCGGTTCAGCGTCCGCGCACCGTCAGAACAGCGTCGATCACCGCGTGAGCTGTGTCGTCCTTCGAGCCGGACGCCGTCCCCAGGACCTCGCCGGCAGCGTCCACGATCATCAGCTTGTTGTCCGCCGCTTCGAATCCGCGCGTCCAACCGACCGCGTTCGCGGCCAGAAGGTCGACGCCCTTGCGTGCGGCCTTCATGCGAGCGCGCTCGAGGAGCTCGTCGTCGTCGGCCACGGTCTCGGCCGCGAACCCGACGATCGTCTGCCCGGGGCGGCGGGCGGTGGCGAGTCCCGCGAGGATGTCGCGGTTCTCGCGCAACTCGAGCGTGAGGCCGCCGGGGGAGTCCTGCTTCCGGAGCTTGTGTTCCGACACCGCGGCGACGGAGTAATCGGCGACAGCCGCCGCCATGACGATCACGTCGGCGTCGGGGGCCACGGCATCCATCGCCCGTCCCAACTCGTCAGCGGTCCCGGCGGCGATCACTTCGACGCGAGGGTCGGGGCGCACGTCCGCGTCGAGGTGCGCGGCGACGAGCGTCACGCGGGCGCCCCGGTCAGCGGCGGCCCGTGCGATCGCCACGCCCTGCCGACCGCTCGAGCGGTTCCCGAGGAACCGCACGGGGTCGATGGGCTCGCGCGTTCCCCCGGCGCTCACGACGATCGAGAGCCCCTCGAGGTCGCGCGGACGCCCGACGAGCGCCAGGGCCGCGGCCACGATCTCTTCGGGCTCCGACATGCGACCGGGGCCCGAGTCGCCGCCCGTGAGCACGCCGTCGGCCGGTCCGACCACGTGCACGCCGCGAGAGCGCAGGACGTCCATGTTGTGCGCGGTGGCCGGGTGCCGCCACATCTCGGTGTGCATGGCCGGGGCGACGACGACCGGAGCGGTCGTCGCGAGGAGGGTCGTGCCGAGCAGGTCGGACGCCAGCCCCGCCGTCATCGCCGCGAGCGTGTTCGCGGTGGCGGGGGCGACGATCACCAGGTCGGCGGACTGGCCCAGCGCGACGTGCCGGACACGCGCGACGTCATCGTGCACCGAGGTCGTCACAGGGTTGCGGCTGAGGGCCTCCCACGTGGGCAGGCCGACGAAACGCAGGGCGTCCGCGGTCGGGATCACGTGCACGTCGTGCCCCGCCTTCACGAGCAAGCGCACGAGACTCACGGTCTTGTAGGCGGCGATGCCCCCGGTCACTCCCACGACGACGAACATCGTCCCAGTCTTCCAGGTCGGCGTCCGCGACGGGGGTGGTGCGATGAGAACAGGGGGAGCGACGGGAACAGGCGGTTCCGACGCCGAACGGCCTGTTCCCGTCGCGCGGCCTGTTCCCGTGACGAACACGGGCCGCCGCACGGGGCTTCCGCGGCCCGCCCCGTCCGGGCCTCGCGCGGGTAGCGTTGTCGGAATGTGCACGGTCGTGATTGACGTTCCCGCGAGTCCCGGTGAGCCCGTACGGGTGCTCGCCGTCCGCGATGAGGACCGCGACCGCCCCTGGCGGGGCATCGGTGCCTGGTGGCCCGAGCGCGACGGTGTCCTGGGCGTGCGCGATGACCGCGCCGGAGGAGCGTGGCTGGCCCTCGACCCGGCCGCTCGCCGGCTCGCGGTTCTGCTCAATCGCGAAGACCTGTCCGACCGTCCCGACGACGGCCTCGTGAGTCGGGGCGGTGTTCCCCTCGATGCGGTGGGGGCCGGCATCCCGGATCATCCCGCCACGCGGGGGTTCAACCTCGTCGAGGTAAATGCCGCGGGAGCGCACCTCGTGGAGTGGGACGGCGTGGTCTCGCGTCGCACCGCACTCGCCCCGGGCACGCACATGGTCGCCCACCACGCGGTCGACGACCCGGGAACCCCGCGCATCGCGCGGTGGCTCGAGGCGTTCCGCGCGGCCGGCCCGGCGGCCGGCTCGGACTGGTGGATGCCGTGGCTCGGCGTGATCGAGAAGGCGACGCACGAGCCCGAGTCGTCGATCCTGCGGCGGGATGCCCACGACGGGCTCGTCCTCGAATCGCTCCTGGTCTGTGCGGTGAGCATCCGGCCCGACGGCGTGGACGTGCGCGAAGCGACCCTCGCCGAGCCGGGGCGATGGGACGACGGTCTGGTCGCGGCGCTGCGGGAGCGCACGCCGCTGACGAGCGCCGACCGAACCGCCCGGGTCGAAGCGCCGCAGTAGGCTGGGACGATCCCGCCTCCGTAGCTCAGGGGATAGAGCGCCGCACTCCTAACGCGGGCGTCGCAGGTTCGAATCCTGTCGGGGGCACTCCATCGCGACGTCGCCGTCGCATCTTCTTCTGCGCTCGGCGCGACGCACCCCGCGCGCGACGTCGCTTCGGCAGCGTCCGACGTGCCGTGATTCCGACGACGTCCGTCTCGGCGTTGCCTCCCCGCGTACCGCCGTGGCATGATTACTGAACGATCGGTCGGAAAACCTCGCAGGCGAGGTGGACGGGCCCCGCCAGAGTCGGCGGGGGAGAGGAAGACGATGACGGACGCGTTTCTCATCGGCGGTGCGCGCACCCCGGTCGGGCGGTACGGCGGGGCGCTGGCATCCGTTCGTCCCGACGATCTCGCGGCCCTCGTCGTGGCCGAGGCGGTGGACCGCGCGGGCGTCCCCGGCGAGGCGATCGACGACGTGATCCTCGGTGCTGCGAACCAGGCGGGGGAGGACAACCGCAACATCGCCCGCATGGCCGTGCTGCTCGCGGGGCTGCCCGACAGCATCCCCGGTCTGACCGTCAACCGCCTCTGCGCCTCGGGAATGAGCGCGATCGCGCTCGCCGCGCAGGCCGTGCGCGCGGGGGACGCCGACCTCGTCGTGGCCGGCGGTGTCGAGTCGATGACCCGCGCGCCCTGGGTGCAGGCGAAGCCCGAGAAGGCCTGGGCGAAGCCCGGGGCGGTATTCGACACCTCGATCGGCTGGCGCTTCACCAACCCTCGTCTCGCCGCGCGCGAGAAGGCCACGTTCTCGATGCCCGAGACGGCCGAAGAGGTCGCGCGCCTCGACGGGATCTCGCGGGCGGATGCCGATGCTTTTGCCCTGCGCAGCCACGAGCGCGCGATCGCGGCCCAGGATGCTGGTCGCTTCGCGAGCGAGATCGTCGCGGTCGACACCGGCCGGGGCGTCGTCGACACCGACGAGGGACCGCGCCGCGACACCTCTCTGGACGCGCTCGCGCGGCTCAAGCCGGTCGTGAAGGACGGCGAGGTCGTCACCGCGGGCAACTCCAGCTCGCTCAACGACGGGGCCTCGGCCCTCGTCGTCGCGAGCGCCGAGGCCGTCGAGCGCTACGGACTCCGGCCCCGGGCTCGGATCGTCGCGCACGCCTCCGCGGCTCTCGCCCCCGAGATCATGGGCCTCGGCCCCGTGCCCGCAACCGAGAACGCCCTCGCGAAGGCCGGGCTCTCGGCATCCGACCTCGGCGCCGTCGAACTCAACGAGGCGTTCGCCTCGCAGTCGCTCGCGTGCGTGCGGCGCCTCGGGCTCGACCCCGAGATCGTCAACGCCGACGGCGGGGCGATCGCGCTGGGGCATCCGCTGGGCTCGAGCGGCTCGCGGCTCATCGTGACGCTGCTCGGCCGGCTCGAGCGCGAGGGCGGGCGGTACGGCCTCGCGACGATGTGCGTCGGCGTCGGCCAGGGAACGGCGATGATCGTGGAGCGGGTCGATGGCTGAAACCATCCGCATCGACGCCACCGCCGACCGCGTCGTCGCCACCCTCGACCGCCCCGAGGTGCGCAACGCGATCGACCAGGCCATGGTCGACGAGCTGCACGCCCTGTGCGCCCAGCTCGAGGCGAACCCGCGCACCCTGATCCTCACCGGCGCGGGCGGTGTCTTCGCCGCGGGAGCCGACATCGCCCAGCTGCGCGAGCGCACGGGAGACGACGCGCGACGCGGCATCAACGCGACGGTCTTCGATCGCATCCGGCACCTCCCGATGCCCGTGATCGCCGCGGTCGACGGCTTCGCCCTCGGCGGGGGAGCCGAACTCGCGTACGCGGCCGACATCCGCCTCGGCACCCCCCGCGTGCGCTTCGGCAATCCCGAGCCGGGCCTCGGCATCATCGCCGCCGCCGGTGCGTCATGGCGTCTGCCCGAGATCGTCGGCCACGCCCGCGCGAGCGAACTGCTGCTCACCGCGCGCGTGATCGACGCCGACGAGGCCCTCGCCTGGGGGCTGCTGTCGAGCGTGCACGAGCCCGACGACCTGCTCGCCGCCGCGCACGCGATCGCCGACCGCATCGCCGCGAACTCGGCGCGCGCGACGATCCTCACCAAGCGCGCGCTGCTCGCGCCTCGCGCCGAGCATCCCGCGATCGACGGCGAGCTGCAGGCCGAGCTCTTCGACAGCGCCGACAAGCGCGCCCGCATGACCGCGTTCCTCGAGAGGAAGAAGAAGTGACCCTTCCCGAGGCCACGTCTCGCACCCGCGCCGCCGCCACGGACGCGACCGACACAGCCGCCGCTCCCGCCGGAGCCCCGGCATCCGTCCGCGCCAACGTCGGCGTGCTCGGCGGAGGTCGCATGGGTGCGGGGATCGCGCACGCGTTCCTGCTCGCCGGAGCCCGCGTGCACGTCGTCGAGCGCGACGAGGCCGCCGCCGCCCAGGCGCGGGAGCGGGTCGAGACCGCCCTGGCCCGCTCGGCCGAGCGCGGAACGCTGATTCCGGATGCCGACTCCCTCACCGCCGGAGTCGACGCGGACGCATTCGCCGAGGCGGGCCTCGTGATCGAGGCCGTGCCCGAGGATCGCGACCTCAAGCTCGACGCCCTCGCGCGGATCGAGCGGGCTGTGCGGGACGACGCGGTCGTGGCATCCAACACCTCCTCCATCTCGATCGACGCGCTCGCCGCATCTCTCGACCGGCCCGACAGATTCCTCGGGCTGCACTTCTTCAACCCCGTGCCGGCGTCGGCGCTCGTCGAGGTGGTGACCGGCGACGCCACCGCCGCCGAGGTCGTCACGCGGGCGACGCAGTGGGTCGAGGCGATCGGCAAGGCCGCGGTCGTCGTGCGCGATGCGCCGGGCTTCGCGTCGAGCCGGCTGGGGGTCGCGCTCGGGCTCGAGGCGATCCGCATGCTCGAGGAGGGCGTCGCCACCGCGCACGACATCGACACGGCGATGGAGCTGGGCTACCGGCATCCGATGGGGCCTCTGCGCACCACCGACATCGTCGGACTCGACGTGCGCCTCGGCATCGCCGAAGAACTCGAGCGCGCGTTCGGCGCGCGTTTCACCCCGCCCGCTTTGCTGCGCGACCTCGTCGCCCAAGGGCACCTGGGCCGCAAGACCGGCCGCGGATTCTACGAATGGAGCGCCTCATGACCTTCCTCCCCAGCTACGTGAACGGCGCCTGGTGGGCCCCCGAGAGCGACCCCGACGCTTCGATCGTGCGCGACGCCTCGACGGGTGAAGAGATCGTGCGCGTCAGCACGCGCGGCCTCGATCTCGCGGGAGCCGTCTCCTTCGCCCGTGAGACGGGGCAGAAGAGCCTCGGCGCGCTGACCTTCCACCAGCGCGCGATGGTGCTGAAAAGCCTCGCGATCGCGCTGAACGAGCGCCGCGAAGAGCTCTACGCCCTGTCGGAGCGCTCCGGTTCGACCCGGCGCGACTCGCTCAGCGACGTCGACGGCGGCATCGGCGTGCTGTTCACCTTCTCGTCGAAGGCGCGGCGCGAGCTGCCCGCCGGAAAAGTCGTGCTCGACGGACCGATCGAGCCCCTGTCGAAGGACGGCTCCTTCCTCGGCCGGCACGTCTACACGCGCCTGCCGGGAGTTGCGGTGCAGATCAACGCCTTCAACTTCCCGATGTGGGGCGCGCTCGAGAAGTTCGCTCCGGCCTTCCTCGCCGGGCTCCCCACGATCGTCAAACCCGCAACCCCGACGGCCTATGTCGCCGAGGCGTGGGTGCGCATGGTCGTCGAGACCGGCCTGCTGCCCGAGGGTTCGCTGCAGCTGGTGAGCGGAAGCGTCCCGGGCCTGTTCGACCTGCTCGACCTCGGCGACACGGTCGGATTCACCGGCAGCGCCTCGACCGCCGAGCTCCTGCGCGCCCAGGCGAAGCTCGGCGTGCGATTCACGAGCGAGACCGACTCGATCAACGCCTCGATCCTCGGCCCCGACGCCACCCCCGGCACCCCCGAGTTCGACGCCTACGTCACGCAGCTGCTCGTCGAGCTCACGACGAAGGCGGGTCAGAAGTGCACGGCGATCCGCCGCGCGATCGTGCCGACGGGCATGACGGATGCCGTGGCCGAGGCGCTGCGCGACAAGATCGCCGAGCGCGTGGTCATCGGCGACCCACGCGCCGAGGGCGTGACGATGGGGCCGGTCGTCTCGATCGCGCAGCGCGACGAGGTGCTGCGCCAGGTGCAGGCCCTGCGCGATGCCGGCGGACGGTTCGTCGTCGGTTCGGACGAGGCGCCCGAGAGCACGCCCGCGGAGGGCGCGTTCCTGCAGCCGATGCTGCTGTCGTTCGCGGATGCCACGACCCCGGCCGTCAACGACATCGAGGCGTTCGGCCCTGTTGCCAGCATCGTCGAGTACGCCGACGTCGCGGAGGCCGCGGCGATCGTGGGCCGGGGTGGCGGCTCCCTCGTCACGAGCGTCGCGACCCACGACCCCGACGTCGCGACCGAGCTGCTCACCCGCATGGGCGCGATGAACGGTCGCGTGCTCTTCCTCGACCGCGACGACGCGCGCACCTCGACCGGACACGGCGCCCCCGTGCCGCACCTCGTGCACGGCGGACCCGGCCGCGCCGGCGGCGGTGAGGAGCTCGGCGGCATCCGCTCGGTGCTCCATTACATGCAGCGCACCGCGATCCAGGGCTCGCCCCGCATGCTCACCGCGCTGACCGGGGTGTGGCATCCGGGAGCCGAGACCGACTCCGCTGGCACGCACCCCTTCCGCAAACCGCTCTCGGAGCTGCGGATCGGGGACGCCGTGGAATCGGCCGAGCGCGAGGTCACCCTCGACGACATCGAGGTGTTCGCGAGATTCACCGGCGACACGTTCTACGCCCACATGGACGAGGAGTCCGCCGCGGCGAACCCGTTCTTCCCGGGGCGCGTCGCGCACGGCTACCTCCTCGTGTCGTGGGCGGCGGGGCTTTTCGTGGATCCGGCACCCGGTCCGGTGCTGGCGAACTCGGGGCTCGAGAACCTGCGCTTCGTCACTCCCGTCTCGCCCGGCGACCGCATCCGCGTCGCCCTGACCGCGAAGCAGATCACCCCGCGCGAGACCGACGAGTACGGCGAGGTGCGGTGGGACGCCGTGATTCGCAACCAGAACGACGAGATCGTCGCGCAGTACGACGTGCTCACGCTCGTGGCGAAGACGTGGGCGCCCGCTCCCGTGGCGGTGCCGGCATGAGCCTGCGGCCGATGATGCAGAACGACCGCGCGTCGGCGATGCTCGGCATGGTGGTCGAACACGACGCCCCGGGGGAGTCGCGCGTGTCGATGACCGTGCGCGACGACATGCTGAACGGCTTCGCCATCACCCACGGCGGGCTCGTGTTCACCCTCGCCGACACGGCCTTCGCGATCGCGTGCAACGAAGACGAGCGGGTCACGGTCGCCGGGGGCGCCGACATCACGTTCCTGAAGTCGACGACGGCGGGACAGACGCTCACCGCGACAGCCGCCCGTCGCGCGCGGAGCGGGCGGACGGGCCTGTACGACATCCGCGTGACGGATGAGACGGGCGACCTCGTCGCCGAGGTGCGCGGCCGCAGCATCACGACGGATCGGCGGCCGCTCGCGGCCGACGCAACCTCCGCGATTCGCGCACGCTCAGCCCGACACGCCGAGGTCGCGGCTGAGGATGTGCAGATCGCGGAGGCCCCCTCGACGAGCCCCGCAGCCTCGACCCCGAACCCCGCCCCCGAGCGCGACGAGGCGCTCACGACCACGGAGGTGTCCCGATGACCCTGACCGCCGCATCGCGCCCCGACTTCCTGGCATCCGTCGATCCGACCGCGATCCCGCTCGAGAGCCTGCGCGCGCTGCAGCTCGAACGGCTGCAGTGGACCGTCCGCCACGCCTACGAGAACGTCGCGCTCTACCGACGCAAATTCGACGAAGCCGGCGTCCACCCCGACGACATCCGCAGCCTCGACGACATCCGCCTGCTGCCCTTCACGACCAAGGCCGACCTGCGGGAGACCTACCCCTTCGGCATGTTCGCGGTGTCGATGGCCGACGTCCGCCGCATCCACGCGTCGTCGGGCACGACCGGGCGCCCCACCGTCGTCGGCTACACCGCGGGCGACCTCGACCGGTGGGCCGATCTCGTCGCGCGGTCGCTGAGCGCTGCAGGCATCCGCGCCGGGGATCGCGTGCACAACGCCTACGGCTACGGCCTGTTCACCGGCGGTCTCGGCGCCCACGCGGGCATCGAGCGCCTCGGCGCGACCGTCATCCCCGTGTCGGGCGGGCAGACCGCGCGGCAGGCGCAGCTCATCCAGGACTTCGAGCCGGATGCCATCCTCTGCACGCCCAGCTACCTCTTGACGATCGCCGACGCGCTGGAGTCCGCCGGCGTCGACCCGCGGTCGACCTCGCTGAGGGTCGCTGTTCTCGGTGCCGAGCCGTGGACGAACGAGATGCGCCACGAGATCGAGCGTCGCCTCGACCTCGTCGCGGTCGACATCTACGGCCTGAGCGAGGTGATGGGTCCGGGCGTGGCATCCGAGAGCGCCCTCACCAAGGACGGTCCGCACATCTGGGAAGACCACTTCCTCCCCGAGACGATCGACGGCGACAGCGGAGAGCCCGTCGGCGACGGCGAGCTCGGCGAGCTGGTGTTCACCTCGCTCACCAAGGAGGCGTTCCCGGTCATCCGCTACCGCACCCGCGACCTCACCCGGCTGCAGCCCGGCTCGGCGTTCCCGGCGATGCGGCGCATCGAGAAGATCACCGGCCGCAACGACGACATGATCATCCTGCGCGGGGTGAACCTCTTCCCCACGCAGATCGAGGAGATCGTGCTGGGCATCGAGACGCTCACCCCGTACTTCGTGCTCGAGCTGCGTCGAGAGGGACGAATGGATGCCATGACCGTGCGCATCGAGCGGCATCCGGCCCTCGACCGCGAGGTGTGCGAGGTCGCGGGCGTCGTGCTGCAGCAGCGCATCAAGGTGCTGATCGGCACGACCGTCGACGTGCGCGTCGAGGAGCCCGGCGTGCTGCCGCGCAGCGAGGGCAAGTACAAGCGCGTGTACGACCTGCGGTGAGAGCGGGGGTGCGTCGGCCGGGCGGGTCGGGCTGGATGCTCTGCGCCTCTCGTGCGCAACGCAGGACATTCGGGAGGCTGGGCCCGAATCGCCCGCCGGGTTGACGGGATCGGGTGTGCCGCGCCGCCGCTTCTCCTGCGTTGTGGCTCATCTCGCGGCGTGACCCTCCCCGGCGCGTGGACACGGGGGAGAGCTGCGCGCCGACTCAACCTTCCGCGCGCGCGAGGGGTGTGCCGTCGAGCCCGTCGATCAGGTCGCGGAGGCTGTCGAAGACGCTTTCGGCCCCGGCGCCCGTCAGCTCTTCCCGCGAGAAGCCGCCGGTTCGTACCGCGATCGTGGGAACGGATGCCTTCGACGCGGCGATCGCGTCCCAGGGGGAGTCTCCGATCATGAGGCCGCGCGAACCCGGCACGCGATCGAGTGCCGTCTGGACGAGGTCGGGCGCGGGCTTGCTCGCCTCGACGTCGTCGGAGGTGGTCCAGGCGTCGGCGAGTTCGCGAGCTTCGACGAGGTCGAGGAAGTGCTCGACATGATCGCTCTTGCCGGAGCTGGCGAGAACGATGTGGAACCCACGCCTCTTCACCTCCGCGAGAAGGTCGTGCGCTCCCTCGAAGGGTTTCACCTCGTCGATGAGGGAGTCGAACTCCTCGGTCCACGCCGTCCGCAAGGCCTCGCCGTGCTCGCGCTCGACGTCGTCGCTGGTGAGGGACGCGACGAGCTGATCCCCGCCCATGCCGATGGCGCGGTGGATCCGCCAGATCGGCAGCACGATGTCGTGCCGCAGGAATGAGCGGTACCACGCGAGGGCGTGCTGGTAGTTGGTGTCGACGAGGGTGCCGTCGACGTCGAAGATCGCGGTGTCTGCCATGTCCTCCACGACACACGTCCGGCGGCGCGAGTGCACGCCCGTTGCAGTCCCTCGCGCCCTCCGCTAGAGTTTTACTGAACGATCGGTCTGTAAAAGGAGTCGACGATGACGATGACCGCCCCCACGACGGAGGCCCTCGACGGCGAGGCGATGTTCGACGCCCTCATCGAGGCCGACGGACGCATCGAGCCGCGCGACTGGATGCCCGACGGCTACCGGCGCACGCTCATTCGCCAGATCTCGCAGCACGCGCACTCCGAGATCATCGGCATGCAGCCCGAGGGGGCATGGATCACGCGCGCCCCGAGCCTCAAGCGCAAGTCGATCCTGCTCGCGAAGGTGCAGGACGAGGCCGGTCACGGGCTCTACCTGTACTCCGCCGCGCAGACCCTCGGCATGACGCGCGACGAGATGACGCAGCAGCTGGTCGACGGCAAGGCGCGGTACTCGTCGATCTTCAACTACCCGACCCCGACGTGGGCCGACATGGGGGCGATCGGTTGGCTCGTCGACGGCGCCGCGATCTGCAACCAGGTGCCCCTGTGCCGCGCCTCGTACGGGCCGTACGGACGCGCGATGGTGCGCGTCTGCAAGGAGGAGTCGTTCCACCAGCGCCAGGGATTCGAGATCCTGCTGACGCTCATGAAGGGCACCGACGAGCAGCGGCAGATGGCTCAGGATGCCGTGGACCGGTGGTACTGGCCGAGCCTCATGATGTTCGGGCCCCCTGACGACGACTCGCCCAACTCGGCGCAGTCGATGGCGTGGAACATCAAGCGTTTCAGCAACGACGATCTGCGCCAGCGGTTCGTCTCGATGCTCGTGCCGCAGGCCGCGGTGTTGGGCGTGACCCTGCCCGACCCCGAGCTGCGTTTCAACGACGAGACCGGCCAGTACGACATGGGCGAGATCGATTGGACCGAGTTCCATGAGGTGCTCGCCGGTCGAGGGCCGCTCAACCGCCAGCGTCTGCAGAACCGTCGCGCCGCGCACGAAGAGGGCGCCTGGGTGCGCGAGGCCGCGGCGGCCTATGCCGCGAAGAAGAGCGCTGCCCGTACCGAGACGGCGGCTGTCTGATGGCCACCCCCGGCGGCAGCCCCGCCGAGACCTGGCCGCTGTGGGAGGTCTTCGTGCGCGCGAATCGCGGTTTGAGCCACGTGCACGTGGGCTCGCTCCACGCCCCCGATGCCGAGCTCGCGGTGCGCAACGCCCGCGACCTCTACACCCGTCGCGGGGAGGGCGTGTCGGTGTGGGTCGTGCCCTCGGATGCCGTGACCACGAGCGACCCGGGAGCCAAGGGCGCGTTCTTCGAGTCGCCCGCGGGAAAGAACTACCGGCACGCGGTGTACTACACCGCCTCCGAGGGGGTGCCGCACCTGTGAGCACCTGGACCGACCGCGGTGCAGCGCCGGCGGCTGAGCCCGTCGAAGCCCCTGACGACCCGCACGGCGACGTCTCGCTCGACGCGCGCGAGCTGTCGGCCGAGCTCGCCGGGGGAGAGGACCGCGCGACCGACCCCGACGTCGCCGCGTACGCCCTGCGCCTCGGTGACGACGCCCTGATCCTGTCGCAGAACCTCTGCGGCTGGATCGCCCGTGCGCCCGAGCTCGAAGAAGACGTCGCCCTCGGCAACATCGCCCTCGACCTGCTCGGCCACGCTCGCTCGCTCCTGCGGTACGCGGGGTCGTACGACAGCCGCAGCGAAGACGACCTCGCCTACTGGCGCGACGAGCCGGACTTCCGTAGCGCCTGGCTGTTCGAGCTCCCGAACGGCGACTTCGCCCACACGATCGCCCGTCAGCTCCTGGCATCCGCGTATCTGCTCGAGCTGTACCGCGACCTCACGGCATCCGCCGATCCGGTGATCTCGGCGGTCGCGGCGAAGGCCGAGAAAGAGGTCGACTACCACCGCGATCACGCCGTGCAGTGGACGCTGCGTCTCGCCGGCGGCACCGACGAGTCGCGTCGACGCTTCCTCGTCGCCCTCGACGACGTGTGGCCGTACCTCGACGAACTGTTCCGCGACGAGCCGCTGCACGAGCGTCTCGAGGGGATCGCCGTGCGTCCCTCGACGCTGCGCGGTCGCGTCGACGACGTGCTCACCGCCGTCCTGGCCGAAGAGGACGTTCCCGTCCCTTCGATCCCCGGTTCCTCCGCGGGGGGTCGCCGCGGTGCGCACCACCCGTCTTTCGGGCCGTTGCTCGCCGAGATGCAGGTGCTGGCCCGCCGGCATCCGGGGGCGACGTGGTGACCGCGACCCTCGCGCACGCGCGCGAGGTCGTCGCGGCCGTCGTCGACCCCGAGGTGCCCGTGCTCACGATCGACGACCTTGGGGTGCTCCGCGACGTGCGCCTCGACGGCGACACCGTCAGTGTCACGATCACCCCGACCTACTCGGGGTGCCCCGCGGTCGACGCGATCCGCGACGACATCGTGCTCGCGCTCACCTCGGCCGGCTTCGACCACGCCGTGGTGAAGACGACGCTGACCCCCGCGTGGACAACCGACTGGATGAGCGATGACGGCAAGCGCAAGCTCACCGAGTACGGCATCGCCCCGCCGACCGGCCGCGCGCCCGCGGGACCCATCCGCGTGAAGCTCAGCGTCGCGTGCCCCCGCTGCGGATCCCTCGAGACCCGCGAGGTCTCGCGCTTCGGCTCCACCTCGTGCAAGTCGCACTGGGAATGCCGCGCGTGCCTCGAACCCTTCGACCACTTCAAGGCCCTCTGATGACGATGACGGATGCCGTGAACCCGGCCGCCACACCGGGAACCCCGCGGGCCCGCGCCCGCTTCCACACCCTGCGCGTCGCCGACGTGCGCCCCCTCACCCCGACCGCGATCGAGGTGACCTTCGCGGTGCCCGACGACCTCGCGGACGCGTTCGACTACGCGCCCGGGCAGTACGTCGCGCTCCGCGCCCGTATCGACGGCGAGGAGCTGCGCCGCTCGTACTCGATCTGCCGTCCGCCGGCGCGCGGCTCGATCAGCGTCGGCATCAAGCGCGACCCCGACGGGCGCTTCTCGACCTGGGCGCACGAGGGCCTGCGTCCCGGCGACGAGGTCGACGTGATGAGCCCCCAGGGCACCTTCGTCTCGAAGGCCTCGACGGCCGCGGGCCACGTCGTCGCGATCGCCGCGGGCTCGGGCATCACCCCGATCATGGCGCTCGCCGCCGACGTGCTCGAGCGCTCCGCCGACAGCCGCATGACCATCGTCTACGCCAACCGGTCGTCGACCGACGTGATGTTCGTCGACGAGCTCGCCGACCTGAAGGACCGCTATCCGTCGCGCCTGACGCTCCATCACGTGCTGTCGCGCGAGCAGCGCGCGGCGCCCGTGTTCTCGGGGCGCATCGACGACGAGCGGCTGCGGCTGATCCTCGCGCGGCTCATCGATCCGGCATCCGTCGACGAGTGGTTCCTGTGCGGTCCGTTCGCCCTCGTCGAGCTGTGCCGCGAGGTGCTTGCCGAGGTCGGCGTGCCGCGCGAGCGCGTGCGCTTCGAGCTGTTCACCGCGGGAGACGGCGACGCCCCCGCGCAGGCCGGGGGAGCGCGCCCGGTGCGCGTGCGCCCGGACGAACCCGTCCGCCGCATCGACTTCACCCTCGACGGGCAATCGGCATCGGTCGACAGCCCGGTCGCGGCGAACGAGACGATTCTCGCGGCCGCGCTCCGCGTGCGCCCCGATGTGCCGTTCGCGTGCGCGGGAGGCGTCTGCGGAACCTGCCGCGCCCGCGTGATCGAGGGTGCCGTGACGATGACCGAGAACTACGCCCTCGAGCCCGACGAGATCGAGCGCGGATACGTCCTCACCTGCCAGTCGCACCCGAGCACCGACGCCGTCCGCGTCGACTACGACGGGTGAGCGCGATGATCGACTACCGCTTCGACGAGGGCGTCGCCGAGATCGTGCTGAACGCGCCCTCCCGCCGCAATGCCCTCGGCCTCGACGACCTGCACGAGCTCGCCGCCGCGTACGACCGCGCCGAGGCCGACGGCGCCCGCGCCGTGCTGCTGCGCGGAGAGGGGCCCTCGTTCTGCGCCGGCCGCGACATCTCGGGCGTCGATCCCGCGACCGACGACGTCGGCGGCTACCTCGATGACACGCTGACCCCTCTGCTGCGGCGCATGGCGATGTTCCCCGCACCCACGTTCGGCGTCGCGCACGGCGCCTGCCTCGGCGTGGGACTCGGTCTGCTGATCGCCAGCGACGTCGTCTACGTCGCCGACACCGCGAAGATCGGCTCGCCCTTCGCCGCCCTCGGGGCGACCCTCGATTCCGGCGGTCACGCGCTGTTCGTCGAGCGCCTCGGCGCTCACGCCACGCTCGACCTCATCTACACGGGGCGGCTGATGTCGGGTGCCGAGGCCGTTCGTGCCGGACTCTTCTCGCGCACTTTCCCGGCGGAGGAGCTTCAGGATGCCGCGTCCTCGGCGGCCCGCTCGGCCGCGACCGGTCCGACGCAGGCCTTCGGCGCGAGCAAGCGCATCGTGAGCGCGATCCGCGACGAGCGTCTGGGCCTGTGGGACGCGATGGCGCTCGAGAACCGCGCCCAGGCGGCCCTGGCCGCCACGGACGACTACCGCGAGGGGTTCGCCGCCTTCCAGGCCAAGCGCCGGCCCACCTTCACGGGATGAAGACGGGCTCGACGAAGGGCTGGCTGCCCATCAGGAACTGTGCGGTCAGAACGCCGATGAGCGACGCCACACCGATGGCGGCGCCGGCGTAGCCGAACGCGCGCCCGCGAGAGGCTCCCGCGCTCCGCGCCGCCGGCACGAGCACCGTGAACCCCAGGAGGTGCGCGATCACCAGCGGAACGCCACCGACCACCATCGCGGTGCCCTGCACGGTCGTCCCGGCGGCCCGCGCTCGCGGCTCCTCGAGGATCTCGTCAATCCAGCTGGTCGCCATCCAGCCCCACGCCACGAACATAACTGCGGCGCCCGCGACGGCGAGCACCCAGAACAGCACGAGGGCCCCGCGCGACGACGAGGACGGCGTGACCGGAACCGGTGCAGGAGTGGTCATGGTCCGAGGGTAGGGGCGACGCTCCCGCGCGGCCCCGGCGCGAACGGCGTTGGCCGCGAAGCGCATCGCCGGCAGCGTCGGGTGGCGAGTTTCCACGTGGCTGGGGCACGAGATCATCGGAGCGCGGACGGATCCTGGTTGAATCGGTGGATGCCGAGCATCGACGACGATGGCGAACTCGCGGCCCTGCGCCGCAGGGCCTACGCCCCCGGAGCGGACATCTCCGCCGACCCCGCCGCCCTGCAGCGCCTCATCGAGCTGGAGGGGCATGAGGACGTCTCGGATTCCGCCACTTCCGCGTCGGGTGAGGAGCGTTCCGCGCTCGCAGCGGAGCCCGAGCGACCCGCCCCCGACGACGCCGCGGGCGCCGAGCCCGCAAGACCCCGTCTGCCGCGACCTCGCCATTCCACGGTGGTCATGGTTTCGGCGGCTGCCCTGGTCGCCCTGTGCGCCGTGACCGCTCTCGTCGTGGTGCAGCGCGTGCAGACCGACCCGCTGCAGACGGGCGCGACGCAGGTCGCGCGGCTCTCTGCGGATCCCTCGTTCGAGGTGCCGAGCGTTCTGACACCGGGCGTGACCAGCGGCACCACCGGGTACGCGGAGTACGAGGGCTTCCGCGTCGCCACCTATGCTTCTTTCGACGCGAGTGCCGACGCCGCGAAGTGCATGACGGTGTGGCAACCCGATCTGCTCGACGTCTCCGGCGGCGGGTTCTCGTACGACGGCCGGTACTTCCTGACCTCGTGCGGGGCGGGGATCTTCCCCGCCAACGCCATGCTCCAGCTCAGCGACGACTCGGCCGAGCTCCGTGTGACCGACCTGCCGTCGGGCACGTCCCTGCAGTTCGTCTACGACCGCGAGCACGACGAAATCGTCGTCTTCCGCGGCTGATCGAGGGTCCTGCCCCGCCGATCGACGGTCGTGCGGGGCAACGCGCGAGCCTCGGGACACCCGCGGACATGACGATGCCCCGGCACGCGGCCGGGGCATCGTTCGACAGCGTCAGCGCGTCACGCGGCGCTGGTCACCGCGAACTGCACCGAGCCCTGCTCGGGGTCGATCTGCGCATCGAGCACGCGGTCGTCGAGGACGGCGGCGGCGTCGCTGTCGAGGAAGACACGCGCTCCGGCGTTCTCCACGACGGCGTCGTCGGGCTGCGGGCCGTCCACGACCGAGAGCGCGAACTGCGACTCGGGGGATCCCGCGCCTTCGATGCGGACGCCGCCCTGGGCGGCATCCGGGAACTGGGCGGTGATGGTCTTCACGGCGGTCGTGGCCTCTTCGGTGAGCGTCAGCATGGTGACTCTCCTTCTCTGATCGACGACAGGAGTCAGCCACGATGCCGAGAATCCGAGCCGCGCTCAAGCTCAGGCCGTCATTGCCAGGGTTTTCCCACCGGCCTCTCGACCGGTGTCAGGGGAGCAGGCCGGCGCGCCGCGCCCGCGTCACCGCCGCGTGACGCGTGGAGGCGTCGAGCTTCGACATCGCCGAGGCGAGATACGACTTGACGGTGGTCTCGCGCAGGTGCAGCGATGCCGCGATCTCGCCGTTCGTCGACCCCACCGCGGCGCACGCGAGCACGTCGATCTCGCGACGGGACAGGTGTACCTCGGAATCGGATGCCGTGTCGCCGGCGTCTCCGGTGAGGGCGGCGAGACGCGCTTCGACGTCTTCGAGGCGACGGCGCACCTCGTCGTCGGACACCCTCGCCGCAATACTGCGCAGCTGGGCGTAGCTCTCTCGGATCTCCTCGCGCGCTCCGGCGCCGAGTCCGTTCTCGGGGCCGGGGGCCGAGGCCAGTCGCCGCTCGACCTCGGCGCGCACGCGGAGCTCGGTGCCGAGCTCGCCGGCGACGTCGAAGGCGGGGCGCGCCTCGACGTCTCCGACCGGGGCCTGCGCCCACGATCCGCAGTACAGGACTCCGCGAGCCGCTCCGCTGACGAGGACGGGGACGGCGAACAGCGTGGCGATCCCCTCGCCGAGGATGGCGCGATCGTAGTCGTGGGTGATCGAGCGAGACGTGCGGTAGTCCAGCGTCATGCGCGGGCGCCGCTCCACGAGGGCGCGACCACCGAGACCCCGCGACGCGTGGACGACGAGGCCCTCGATGCTGCGCGTGCGGGCGCCGACGATCGTAGTGACGTGGACGGCGCCGTCGTGCTCCAAGCCGCCGAAGGCGACGGGGAAGTGCGTGCGGCGCGCGAGCTCGGCGACCGCGTGCGACACGAGGGTCGCATCGTCTCGAAGTGTGGAGGGTGCACTCACGCACTACCTACTTCCGGGGGTGACGGCTTCGTCGCCGCGTTTCGTAGCGTCGACCCTATCACCGGGGAAGCAGCGGCCGACCCGGACTTTTCCGCCGTTCGACGCAGCGTTGCGTCGCACTCATGAGGCAAGGAGGCCACATGACGGACCGTCGCATCGACGAAGCCCACAAGGGCGGCGTCGACTACATCGCGGTCGAGGAGTCCGCCCCGTTCCGGGAGTTGAAGAAGCGGCAACGCAGCTTCGTCTTCCCCCTCGCGGTGGCGTTCCTCGTCTGGTACTTCGTCTACGTTCTGCTGTCGTCGTTCGCGCCGGAGTTCATGGCGCAGCCGGTTTCGGGAGCCATCACGGTGGGGCTCGTGCTGGGGCTCGGCCAGTTCGTCACCACGTTCGCCATCACCATGGGCTACGTCGCGTATGCCAACCGCCGCCTCGACCCGGGGGCCGAGGCGTTGCGGGTCGAGCTCGAGCGAGCTGACGGGGGCCGCGCATGAACGACGTCTTCGCCAGCATCGAGGCGGCCGTGCAGACGGTCGAGAACAACCCGGTGCTGAACATCTCGATCTTCGGGGCGTTCGTCGCCGTGACCCTGTTCATCGTCATCCGGGCCAGCCGCAACAGCAAGACCGCGGCCGACTACTACGCCGCGGGCCGCTCGTTCACCGGACCGCAGAACGGGTTCGCGATCGCCGGCGACTATCTGTCAGCGGCCTCCTTCCTCGGCATCGTCGGCGCCATCGCCATCAACGGCTACGACGGCTTCCTCTACTCCATCGGCTTCCTCGTCGCGTGGCTCGTCGCGCTGCTCCTCGTCGCCGAGCTCATGCGCAACACCGGCAAGTTCACGATGGCCGACGTGCTGTCGTTCCGTCTGAAGGAGCGGCCGGTGCGCATGGCCGCGGCCATCACCACGCTGGCCGTCTGCTTCTTCTATCTGCTCGCGCAGATGGCCGGAGCCGGTGGCCTGGTGTCGCTGCTGCTGGGCATCACCGAGCGCGTCGGGCAGTCGATCGTCGTCGCGGTGGTCGGCATCCTGATGATCGTGTACGTCCTCATCGGCGGCATGAAGGGCACCACCTGGGTGCAGATCGTCAAGGCGTTCCTGCTGATCGGCGGCGCGATCGTCATGACGGTCTGGGTGCTGGCGATCAACGGCTTCAACCTCAACACGCTCCTCGAGAGCGCGGTGGCGGCCTCTCCCAAGGGCGATGCCGTCCTTGCGCCGGGCCTGCAGTACGGCAAGAACCCCTGGGACTTCATCTCGCTCGCGCTGGCCCTGGTGCTCGGCACCGCGGGTCTGCCGCACGTGCTGATGCGTTTCTACACCGTGCCGACCGCGAAAGAGGCGCGTCGCTCGGTGGTGTGGGCCATCTGGCTGATCGGTCTGTTCTACATCCTCACCCTCGTCCTGGGCTACGGCGCCGGTGCGATGGTCGGATCCGAGACGATCCTCGCCGCGCCCGGTGGAGTGAACGCGGCGGCGCCGCTGCTCGCCCTGGCTCTCGGCGGGCCGCTCCTGCTCGGGTTCATCTCGGCGGTGGCGTTCGCGACGATCCTGGCGGTGGTGGCCGGCCTCACGATCACGGCGGCCGCTTCGTTCGCGCACGACATCTACGCGAACGTCGTGAAGAAGGGCGACGTCCCGCCCGACGGCGAGGTCAAGGTCGCGCGGCGCACGGTCATCGTGATCGGCGTACTGGCCATCCTCGGCGGCATCGGCGTGCAGGGGCAGAACGTCGCGTTCCTCGTGGCGCTGGCCTTCGCGGTCGCGGCGTCGGCGAACCTGCCGACGATCCTCTTCTCGCTGTTCTGGCGCCGCTTCACCACTCGCGGTGCCGTCTGGAGCATGTACGGCGGTCTGGGGTCGGCCCTGGTGCTGATCTTCCTCTCGCCGGTGTTCTGGGGGACCGCGACGAGCGTGTTCGCCAACACGGGTGTGGCGATCTGGCCGCTGAACAACCCCGGCATCGTGTCGATTCCGCTCGGGTTCTTCCTCGGGTGGCTCGGGTCCGTCACGTCGCGGACGCCGGAGGATCCGCGCAAAGCCGCTGAGATGGACGTCCGCTCCCTCACCGGTTACGGCGCCGAGAAAGCCTCGAACCACTGACCGATCGATGCCCGGTCCCGCATCGCGGGGCCGGGCATCGTCGCGCGCGCCGCGCGAGGCCGTTCAGGCCGAGGCGCGCAGAGTCTCGCCGAGGATCACGTCGCTCTCGAGCGAGAGCAGGTATTCCTTCACCTCGGGGTGGCCGCCGTATTCGCCGATCGAGCCGTCGGCGCGGACGACCCGGTGCACCGGGACGACGATCGAGAACGGCGACGACGCGCACGCCGTTCCCACCGCGCGGGCTGCTCGCGGGGCTCCGGCCATCATCGACACCTCGCCGTACGAGGCGACTTCGCCGTAGGGGATCTCGAGAGTGGCCTCGAGCGCAGCGCGGGTGAATCCGCGGGCGAAGCGCCAGTCGAGGGCGACGTCGAAGGCCCGTCGCGTCCCGTCGAAGTACTCCTCGAGCTGCGAGACCAAGGGGTGGTCCGTGGGCCGATGGTGCTCGGGGACGACCCCGAGACGGTGCGCGATCTCGGCGCGCGCGATCTCGAGACCGTCGAGGGCCACATGCAGACGCACGAGGGCGTCGTCGACGAAGGTCAGCAGGATCGGCCCGATGGGGCTGTCGTATTCGGTGCTGGTGACTCTGTTCATGCGCTCATCCTCATGACCGTGCCCGGGGCGTGCGCCGCGATCGCGCGCGAAGGGGGAGGATCTCGCCGACTCCCCGCCTGGGGAGGAAGAGCCGGTGGCGCGGCGTGTCGCTGATTACCGCGAAACTCGGGCCCGCTGCGCACGATCCCGCACTGCCCGGCTTAGTCTGACAGGTGTGTGGCGAGCTGAGGACGGTGCCGTGATCGGCGCTGACGGAGACGAGACGGTGTCGTCCGTCGATCCCGGCGACCTGCGATTGTCGGAACCCGGCATCGTGGTTCGCCACGTGGCCGACCCCGAACGCGACCGGATCCGGTCCGAGGCTGCGGCTCTCGGCGGACGATCGACCCTCCTGCGCTTCGACGACGCCCGCGATGCCGGCATCGACATCACGAAGGCGCACCCGGGTTCGCTCCCGCAGTTCATCACGGGTCGCGCGACGATGCTGTCGAACCTCTTCCGCGACGAGGTGGCCCTGCGCACGGCCCGCATGGCCGCCGAGCGCATCACGGCCAAGAACGTCGAGCTGCGCACCGCGCGCGGCCTCGAGCCCGTGCACCTCGCGGTGGGCCTGTCGGCGTGGAAGATCGGGGGAGTGGAGTGGTCCGCTCCGGTCCTCCTCCGCCCGCTCGCCATCCGCCGCCACCACGGCGACTTCGAGCTGAAGCTGCACGGCGCGTTCGTCATGAACCCCGAGCTCGCTCGCGCGTTCCGCACGCACCTCGGCATCCAGATCGATCCCGCGGCTCTCGCGGGCCTCGCCTACGACCAGGGCGTGTTCAAGCCGCAGCCGGTCATCGACCACATCCGCCGCCTCACCTCGCACGTGCCGACCTTCGTCGTGCACCCGCGCCTGGTGATCTCGTCGTTCGCCGATGTCGGATCGGGTATGGCTCGTGACACGCACGACCTCGACCACACCCTCTTGAACGCGCTCGCCGGTCACCCCGACGACCGCGCGCGCATCACGGTGCGTCGCGACGACCCGCAGGTCGTGAGCCCCGACGAGCGCACTCCCGCTGCCGACACCCTGCTCCTCGACGCGGATGCCGAGCAGGAGCGTGTCCTCGCCCGCATCGCCGCGGGGCAGTCGCTCGCCGTGCACACCCTTCCCGGCACGGGCGGCACGCAGACGGTCATCAACGCGATCGGGCAGCTCGTCCACGACAACAAGCGCGTGCTCGTGGTCAGTGCCCGTCGCTCGACGCTCGACGGCATCCGTCACCGTCTGGCCGGAGTCGGCCTCACGGGTCTCGCCGTCTCTCCGAACCACGTGCGTCGCGACCTCATCCGCGCGATCGGTCGCAATGAGAAGGCCGAGCAGCCGAAGGTCGCCGAGATCGACGACGCCCTCGTGCGTCTGCGCACGGTCCTGCGCGACTACCGTTCCGCCGTGACCGAGCCGCACCTCGCGTTGGGCGTCTCGGCGCTCGACATCCTGCGCGCGCTGACGTCGTTGGCATCCACTTCTCCCGCTCCGTCGACCGAGGCCCGCTTCGATCTCGCGACCCTCGAGAGACTCGCCGGACGACGAGATGCCGCGGCCCGGGCGCTCGCGATGGCCGCGCGCCTCGGCGAGTTCCGCTTCGGGCCCGACGATTCGCCGTGGTACGGCGTCAGCTTCTCGCGGACCGAGGACGCGCGTGCGGCGCACGATCTCGCGGGCAAGCTCCACAGCAGCGACGTTCCTCGTCTGCTCGAGCGCGGGTACGAGCTCATCGCGCAGACGCGCATGCGCCCGTTCCAGACGGTGTCCGAGCTCGGGTCGTACCTGAAGCTCCTGCAGGGCATCCGCGAGTCGCTCGATCGCTTCAGCCCGAGTGTCTTCGAGCGTCCGCTCGGCGAGCTCATCGACGCGCACTCGCCGCGCCGCGACGCCTCCGCGATGAGCGGTCCCAACCGTCGTCGCCTCAAGCGGCTGTCGAAGGAGTACGTGCGCCCGGGCGTCCACGTGCCCGACATGTACGAGGCGCTCGTGCGCATCCAGCAGCAGCGCACGGAGTGGCAGCGCGTCGTCGACGCCGGCGTCACCCCCGAGGTGCCGCTGGGTCTCGCCGACGTCCACGTCGCGTGGCAGCGCACCGACGCCCTGCTCGGCGAACTCGATCAGATCCTCGGCCGTCAAGGCTCCGAGCGCCTCGCGACCCTGCCCGTGCAGCGTCTCGTGCGCACCCTCGCCGGTCTCGCCGCGGAGTCGACCTTCTTCGACAACCTCGTCGAGCGCGCTCAACTGCGTTCCGAGCTCGCGCGGCTGGGTCTCGAGCAGCTCCTCGTCGAGCTCTCGGTGCGCCACGTTCCCGAAGAGCGCGTGGGGGCCGAACTCGAGTTCGCGTGGTGGCAGTCGGCCCTCGAGCATTTGCTGCGCACCGACCGTGCTCTTCTCGGTGCGAACACGAGCGTCGTCGACCGTCTCGAGCGCGATTTCCGTCTCGTCGACGAGGCCCACGCCGCTGCGGCCGGCCCGCTGCTCGCCGCTCAGCTCGCGACGCAGTGGCGTATCGGCATCGTCGATCACGCCGACGAGGCGGCCGCCCTCAAGCGCGTCCTCAAGGACGGCCTGCACACGGCGCAGGAGATGTCGGATGCCGCGCCCATCCTGCTGCGCACGCTCGCGCCGGTGTGGCTCGCGTCGCCGTACGAGGTTCCCGACGTTCCGACCGATCTCGCGTTCGATGTCGTCATCATCGCGGATGCCGCGGCCCTGTGCCTCGCCGAGGCGGCCCCGGCTCTGCGCCGGGCTCGCCAGGTCGTGCTGTTCGGCGACCCGGTGGTGCAAAAGCCCACCCCCTTCCGCGTGAGCGCGTCGATCGCCGCCGGCCCCGACGAGGCCGACGAGGTCCCCTTCGACGAGACCTCGGTCTTCGAGCGCATCGCCGAGCTGCTGCCCGTCGAGACGCTCACCCGCAGCTACCGCGCCGGCGGCGAGGATCTCTCGCAGCTGGTGAACGACGCCTTCTACGGCGGAGAGATCGTCTCGCTTCCCTGGGCCGGTTCGTACCTCGGCCGCGGCAGCCTGAGCGTCGATTACGTCGAGGGTGGTGTCGGTGCCCCCGACCCCGTCAGCGGCGCGGTCGAGAGCCCCGATGCCGAGGTCGCCCGCGTCGTCACGCTCGTCGTCGAGCACGCCGTGAACCGCGCGTCCGAATCGCTCATGGTCGTCACCGCCAGCCGCAAGCACGCAGAGCGCGTGCGTGCCTCGGTCGTGGCGGCGTTGGCCGGACGCTCCGACGTCGCCGAGTTCATCTCGAGGGATGCCGCCGAGCCCTTCGCCGTGCTGACGCTCGAAGAGTCCGTGGCCGAGAGTCGCGACCGCGTGGTGTTCTCGCTCGGCTTCGGTCTCACGCGCCACGGTCGCGTACTGAGCGACTTCGGCGACCTGTCGACGCCCGATGGGGAGCGACTGCTCACCGTCGGGATGACGCGCGCCCGCCGCTCGATGGTGATCGTGTCATCGATCCGTCCCTCGGCGTTCGACGACGGCCGCCTCGAGCACGGTGCCGCGACCCTCATGGGCATTCTGGGCAATGTCGCGTCGCGCAGCCGTGAGACGCGCCTCGAAGACCTGGCCGACCCGCTGACCCGCGCCCTGGCGCGCGAACTGCGCAGACTCGGCATCGAAGTCGACGTCGATTACCGCGGGTTGCTTCCGCTCGTCGCTCGCTACCAGGGCAAGGCGGTGGTGGCCGAGAGCGATCCCGAGACCATCGGCGAATCCCTCCGCGAGACCCTCCGTCTGCGGCCGCAGATCCTCCGCCGCCTCGGCTGGCACTACGTGCGCGTGCACGCGTTCGACCTGTACAGCGACCCCGCCGGAGTGGCATCCCGTATCGGGGAACTCCTGGGGATCGCTCCCGACGACGCGGTCGCCCCCGACGCGACCACCGAGTCGCTCGATCTTCCCGACTGAGCGCGCGATGAGCGACACCCCGCACGATGCCGTCCCCGAGGCGGACGCGACGAGCGGTCGAGGCACCGAGCGTCAGCCGGTCGTCCGCGTCCGCGGTGCTCGTCGGGCGCGCCTGCTCGCCGCCCCGGGCACGACCGCCGAACCGGCGCCGGCCGACGATCCCGCGCGCGGGACGGGTGCGCGGCCCGCGGCATCCGGCCCCAACGACGAGCGCATGATGCGCGACGTCCCGCCGCACTACTGACCCGCGCAGACGAAACGGCGCCCGGACCGGGATGCGATCCCGGCGCGGACGCCGTCAGGGTGGGGCGATATCGGTTCAGAGTTTGTTCTGGCGCTCCAGCAGGTCGCGGATCTGCACGAGCAGCTCCTGCTCCGTCGGCAGCTTCGGCTCGTCCGAGGCGGGCTCGTTCACCCCGGCGCGCGCGGCCGCGATTGCCTTCCACCGGTTCATCGGGTAGACGAACACGAGGTAGACGACGATCGCCACGGCGAAGAAGCTGATGATCGCGGAGAGCAGGGTGGGGAGGGGGAAGACCACTTCCTGCCCGTAGATGCCCGTGATCGTTGGCCCGACCTCGCCGTTCTCGGCGGGCTTGTAGAACACCTCGATCAGCGGGGTGATGACCGCCGCGACGATGGCGTTGACGACCGCCGTGAACGCCGCGCCGATGACCACCGCGACGGCGAGGTCGATGACGTTCCCACGGAGGATGAACTCCTTGAATCCCTTGATCATGCGCTGGCTCCTCTCAGGCCGCGCCGACTCGGGCTCAGGAGGCCGAGGACGGGGCGGACGACGTCGATTCCGACTTCGATGATGTCGAAGAACCGGTCGAGCCGCTACCGGACCCGCCGGAGGTGGAGCTGCGGGAGTCGGTGCGGTAGAACCCCGAGCCGTTGAACGTCACGCCGATCGATCCGTACTGCTTGCGCACCTCGCCGCCGCACTCGGGGCACTCGGTGAGGGCAGCGTCCGCGAACGACTGGACCGCGTCGAAACGGTGACCGCACTGCTTGCAGGCGTAGGAGTAGGTGGGCATGAGCGTCCTTCGGGTGTTCAGGAGGTGTGGGCGGCGAGCGGCAGCGTGCGCGTGGGGGTGACCACGCCCGTGACGGGCTGGTCGTGCACGTCGCGCGGCACGTCGTCGATGAGCTCGGAGTCGAAGATGACCGCGTACACCGGCGGGCACTTCTCCATCGAGCCGAGGGTCTTGTCGAAGTAGCCGCGACCCCAGCCGAGGCGCATGCCCTGGTGATCGACGGCGGCCGCCGGGATGATCAGGAGGTCGACGTCGTTGACGGCGATCGGCCCCAGAACGTCACCGATCGGTTCGGGAAGCCCGAACAGTCCCTCGGTGATCTCGGTGTCGGGAGTGGCCACGCTCCAGTCGAGCAGACCGTCTTCGCGGGTGATCGGGAGCAGGACCCGGATGCCGCGCCCCACCGCCGCGCGAACGAAGGCGTGCGTGCCGGGCTCGGTGGGGGTCGACAGGAAACACGAGATGCTGCGCGCGCCGAGGCGGGCGACGAGGGCGTCGAGCTGCTCTGTGACGCCGGCCTCGGCCACCTCGCGCGCATGGGCGGAGATGGTCTGGCGGCGTTCGCGCAGATCGGCGCGGAGGGCGCGCTTGGCCTGCTCGATACGATCCGGCATGCGATAAGTCTAGGGGCGGGCGCGTTGCCGCCGGTGGCGCAGGACCCCGCTAGGGTATGCCCATGCCTCACAAGCCCTTCAAGGCCGTCATCCCGGCCGCCGGACTCGGTACGCGCTTCCTGCCCGCCACGAAGGCGATGCCCAAAGAGATGCTGCCCGTCGTCGACAAGCCGGCCATCCAGTACGTCGTCGAAGAGGCGACCGGTGCCGGCATCGAAGACGTCCTGATCATCATCGGTCGCAACAAGAACAACATCGCCAACCACTTCGACTCCATGCCCGAGCTCGAGGCGAAGCTGCGCGAGAAGGGCGACGACGACAAGCTCGCCAAGGTCGAGCACTCATCCGAGCTCGCCGACATCCACATGGTGCGTCAGGGCGAGCCGAAGGGGCTGGGTCACGCGGTGCTGCGTGCGCGCAGCCACGTCGGCGACCACCCTTTCGCCGTCCTGCTGGGCGACGACCTCATCGACGAGCGCGACCCTCTGCTCACCAAGATGATGGACGAGTACGACAAGCGCGGCGGTGCCACCGTCATCGCGCTGATGGAAGTCGATCCCGCCCACATCCACCTCTACGGTGTCGCCGCCGTCGAGGCCACCGACGAAGAAGACGTCGTCAAGGTCACGCAGCTCGTCGAGAAGCCCAAGGCCGAAGACGCGCCCTCGAACCTGGCGATCATCGGTCGCTACGTTCTCGGTCCCGACGTCTTCGACATCCTCGAGCGCACCGAGCCCGGCAAGGGCGGCGAGATCCAGCTGACCGATGCCCTCGAAGAGCTCGCGACCGGTGGTGGCGACGGCGGCGGCGTGTACGGCGTCGTCTTCCGCGGACGTCGTTACGACACCGGCGACCGTGTCGACTACATCAAGGCGATCGTGCAGCTGGCTGCCGACCGCGACGACCTCGGCCCCGCCCTCCGCCCCTGGTTCAAGGAGTTCGCGCAGGGTCTCTGACCCGGGCAAGACGCCATGGATCTGTCCGTCCCCCGGCGGCACGGCGACGTGTCGATCCGTCTCATCCGCAATCGCGATGCGCGCGTCCTCCAGCAGCAGCTGATCGACAACCGCTCGTGGTTGAAGCGGTGGGAGGCGACCAGCCCCGACGGTCCCGTGTCGTTCGACATGCGCCTCGGCATCCGTCGTCTTCTGCAGCAGTACCGTGACGGCGTCGGCGTCCCCTTCGTGATGGCGTGGGACGACGACGTCGCCGGGCAGCTCAACGTGTGGGGGGTGTCGCGCGGATCGCTGGCGTCGGCGACGATCGGCTACTGGGTCGCCGAGGAGTTCGCGGGTCGCAACATCACCACGATCAGCGTGGCGATGGCGACCGACGTGTGCTTCACCGAGCTCAACCTGCACCGCGTCGAAATCTGCATCCGGCCCGAGAACCACGCCAGCCTGCGGGTGGTCGAGAAGCTCGGCTTCCGTTACGAGGGATTGCGGCGCAAGTACATCCACATCGACGGCGATTGGCGCGACCACTACGCCTTCGCCCTCGTGCGCGAAGAGGTTCCGTACGGGGTGTTGGATCGCTACGTGCGGGGGCAGGTCCCGCCGGATGCCGCTCGCGTTCCTCCTTCGGATCGGGTCTGAACGGTTCCGTTGCGATCCGCCTCCGGTACGTGGCGAAAGTCTCGTCGCGACACGCCGGGGGATGCCGAGGTGTGATCTCTCGGTGACCTACCTTTATGGCATGGGTGGGCAGGTTCTCAGCGGCGGCGTGATCGTCTTCGTCGCGGTCGCGCTCTGGCTCGTCTATCTGCTTCCGTCGTGGCAGAGCCGTCACCGGTTCACCTCCGCCGAACGCAATGCCGTGCGTCTCAACCAGGCGCTGCGCGTGCTCGCCGAGACAGCCGAGACGCCCCGAGAGGTCCGGCTGGAGCTGACGGCGCGCACCGCCCACCAACAGCAGAAGCTCGCGCGCCAGATCCAGGCTGAGAAGGCCCAGACCGAGCTCGCCGCGGCCAAGGCACGACTCGAGGTGGCTCGTCTCGAGAGTGCCCGCGATCGCGATGTCGTCAAGGAGCAGCGTGCCGCGGCCGTGGACCTGGCTCGTGCCGAGCGTGCCGCGGCCGTCGAGGTCGCTCGCGCCGAACGCGCTGCCGCCCTCGAGAAGACCCGCGCCGAGCGTGCCGCTGCCGTCGAGCGCGCGCACGCGGAGCGCGCCGCGGCCGTTGCGCGCCCCGAGGCTCGTCGAGTCCGTGCTCGCCGCCGCTTCCGTCTGAGCGTGACCACGGTGGCCCTTGCAGGCCTTGTCGCCGCGCTGGCCGGCCTCGCGCAGGTCGTCACCGGGGGAGCGCCGGTGCTGCTCTCTCTCGGGTCGGTCGTCGTCGTGGCATCCCTCGTCGTCCTCCGCCGCATCTCGGTCGTGGCCGCCCGCACGGCGCCTGTGTCCGTTGCGACATCGGTGGCGACGCGCACGGTCGCGACCGAAGTGCAGGACGTCGCCCTCGTGCCCGAGCCGCGCCCCACGTGGACGCCTCGCGAGCTTCCGCGCCCGCTCGTCGCGTCGGCCGGGTCGCGTGCCGCCGCCGTGGTCGACGAGCAGATCGCCCGCGAGGCGCTGCGCGCCGCCGCCCGCGAGGAGGCCGCGCGCGAGCTCGCCGCCGAGCAGGCTCCCACCCCGATCGAGACGGCTCGTCCGGCCGCTGTCGCCCCCGCTCCGTCGCCGTATGCCGCGATGGGGTACGTCGACGACTCGGAGATCCAGGATCACGTTCAGCGGCTCCTGGCGCGTCGCGCGTCGGGGGAGTGACGTCGGCCCCTTCGCGGGTGCCGGGCGTGCTCCGTCGATCTCGCTCTCGACCGATGCTGTCAGCGGCATACGCCGCTCGTCGCGTGCCCGACGGAGTCGGTGCGCGTCGAGGCGGGCGCGAATGACGTGATAGTGTTTACGAGGTTTCCGGGCCTGTGGCGCAGTTGGTAGCGCGCCTCGTTCGCATCGAGGAGGTCAGGGGTTCGAATCCCCTCAGGTCCACCAGAACACCACAAGAAGGCCTCCGCTCAGCGGGGGCCTTCTTCGTTTGTCGACGGGATCTCCGGGGACGTGCGCAGCTCAGCGCGACGGGCCGGCGCCCTTGGGCCCCCTCCGCAGGCCGTGAGGAGCGAGGACTCAGGTGCCCTCGGCCGCTCGGCCGAAAGACGTCTCCGACTCAGTCGGCCTCCGCCGCGGCACGTGCCCGACGCGAGGCGACCGTCTTGCGCACGATCGCGATGATCACCGGCAGCACCGAGATCAGCACGATCACGATCATCAGCACGTCGATGTTGTCGACGATGAACGGGATGCCGCCGAGGAGCAGACCGATAAGGGTCATCGCCACGACCCAGAGCGTCGCGCCCAGGGTGTTCCACAGGAGGAACCGGCGGTAGCGCATGTGCGCGGTTCCGGCTGCCACCGGCACGTACGTCCGCACGATCGGCACGAAGCGACCGAGAACGAGAGAGCCGCCGCCGTACCGGGTGAAGAAACGCTCGGCATCGTGCAGACGCTGGGGGCGCAGCACGCGCGCGCCTTCGCGGAACAGGCGGCGTCCGAACCGGCGACCCAGCCAGTACCCGACCTGGTCGCCCAGGATCGCGGCGGGGATGCCGACTAGCAGCACCTGCCAGGGCTGGATGCCGAGAGGGCCGGCCAGGACCGCCGCGGTGACCAGCAGGGAGTCGCCGGGCAGGAACGGGAACAGCACGCCCGACTCGATGAAGATGAGCAGCGCGATGCCCCCGAGGACCCAGGGCCCGAAAGCGTGGAGGATCGACGCCGCGTCGGGCAGGATCCCGGTCGCCATGGCGACGGAGTGGGTGTTCACGGCAGGTTCGCTCCCCGATTCGATCCGGCGCGCGTGGGTTCGCGGGCGCCGGGGTCCGGGGCGACGCTAACGCACGCGCTCTAAGGAGTCGCCAAGAATCCAAGGATGAGCGGACGAAGCGCGGGTGAACGGCGGGCGGCGCGGCATCCGAAGCTTCCTCGAAACCGCGCCTGATGGCGCGGCCGGTGCCTACGACGCGGGCTCGGGAAGCCGCGCGCCCGCACGGATCTCCTGCAGGGCCCAGGAGTTGCCGTCGGGATCTGCGAAGAACGCGTAGCGCACCCCGCCGCCCATGTCCTGTACCGGCGTCACCTCGAGGCCCTTCCCCGCGAGGTCCGCGCGAACCGTCCAGGTCGTCGATCACCAGGTGCATGTTCGACACCGGCGTCCCAGCCCCCATTCCGACGCCGAAAGCGATCGAACAGGCGGAGCCGGGCGGGGTGAGTTGGACGGCACGCATGCCGTTTCCGGGGGAGACGTCGTGGTCGAGGACCAAGCCCACGACGTCGCGGGAGAACGAGATGCTCCGGTCGACGTCGGACACGGGCAGGGGGACCAGCTCGAGGCGCATGCTCACGAGCTCACGCTCCCGCTCTCGGCCCAGCCGCCGGGGGCGGCGATGTTGAACATCCAGGCCACGCCCCAAGGGTCGGTCACCTCGCCGTAGAGGTCGCCCCACATCTGCTTCTCGAGCGGCTGCACGACCTCGGCGCCGCGCTCGACGAAGCGGTCGTAGAAGCCGCGCACGCGATCGAGCTCGTCGCTCATGAAGGCCGCGTGCACGCGGTTCGCGCCCCAGCCGCCTTCGGGCTCGCCGAAGGCGTCGGCGCCCATCACGGTGAAGCCGTCGGCGCGCAGCTCGGAGTGCATCACGCCGTCGGCGGGGGCATCGGCCATGCCGAAGTCGCCGAACGTGCTGAACGTGAGCTCTCCGCCGAAGACCGATTCGTAGAAGGTCATCGCCTCGCGGGCGGCTCCGGCGAACGAGATGTAGACGACGAGCGAGGTGGCCATGAGGCATCCTTCCGGCGGCGGGTGGCGGCCCTCACCCTAGACCCGTGCGTGGTGACGGCGATGGCGCCCGACGCCGCCGCCTGCCATGCTCGAGACCATGAAGCCATCCGCCGCCAAAGTCATCGCCGGTGTCGTGTGCGGTGCGGTGGTCGTGGGACTGGCGGCATTGACGGTGCCGGCCTTCGCGCCGCTGGGGACGGTCGCCTCGGTGGCAGCGGGCCTCACGTCGTCGCTGAAATCGACTCCGAGCGTTTCGTCGACGCCGTCGGCATCCGCGGCGCCCGTCGATCCCTACGGGCCTCCCGAGGGGTACGTCCACGTCGGCAACGGTACGTACATTCCCGGTGGCGGCTTCGGCGACTGCGCGGAATCCGCCTACATCCACATGGGCAGTCAAGACGGACAGGACTTCACCGCGAGCCTGTTCGGGAAGCTGGTCGACACGGGCGTGAGAGAGTTCGCGGCGGGGACCCCCGCGTTCGCCGATGACGGGCGGATCGCCACCTACACGGTCGCCCCGGGCGATGTCCCCACGGCGATCGGCGACCGGTTCTGCATCTGGAACGGCATGTCCCTCACCACGCTCAACGGGATCCCGGGCAGCACCGCCATTCAGCCCGGTCAGGTGCTGGTGCTCGATCCCGCGGCCGTCCCGGGCTTCGTTTTCGACTATCCCTACGCCCGGTGATCGCCCGCCGCGCCCGGCACGTGGCATCCGGTCGTCAGGCGCCCTGGAACGCCCGCAGCTGAGCGAGCAGCGTCGGGGCTCCCGCATCGAAACGCTTGCCGCCGATGAACACGCCGCCCGCGAAGACGATCGCTCCCCAGAGCAGTCCGATCGCGAGCGAGACCCATCCGGCGCCCGTCACTCCGAAGAAGACGGCCATCACGGCGGGGATCACGGCGGGCAGCGCCAGCACGGCGACCAGAGCCCAGCACAGGAAGAACGCCAGGAACATCGTGAACGTCGACCCGGGCACGCGCTTGAAGGGCGAGTCGCCGGGGGCGGGCGTGGGAACGACGAGCAGGGCCGAGCTCACGGCACTGACACCGAGGCCGACCAGCGTGAGGCCCAGCGAGCCGCCGATGACCGCGGGGAGCAGCTCCCCCCTGCCGACGATCGCCAGCGTCACGACATCGGCGAGCAGCACGAGCGGGATGCTCACGGTCGCCGATCCGAGCATGCGCCCGAGACGGTCGGCGCGCCCGCGGATACCCGTCTGCAGCACCGTGGCGAAGGCGGTGCCGTCATACGACACGTCGGTGTACGCCAGGATGCCGGCGAAGAATCCGACCAGCAGGCCCGAGGCCGCGAAGAACGGCCCGTCGAGATCGCCGCGCGAGTAGACGAGGACGAGGACGGGGGCGAACGGTATCAGCAGCAACTGCCGCAGATACCGGAAGTCGCGCGTCCACGACGTGAGTGAGCGCGCCCAGGTCGCCCCGACGGGACTCGAGGGCATGACGCCGAACCACCCCAGCGATCCGGACCGGCGACGCGTAGCCACGCGTGCCGGAGGACCGACGAGGGATGCCGCCAGGCTCCGCCGCCAGAGCACCCACAGCAGCGCGAGGGTGGCGACCGCGATGACGAGCTTGAGGAGCCCCGTGATCCACGCCCCCGCGGCGAGGTCGCCCGGAACGGCCCACGCCGCGGCGACCGGGGTCCACGACAGCGCCGAAACGACGGTTTGCAGCTGCGCCCCCTGCTCGCTCGCCGAGAACAGCAGGTTCGTGACCCCGATGAAGAGCGGACTCGCGAAGATGACGAGGGCGAACCCGACCAGACCCACGACCTCGCGCGTGCGGCGGCCCCCGCCGATGCCCGCGGCGAGAGCGGCCACCGCGCGCGACGCGACGACGCAGATCACCACGCCGAGGGGGACGCACACGACGGCGGCCACGGCCGCGGCCGGGTAGCGGGCCCAGACGAGGAACACGGCGAGGGATCCGATCGCGGTGGTGATCCCGGGCACGCCCGTGAGCCCACCCGCGGTGATCGCGACCATCATCTGCCGAGTCGTCATCGGGAACGGTGCGAGCTTCGCGGGATCGAGGGTGGTGTCGAGCCCCGCGGCGAAGATCGGTCCCACCACCCACCCGAGGGTCAGCACCGCGCCCGCCAAGGTGATGACGGCACGCGCGATGTCGAGGTCGAGCGTTCCGACGAAGAAGAGGCCGGCGCCCGCGAGGAACAGCATCCAGACCGCACCGATGACGCCGAAGATGAAGCCGACCAACTGCATGGGGCTCCGCGACAGGGTGTTGCCCAGCACGCGGAACCGGATCTTCAGGACTGTCGCAACCACTGCGGCCCCTCCGCGTGGTGGCGCCCGCCGACCAGCTCCACGAAGCGGTCCTGCAGGGTCTGTCCACCGCGGACCTCGTCGACGGTCCCGGATGCCAGCAATCGGCCCTGCGCGATGATGGCGACGTGGTCGCACATGCGCTGCACGAGGTCCATCGAGTGGCTCGAGACGATGACCGTGCCGCCCGAGGCGGTGTAGCCGCGCAGGATGTCCTCGATGTTGGCCGCCGACACCGGGTCGACGGATTCGAAAGGCTCGTCGAGGACGAGCAGACGGGGGGCGTGCACGAGAGCGCAGGCGAGGGCGACCTTCTTGGTCATGCCCGCGGAGTAGTCGACGACGGGCGTGCCCGCGGCCTCGGCGAGGTCCATGATCTGCAGCAGGTCGGCCGTGCGGGCGCCGACCTCCTCGCGCGTGAGGCCGAACATCATGCCGGTGTAGGTGACGAGCTGCTCGCCGGTGAGCCGGTCGAACAGGCGCACGCCGTCGGCGAGGTTGCCGATGAGCTTCTTCGCCTCGACCGGGTGGGTCCAGACGTCGACTCCGTGGATGCCGACCGTGCCGGCATCCGGCCTCAGAAGTCCCGTCGCCATCGACAGCGTGGTGGTCTTGCCCGCTCCGTTGGGGCCGACCAGGCCGTAGAACGACCCGGTCGGGACGACGAGGTCGAGGCCTTCGACCGCGACCTTCTGACCGAAGCGCTTGGCGAGACCGGTCACCTGCATCGCCGGACGGGAGTCGGTCGAGGCGCGGGGCGCGACCGCCTCGGGCAGGGCGGACGGCGGGGGGACGTCACGAGGGATGTCGGTCACTCCTCGAACCTATCGGCGGGCGGCGGGGCATTCCCAGCCCCGCTGCGCAACTCTGCGTTCTCAGTACCGGATGGCGTCGATGACCTTGACCCGAACGGCGACGAGGGCGGGGAGCAGCCCGGCGATCGCGCCGACGACCGTGGCGGCGACCAGCCCGGTGACGGCGGCGTCGACGGGGAAGGGCGGGAAATCGCTCACCATGCCCTGGCCGATCAGGTCGCGCGTCGCGGGGGACTGCACGACGAGGATCGACACGATCACCCCGACCGCGCCGGCCACCACGGTGGCCACCACGCTCTCCATCATCACCGCGAAGAACACCCGGCCCGCGGTCGCCCCGAAGCTGCGCCGGATGCCGATCTCGCGCACGCGCTGCTTCACGGTGACGAGGGCGATGTTCACCAGCCCCAGAGCGCCGAGCAGCAGCACGAGCACGGCGATGCCGATCACGACGAGCTTGGTCACCAGGAACGGATCGTCGCCGTACGTCGCCCAGTCGTTGCGCGCGGCGTCGACCGAGACGTTCTCTCCGAGGGCTCCCGCCAGGTCGCGCTTGATGACCGTCGTCAGCTGATCGGAGATCTCGGGCGGAACCCACATCTCATACTGCGTCTGCGGAGCACCCTGGCCGTAGGGATCGGTGGCCGCGGCTCCGGCACCGCGCTCGCCGGTGGCGGCATCCTGCATCGCGGACAGGTGATCGGCGAGCATGAACATCGTCGGCTGGGTCTCCCACGTCGCCGCGGGCACCACCCCGACGACGACGGCGGTCGTGCCGCCCGCCGGAATCCCGGATGCCGCGTGGGGGACGCCCTGCCCACCCAGCGCCACCACGGGGTGACTCGAGAGGGGAGGATTCCCCATCCGGTCCCAGAACACGCTGTTGACGATGAGGCGCGGCGCGAGCTGCTGCGCGTCGAGGGTCGTGAACCACTCGCCCTCGGCCATCTGCACGCGGTGCATCTCGCCGTAGGGCTGATCGACGGCCTGCGCGACGACCTCGACCGCTCCGTCGGGGAACGGCACGAGCTGCGACACGCTCTGCACACGGGTGGCGTACGACACCCCGTACCGATCGAGGACCTCGGCCCAGGCGGCATCCACTTTCTTCGCGTCGAGGGCCACGCCGTCGGTCCGGAAGGCGGCGACGTGCAGCGTCGCGGGGCGACCCGACGAGCGCTCGCTCAGCTCCTGGTTGGCCTGCTGCACGATGGCGCCGAGGGCGACCACCGTGGTCAGCGAGCACACGGCGACCGCGACGCCCACGAGCGAGAGCAGGACGCGGGTACGGTGCACCCGCACCTCTTGCCACGCTTCGAGGAGGGCGCCGACGAGGGCGGTGAGCGCGCGCATCAGGCGTCGCTCCGTTCCGCGCCGCCGAGCCCGAGAGCGGCGAGGGCGTCGGTCGGCTCCTCCTCGGTCGGACTCGCCTCGCGACGGTCTCGGCGTGTGAGGGGTTCGAGCGTCGGATCGTCCACGGCCGTCAGGACTCCGCGGTCGAGACGGAAGTGCCGACGGGCGCGGCGGGCGATGGTGGGGTCGTGCGTGATGATCACCTGCGCTGCGCCCGTGCGTTCGGCGACGTCGTCGATCAACTCCATGACGCTCTGGCCGGTGTCGAGGTCGAGCGCGCCGGTCGGTTCGTCGGCGAGGATCAGGCGCGGGCCGCGGACGAGGGAACGGGCGATGGCCACGCGCTGCTGCTCTCCGCCCGACAGGCGGTCGGGCAGGCTGCCCAGGCGGTGCTCGAGCCCGACGAGCGCGAGCATCTCGGCGGCGATCTTCTTGCGACGCCAGAAGGTGCGGCCCGTCGCGTACAGCAGGGGCATGGTCACGTTCTCGAGAGCGGTGCGCCCGGGGAGCAGATTGAACTGCTGGAAGACGAAGCCGATCGCCGCACCCCGCAGACGGTCGCGCTGGGCCGCGGAGTACTCCTTCACCGGGCGGTCGTCGAAGGTGATCTCACCGCTCGTGGGCTTGTCGAGCAACCCGAGCATGTTCAGCAGCGTCGATTTGCCCGACCCCGAGCGGCCGACGATCGACACGTGATCGCCGGGCTCGATGACGAGGTCGACACCGTTGAGGATCGTCAGGGCGGGCTGATCCTGCGGGATCACCGTCCGGGTGACCTCGCGAAGCGCGAGCAGGCTCACGAGGCTGTGGCCGGATCGCAGTACATCGAGCCGTCCGGATACACCGTGCACCCGTCGTCCACCGGTGCCATCGCGCCGGGTGCGAACTCGAGGATCTCTTCTCCCTCGGTCAGCCCATCGGTGATCTGCACCTGCGTGCCGTCGGTGAGGCCGAGCGCGACGGCGCGCTCCGCGGTGGTGCCGTCGGGGCTCGAGACCCACACCGTCCCGCTCTGGGCGGCGCCCCGGACGGCGGTGGTCGGAACCAGCAGTACGCCCTCGGCGCGTCCTCCCGCGAGGGTCATCTCGGCGGCCAGGCCCGAGAAGACGGTGACGTCCCCGGGAACGGTGCAGGTGGCGGTCGTGCCGGATGCCGCGGAGCCCGCGCCGCTCGTCCCGGCGGCGTTCCCCCCGGTCGCGGCGGAGTCGCCGCTCGTGCTGCCGGCCAAGGGGGTCGTGATGCGGAGGTTGCCGCAGGTGAACGCCGCGGGTCCTCCGGTGATGGTCACGGAGGCCTCGGTGGGCCGATTCAGCAGCCGGTACTGCTGGGCCGGCTCGAGGCTCCCGGTGACCGAGAAAGTGGGGGGAGCGACGGTCCCGGCGGCGGCGCCGATCGTCACGTCCTGACCCGCGATGACGGCGAGAGAGCTCAGCGTCCCCGCGGCGGGCGCCGTGACGTCGACGTACCGGTAGATCGCGGGCTTGGGCTTGCCCTCGGCATCCACGCTGTCCGCGGGGTCGCGCTCGATCGGCACCTTGACGGTGAAGACGACATCGCCCTGGGCGACCGTCGCGCCTTCGGCGACGAAGATCTTGTTCACGGTTCCGGCGGCTGTCGACTTCATCGGCACCGCCGCGTCGGCCGTGACGGTCGCCTTGACCACCACGTCGTTGGTGATGGTGCCGAGAGCGGCGATGGCGCGCGGCTCCACGATGGCCCCGGTCGGTTGCGCGGGCGCCGCGTCGGCCAGCCGATCCGGGAAGAATGCCAGCTTGATCAGCGCTGCCGCCACCAGGGCGACCAGAAGAATGCGCAGAATCGGAAAGACCCACGCGCGTGCGATCCCCATGAAACCCCCCGGAACAGAATCGTCGTCGAACGTCCTCACCCTAGGGGGAGGGGTGTATCGGCGACGTATCGCGCACGGCAGACGAGGGGCGGGACGCCGGGCTCAGCCACGCGAATTCATCCAGAAGGATGGCGGCGTCATCCGCCGGAGGGGAGACGACGGATGCCACGCCCCCGAGCGTTCTCGGAACGACGGGGGCGTGGCATCCGGTGTCTTATCGGGTCACTCCTTTGGAGGGGAGACCACGTTCGGCTTGGTCGGGTCGAGCGGCGCTCCGGTCCCGACACGGGCGTGGCTGCGCGAGTACGCGAAGTAGATCGCGAAGCCCAGGGCCAACCAGATGAGGAACCGCAACCACGTCTCGACCGACAGGTTGAGCATGAGGTAGGTGCAGATGGCGGCCGAGAGGATCGGCAGGACCGGGCTCCACGGCACGCGGAATCCGCGCTTGAGGTCGGGGCGCTTGCGGCGCAGCACGATCACGCCGATAGAGACGAGCACGAACGCCGACAGGGTGCCGATGTTGACCATCTCTTCGAGGATGCCGACGGGCGTCAGACCCGCGACGAGGGCGACGATCACGGTCACCACGATCGAGATGACCCACGGGGTACGGAAACGCGGGTGCACCTTGGCGAGAGCGCCGGGGAGCAGTCGGTCGCGCGACATCGCGAAGATGATGCGCGTCGCGCCGATGAGCAGCGTCAGCACCACGGTGGTCAGACCCGCCACGGCGCCCGCGGCGATGACCGTCGCCATCCACGTCTGGCCACGCGACGCGAACGCCTCGGCGAGGGCGGCCTTCGGGTTCAGCTCGTCGAAGGGCACCATGCCGGTCACGACCACGGCGACGGCGCAGTAGAGGATCGTGCAGATGACGAGCGAGGCGATGATGCCGATCGGCAGGTCGCGCTGCGGGTTCTTGGTCTCTTCGGCCGTCGTCGCCACGACATCGAAACCGATGTAGGCGAAGAACACCAGGGCTGCACCGGCGAGGATGCCCCCGACGCCGAACGTCGCCGGCTCGAGGCCCGAGAGGAACTGCAACAGCGGCTGGGTGAGACCGGAGGCCGACTCGGTGGGGACCGACGGCGGGACGAAGGGGGTGTAGTTGGCCGGATTGATGAAGAGGATGCCGGCCACGATGACGAACAGCACGATGAAGAGTTTCACGGCCACGAGCACGAGGTTGACCCGGAGGGACTCCTTGATGCCGACCGTCATGAGGCCGCCGAGGACCAGGACGAGAAGGATCGCGGGCACATCGACGACACCGCCGGAACTCACCGCCTCGGGCAGGACGATGCCGAGTTGCTGAAGGAAGGTGCTGAGGTAGGCGCTCCACCCCTGGGCCACGACGCTCGCGCCGAGGAACATCTCGAGGATGAGATCCCACCCGATGATCCACGCGAAGAGTTCGCCGAGCGAGGCGTACGAGAAGGTGTACGCCGATCCCGAAACGGGGACGGTGGAGGCGAATTCGGCGTAGCACATGGCCGCGAGACCGCACGCGATCGCGGCGATGACGAAGCTGATCACGACGGCGGGGCCGGCGACTTCGTTGGCGGCGCGACCGGTCAGGGTGAAGATGCCCGCGCCGATCACGACGCCGACTCCGAAGACGGTCAGGTCGACGGCGCTGAGGGACTTCTTGAGTCGGAACTCCGGCTCATCGGTGTCGGCGATGGATTGCTCCACCGACTTGGTTCGGAAAAGACTCACGCGACGCATCCTCTGTCTCAAGCGATGTCCAGGGAGCGAACACCACCCAGGGAGGATAGTCCCCCGACGGGCACGGTGCCTATCTTCGGGGAGGGCTCGACAGCCGCGCCTTTATCAGAGATGTCTAACGCGGGAAATTCATTGAATACGGGTGTAAGGTTTTTCGTATTATGGCTATGAAGCACATCACGCACCTCGTCGACGACCTCGACGGCTCTGTTCTCGAAGACGGCCAGGGAAAGCAAATCACCTTCTCCGTCGAAGGTCGCGCTTACGAGATCGACCTCTCCGACCGCAATGCGGACAAGTTCTATTCGGCGATCGCCCCGTTCGTGGATGCCGCTCGTTCGGTGTCCCGTGGCAATTCGGCCGCGCGACGCCCCCGTGCTGCTCGCCGCTCGAACGACGTCGATCTTGGTGCTGTTCGGGAATGGGCGCGCGCGAACGGACACACCGTGAGCGATCGCGGTCGCGTTCCCGCGACGATTCTCGACGCGTACGCCGAGGCGAATTCCTGAACCTCGTTTGTTCTCCTCTCGGCCGGGCGTGAATGCGACGGCCGAGAGAATGACGCTGTTCGCCCCCGCGCTTGTCGCGTGCTGCGTCACCCGCGTGGATTCGCGGACGCGCCGCGCAGGGCGGGGGTCGGTGAAAGCCGGCGAGTCGGCGGGTGAATTCCCAAATCGCAGCCCGGAATGCGCCTCGTCGGCGGCTTATGGTCGCGACATGGCGAATGAGCACATCACGGAGACGATCGACGACCTCGACGGTTCGGTCATCGAAGACGGAATGAGTGTGACCTTCTCTCTGGAAGGGCGTTCCGATGAAATCGATCAGTCGTCTGACAATGCACACAAACTGCGCGACGCCTTTCGGCCGTACATGACGGCCGCGCGCCCGGTCGGTTCTTCTCCGTCTCCTCCGCGACGCACCCCGCGCGGGCGGGCCATTCCGACCCGAGATGTGATCGACGTGCGTTCCCGGACACAGAAGAACGGTTTCCCGATCACTGATCGCGGACGCATTTCCGCCACTGTCCTCGCGGCATCCGACGTCGCGCATTAAACCCCCGAACGCGAAGAACCGGATGCCCCGTCGAGGCGGCATCCGGTTCTTCTTTTCTTCCGGTCAGACGAGCGCGGTGCGTCCTGCGCCCGCGGCGAGTCGCTCCGCGGCGAGTCCCTCCGCTGCCGCGAGCGGGGTCACGCCCCGGTCCGCCGCCTCATCGAAGACGCGGCGGACGGTGTCGCCGATGCCGGCGACGCGCCCCATGATGTCGTCGAGGCTGCCGCGCTCCTTCGCCACCAGGTCGAGGTAGATGACCCCGCCCGCGTTGACGACGAAGTCGGGCGCGTAGAGGATGCCCCGGGCGGCGAGACGGTCGGCGCCGGAGCGGTCGGCCAGAGGATTGTTCGCGGGACCGCAGACGGAGCGGGCGTCGAGGGCGTCGATCACGTCGTCGGTGAGCACCCCGCCGATGCCCGCGGGAACGAAGACGTCGGCGGGAATGAGGTGCGCCTCGCTCGGCTCGACCCACGCCGCGTCCAGTTCGGTCGCGAGAGCGCGCTTGGCGGGATTCACGTCGGTGACGGTGAGAACGGCGCCCTCGCCGGCGAGACGCTCGGCAAGGCGGCTGCCCACCTGGCCGAGACCGGCGATGGTGACGCGGCGCCCGGCCACGGCGCCGGTGCCGACAGCACGCTCCAGGGTCGCGACGAGCGAGGCGTACACGCCGAGGCTCGTGGGACCGGCCGGTTCACCCGAGCCGCCGACCGTGTCGGGGAGCCCGACCACGTGCGCGGTGCGCTCGCTGACGACGAGCATGTCCTCGGTGGTCGAACCGACGTCTTCGGCGGTGCGGTACAGCCCGCCCAAGCTCTCGACCGCGTCACCGAGGTCGAGGAACGCGGCGCGGCGCCGGTCGGCGTCGAGCACGGTGCCCTCGGGCAGTCCGATGACCGACTTGCCTCCGCCCGCGTCGAGGCCGGCGGCGGCATTCTTGAGCGTCATCGCGGCCGAGAGGCGGAGCGCGTCGCCGAGCGCATCGGTCCACGACGGATAGGTCCACAGGCGCGCGCCACCGAGAGCGGGGCCGAGGACGGACGAGTGCAGGGCCACGGCGACGAACAGACCGCTGCGTCGCCCCGTGATCACCTCCACGCGTTCGTGGGTGAAATCGGGCAGGGGCAGAGCGGTTTTCATCGCGTTCCTTGTCGTCGGTCGCCTTGTGGGCGGCACTGTGCGGATGCCGCGGCGTTGCGGCATCCGGGATCTATTCTGACCCGTCGGCGGGCGTCACGCGAGCGGCCCCGCGGCGCCTCGGCCGAGACCACACGATCCGCGCGAGCGCACACGCGCGGGACGCTCTCGAACGGGTGATCTCACGCGGATCGCGTGCGTTCGCGCCCGGCCCGTGGCGGGGCTCGCTCTAGGCTGTCGGGCATGACCGACGCCCTCCCCGCCCGTAGTCGCCTGGTCGCCGCCGCCCTCGAGGAGACGGGCATCGCCGGGCGCATCGTCGTGCTGCCGGATGCCGCGTCGACGGCTGCGCTCGCCGCCGCCGCCCTCGGTGTCGAGGTCGGCGCGATCGCCAACAGCCTCGTGTTCTGGAGCGACGACGAGCCACTGCTCGTCATGACCAGCGGCGCGCACCGGGTCGACACGGCGGCTCTCGCCGAGCGGCTCGGGCGCGGCGGCATCCGCCGGGCGACCCCCGAACAGGTGCTCGCGGCGACCGGCCAGCCCATCGGGGGAGTGGCGCCGACCGGCCACCCCGCGCCCCTGACGACGGTGGTCGACGAGGACCTCGCGGCGTTCCCCGAGATCTGGGCCGCGGGCGGCACGCCGCACACGGTATTCCCGCTGACGTTCGACGAGCTGGTGCGGTTGACCGGCGGGACGGTGACGCGGGTCGTCTGAGCGGGGGCCCGGCGCGGCGTCTCGCCGTGGCCCCGGGGCCATCTTCGGCGCCCCGGGGCCCCGTTGAGCGCCCCATGAAGAGGGAAGGGCCGGGCGGCGGCGGTTCGGGGCGGCGCCGCCCGGCGGGCTCACACCCCGGGGGCGGGTGTGAGGGCTGTGAGGCAGACCACCGCGGCGGCGGCTGACCACGCCTGCGGACGGCAGGCGGCGGGGTAAGGCGTCGGCACCGACGAGTGGGTACGCGGGTCGCCCGCGTGCAGCTCGGGCACGCGGTACGCGAAGCCCGAGGCGGCATCGAGCAGTCCGTCGACGACAGCGCGTGCCTCGTCGTGCAGGCCCGCGCGCAGCATGCCGTGCGCGGCGATGGCGGTGTCGTGCACCCAGACGCTGCCCCCGTGGTACGACAGCGGCCAGTACCCGGCGGCGCCGGTCGACATGGTTCGGATGCCGTATCCACTCGACATGCTCTCGCCGAGCAACAGCTGGGCGACGTGCGCCTCTTCTTCGGCCGACAGGATGCCGGTGCCGAGCAGGTGTCCGATGTTGCTCGTCAGCGTGTCGACCGGACGCTTGTCGCGGTCGAGCGCGACGGCGGGGTAGCGGCCCTCGGGCGTCTCGACCCAGTACGTGGCGGCGAAGCGCTTCTTGAGGTCGGCGGCCCAGGAGCGCCAGAACGCGGCGTCATCGGCATCCGCCCCCTCGCCGAACTCCTCGAGGAGGTCGGCTCCGGCCAGGGCGGCCTCGTACGCGTACGCCTGCACCTCGCACAGGGCGATCGGCCCCTCGGCGAGACTGCCGTCGCGCCACTGGATGGAGTCGCCCGAGTCCTTCCACCCCTGGTTCGACAGGCCCGTGCCCATGCGGTCGATGTAGTCGAGGAAGCCGTCGCCGTCGCTGTCGCCGCTGTCGCGGATCCAGCCGAGGGCGCCGCGGAGCGTCGGGAGCAGCTCGCGCACCTCGGCCTCGGGCATGCCGGCGCGCCAGGCGTCGGCGAGCAGGCAGATCCACAGCGGAGTCGAGTCGACGCTGCCGTAGTACTTCGGGGGCAGCACGATGCCCTCGCCGGGGATCTCGAGCGCCGAGGCCCGCAGCTCGTGGAGGATCTTGCCCGGTTCCTGCGCGGTCTGCGCGTCGTCGTCGGCGCCCTGGAGGCGGGCGAGGACACGCAGGGTGGATGCCGCGATCTCGCGGTCGAGCGGGAGCGCGAGCCGCGCGGCCCAGATCGAGTCGCGGCCGAAGAGCGTGAAGAACCACGGCGCTCCCGCGGCGAAGAACTCGTCGTCGGGATGATCGGGGAGCACGAGCCGCAGGGCGTCGAGGTCGTCGAGAGCGGTGCGCAGCCATCGCGACAAGCGCGGGTCGGGGGCGCTGGCGGAGACGGCCGCGGCATGCCACCGCACGGGAGCGGTCGCCGAGCCCACGACGAGCGTGTCGTCGCGGAGCGTCAGCGTCCAGCCGATCTCGGCGGCGCCGAAGGGCGCGATCTCGACGTCCCACTCGGCCTCGAGGCCATGATCGGCCGACGCCACTCGGGCGCCCGGAGCGACGAGTTCGAGGCCCTGGGCGCCGGCATCCACCCGGATCTTCTCTCCCTCGACCACGGTCTCGGCGTTGCGAGCGGAGGCGTGACCCGACTTCACCTCGTGCAGCTGCGCGAACTCGGGAGTGAGCACCAGGCGCAGCGTGGTGCGGATCGGCTGGTCGACGCGCGAGTGCAGGGTCCAGGACTCGCTCACCACGCCGTCGTCGACGCGGCGGTCGCGCAGCAGGCGCACCTTCGGGTCGGGCGTGGTGTCGTCGAGGCCGCGGAGCAGCCCGCCGAAGACCACGCGCGAGGCGCCATCGGGGGCGGTCGAGATCCACTCGATCGGCGAGCCGTCGCAGCGGGAGGTGAGCGCGCGCACGTGTCGCACGTCACCGTGGTAGACGCCGTGCACCGCACCCGCGCCCATGTCTCCCGTGCCGTCGGACCACACCTGGGTGGGGGCCCGCAGCACGATGAGCGCATCGCTGAGCAGCGGTTGCAGGGGAGGGGAGTCGACCGTCGTCCCGGCAGGCGAGGTGGTGGGGGCGGTGGTCATTCTTTGACGGCTCCTTCGCTGGCGTTCATGATGCGGCGCTGGAAGATGAAGAACACCACGGCGACCGGGATCGTCATGATGGCCGCGGCCGCGAGTTTGAGGGGGAACTGACTGCCCTGGCTGAGCTGACCGCTGGCCAGCGACGCCACGCCCTTGGTCAGGGTGGTGAGCTCGGGGGACTGGGTGGAGATGACGAAGTGGCTCAGCTCGTTCCACGATCCCTGGAACGACAGGATCACGATCGTGATGAGCGCGGGCCGAGCCATCGGCAGCACGACCGACCAGAAGATGCGGAACGTGCCCGCTCCGTCGATGCGCGCCTGCTCCTCGACCGAGGGCGGGATCGACTCGAAGAAGTTCTTCATGATGAACACGCCCGCGGCATCCACCAGCAGCGGCAGGATCATGCCCGCGTAGGAGTCGTAGATGCCGAGCTGGTTGATGACGAGGAACTTGGGGATCAGCAGCACCACGGTCGGCACCGCCATCACCGCGATGAGGGCGGCGAACACGATCCCGCGCCCGCGGAACTGCAGGCGGGCGAGCGCGTACCCGGCGAGGGAGTTGAAGAACACCCGCCCCGCGGTGACGAACACGGTCACCACGACCGAGTTGCCGAACCACACGGGGAAGTCGGAGTTCAAGAACAGTCGCTCGTAGGCCGCCCACGTGAAGGGCTGCGGCGCGAGCGAGATCGGGTCGGCCGCCGCCGCGGCATCCGTCTTGAACGACGTCGCCACCTGCACGAGGAACGGATAGATGTAGATGACCGCGAGCACGATCAGCAGGACGTAGAGACCGATCTGCCAGCGCAGGGCCGTGGCCGACATGCGGTGCTTCGCGGGCTTGACGGGTCCGCCGATGCGCTGCTCGGCGAGGACGGTGGTCTGGGGAGAGGCCGTGGCGGTCATCGCTGCACCCCCTTCTGCGCGGGCATCTCGTACTGGCGCAGGCGTCGGCGCGAGACCGGGCGGTCGCGCAGCACGAAGCGCTGCAGGATCGTGAGGGCGACGATGATGACGAAGAGCACGAACGCGATCGCCGCGCCCTGCCCCCACTGCTGCGACAGGAAGGCCGAGGAGTAGCTGAGGTAGGCGGGCGTCAGTGTGGTCTTTCCGGGGCCGCCCTGGGTGCCGGTGTAGATCTGGTCGAACACCTGCCACGTGCCGATGAGGCCCAGCGTCAGCACCGTGAACAGCACGGGCTTGAGTTGCGGCAGGGTCACGCGCCAGAAGCGCTGCCACCCGTTCGCGCCGTCCATCATCGCGGCCTCCTGCACGTCGGCGCCGATGTTCTGCAGGCCCGCGATGAACAGCAGCATGAAGGTTCCTGAGGTGGTGAACACGGCCATGAGGATGAAGGCCGACATCGCGACCGAGGGTCCGGCGAGCCAGTCCCACCACGAGACGCCGAGCATCGTGTTGCCGGTGAGAAAGGCCGGACCGCTGGTGATGCCCACGGCTCCGAGGAGGTTGTGGACGACGCCCGAAGGATCGCTGAACCAGTTCGGTCCGTTGATGCCGAGCCACGACAGCACCTCGTTGACGGCACCGGATGCCGAGAAGAGGAAGAGCCACAGCACGGTGATGGCCACCGAGCTCGTGACCGAAGGGAAGTAGAAGGCGGTGCGGAAGAGGCCCCGTCCGCGCAGGACCGCGCGGTTGACGAGCACAGCGAGGAAGAGCGACAGCGCGGTCTGCAGCGGCACGACCAGCAGCACGTACCAGGCGTTGTTGCGCAGCGCCGTGCCGAAGTCGCGCTCGGCGAGCCCGCCGCCGGTGGTGACCGCGGCGTAGTTGTCGAGGCCGACGAAGCCGACGTTGGACGAGAAGGGGCTGCCGCGCCCGGTCCAGTCGGAGAAGCTCACCCACAGTGCCATGAGCACGGGGACGAGCAGGAACACGCCCAGGATGATCAGCACGGGGGCGGTGAACAGCCAGCCGGCGGCGGCCTCGCCGCGCCGGATCCCCGGGGAGGAGGATCCGGCGCGACGCGGCGCTGAGGTGAGAGCACTCATGGCTGCGTGGTGATGGCCTCGAGGTTGGATTGCGCCGTCTTCAGCAGCGCCTGCGGGTCACCGGTCTTCAGTGACTCCAGCTGAGCGTTGAAGTCGGTGATGACGTCGGCGGCGCCGGCCATGTTCGGCGGGAACTGCGCGTACTCGGCACCGGAGAGGAACGCCGTGAGGTCGGGGTTCGCGGTGCTCCACGCGTCGGCGGCCGACTGGATCGAGGGCATCGGGCCGAAGGCCTTCGAGAACGCCAGCTGCTGGTCGGTCGAGGTCAGGAACTCGACGAGCGAGCGGGCCTGCTCCTGGTTGCCGCTGTCGGCGGCCATGCCCCAGCAGTTGGTGAACTGCAGCGTGCCCTTGCCGCCGGGACCGGCGGGCAGCTCGGCGACCTTGTACTTCACGCCGGGGTAGTCGGCCGACATCGCGCCGGTGATCCAGTTGCCCTCGATGACCATCGCGGCCTTCTGGGTGCCGAACGCCTCGCCGCCCCAGCCCGCCCCCACATCGGACGCGAAGGCGAACGTGCCGTCGTTCAGGTGCGTCTTGACGTAGTTCAGCGCCTCGACGTTGGCGGAGCTGTCGGCGGTGGCCTTGCCGTCGGTGACGAGCCCGCCGCCGGCCTCGGCCATGAACGCGCCCACGCGCTGGTACTCGGCACCGAACGCGAGACCGACGCGGCCGTCGGTGGTGAGTTTTTGGGCGACGGATGCCAACTGGTCCCAGGTCGTGGGCACATCGGCATCCGTGAGCCCTGCCGCCGACCAGAGGTCGGTGTTGATGATGAGGGCCAGGGTCGAGAAGTCCTTGGGTGCGCAGAAGAACTTCCCGTCGACGGTGAAATTGTCGACGAGCGAGGGATAGAAGTCGTCCTTGTTCGCCAGGTCGTCGCCGTAGGCGGCGATCGAGCCGTTCGCGGCGTAGCCGGCGAGGGCCTCGGGGGCGAGGTAGAAGAGGTCCGGCGGGGATCCTGCGGCGAAGCCCTGCGAGAGCTGCTGGGGGAGGTCGTTGGCGGTCTGGACCTCGGCCTGCACGCCCGACTGCTGGCTCCAGGCGGCGACGGCGTCGGTGACGGCCTTGGTCTCGGCGTCGCCCGAGGAGCCGATGAGGATGCTCAGCTTGCCCGAGCCCGAGGCCTGGGACTCGCCGGGGGTGTCGTTGAAGCCCGAGCCGCACGCGGTGAGCGTGAGCGCTCCGGTGGCGAGTAGTGCGCCGGCGGCGAGCCAGTTCCGGGCGGTGTGCCGTGTCATGTGTCTCTCTCCTTCGATGAGGCATGCGACCCCTCCGGGTGCTCGGAGGGCCGTCCCTTTTGATCGTTCAAATGACGGTTCGACTACGGTAAAGAACGGCGGTGTTTCCTGTCAAGCGGTTGCTCGCCCCCTTAGGCTGTCGGTCTGACCGTCAGGCCTGCACGCGCGTCGGCGCGGAGCGCGCCGGCGTCGGAGGATCTGAAGAACCGGATGCCGCGGGGCACCGGCCACGGCACGGGGGAGACGAGGCATGGCGAAGGCGCCCACCGTCGACGACGTCGCACGCGTCGCCGGCGTCTCGCGGCAGACCGTGTCGAACGTCGTGAACACCCCCGACATCGTGCGCGAGGCCACCCGCCTGCGCGTCGAAGCCGCGATCGCCGAGCTGGGATACCGCCCTCACGCCGCCGCCCGTCGCCTGCGCACGCGTCGGAGTTCCACCATCGGCATCCATCTCGATCCGTACGCCGGGGGGATCTCGGGCGTCGTGCTCGACCGCTTCGTGCACGCCCTCACCGAACGCGCGGGCGAGCGCGACATGCGCGTGCTGCTGTACGCCGCGCGCACCCCCGAAGAGGAGATCGCGCGCCTCGGCGACCTGCTGGAGGGGGGAGAGGTGGATGCCGTCGTCATCACCGGCACCTTCCACGGCGACCCGCGCACGGGGTGGCTGCTCGAGCGCGCCCTGCCGTTCGTGTCGTTCGGACGGCCGTGGGGCGAGGATGACGTCGAAGCTCCCGCGCACCTCTGGGTCGATGTGGACGGAGCGGCCGGCACGGGCGCCGCGACCGCGCACCTGCTCGGTCAGGGTTCTTCGCAGATCGCCTTCCTCGGCTGGCCGGGCGGATCCGGCACCGGCGACGAACGCGAACGCGGATGGCGCGAGAGCGCGGCTTCGGGACCGCGGTGGGTCGTCGAAGAGAACGTCTCGGCCGCACGCGACGTCGTCGCCGCAGGGCTCGCCGCGGACCCGGGAGTGACGGGCATCGTGTGCGCGAGCGATTCGCTCGCGATCGGCGCACACCTCGCCGTCACCCTCGCCGGCCGCCCCGACATCACGGTCATCGGCTTCGACAACACCCCCGCGGTGGAGGCGCTCGGCCTGTCGAGCGTCGAGCAGTTGCCCGAGAAGGTGGCATCCGGAGCGCTCGACCTGCTCATGGGCGAGAACGGCACGGTCGTCGCCCCCCGCGCCCCGACGGCGGGAGCTGCGCACGTGCTGGTGGAGCCGCGGCTGGTGGTGCGCTGACGCGCTGCGGTGGTGCGCCGGGGCGGCACCCGCCTCAGGCGTGCCGGCCGATGCGACGGGCGAGCTCGGCGGCGGTTCCGGATGCCGCTGACGCCAGTGCCGCGGCCTCGCGCGGCGGGCCGTCGGCCGGCCACGTGATCGCGACGGCCGCGGCGGGCCACCCGGCGTGATCCAGCACCGCGGCGGCGACGGAGCGGAATCCGGGCGTCACCTCGCCGTTCTCGCTCGCGTGGCCGTCTGCCCGCACCAGCCGAAGCACCTCGCGCAGTTCGCGCGGGGTCGCGGGGCCGGCGCCGTGGCGTTGGGTGAGGGCCGTGGCATCCGGGAACAACGCCCGCACCTGCTCGCGAGGAAGCGCCGCGAGCATCGCCCGACCCGTCGCGGTGAGGTGCGCGGGCAGGCGCACGCCCACGTCGGTCACGAGCGCGGGGCGACGCGGGGCGCGCTCTTCGACGATGTACAGCACGTCGCGGCCGGCCAGCACGGCGAGGTGCGCGGACTCGCCGACCCGGTCGGAGAGCCCTGCCAGCAGCGGCCGGCCGAGGCGGGCGAGGGGTTGCTGCCGGGCGTAGCCGCCGCCGAGCTCGAACGCCGCGGTGCCGAGACCCCACCGTCGATCGCCGGGCAGGTGCACGACGTAGCCGTGCTGTTCGAGGGTCGCGAGCAGGTGATAGACGCTCGAGCGGGGGATGCCGAGGGTCGTGGAGATCGACTGTGCGGCCATCGGGCCGGGCTGGCGCGCGAGCAGCGAGAGGATCCGCAACGTCTGGTCGGCGGCGGGGACCTGCGGACGGGGAATGTCTGACATGGCAGACACAGGATGCCAGAACCCCGTCGTTCCGGGGCGCTCGGCGCGGTGGAATCGGCGTATGAACACGAGCGTCACCGTCGGATCCCAGCCCCTCACCCCCCAGGACGTCGTCGCCGTCGCGCGCCACGACGCGCGGGTGACGGTGAACGACGACGCTCTGCAGCGGGTGGCCGACACCCGCGCCCTCATCGAGGGGCTCGCCGACGACCCGCAGCCGCATTACGGGATCTCGACCGGCTTCGGTGCGCTGGCGACGACCTTCATCGCCGAGGACCGGCGCGCCCAGCTGCAGGCGAGCCTCATCCGCTCGCACGCCGCTGGCACCGGCTCCGAGGTGGAGCGCGAGGTCGCGCGCGCCCTCATGCTGCTGCGCCTGCAGACCCTCGCGACCGGCCGAACCGGCGTGCGACCGATTGTCGTCGAGACCTACGCCGCCGTGCTCAACGCCGGGATCACCCCCGTCGTGCGCGAGTACGGCTCGCTCGGCTGCTCGGGTGACCTCGCTCCGCTGTCGCACGTGGCCCTCGCGGTGATGGGCGAGGGGGAGGTGCGCGATGCCACAGGTGACCTGCGATCCGCCGCCGACGCGCTCGCCGCCGCGGGGATCGCCCCGGTCGCCCTGCGCGAGAAGGAGGGCCTCGCCCTCATCAACGGCACCGACGGCATGCTCGGCATGCTGCTGCTGGCCCTGCACGACCTCGAGATGCTGCTCACCACAGCCGACGTCTCGGCGGCGATCTCGATCGAGTCGCAGTTGGGGACGGATGCCGTGTTCGCGGCCGACCTGATGGCGCTCCGCCCGCAGCTCGGCCAGGCGGCATCCGCGGCGAACCTCCGCGCGTTCCTCGCCGGCTCGCCCATCGTCGCGAGCCACCGCGGGCCCGAGTGCACGCGCGTGCAGGATGCCTACTCGCTGCGCTGCGCGCCCCAGGTGCACGGCGCCGCGCGCGACACGATGACCCACGCGGCGCAGGTCGCCGAGCGCGAGCTGGCCTCCGCCGTCGACAACCCTGTCGTCACCGTCGACGGGCGCGTCGAGTCGAACGGCAATTTCCACGGCGCTCCCGTCGCGTACGTGCTGGACTTCCTCGCGATCGCGGTTGCCGACGTGGCGTCGATGTCGGAGCGCCGCACCGACCGCGCGCTCGACGTCGCGCGGAGCAACGGGCTGCCGCCTTTCCTCGCCGACGAGGTGGGGGTCGACTCGGGCCTGATGATCGCGCAGTACGCCGCCGCGGGAATCGTGTCGGAGCTCAAGCGACTCGCTGCCCCCGCCTCGGTCGACTCGATCCCCTCGAGCGCCATGCAGGAGGACCACGTCTCGATGGGGTGGGCGGGTGCCCGCAAGCTCCGTCGCGCGATCGACGGGCTCGCCCGCGTGTTGGCGATCGAAGTGCTGACCGGATGCCGTGCCCTCGACCTGCGCGCGCCTCTCCAGCCCGCGGCGGCCACCGGCGCCGTCCGCGACCTCGTCCGTATGCGGGTCGAGGGCCCCGGCCCCGACCGCTTCGTCTCGCCCGAGATCGAGGCGGTCACCGACCTCGTCGCCTCGGGCGCGGTGGCCCGCGCCGCGCTCGCTCGCATCCCCGGCGGGGCCGTCACCGCGTAGGCCGCGTCCGCCCCGACCATCCGCCCGATCGAAGGAGATCCGCCATGACCGACACGACAACGACCGGCGCGACGCCGGTTGACATCTCGCCCAAAGTCGGCACCTCAGAACCGAGCGCCGGATCGGCGGTGGAGCCGGGAACGGACACCGCGACCGCAGCGATCGCCGGGGTCCCGGCATCCGCTCCCCGCTCTCCGATCCGCGCGGCGCGCGGCTCCGAGCGCACCGCGAAGAGCTGGGGCGCCGAGGCCGCCAAGCGCATGCTCATGAACAACCTCGACCCCGAGGTCGCCGAGCGTCCCGACGACCTGGTCGTCTACGGCGGCACGGGCCGGGCCGCGCGATCGTGGGAGGCGTACGACGCGATCGTGCGCACGCTCGACGAGCTCGAGCCCGACGAGACATTGCTCGTGCAGTCGGGCAAGCCGGTGGGCGTATTCCGCACGCACGAGTGGGCGCCGCGCGTGCTCATCGCGAACTCGAACCTCGTGGGCGACTGGGCGACGTGGCCCGAGTTTCGCAGACTCGAAGAGCTGGGGCTCACGATGTACGGGCAGATGACGGCCGGGTCCTGGATCTACATCGGCACGCAGGGCATTCTGCAGGGTACGTACGAGACGTTCGCGGCCGTCGCCACCTCGCTCGGCCGCGAGTCGCTCGCCGGCACCCTCACCCTCACCGCCGGGTGCGGCGGCATGGGCGGGGCGCAGCCGCTCGCCGTGACGATGAACGGGGGAGCGGTGCTCATCGTCGACGTCGACCGCACGCGTCTCGACCGCCGCGTCGCCCACGGCTACCTCGACGAGGTCGCTTCCGATCTCGACGCGGCCATCGAACGGGTGACCGCGGCACGCGAGGCGGGTGAGGCGCTGTCGGTCGGCGTCGAGGGCAACGCGGCCGAGGTGTTCCCGGAGCTTCTGGCGCGCGGCATCCGGATCGATATCGTCACCGACCAGACCAGCGCGCACGACCCGCTGTCGTACCTGCCGGTCGGCGTCTCGGTCGACCAGTGGCAGGCCGAAGCCGCCCGTGACCCCGAAGACTTCACCCGCCGCGCGCGCGAGAGCATGGCGGCCCACGTGAAGGCGATGGTGGGGTTCCAGGATGCCGGGGCGGCGGTGTTCGACTACGGCAACTCGATCCGCCGCGAGGCGGAGCTCGGCGGCTACGACCGCGCGTTCGCGTTCCCCGGTTTCGTGCCCGCGTACATCCGTCCGCTGTTCGCCGAGGGCAAGGGGCCGTTCCGCTGGGTCGCGCTCTCGGGTGACCCCGAAGACATCGCCAAAACCGACCGCGCCGTGGCCGAGCTCTTCCCCGAGGACGCAGCGCTGCACCGCTGGCTCGACAAGGCGGGAAAGCAGGTGCAGGTCGAGGGCCTGCCCGCGCGCATCTGCTGGCTCGGCTACCAGGAACGCCACCTGGCGGGCCTCAAGTTCAACGAGATGGTGGCCGCGGGCGAGCTGTCGGGACCCATCGTGATCGGCCGCGACCACCTCGACGCGGGGTCTGTCGCCTCGCCCTACCGCGAGACCGAGGCCATGGCCGACGGCTCGGACGCCATCGCCGACTGGCCCCTGCTCAATGCCCTGCTGAACACCGCGAGCGGAGCGTCGTGGGTGTCGATCCACCACGGCGGTGGGGTGGGGATCGGCCGCAGCATCCACGCGGGACAGGTGTGCGTCGCCGACGGCACCGAGCTCGCCGCCGAGAAGCTCGCCCGCGTGCTCGTCAATGACCCGGGCACCGGAGTCATGCGCCACGTCGACGCCGGCTACGACCGCGCTCGCGAAGTCGCGGCCGAGCGCGGCCTGACGGTGCCGATGTGGTGAGCGCTCCCGCGCTGACCGGTGCCGATGTGGTGAGCGCTCCCGCGCTGCCCAGTGGCGAGGCGGGGGCCGACGGAGCCGAACGCGCGTTCCTGCTGACGAACGTCGGCGAGCTCACCACCAACGTCCCCGTCGCGGGCGACCCCTGCGGAACGCTGCGCGACGCGGCGGTCCTCGTGCGCGCGGGGCGCGTGGAGTGGACGGGGCTGACGACCGAAGCTTCGGATGCCGCGGGCCTCACCGCCGACGCGAGGATCGAGGTGATCGATGCCGGCGGTCGCGCCGTGATCCCCGGGTTCGTCGACAGCCACACGCACCTCGTCTTCGGCGGCGATCGGGCCGAGGAGTTCGCAGCGCGCATGGAGGGGAAGCGGTACGCGGCGGGAGGGATCCGCACCACCGTCGCCGAGACACGGTCCGCCTCCGACGACGAACTCCGCCAGCGCGTGCGCTCCCTCGTCGCCGAGTGTCGCGCGCAGGGAACGACGACGCTCGAGATCAAGACGGGCTACGGCCTCGACGTCGCGACCGAGCTGCGGCTCGCGCGACTCGCCGCGGAGGTCACCGACGAGGTCACGTTCCTCGGCGCCCACGTCGTCGCGCCCGAGTTCGCCGGGCGCGCGGACGAGTACATCGACCTCGTGGTGGGCGAGATGCTCGACGCCGTGTCGCCGCTCGTCCGCTGGGTCGACGTCTTCTGCGAGACCGGCGCGTTCACGGCCGCCCAGAGCCGGCGCGTGCTCGAGGCGGGCCGGGCGAAGGGGCTCGGCATCCGGGTGCACGGAAACCAGCTCGGCGCCGGGGACGGGGTGGCACTCGCCGTGTCCCTGGACGCCGCCTCCGTCGATCACTGCACCTTCGTCTCGGATGCGGACGTGACCGCGCTCGCCGCATCCGACACCGTCGCGACCCTGCTGCCGGGGGTGGAGTTCTCGACGCGCCAGCCGTACCCCGACGCGCGGCACCTTCTCGACGCGGGAGTGATGGTCGCGCTCGCGAGCGACTGCAATCCGGGATCGAGCTTCACCAGCTCGATGCCGCTCATGATCGCCCTCGCCGTGCGCGAGATGGGGATGACGCCTGCCGAGGCGGTGTGGGCCGCCACCGCGGGCGGTGCGCGAGCACTGCGGCGCACGGATGTGGGCGTGATCCGTCCCGGCGCGCGCGCCGACCTCGTGCTGCTCGAGGCCCCGACCCGCGTGCACCTCGCCTACCGGCCGGGTGTGCCCCTCGTGCGGACTGTGTGGAAGGACGGGGCCGAGGTCTGAGACAGGGCGGGCGGACGGCGGGTGGCCGGCCTCAGGGCGTCAGCAGTTCGAACTCGTCGGGAGGGGTGGCGTCGACGTCGTCCCACGTTCCCTCGTGCCACGTGAAGATCGCCACCGCGCACGTGACCATGCGCTCATCGCGATCGGCGAGGCGCGACACCAGGGCGCTCATCCCGGGGTCGTGAGCGACCACCATCACCTCGTCGACCCCTGCGGCGCGCGCGGAGGCGAGCAGCTGCGCGGGCTCGGCGAGATAGAGCTCGGCGTGCTCGACGACCTCGGCATCGAACGCGCGAGCGAACGCCTCGGCGGTCTGTCGGGCGCGCAGCGCCGTGCTCGAGAGCACGACCTCGGGGCGGACGCCCTTGCGCACGACGGTCCGGGCCATCGCCGGTGCATCGCGTCGGCCGCGGTCGTTGAGGGGACGGTCGTGGTCGTCGAGACCCTCGTCGGCCCAGTCCGACTTCGCATGCCGCGCCAGAACCAGTTGGATCATCGTCTTTCCGCCATTCCTGCCAGGAGCTCCAGAACGCACAGCGCGGCCAATCGCACGGTGCGGGCGTCGGGAGTGTCTGCCGTGGCATCCACCTCGACGATGTCGGCGCTCGTCACGCCGGGGTCTCGGGCCAACCCGCGCACGAGGGCGCGCAACTCCCAGGCGGCGAGTCCGCCCGGGACGCTCGCGGGGCAGCCCGGGGCGACCGAGCGGTCGCACACGTCCACATCGATGTCGAGGTGGATGCCGGAGGCCGCTGCCGCGGCATCGCCCGGCGCGGGGGCGGAGATCCGGGTCGTCGGGTCACCGGTCGGGGACGCGACCGCGTGGCCCTCCGCCCACCCCACGGGTCCGTTCGCCGGCGATGCGCCCGTGCCGCGGGCGATGCGCAGCGACTCGGCGACGACCTCGTCGATGCCGCGGCGACGCACCTCGTCGAGCGTGATGACGGTGATGCCCGCGTCGAGAGCGCGCTGCGCGTACGCCGCCGAATTCGCGAAGTCGGCGATGCCGATCTGAACGATGCGGCGCGGGTCGAGACCGTCGGCGATGAGTCGCCGCACGGGGGAGCCGTTCGACTCTCCGTCGCGGAGATCGAAGTGCGCGTCGAGGGTGATCAGACCCCCGACTCCGCGTCCCTGGGCGACACCGTAGGTGGCGGAGTTGTCTCCGCCGAGGGCGATCACCAGACGGGCCGCCGAGAGCGCCGCCACGGCTGCGCGCACGCGCGCCTCGCCGTCACGCCCGTCGGGGTCGTCGACGTCGCCGGCGTCCACGATGGTCAGTGCGGCGGTGAGATCGAGAGGCGGGGGGCCGAGCACCGTCGGCGAGAAGCGCCGGAGAGCCTCGCGCACGGCCGCCGGTGTCTCGCCCGCGCCGGTCGGGGAGAGGGACGTGCGCCACGCGGGGACCCCGAGCAGGACGGCATCCGGCGCCGTCTTCTCATCGGGGGCGGGCCAGTCCCCGGCGCGCGGCCAGAGCGGGTCGACGGACAGGGCGCTCATGCGGCCACGTAGACCCAGGCGCGGATGCCGCTGGCCAGGACGACGGAGGCGCGGCGGTAGAGCGAGACCTCGTACTCGTCGGCGGCGTCGAGTTCTTCGGGCGTCACGCGCAGCACGCGTCCGAACACGCGGTCGCGGGGGTCGTCGGTGCGGCGCAGGATCGGGTGCCGGTCGAGGCCGGACAGGCGCGCAACCCCTTCGTCGGCGATGTCGGTCCACTCGAGGCGGTAGCCGGCCAGGGCGTCTTCTGCGCCCTCGACGCGATGCCCGAAGGTGTCGAGCTGCACCTCGGGCAGCTGCAGCGTCCCGTAGGTGAAGAGGGACTCCGTGCCCGAACCGTCGCTCACGCGCACCAGGCTACTCACGCGGCGGCGGCGAGGGGCGGCGTGACGCGAGCAGTTTCGGCCAGCGAGTGCGCGAACCGTCATGATCCCCACACCAGGTGGGCGACCGTGAAGATCACCAGGCCTGCGAGAGCACCGACGATCGTGCCGTTCAGACGGATGTACTGCAGGTCGCGCCCGACCATGAGCTCGATCTTCTCGGTGGTCTCTTCGGCGTCCCAGCGTTCGACGGTGTCGGTGATGATCGACGCGATGTCGTGCCGGTACCGCCCCACGACGAACACCGCCGCATCGGTGACCCAGCCGTCGACCCGCTTCTGCAAGGCCTCGTCGCGCTGCAGGCGGACGCCGACCTCGGCGAGGGCGGCGGAGGCGCGGCGACGCAGGGCGCTCTCAGGGTCGGCGAGCGAACGCAGGAGGCCGGCCTTGGCGGTGTTCCAGGCGTCGGCCGCCAACTGCCGCACCCGCGGGCTGTCGAAGACCGCGGCCTTCGCCTCTTCGAGACGCACCATCGTCGCCGGGTCGTGCTGGAGGCTGTCGGCCAGTCTCCCGAGATAACCGTCGATCGCACCGCGCGCCTGGTGCCGAGGATCGGCGCGCACCGCATCGACGAACTGCACCGCTTCGCGGTACACGGTGTCGTCGACGAGCCGTGCGGCCATGCTGGGCACCCAGGCCGGGAGTCGACGCGAGACCAGCCCCTGGAACGTGTCGCGGTTGTTGCCGAGCCAGATCGCGATGTTGTCGAGGGCGAGATCCACGGCGCCGTGGTGAGCGCCCGAGCCGACGACGCGTTCGAGCCATCCGCCGATCGAGGGGCCCCAGTCGGGGGAGAGGAGATGTTCGCGGGCGAGGTCTTCGATGAGACCCTGCACGTCGTCGTCGCTCAGCGCGGTGAGGACGCTCGACGCGAGCGTCGCGCCCTCGGCGGCCACGCGCTCGGCGTGTGCGGGATCGGTGAGCCAGGCCCCGGCCCGCGCCGAGAGGGGCGTGGACTCGAGCTTGGTGCGCACGACGTCGCCCTCGAGGAAGTTCGTCTCGACGAACTCGCCCAATTGGCGCCCGATCTCGTCTTTTCGTCGCGGGATGATCGCCGTGTGCGGGATGGGAAGGCCCAGCGGGTGCCGGAACAGCGCGGTGACCGCGAACCAGTCGGCCAGGGCGCCCACCATGCCGCCCTCGGCCGCCGCGCGGACGTACTGCAACCACTCGACCTCGCGCTGCAGCGAGAACGACACGGCGAAGACGAGGGCCATCGCGATCAGCGCGCCGAGAGCGACCCCCTTCATCACCCGAAGAGCGCGGCGGCGCTCCTGGTCGGCCGGGCTCAGCGCCCGGGTCGGCGTGCGCGCCATCAGTCGGTCACCGGCCCGAGCCAGGCCGTCGCCGCGGTGGAGTGCGCCGATTCGGAGTCGGAGGGGTGGAACATGCCGGCGAGGACGTCGCGGTACAACCGGCTGAGCTCGTGGCGTGAGAAGTACGCCGAACCGCCGCCGACGAGGATGGCGTCGTCGACGACCTCTTTCGCCATGGCGACGGCGCGATACTTCACGCCCGACAGCAGGGTGAACCAGCGCGCGCCGTGGTCGACGAGGGTGTCGACGTCGGAGGCGAGCGAGGCCAACTGCGGCGGGAGCGCGTCGTACGCGAGCGCCATATCGGCGACGCGCCACCGGATGTCGGGGTCGTTCGCATAGGTGGTCCCGGTCTTCTTGGATCGGCGCGAGGTCGCCGCCTCGACCGCGAGCTCGATGGCCCGCCGCGCAATGCCCGTGTAGACGGACGCCAGCAGGATCTCGAAGACGGCGAAGATGCCGAACACGAGGGGATCGGGCTGGGGCCCCGGGACGACGCGGCGGATGACCCGGTCGGCCGGAGCGTGTGCACCGCGAAGCTCGGTCGTGCGGCTCTGCGTGCCGCGCATGCCGAGGGTGTCCCAGTCGTCGCGGGCGACGACGTCGTCGCTGCGGTCGAGGAACGCGAACACCATGCGGGGGCCCTCGGGCGAGGTCTCATCGAGCCCGTGCACACCGAGGTGGTCCCAGACGGGGGACAGCGAGGTGAAGATCTTCGTCCCCGTGAACGTGTAGCCGCCCCGCCCGTCAGGGCGAGCCTCGGTGTCGCTGCCGAACAGGACCAGGTCGTTGCCCGCCTCGCTGATACCGAAGGCGAACACCTCGCCCGCGGCCGCGCCGCGCTGGACGAAGGCGAGATCGTCGAGCCCACGATCGCTCAGCACCTTCGCGACGCCGGTCCACACGAGGTGCATGTTCACCGCCAGGGCCGTGGCGGGCGCCGCCCCGGCGAGGCGCTGCTGCAGGAGCGACGCCTCGGCGAGACTCAGCCCCGTGCCGCCGAGTTCGCTGGGCACCAGGATGCCGAGATACCCGGCCTTCCGCAGCTCGTCGAGGTCGTCATGAGGGAACGTGTTCTCGCGGTCGTGCACCACGGCGCGCTCACGGATGCGCGCGAGCAGGTCGTCGGGCAGGTACCGAGCCGGATCGAACGAGGTCATGGCATCCATTCTGCTCGGCCCCACCGACATCGCGGGCGGGGTGGCATCGCGCCGCGAAACGCGTATGCGCGGGTCAGCGCAGGGCGTCGAGGACGGCGGCCACCGCGGCCTCCGGCCGGTCGCGATGCGGAGAGTGACCGGCGCCGTCGACGACGCTCATCGTCACGACGGGGTTGCGGAGGACCTCGGCCGCGAGCTCGCCCGTGAAGATCGAGTGCACGGCGGGATCGGCTCCGACCACGTGCGTCGGCACCGACAGCGCGGCCGCCGCCGCGCGCACGTCCCACGCGGCGTTCTGCAGGCTCGTCTGCTCGACGGCCCACCGGCTCGCGCGCGTCGTCGCTCGTGCCTTCAACTCGACGTCGATCGGGTGCCAGTCGGGATGCGCGGCCCGGACGGCGGCGACGCTCGGGTCGTCGAACGACTGCTCCTGGCTCGCGCGGACGATCGCGCGGTCCTCCTCCGACAAGAGGATGGCCGGGTCGACGAGCACGAGGCGACGGGTCCACCCCGGGCTCTCGGCCGCAGCGAGGGTCGATGCGGCGCCGCCGAGGGAGTGCCCGACGACCGCATCCCACGCCCCTCCGTGCGAAGGCGTCGTCCCGCGCAGATCAGCCGCGTACGCCGACAGGCGGTAGTCGAGGGTGCGCGGTGCGTCCCCGTGCCCGCGGAGGTCGACGGCGACGGCGCGCCACCCCGCTTCGGCCAGCGCGACGCCGTACCGCCACATGAGGGCTCCGTCGGAGCCGAGTCCGTGGGCGAGCAGGGCCTGCGGTCCGTTCGGGTCGCCCCAGGCGAGCTGCGGGAGGGTCACGGGAGAGGACATGGCATCCATCTTGCTCCGTCCGCGCGCAACGCCGCCGACCCGTCGTCACAGAACGCCCCCAGAATGGATGCCATGATCTCAACCGAGATGGCCCAGGCCCTGCGCGAGGCCGGATTGGTGTGGCATCCGCGATCCGGTGACCGCTTCCAGCTCGACGAACCGGAGTTCGAGGCCGATGTCTTCACCGTGAGCGACATGACGGTGGAGCCGCGCGACTACCCCACGGGTCGGATCCTCGCCTTCAACGGCACGACGGAGTGGGCGCTCGACTCGGTCGCGACCGAGGATGCGCTGTGGCTGCCGTCGGAGTCGCAGCTGCGCGAGATGCTGCGCTCGACCTTCCGCTCCCTGCGCCGACTGTCCGACACCTACGAGGTCGAGATCTCGATCGGCGGGTCGACGCTGGTGTTCGACCACCCGGCCCCGGCGGATGCGTACGCACTCGCCGTGCTCGAGCTGCTGCGACGCACGCACTGACCCGCCCGTCGGGGCGTTCCGACACGGGATCCCGCGCACCCCGGCATCCACTCAGGTGATGGTGTGCACCGGCTCGGTGTCGGGGATGGGGCTCGCGTCGCGGTGGCGGAGATCGGGGAATCCCCGGACGAAGACCGCGGCGACGACGAATCCCAGCGCCGCGAATCCGGCTGCGGCGACGTATGCGCCGGTCGGGCCGACCCCGTCGACGAGGAAGCCCGCCACGGCCGAGCCCGCGGCCGCGCCGATGAGCTGACCCGTGCCGATCCAGCCGTAGGCCTCGGCCGTCTCGCTGAAGCGGACGCTCGCCGAGGTCATGGCGAACATCACGGCCAGCGCCGGTGCGATGCCGGCACCGGCGACGAGGAGGGTCGCACCGATCCACCACGCGTTGAGCGAGAAGACGGTGAGAGAGAGCCCGAGGGCGACGATCGCGAAACGTCGGGCCATCGCCCAAGGGCCGATGGGGATGTGGCCGAACGAGAGGCCACCGGCGAGACTGCCGACGGCGAAGACGGCGAGGATGAGACCCGCCTCGAGCCCGCCGTGGTCGAAGGTCGCGACGACGCCCGCTTCGACGGCCGAGCACGCGCCGATCAGGAGGAACCCGGTGGCGGTGGCGAGGATGACCGGCGGTTTCGCCAGGACGCGACCGAGCCCGCGGCGGCTGCGCGGGATGCGCACGCGACCGACCTCGGGGCTGAGGATGAACCACGCGCCCCCGCCGAGGAGGATGACCACGACGAGGAGCAGACCCGGGACGGTGCCGACCTGCGTCGCCACGAGGGTGATGAGCACCGGTGCGAGGACCCAGATGATCTCTTGCAGCGAGGCGTCGAGCGAGTACAGCGGGGTGAGCCGCTTCGAGTTGACCATCTTGGGGTAGATGGTGCGGACCGCCGACTGCACGGGCGGGGTGGAGAGGCCGGCGATGAGACCGAGCACCATGTAGAGGGGGAGCGGCATCTCGATGAGGGCGAGGGTCGCGATCGCCGCCGCGCACACGAGGAGCGTGACGGTGAGTACGCGGCGCATGCCCCAGATGCCCATCCAGCGGCTGGTGACGGGGCCGGCGACGGCCTGGCCGATGCTTGTGGCGGCCAGGACGAGGCCGGCGGCGCCGTACGAACCGGTGACGTGCTCGATGTGCAGGAGCACGGCGAGGCTGGTCATGCCGTTGGGGAACCGCGCCGTCAACTGCGCGGCGATAATGCGCCCCACGCCTGGGGTTCGGAGGAGTTCGCGGTAGCCGGCCACCGGATAACGCTACAGCCGACCTCCGACATGCGCCGAGGCCCCGTCCGGTCGCCGCGTCGCGACACGCCGCGACACGCCCACGGACGTTTTCGCCCGCCTGTGCAATGTCGGAACCCCCGTCTAGCGTCCGACCTGTGGACAGACATCGAGCGGAGCCGCGAGAACCGCGGAATCGCGCCTGTTAAGAACACCCGGGAAGGGGGTCGATCTGTGGATGAAATCGTGGACAACCTGTGTTGTACATGGGGAGAGACGGTGGAAAATCACACTGATGTAACTACTACCCCTTGTGGTTCCTTCCGATGTCCGTCCCCATATGTAGTATTGAGGTCCCGGCTGGCCCTGCCCGCCCGGACACAGTTTTTCCAGGGGAGAGAGAGAACGACATGGCGATCACGGTCTACACCAAGCCGTCCTGCGTCCAGTGCACCGCGACCTACCGCGCACTCGACTCGAAGGGCATCGAGTACAACGTGCTCGACCTGTCCGAAGACCCGACGGCGCTCGAGCAGGTCAAGTCGCTCGGGTACCTTCAGGCACCCGTCGTCGTCACCGACGAGGACCACTGGTCGGGCTTCCGCCCCGACAAGATCGACGAGCTCGCTTCGCGCCTCGCCTGATCCGGCGACAGGCTCTCAGACCACCGTCATGAGCACTGTCCTGTCGGCGACCGAGGCTCCGCTGCTGGTCTACTTCTCGAGCGTGTCGGGCAACACCGCGCGTTTCATCGAGAAGCTCGGCAAGCGGGCCGTGCGCATTCCGCTGCGGCCGACCGATCCGCCCCTCCACGTCGACGAACCCTTCGTGCTGGTCACCCCCACTTACGGTGGGGGTGCCGGCCGGGGCGTCGAGAAGGGCGCGGTCCCCAAGCAGGTCATCCGGTTCCTCAACGAGGAGCGGAACCGACGCAACATCCGCGGGGTCATCTCCGCGGGGAACACGAACTTCGGCGATGCCTTCTGCCTCGCCGGCGACATCATCAGCCGCAAGTGCGCCGTGCCGCACCTGTACCGGCTGGAAGTATTCGGCACGCCCGACGACGTCGAGCGGGTCACCGAGGGATTGGAACGATGGTGGAAGTTGAGCTGACCGACGTGGACTTCAAGACCGAGGCGCGATTCGAGGGAATGGATTACCACGCCCTCAACGCGATGCTGAACCTGTACGACGCCGACGGCAAGATCCAGTTCGACGCCGACAAGCGGGCGGCGCGGGAGTACTTCCTGCAGCACGTCAACCAGAACACGGTGTTCTTCCACTCGCTCAAGGAGCGCCTCGACTACCTCGTCGAGAAGGAGTACTACGAGCCCACCGTGCTCGAGAAGTACTCGATGGACTTCATCCAGGAGCTCAACGACCGCGCCTACGGCGCGAAGTTCCGCTTCGAGACCTTCCTCGGCGCCTTCAAGTACTACACGAGCTACACGCTCAAGACCTTCGACGGAAAGCGCTACCTCGAGCGCTTCGAGGACCGCGTCGTCATGACCGCCCTCGCCCTCGCCGACGGCGACCCCCGTCTGGCCGTCCAGCTCGTCGACGAGATCATCTCGGGCCGCTTCCAGCCGGCCACGCCCACGTTCCTCAACGCGGGCAAGGCGCAGCGCGGCGAGCTCGTGTCGTGCTTCCTCCTGCGCATCGAAGACAACATGGAGTCGATCGCCCGCGGCATCAACTCCGCGCTGCAGCTTTCCAAGCGCGGCGGCGGCGTGGCCCTGCTGCTGTCGAACATCCGCGAAGCGGGTGCGCCGATCAAGCAGATTGAGAACCAGTCGTCGGGCATCATCCCCGTCATGAAGCTCCTCGAAGACAGCTTCAGCTACGCCAACCAGCTCGGAGCGCGTCAGGGCGCCGGCGCGGTGTACCTCAACGCCCACCACCCCGATATCCTCCGCTTCCTCGACACCAAGCGCGAGAACGCCGACGAGAAGATCCGCATCAAGACGCTGTCGCTGGGTGTCGTCATCCCCGACGTCACCTTCGAGCTCGCGAAGAACGGCGAGGACATGTACCTCTTCTCGCCGTACGACGTCGAGAAGGTCTACGGCAAGCCGTTCGGCGACATCTCGGTCACCGAGAAGTACCGCGAGATGGTCGACGACCCGCGCATCAAGAAGACGAAGATCAACGCGCGCGAGTTCTTCCAGACCCTCGCCGAGATCCAGTTCGAGTCGGGCTACCCGTACATCATGTTCGAGGACACGGTGAACAAGGCCAACCCGATCGCCGGTCGCATCAACATGTCAAACCTGTGCTCCGAAATCCTGCAGGTCAACACGCCGACCACGTACAACGAGGACCTCTCGTACGACACCATCGGCAAGGACATCTCCTGCAACCTCGGTTCGATGAACATCGCCCTTGCGATGGACGGTGGCGACCTCGGCCTCACGGTCGAGACCGCGATCCGGGCCCTCACCGCCGTCAGCGTGCAGAGCCACATCGCCTCTGTGCGCTCGATCGAAGACGGCAACGACCGCTCGCACGCCATCGGTCTCGGTCAGATGAACCTGCACGGTTACCTCGCTCGTGAGCACGTCTACTACGGCTCCGAAGAGGGCATCGACTTCACGAACATCTACTTCTACACGGTGCTGTTCCACGCGCTGCGTGCCTCGAACCGCCTCGCGATCGAGCGCGGCACGGCCTTCGACGGCTTCGAGAACTCCACCTACGCGTCGGGCGAGTTCTTCGACAAGTACACCGACCAGGTGTGGGAGCCGCAGACGGCCAAGGCGAAGGAGCTCTTCGCCGGGGTTCAGATCCCCACGCAGGACGACTGGCGTGAGCTGAAGGCTTCGATCCAGGCGCACGGTATCTACAACCAGAACCTGCAGGCCGTACCCCCGACCGGCTCGATCTCGTACATCAACAACTCGACGAGCTCGATCCACCCGATCGCCTCGAAGATCGAGATCCGCAAGGAAGGCAAGCTCGGTCGCGTCTACTACCCGGCTCCGTTCATGACGAACGAGAACCTGGAGTACTACCAGGACGCGTACGAGATCGGCTACGAGAAGGTCATCGACACGTACGCCGCCGCGACGCAGCACGTCGACCAGGGCCTGTCGCTGACGCTGTTCTTCAAGGACACCGTCACCACCCGCGACATCAACAAGGCGCAGATCTACGCGTGGCGCAAGGGCATCAAGACCATCTACTACATCCGTCTGCGTCAGCTGGCGCTCGAGGGCACCGACATGACCGAGTGCGTCTCGTGCATGCTCTGACCCGCTGACCACCCATCGATCAAGGACACAGGAACGACATGGCTGAGAAGCTGCAGTTGCTGAACCACGTGCAGGCCATCAACTGGAACCGCATCCAGGACGACAAGGACCTCGAGGTCTGGAACCGTCTCGTGAACAACTTCTGGCTGCCCGAGAAGGTGCCGCTGTCGAACGACATCCAGTCGTGGAACACGCTCACCCCCGATGAGCAGACGCTCACGATGCGCGTGTTCACGGGGCTCACGCTCCTCGACACGATCCAGGGCACGGTCGGCGCCGTCTCGCTCATCCCCGATGCGATCACCCCGCACGAGGAGGCCGTCTACACGAACATCGCGTTCATGGAGTCGGTGCACGCGAAGAGCTACTCGTCGATCTTCTCGACGCTGTGCTCGACGAAGGAGATCGACGAGGCGTTCCGCTGGTCGACCGAGAACGAGTTCCTTCAGAAGAAGGCGCGCATCGTCATGGACTACTACCGTGGCGACGACCCGCTCAAGCGCAAGGTCGCCTCGACCCTGCTCGAGTCGTTCCTCTTCTACTCGGGCTTCTACCTGCCGATGCACTGGTCGAGCCGCGCCAAGCTCACCAACACGGCAGACCTGATCCGCCTCATCATCCGCGACGAGGCCGTGCACGGGTACTACATCGGCTACAAGTTCCAGCGCGGTCTCGAGACGGTCGACCAGGCCCGTCGCGACGACATCAAGGACTACACGTTCTCGCTGATGTACGAGCTCTACGACAACGAGGTGGGGTACACGCAGAGCCTGTACGACTCGGTCGGACTGAGCGAAGACGTGAAGAAGTTCCTTCACTACAACGCGAACAAGGCGCTGATGAACCTCGGCTACGAGGCGATGTTCCCCGCGTCGGTCACGAACGTGAACCCCGCGATCCTCTCGGCCCTGTCGCCGAACGCCGACGAGAACCACGACTTCTTCAGTGGCTCGGGTTCGTCGTACGTCATCGGCAAGGCCGAGGCGACCGAGGACGACGACTGGGACTTCTGAGTTCCGACGCCCACGACGAAGCCCGCCCCGCATCGCGCGAGGGCGGGCTCCGTCGTTCCCTCCGCCGTCACCGGCACTTTCCCCGGCCGACGCTCGTACCCTGGACACCATGGCCCACGACGAGCACGACGATCAGGAACAGCGAGCCCTCCGCTCGATCGAGGCCATCAACGCGGGCGCTGACATCGGCGACGAGGCGTTCCGGCTCGCGAACGAGTTCACCGACCGCCACACGTCGCGGTTCGCGGCGTGGCTGAAGAGGCGCCGCAGCTAGAGCGAAGCCTCAGGCGGGCCACTCCCGCGACTCGAGCCGCTCCAGCAGCACCTCGGCCGCCGAGCCCTCCATGCCGCGCACCCATCTCTGCGTCGACGAGCCGTGCGAAGACACCGTCCGCCCGCGTTCGCCGCGTTCGAGCCGCACGTCGACGTGGCCCGACGCGACGCTGACTCCGCGCAGCGCCCCCGCGGCCACCATCGCGGCGAGCGGGTCGTGCAGCGCGCAGCGCCGGTCGGGGAAGACGCCGGCGTAGAAGTCGAGGTAGTGCGGCAGCATCCGCGCGAGCGCCTGCGGCACGGCACCGGGGATCGCCTCGAGGCGCACGAGGTCGGCGGCATCCAGGGTCTGCGTCATCGTGACGTCGAGGGGGACGAGGGTGGTGTCCCAGTCCTGCGCGAAGACGAGGGCCGCGGCCTCGGGGTCGTTGTGGATGTTCGCCTCGGCCCACGCCGTGACGTTGCCCGAGTGGGCGAAGGCGCCGCCCATGACGACGAGGCGGTCGAACCGGGCGACTCCCGGTGCCTCGGCGTATGCGGCGAGATTCGTCAGGGGCCCCAGGGCGAGGACGGTGAGATCCGGATGCCGCGACGCCAGGTGGTCGATGAGCTCGACCGCCGCGCGGGCATCGTGCGCGCGGGCCGCGGCGCTCAGCGCGATGCCGCCGAGGCCGTCGTCCCCGTGCACGTGCGGGGCACCACCCGCGTAGGCGCGACCGCGGAAGTCGTGGGCGCCGATCGCGACCGGGATGTCGTCCTCGCCGGCGAGCTCGAACAGCGACAGGGTGTTGGCGGCCGCGCGGGCGGCATCCGTGTTCCCCGAAACGGTCGTCACGCCCACGACCTCGACCGAGGGCTCGGCCAGCAGGTACGCGATGGCGAGGGCGTCGTCGATGCCGGTGTCGCAGTCGACGAGGATCGGGCGGCGGCTCATGCGGGGACTCCGTACGTGTCGAGTGCGGCGAGTGCCGGTTGCGAGGCGTCGTCGCCCACGGCGGCCGAGCCCACCGCGCACGCGCGCGCGAGGGCATCGGCTTCGTCGTCGCCGCGAAGAAGCCCGACGACGAGGGCCGCGCAGAACGCGTCTCCTGCGCCGACGGTGTTGCGGACGGTGGTCGGCACCCCGGCGGCCGACGCGACGAGCTCGCCCCGGCGGTAAAGTCGCGCGCCCTCGGCGCCCAGCGTGACGCACAGCAGGGGCGCGTCGTGCACCTCGGGCAGCTGCGCGTACTCGGTCTCGTTGACGATCACGAGATCGCACCGCTCGAGGACGTCGGCGGGAAGCGGGCGGGCGGGGGCGGCGTTGACCGCGAGGAACCCGGCGGCACGTGCGGCGGCCGAGACCACGGCATCCGACACCTCCAGCTGCAGGAGCACCGCCGCTCCCGGCTCGATGCCGAGCGCGTCCGCGTCGATCGCCGCGTTCGCCCCGGCGCAGACGACGATCGAGTTCTCGCCCGTCGCGTCGACGACGATCAGGGCGGTTCCGGTCGCGGCATCCGCGGTCTGCACGCCCGAGGCGTCGAGTCCGATCGATGCGAAGCGGTCCCGGATGCCGTGGCCCTCGGCGTCATCGCCGACGGCGCCGATGAGCCGAACGGTGGCGCCGAGGCGGGCAGCGGCGACCGCCTGGTTCGCGCCTTTGCCGCCCGGGCCGCGGTCGAGGACGCCGTCGGCGACGGTTTCGCCGGGGCCGGGGGAGCGCTGGACGCGAGCGGTGAGGTCGACGTTGATCGCGCCGACGACGGTGAGGTGAGCAGTGATGAGGAGGCCTTCCGGTCAGTGGAGCAGGAGCTTCGCGACGATGAGCAGCGCCGAGACGAGAGCCGCCCCCACGGCCGTGATCACGACGACGAGGGCGGAGGAGCCGCGCAGGCGCGCTCCGGCGGTGGCCACTACCACGAGATAGGTCATGGCGACCCCCACGCCCCACAGCAGGGCGGTGGCGAGGCCCACCCCGAAGGCGACGAGCAGAACCACCACCAGCAGGGGCAGGAACGTCACCGACACCATGGGCGCGCTCACCCGCATGTGGTGGCGGAAGATCTTCGACGGCCGGTCGGGCGAGGTGTCGCCGAGCGTGTACGCGAAGACGTGGGTGGCGAAATACACGACGTTCGTCAGCGCGACCACGAGGATCACGTCGCTCAGGTCGGCTTCGCCGAGACCGATGAGGGTCGATGCCGAGACCAGGGCGCCGTAGCAGCCCGCGCTGATGCGTTCGGCGGTGTCGGTGGAGAGGCGGCGCTGTCGATCGGTGTCCATGTCGGGCTCAGCTTCTCGCGGATCGGCGTCGCAGTCCCGCCGACACGATGGCGACGACGGTTCCGACCGCGACGCCGATGACCGTCTCGATCACGCGGTCGCGCAGCAGCATCTCGGGGGCGACGGGCGAGGCGAGCGACACCATGAGCAGGGCGAGCGGGGTGATGAAGAGCATCGCGATACCGTAGTTGCGCCCGACGAACAGCTCGGCACCCGCCTGCAGGGCCACCGCGACCAACAGCACGACCCACGGCGGCAGGTCGAGGGCGAGAAGACCCGCGGCGATCAGCACGCCCAGCACTGTCCCGACGAGCCGCTGCACGCCGCGGATGAGTCGGGCGGTGACGTGCGCCCCGCCGACGGCGGCGACGGCACCGACCATCGCCCAGTACCAGTGGGTGCCCACCAGGAGGGCTCCGGCCACTCCCGCGAGGAGGGCTGCGACGCCGACGGTCGCCGTCATCTCCCACGCCACCGAGCCGATCAGCGGGCGCGTGCGTGCCGGGCGTCGCCACGAACCTCGGCGCGCGAGGATGAAGACCGTCGTCACGAGCAGGCTCCACAGCACGCTCGCGCCCCCGACGAGGATGACGGTGAGGAACGTCTCGGCCGTGGCCGGGAAGCTCGCGGTGGCTCCCGCGGCGAAGACGGCGAAGAGGGCGCCGGGCGGATGCCACTGGGCTCGGTACGCGAGAAGGGTGACCACCGCGGCGAGGACCGCGACGACGGCGACACTCGTGATCGCCGGAGTAGCGAGCGCGGAGAGAGCAGTGCCGACGAGCATGCACGACACGAGGACGGTGCCCGCCACGGCCTGCATGCGTACGCGTGTGCGGGGCAGGTCGGTCCGCCCGTAGAGCGCGGCGAAAGCCCCGAAGCTCGCGTACACGCTGAGGTCGAGCCGCCCGAGCGCCAGGAGCAGGAGGAGCGGGATGCCGACACTGAGGACGGCGCGAAGAGCGACGCGGTGATCACCGCGGTGCGGCCCCACGCGGATGACCCCGGTCCACACGCGCCCCCGGGATTCCGCCATCCCTTCAGCCTACGCGCCGCTCGATGCGGCCGATCTGCCGATCGGGTGTCGTCTCGACGTCGAACCGAGAAGCCCGGGTGGTCGCCGCGTCTTCCGTAGGGTGGGAAGCCCCCGACCCGAACGAGGAGAGACGTGTTCCGCACGCCCCTGACCCTGTTTCGCACCCTCGCGATCGCCGAGGCGATCTCGTGGACGCTCCTGATCGGCGGGTTGATCCTGCGCGCCGTCGCCGACCTTCCCATCGCGGTGTCGATCGGGGGTGGCATCCACGGCTTCGTGTTCCTCGCCTACGGGGCCACCGCCGTCCTCGTGGCGCTGAACCAGCGCTGGGGCCTCGGGCCGACCGCGCTCGCGGTGGTGAGCGCCGTCATCCCCTACGCCACGATCCCCACCGAGATCTGGCTGCACCGCACCGGACGCCTCCGCGGGCCGTGGCGACTCGATGACAGTGGCGACCCGCGCGATCGACAGCCGCTCGACCGGTTGCTGCGATTCTTCCTCCGCCGGCCCTGGGCGCTCGCGCTGGTGCTCGTCGCGGTGGTGGTGGTCGTGTTCGTCGTGCTGTTGGTCGTGGGTCCTCCCGGCGGCAAGGGCTGACACCGCACGGTGAGCCTCAGCGCACGAGGATGCGCACGCTCGCCGGAACGATGCGGCACGTGGCGGTGAAGGTCTCGACCGACCCGGAGAGGGTGGCCGTGGCGCGGCCCACCCCGAGGAAGGCGACCGTCCCTTCGTGGGCATGGACGCTGGGCGAGCGGTCGGAGAAGTGGCGCATCTCTCCGCCCGCGTGGCTCGCGAACGCGAGGTCGAGTTCGACGGCGACGATCGGTCCCGTCTCGGAACTCACCCGCCAGTCGATCGCGGCCAGCCCGCCGCCGCGACTCGTCATCGTCAGCGTCGCCGAGCCGCATTCCTCGCCGCCGACGAGCTCGGTGCGCAGGGGCTGCGACGCGGGTGTCGAGTCGGCGCCGCACAGACCGATGCCGTGCAATCGGGCGTAGCCGCGACCGTTGTCCGTGATGCTCGAGCAGTCCGCGAGCAGGGGAGCCGTGAGGGCGTCGGACAGGGGATCGGCGCGCACGGACGTCGACGCGGGGGCTCCGGCCGCCGACGCTCCCGTCGCGAACACCGCCGCGAGGGCAACGACGAGGGCGAGCAACGGAGCAGCGGTTCGGATCCGCACGGCGCACCTCCTCGTCGACGTCAGACGGAATCTACGCCGGGAACAGCGCGCTCGCCACGGGTCGACGGAAGGAGGTTCAGCGCTTCGTCGACACCGTGACCGTGAACTTTCGGTCGCGAGCGACCTGACGGGTCGGGCCCACGAGTCGCTCGAGAGCGGGGCGGTACTGCAGCGACGAGTTCCACACGGTCCAGAGCTCACCGCCGGGGGCGAGCACCCGGGCCGCGTCGGCGAACATCCGGGGAGCGAGACCCTCGTTGATGGCGGATCCGGCGTGGAACGGCGGGTTCAGCGCGATGAACGACGCCGTGGCATCCGGCTGCCCCCTCAAGACATCGTCGCGGACGACGCTCACGCGATCGGACACCCCGTTGGCCTCGGCGGTGGCCCGGGCGGACGCGACCGCGATTGCCGATTGATCGCACGCGATGACCCGGAGGGAGGGATGCCGCGTCGCCAGGGCCGCGGCGACCACTCCCGTCCCGCACGCCAGGTCGATCGCCTCGCCTCTCTGCGGGGCCGGGAGGTGGGCGAGCAGCAGCCGCGTGCCGATGTCGATCGATGCGCCCGCGAAGGCGCCGCCGAATGCGCGGACCGCGATGCCGTCGATCTCGGCGCCCTCGGGGACGGGCTCGGCGCCGTCGTGGGGGCCACGCGCGACGAGGACCCGCGACTTCTGCCGCGCATGCGTGACGTCGAGCCGGGTGAAGAATCGCCGCAGCACGTCGTTCATCGACGGGGTCATGTGCTTCAGGCGACCGCCGGCGTAGACGACGACGTCGGGGTGCGCGTGAAGAGCGATCAGCCCGGCGATGTCCGAGAGAGCCTGGAGCGACCGGGGGAGACGCAGGAGGACGACCCGCGCCCCGGTGAGAAGCGCGGCATCGAGCGGGTGCGAGACGAAGGAATCCTCGAGACCGGTGCCGCGGGCGTTGAGCGCCAGGGCTTCCTCGCCCAGCAGTTCGTCTTGATGGACCCGGATGCCGCGACCTCCGGCATCCGCTGCCGCCAGGGTGAGCGCCCCGTAGGAATCGCCGATCACGACGATCTCGTCGTCGCCGACCTGGGCTCGCGCGTCCGCTGACTCGTCGAGGATCAGGCGGTCGGCGGCGTCGACCGCCAGAAGGTTGGGGCCCTCGAGATCGGGGCGGCGACGCAGGGCGTCGAACGAGAAAGGCACCGGTCCACGCTACCCGGGGGTGACGTGGGACGGTGCCGATCCGAGATGCGGGCTCAGCGGGTGCCGAAGTGGAACGGCAGCGCCAGCGAGGCCGAGACGAGGATGATGCCGAGCGCGAAGAACAGCGCGGGGGCGGCGAGCGAGAACGAGATGCCGGTCAGCAGCATGCCGCCGACGAACAGGATGAGCGAGACGATGAACATGAGGATCCCTTCGGTCGCTCCAGGCTATCGTGCCGAGTCCGCGCGCCGGTCCGTCGGCGAGGTGGGTTGCGCCGTCGCGGGAACGGCGCCGCGAACGGCGGGACGCGGCCGTGGCGTGACTCCCAGGGCGGCGTGCGCCCAGAGCGTGCTGCCGGCGACGGCCGCGGGCATGACCGCGACCGCCCCCAGCGGCACGAGGAAGCACAACTGCGTCGCCACCCCGAACCCGAGGGCACGCGCGCGATGGGTGCGCAGCAGTCGGCGGCGCGCCTGTCTGTCGAGGCCACGCGCCGAGAGCGCACGCGAGGTGAGCTCGTCGGCCAGCAGCCAACCGGTCAGGACCACGCCGGTGACGAAACCCAGGACGCCCCCGACGAAGGGGATGAGTCCGATGAGCCACGCGAGGGCGGCCGCCAGGATGCCGCGGAGGATGAGCCGGACGCTGTCGCCGACGGCCCTCCAGAACCCGTACTCCGCGTCGGGGACCGTTCCGGTCGCGCTCCTCTCGGTCGCCCGCCAGATGCGGTCGTAGAAGGGCTCGCCCACGGCGAGGGTGACGGCCGTGAACGACACGATCACCACGAGGACCGCGGCGCCGAACGAGGCCACGCCGATCGCGGTGCGCAGAGCGCCGGCCCAGAACGGCATCCAGGCGTCGGCGAATGGCGTCCAGTCGTCGACGAGGCCCGGGAGCACGAGACCCCACGTCACGAGGGCCGCGCCGAAGACCAGACCGACCAGGGTTCCCGGAATGAGCCCGAGCGCCATCGCGCCGGGCGTCCGGCGCCATTGACCGAGGCCGCGTGCCAGCAGGGCCGCTCCGGCGAGGAATTCGCGCATGCCGGGATTCTGGCAGACGCCTCCGACATCGGCGGAGGCGGTTGCGTCCGGTTCGCCGGCCCCGTCTCGTCGCGATGTCGGAGGGGGATGCCAGGATGCGGCTATGCGCATCCGCACCACCTCGACACAGCGCACCTACCGGTACGTGCGATTGGGCCTGATCGGCGCGACGGCCCTTCTGGCGATCGGGGTGGGGCTGGAACTGCTGAGCGGCGAGGGATTGCCGTCCGTCAGCGCGGCCTACTACACGCCCGCGGGTCCGATCTTCGTCGGCTCGTTGACCGCGATCGCCCTCGCGCTGCTCGCCCTGTCGGGTCGGAGCCTCGAGCAGGGCCTGCTCGACATCGCCGCGGTACTGGCCCTCGCGATCGCCTACGTGCCGACGACCGTCTCGTCGGGTGCCTGTCTCGACGTGGCGCGGTGCGTACCGCCCGCGGTGCGGCCGACCGTGGCGAACAACGCCGTGGCGGTGGCATCCGTGGTCCTGCTCGGGGTGATCGCGGCGGCGATCCTCGCCCGGGTGCAGGGCACCGCGAGTGCCGGGGTGGCGGCGACGATCGGGGTGGTCGTCGTGATCGTCGCCGGAGGGGCGATGTGGGCGGTGATCGCGCCCGAGGCGTTCTTGGCGGGGGCGCACCAGATCGCGGCGGTCGCCTTCTTCGTGCTGATCATAGCGGTGGCGGCGGTGGCGGCCTGGCGACCGCGGCGGACCGGGCGCCTTCGCCGCGGGGTGCGCATCGCGTATGCGAGCGTGGCCGTCGGGATCGTGGTGACCCTCGTTCTGCTCGTGGTCGGCGTGATCTCGGGGCTCGAGCGCGCGGGTGTCCCGGTGGTGCTCGTGGGGGAGTCGGTGGCCCTGGCGCTCTTCGCGGTGTTCTGGCTCGTGCAGACGGTGGAGCTGTGGAACGAGGCCGACCCGACGCTGCGGGAATAGACCCGGGACCCTCGCGTTGAACTTGATACGACGGCGCTCAAGAAGCAAACTTGAGCGAACCGCACTCACGTATCTCAGGAGACGGAATTGCCCGAAGACTTCACCCCCGGTGACGGCGCTCAGTCGTTCGACGAGTTCCTCGCCCGCTACCTCGCGGGCGAGCAGGCGCGCGCCGAGCGCTCCATCGACCTCAGCCGGTTCCTCAGCGCCCGCACCCAGGATGCCCTTCAAGAGGCCGGTCGCTTCGCGCTCGGCCGCGGACAGCGCGAGCTCGACGCCCTGCACGTGCTCCACGTCCTGGTCGGACGATCGCCCGCGAAAGAGGCCGTCGCCCGACTCGGCGCCGACCCGGCCGCCATCGCCCGCGCCGCCGAGAGCCGCCTCCCCGCGGCGGCGACCCCCGCGAACGTCGACGGCGCCGTCGTCGCCGGCTCCGTGCAGCGCGCGCTCTTCCACGCCTTCCAGGTCGCGCGTGCCGCGGGCTCGACCTACGTCGACCCCGACCACCTCTTCTTCGCGCTCGTGCTCGCGCAGGACGCGCCCGCCGGGCAGATCCTCGCTCAAGCTGGCGTCACCGCCGAGGCCCTCACCCAGGGGGTGCGCGAGACCGTCATGGGCGGCGAGCAGGACGAGATGACCGGGGAGTCGGCATCCGTCACCCCGAACCTCGACCGTTTCGGCACCGACCTCACCGCCCGCGCGGCGGCCGGCGAACTCGACCCGGTCATCGGTCGCTCCGACGAGATCGAGCAGACCATCGAGATCCTCAGCCGTCGCACCAAAAACAACCCGGTGCTGATCGGCGAGGCCGGCGTCGGCAAGACCGCCGTCGTCGAGGGTCTGGCTCGCGCGATCGTCGCGAACGAGGTTCCCGAGCAGCTGCGCGAGACCCGCGTCGTCTCGCTCGACCTCGCCGCGATGCTCGCGGGCGCCCGCTACCGCGGCGACTTCGAAGAGCGCCTCACCCAGACGATGGACGAGATCGCGGCCTCCGACAAGCTCGTCGTCTTCATCGACGAGGTGCACACGCTCGTCGGAGCCGGTGGCAGTGGCGACGGATCGATGGACGCCGGCAACATCCTCAAGCCCCGCCTCGCCCGCGGCGATGTCCACCTGATTGGTGCGACGACCCTGCGCGAATACCGCACGATCGAGAAAGACCCCGCCCTCGAGCGGCGCCTGCAGCCCGTGCGTGTCGGTGAGCCTTCGATCCCGGATGCCGTGGAGATCCTGAGCGGACTCCGCTCGGCGTACGAGGAGCACCACGCCGTCACCTACACCGACGACGCCCTGCGCGCCGCGGTCGAGCTGAGCGACCGGTACCTGCCCGACCGCGTGCTGCCCGACAAGGCCATCGACCTGATCGACCAGGCCGGGGCGCGACTGCGCCTGCGCCTCGGTGTGACGGTCGACACCTCGTCGCTGCTCGAGCGTCTCGCGACCCTCGAGGCCGACAAGAACGCCGCCGTCTCGGCCGAGCACTACGAAGAAGCCTCGCGCCTGCGCGACGAGATGGCCACCGTGCAGCAGCGACTCGACGAGGCGACCAGCGCCCCGCGCGCCGCCGCCGTCGTCGACGAGCCCGAGATCGCCGCGGTCATCAGCCGGGCCACCGGCATCCCCGTCGCACGCCTCACCGCCACCGAGCGGGGCCGCCTGGCCGACCTCGAGGCCGAGTTGCACGCTCGCGTGATCGGTCAGGACGACGCGGTCGCCGCCGTCGCCAAGGCCGTTCGTCGCAACCGCACGGGCATGGGCGACGAGAACCGCCCGGTCGGGTCGTTCCTGTTCCTCGGCCCCACCGGCGTCGGAAAGACCGAGCTGGCGAAGGCCCTGGCCGGGTCGCTCTTCGACGACGACGGCGCCGTGATCCGCTTCGACATGAGCGAGTTCGGCGAGCGGCACACCGTGTCGCGTCTGATCGGCGCCCCTCCGGGATACGTCGGCTACGACGAGGCCGGCCAGCTCACGGAGCGCGTGCGCCGTAACCCCTACGCCGTCGTGCTGTTCGACGAGATCGAGAAGGCCCACGCCGATGTGTTCACCCTGCTGCTGCAGGTGCTCGACGACGGCCGCCTGACCGATGGCCAGGGCCGCACGGTCGACTTCCGCAACACCGTCATCGTGATGACGTCCAATCTGGGCGCCGAGTTCCTGGCATCCCGGTCGGGGGCCATCGGCTTCACCACCACGGGGCGTGAGTTCGCCGACGACGACCTGCGCGACCGCGTGATGGGCAAGCTGCGCGAGGCGATGCGGCCGGAGTTCCTCAACCGCATCGATGACATCGTGCTGTTCCGCAAGCTCGAGATGGCGCAGCTGCGCCAGATCGTGCGGCTGCTGCTGAACGCGACCTCGCGCCGGCTCGCCTCTCGCGAGGTCACGCTCGAGGTGACGGATGCCGCGATCGACCGTCTCGCCGAGGTCGGCTATGAGCCCGAGTACGGGGCGCGGCCGCTGCGCCGCGTCATTCAGCGCGAGGTCGACGACCGCATCGCCGACCTGTTCGTCTCGGGTGAGTTGAGCGATGGGGGAGCGGTGACCGTGGATGCCACCGCCGCGGGCTTCAGCGTCTCGGCCGCCGCGCAGGCGCTCGCCGCGTAGAACGATGAGATGAACGCCCCGGGGCTTCGGCTCCGGGGCGTTCCCCGTGTGCGCGAGGTGAGTGGGAGCTGTGCTAGGACTATGCGCCAGCTGTGAGTCCGCTACCGTGGAAGGTTGAGCCCGCCCATTGGGGGATGCGGGCACCAACACGAAAGAACAGCATGAGCACCTCTGTACCCGCGCCCGCCGCGGCTCCCGATGCACCGACCACCACGCAGAAGAACGGTGTCGGCCTCGCTGCGCTGATCGTCGGCGCGGTCGCGATCGTCTTCGCCATCGTCCCCATCGTGAGCTTCATCGCGTGGCTGCCCGCACTGGCCGCGATCATCCTCGGAATCATCGGTCTCGTCCGCAAGAACCGCGCCCGCGCCTTTGCATGGACGGGCCTCGCGCTCGGCGTCGTCGCCTGGATCATCGCGATCGTCGTCTCGCTCGCCGCGATCGCCGGCGTCGCCGGAGCGGTCAACGAGAGCCTCGAGAACAGCACCGTCGTGCCGGTCACCCCGGTCGACGGGGCGGCGGGCTCGAACGACTCGGGTTCCGCCGAGGCGGTCGCCGGCGGGAACCTCGTTTACGAGGTCACCTCCGACGGCGCCACCGTCGCGAACGTCACCTACCTGACGGCCGACTCGTCGGGCAGCTCCACGCAGCAGGCCACCGACGTCGCCGCGCCGTGGAAGACGGAGTTCGCGGTGGACTCGTCCGGAATGTTCAACTTCTCGGTGTTCTCTCTCGTGGCCCAGGCCGACCAGTCCGCGTCCACCGTCTCGTGCAAGATCACCTTCAACGGCGAGGTCATCGCCGAGCAGACCTCGACGGGCCAGTTCGCCATCGTCACCTGCTCGGGCTCGACCGACTGAGCCGCCCCGGAGCCCCCGACCTCGTGGTCGGGGGCTCCGTCGTTCTCGCGGACGCGCACGTGACGAGGACGTTTACGTTCGGCGAGGACGCACCCGGTCGGCCGCGCTCTTCTGCGTCCTCGACGAACGAATGCGGTTTCGGCATGTGCGAGCACCTGCGACCCGCGTGCTGTCGCGCCCCGATGTCCGAGGTTGGCGGCAGAGTAGAACCATGAGTCGTATCGGCACGATCTTCAGCCCCTACCCGCATCCGCCCGAGCAGCTGCGCGACGCCGCGCGCGCGGCCGAAGACGCCGGTGTCGAAGAACTCTGGCTCTGGGAGGACTGCTTCCGCTCCTCGGCCTGGGCCGCGGCCGCCGCGGCGCTCGCCGTGACGGATCATCTGCGCATCGGGGTCGGTATCGCCCCACTTCCGCTGCGCAACGTGGCCGCCTCGGCGATGGAGATCGCCACGATCGAGCGCATGTTCCCTGGGCGCCTCCTTCCGGGGTTCGGGCACGGGGTGCAGGACTGGATGCGACAGGTCGGGGCGAAAGCCGCGTCTCCGTTGACGCTCATGCGCGAGCACCTGCCCGCGCTGCGGTCGCTGCTCGCCGGCGAGACCGTCAGCGCTGAGGGGCGCTATGTGAGACTCCGCGACGTGGCTCTTGACTGGCCGCCCGCCCAGGCTCCCCTCGTCTATGCCGCCGCCGAAGGGCCCAAGACTCTGAGCCTCGCCGGCGCCGTGGCCGACGGGGTGGTGCTCGACAGTCGGCACACCGTCGCCGAGATCGCCGCCGCCGTGCAGACCGTGCAGGCCGGGCGCGCAGAAGCCGGTCGAGAAGGCCGCGCGGACATCGTGGCGTACGTGCTGACCGCGTTCGGTCCGGATGCGCGAGAGCGCGCGACGGCGGTCATGTCCGATCGCGAGGACGCGCCCGACCGCGTGCTCGCGGGATCGGTGGGCGAGGTCGCCGAGGGGGTTGCGCGCTTCCAGGCGGCGGGTGTCGACGACGTCGTGCTGCTGCCGACCGACGACGTCGATCTCGCCACGTTCTTCTCGGCCGTGGGCCAGGTCGCTCAGGCTGTTCCCCACGCGGGAGGCGTGTCGTGACGCGCGGAACCGTTTCGCTGGGCCTCGCCGGCTCGCTGGGTCCCGACGCCGTCGCCCGGATCGCCCCGGTCGTCGAAAGCGCCGGGTTCGACACGCTCTGGATCAACGACACCCCCGACGGCGACGCCCTGGCGGCGCTGGCGGCCGCAGCGCGCGTGACCGACCGGCTCCGTCTCGCGACCGGGGTCGTGCCCGTCGACCGCAGGCCCGCCGAAGCGATCGCCGCCGACGTGGCATCCCTGGCTCTTCCCCTCGACCGGCTCACGCTCGGCATCGGCTCGGGCATGGCGAAGCAGGGGGCTCTCGCCCGGGTGACCGAGGCCGTCTCGGTGCTGCACGAGGCCGGGGTGCCGCGCGTTCTCGTCGGGGCCTTGGGCCCCAAGATGCGACGAACGGGCGTCGAGCTCGCCGAGGGCGTCTTGCTCAACTGGGTGCCCCCGACCGAGGCCCGCGACCAGGCCGAGGCGCTGCACGCGATCGCGCCGGACGCGCATATCGCCGTCTACGTGCGCACGGCGATCGCCCCCGCGGCGCGCGAACGGCTCGAGGCGGAGACAGCCCGATACGCCTCGTTCCCGAACTACGCCGCGAACTTCGAGCGGATGGGGGTGAATGCCGCAGACACGACGATCCGCGACGTCACCGAGCTGGGGGATGCTCTCGAGGCCTACACCACGGCCGCCGACGAGGTCGTGCTGCGCGCGATCGTGGCGGAGGACACCGTCGAGGCGTATGTCGACTTCGCGAGGAGGACGGCGCCGTCGCCGCGCTGACCCTGACCCGCGATCGGCGTCGTCAGCGCACGAGGCTCACCGTGCGGGGGATCGGGCCGAACGACGACTCCGCGCCGTCGGGACGGAACTCGTTGCGGCGATAGAACGCGTGAGCGCGCGGATTGTCCGCCGCGACCCACAGCGACGCCGGCCGGTTCCCGAGGACGGCGTCGAGCAGCCCCTGGCCCGCTCCGCTCCCGTGCGACGACTCGGCGACGTAGAGCATCTGCAGTTCCTCGGGGCGGACCGCGTCCGCCCCCGGGGTGAGGTGCGTCGCGGCGAAGCCCACGATGGACCCGTCGGCGTCGGCGACGACGACGTTCAGCTCCTCTTCCTCGAGAGAGGAACGCCACATCCCGATCCGTCGCTCGGCATCGAACCACGGGTTCGTGTCGGGATCGTCGACGAACCGTCCCTGGGTCTCGCGCCACGACCGGGCGTGCACGGTCGCGATCGCGACCGCGTCGGCCGGGATCGCGGGTCGGATCCGGAGGGTCGCGCGCGATCGTTCCATGACGCGAGTCTAGGAACACCGCCCGACCGGGCCCGCGCGAGGCGCGCTGGATAGTCTCCCCTCATGACGCTGTCGCTTCCCGACCTTCCCGACCTGCACTGGACCGGCGTCGAGGGCGACGCCCGCGTCGACGCTCGCGGCGCGTTGACGCTGACATCCCGGGGCGGGGTCGACTGGACGAACGACGCGACCGGCGGTCCGGCCCAGCACGCCGCGACCGCCTTGGCCTTCGCGGCTCCCGACGGAGATTTCACCCTGTCGGCGCGGGTGCGCGTGACGGGGGAGCGCTCGACCTTCGACGCCGGGGCGCTCGCGCTGTGGTCGGGTCCGCAGAGGTGGGCGAAGGTCTGCAACGAGTACTCGCCCCAGGGCGACAGCATGGTCGTGAGCGTCGTGACGAACGACTTCTCCGACGACGCCAACGGCGCGGTCTTCGCGACCGACGCGGTCTTCCTTCGGATCACTCGTGTCGGGGCGGCCTTCGCGTTCCACTACTCGCTCGACGGCGAGTCCTGGCCCTTCCTGCGCTTGTTCCGTCTGGACGCCGACTCCTCGACCCTCTCGGTCGGCTTCCTGGCTCAGGCGCCGATGGGACCCGGGGCGACCGCCGTGTTCGACGAGATCCGGTTCGATCGCTCATCGCTCCGCGACCTGCGCGACCTGAGCTGAGGCCCCCGCCCCGCGTACGGATGACAGACTGACCGGATGCCGCGTCGCACAGTTCTCACCGTCCGCTCCGTCGCCCGCGGGGCACTTGCCCTGCTGCTGGTCGGGGCCGGCGTCAGCCATGTCACATGGGGCCGCCGTGGCTACCGGATCGTCGTTCCCGGGTGGGCCACGCGGCTGCTGCGCACCGACAAGGACGCCATCGTCGTGGCATCCGGGGCCGTCGAAGTGATCCTCGGTGTCGCTCTCTTCGCGTTGCCGCAGGAGCGGGGGCGCATCGGCGCGGCCATCGCCGCGTTCTTCGTCGCGGTGTTCCCCGGCAACGTGCACCAGTGGCGGACCGGGCGTTCAGCGCCCGGATTGAACACCGACCGCTCGCGCTTCCTCCGACTGTTCCTCCAGGTGCCGCTCGTCGCGTGGGCCTGGTGGTCGACGCGCCGGCGCTGACGGCCGCGCCTACGCCGCCTCGCCGAGCTCGAGGATGCCCTTCTCGAACGCCGCGCGGGCCAGCACCTTGTAGCCGTGGCCGGCGAAGAAGACCGTCAGCCGGTCGTCCTCGATGGCCATGACCGTACCGGTACCGAACTCACCGTGTTCGACGGTGGAATCGATGCGGATGCCGCCGGGCTCGGTGTCTTCGGCCGCGGCCTCGACCGGCGCCACTGCGCCGGCGTCGCATCGGTCGCATGAGGCGCACTGACTCGGCGTCTCGACACCGAAGTACTCGAGCAGCGCCCGCCGTCGGCAGTGAGTCGTCTCCGCGTACCCGCGCATGATCTCGATGCGAGAGGCCCGAATGCGCTCTTCGGCCTCGTCGCGCTCGCGCACGGCGCTCACCGCGTCGCCCGCCGAGACCTTCGCAAGCGCCGACACTCCGTCGGGACCCGACACGGCGAGCTCGCAGGCCACGAGCTGGTTCAACACCCGGCCGATCGCCCGGACCGAGCGGCCGCTCTCGTCGGCGATGTCTTTCGCGCGCACCGGCGTGCTGGTCCGCTGCAGAACGTCCCACACGCCCGCGATGTCGGCTCGTTTGGTGTGGCCGCCCGCGAAGAACGAGCGCAGCGAGAAGTCCTCGGCGCGGTAGTGCAGGATCGCCCGCGCGGGCTGCCCGTCGCGGGCGGCGCGTCCGATCTCCTGGGCGTACGAATCGAGCGACTCCGTGACATCGGCGTGCACGACCAGGCGCACGTCGCTCTTGTCCACTCCCATCCCGAACGCCGAGGTCGCCACCACCACATCGAGCTCTCCGGCGCTCCACGCGGAGTGCACCTCGTCGCGCTTCTTCTGCGCCATGGCCCCGTGGTACGCCGCCGCCCGCAGGCCGAGTTCGCGGAGTTCTTCGGCGTAGGAGTCGGTGCCCTTGCGCGTCGCAACGTACAGCAACGCCGGGCCGCCGGCATCCTGGACATCCGCCACGACCGCGCGACGCTTGTCCGCGTCGTGCTCGTGCCGGCGGACGGCCATGTGGATCTCGGGACGATCCATGCCGCGCACCTCGAGGTGGGGCTCGCGCATGCCGAGGCTCGCGACGATGTCGTCGCGGACGGGAGCGGATGCCGTTGCGGTCAGCGCCAGCACCGGGGGATGGCCGAGGGCTTCGATGGCGTCGCCGATGCGCGCGTAATCGGGGCGGAAGTCGTGGCCCCACGCCGAGACGCAGTGGGCTTCGTCGATGACGACGAGGCGTACATCGGCCTTCGCGAGACGATCGAACACCTCGGCGTTGGCGAGCTGTTCGGGGGCGAGGAAGGCGTAGACGGCGTCGGGTCCCTCGATCGCGGCCCACGCGGCTTTCTTGGCGGCGGCGCCCGTGCGCGAGTTGAGGGCGACCGCGGCGGGGGCATCGGGGGCGGCGTCGATCGAGTCGATCTGGTCGCGCTGGAGGGCCAGCAGGGGCGAGATGACCACGGTGGTCCCGCCCAGTTCGCATCCGGCGATCTGGTAGACCGCCGACTTGCCTGCTCCGGTCGGGAACACGACGAGAGTGTCGCGGCCGCTCACCACCGCGTCGATCGCTTCGGCCTGACCCGGCAGCAGGTCGTCCCATCCGAACACCTCACGGGCGGTGCGGGCGGACTGTTCGAGTGTGGCGGGAGCGTTCACGGAGCCTCATTCCTGCGGGAGGTCTCAGCACACCTCAGACCTCCGACATCGCCCCGGGGGTTGCGAGGACGGCCCGGATCTGTTCTCGCGAGGGGGTGGCCGTGAAACGCTGACGGTCTCCGAAAAGCGCCGTGGTCTTGGCACTCGCGCCTGATCCGCACAAGCGTCCACCCGATGTCGGAGGGGGATGCCAAGATGCCGACATGCTCTTCGGCGACATCGAGACCGCGCTCGCGACGGTGACGAACACGCGCTCGCGCCTGGCGAAGATCGAGGCCCTCGCGGCGCTTCTGCGCGGGCTCGATCCCGACGAGATCGAGCCCGCGGTGGGATTGCTCACCGCGGCCCCGCGCCAGGGACGCCTCGGCGTGGGGTGGCGGACGCTCTCCGCCCGCGCCGGTGATCACGCCGACACCTCGAACCTGACGATCGGCGACGTCGACGACGCGTTCAGCGCGCTCACCAAGATCGGTGGGGCGGGTTCCGCGGCCGTCCGAACGCGCCTCCTCGACGACCTCGCGGGGCGCGCGACGGCGACGGAGTGGCACCTGCTCGTTCGCATCATGACGGGCGAGTTGCGCACGGGCGCCCTCGAGGGAGTACTCCTGGATGCCGTGGCCCGAGCCGCCGAGCGCGACGGTGCCCTGGTGCGTCGTGCCGCCATGCTGTCGGGGGATCTGGGCGGGACGACCCGCATCGCCTTGACCGGGACCCCCGAGGATCTCGCCGCGGTCGGGCTCGTCGTGGGGCGCGGCGTGCAGCCGATGTTGGCATCTCCCGCGACGAGCGTCGCCGAGGCGATGGCCGTGACCGCCCGAGCCTCGGTGGAGTACAAACTCGACGGGGCCCGGGTGCAGGTGCATCGCCACGGCGATGAGGTGCGCGTCTTCACCCGCACACTCGCCGACATCACCCACCGGGTGCCCGAGATCGTCGAGGTGGCGCTCTCGCTCCCCGTCCACGACATCATCCTCGACGGCGAGACCCTTTCGCTCGACGAAGACGGCGGTCCTCGTCCGTTCCAGGACACGATGGCCCGCTTCGGCGCCGAGGCGGCTCGAGAGATCGCCCTGCGCCCCTGGTTCTTCGACCTGATCCATATCGACGGTCGCGACCTCGTCGACGAACCCCTCGCCACGCGCCTCGCCGAGCTCGAACGGGTGGCGGGGGAGCACCGCATCCCCGCCGTGCTCACGGACGACGTCGACGTGGCCGACGCCTTCGCGCGCGACGCTCTCGCCGCCGGCCACGAGGGAGTGATGGTGAAGGGGCTCGACGACCCCTATACCGCGGGGCGCCGCGGCAAGAGCTGGCTGAAGGTCAAGCCGGTGCACACCTTCGACCTCGTCGTCCTCGGGGTGGAGTACGGATCGGGCCGACGCTCCGACTGGTTGTCGAACCTGCATCTCGGAGCGCGGGATCCACACGGCCGCTTCGGCGACCCGGGCAGCTTCGTGATGGTCGGCAAGACGTTCAAGGGACTGACGGACGAACTTCTGCAGTGGCAGACGGCGCACTTCGCCGAGAGGCAGACCGCAGACCTGCCGGGCGGCATCCGCGTGGCGCCCGACACCGTCGTCGAGATCGCGATCGACGGGGTGCAGCGGTCCGTGCGGTATCCGGGCGGCGTGGCGCTGCGCTTCGCCCGGGTGAAGACCTACCGTTCGGACAAGACCGCGGCAGAGGCCGACACCATCGAGACCCTGCGCGCACTGCTGCCCGGCGGCGGCGAAGCGGCGACGGAAGGATGAAGTCATGAGTCTGGCCCCCTGGCTCGACGGCGAGCTCGGCTACCGCAGTTTCGGAACCCCGGGAGCCCCGCGGGCCGTGTTCGTCCTGCGCACGGGCGATATCGCGACCACCGATCCCGATGCCCGCGTCACCTCGGGTTTCGACGTGCGGATCGTCGCGGTCGGCCTCGATGCGCCCGAGCTCGAGGACCCACCGGTCTTCGGTGGGCAGACCCCGGCCGGGCTGACGGTCGAGGCGCTGAAGGCGTTGCTCGAACGCGAAGCGGCCGGGGCCACCGTGGGAGTCGTCGGTGAGAGGGCCGCCGGACCGATCGCCCTCTACCTCGCCGCGGCGATGGGTGGTGTCGTCGATCGCGTCGCGATCGTCGGCGTCGAGAGCCCCTCCGACCCGCTGAGTCGCGACCTGAGGACGCCTCTGCTCGACGACCTCGCGGCCGAGGTGCTCGTCGTCGTGGGCGTCGACGGCCCCGCGGGGCGAAGCGATGCGACGTGGTACGTCGATCGCCTGCGTGCGGGCACCGCCGAGGTCGTCCATTCCGATGAGATCGGCTCGGTCGACGGTCAGGTCACGCTGACGTCGGTGTGGTCACGCGTGTTGGCGCACGTCGCCCCGGGCGCCGAACGACGCTGAGGGCCGCCCCTCAGCCGCGCGCGACGGCCTTGACCTGCACGACGTTGGATTCCTCGTCGACCTCGACGTGGTCGGTCTGCGCCTTCAAGAAGTCCGAGAAGCTGCGGAACCCGAGCGCCTTCTCGCTGAACGAGGGGTCGAGGCGCTTCATCAGGTCCTTCACGGCCGAGGCGTGCAGCCACTCGCCGTCGGCGCGCTCCGCCTCGAGCTGCATGGCGCGCTCGAGCAGGTCGACCGCCGGGTCCTTCGAGCGCTTCCGTGCCCGCGGCCGCGAGGGAGCGGCATCCTTCTTCGTCTCGGCGAGATTCGGGATGCCGGGGAGCGAGTCGTACGCGTCGAAGCGGTCGCACGCCGCGGCCAGCGACTTTGCCGTGGACCCGGCCACCCCGACCCCGACGACGTAGCGACCGAGCCGCTTGCAGCGCTGGGCGAGGGGAACGTAATCGCTGTCGCCGGCGACGATGACCACGTGCGACAGGTCGGGAAGGCGGAACATGTCCTCGACGGCATCCACCGCGAGTCGGATGTCGGCGCCGTTCTTGGCGTAGGCGGCGGCGGGGAACAGCTGCACCAGGTCGACGGCGCGCGCGACGAGCTGCGAGCGGTACTCGGCATTCACCGGCGACGACCAGTCCGCGTAGGCCCGAGTGAGCACCAGGGTGCCGAAGGACGCGGCGTAGTCGATGACCGCGCCGACGTCGATGGTCGCCTTGGTCAGGCGCTCGGCGATGTCGGGATCGGTCGGGTTCTCGGCGATCTTCTGCCGGTCACGCGAGTAGGCGTTCCTCCCGTGCACGCGGTCGTACCAGGACATGACGATGTTGTCGAAGTCGAGGTAGACGGCGACGCGGGCGGTCTGGGTGTCGGGCATACGTCCAGTCTGACCCGTCGCGCCCGCGACCGGGTAGCCCTCGCCCCTCACCGTTCGCCGGGGTAGACCACGCCGATCTGGCGGCGCACCTCGTCGAGCACGCCCATGATCGCCACGGTCTCGTCGATCGACAGGATGTCGTCGGCGTCCGCTCCCGCGGCGACGAAACGCTCGGCGGCCTGGGCCTGGAACTGCATGCCGCGCCCCGGAACCTCGGAGGTGAACTCCTCGATCACGTCTCCGTCGGGCGAGACGACGCGGAACGACGTCGGGGTGTACCAGACGCGGTCGATCTCGATGCGGGCCTCGGTCCCGACGATCTGCGCGACGTTCATTCCCGCTCCGCGCGACGACGACACGCTGGTCGACAGGGCACCGCCCGCGTGGACGAAGCTGGTCGCCACTTCGGCGTCACTGCCTGCGTCGGACAGACGAGCCAGGGCGGTGATGCGCTCCGGCAGGCCGAGGACGTCGATCGCGAACGAGATCGGGTAGATGCCCAGGTCGAGCAGGGCGCCCCCGCCCAGCGCCAGATCGTTGAGGCGGTGCGCCGGGTCGGTGGAGATCTTCTGGGTGTGGTCGGCGGACACGACGCGGATCTCGCCGAGGGTGCCCGCGGCGAGGATCTCGCGGATGCGCACCATGTGCGGCAGGTACCGGGTCCACATCGCCTCCATGGCGAGGAGACCCTTCTCGGCCGCTTTGTCGCGGATGGCCGCCGCCTCGGCGGCGTTGAGGGTGAACGGCTTCTCGACCAGCACGTGCTTGCCGTTGTCGAGGGCGAGCAGTGCGTTCTCGAGGTGCCCGGGGTGCGGGGTCGCGATATAGACGATGTCGACGTCCGGATCGGCGACCAGTTCTTCGTACGAGCCGTGCGCGTGCGCGATGTCGTACTGCTCGGCGAAGGCCCGAGCGCTGTCGATGCGGCGGGAGCCGACGGCGGTGACGTCGAGGCCCGCGGTGCGCAGGTCGGAGGTGAAGGCGTGGGCGATGCCGCCCGTCGCGAGGATGCCCCAGTGCAGTCCGGTCATGCGCTCCACCGTAGCGGCGCCCGCCGACATCGGCGTCGCGCGAGTCTCGAAGGGCCCCCGGATGCCGGCATCCCGTGTCTCATGATGCCGGCATCGTCCTAGGCTCGTCGCATGACGGCCGTCGAGCGCTTCCGCGAGCTCCTGTCCATTCCGACGGTGTCGCGTGTCGACCCGGCGGAGGTCGACGATTCGGCCTTCGAAGACTTCCACGCGGCTCTCGAACGGCTCTATCCGCTCGTCCACGCGCGTCTCGAGCGAGAGGTGGTCGAGGGACGGTCGCTGCTCTACCGCTGGGCGGGGGAGAGCCCCGTCGAGCCCCTGGTGCTCCTCGCCCACCAGGACGTGGTGCCCGTGGACGGGCAGGAGTGGGGGCACCCGCCTTTCGCCGCCGACCTCGTCGGCGAGGGAGCAGAGGCGACAATCCATGCGCGCGGCGCGATCGACGACAAGGGGGCGCTCGTCGCGATCCTCGAGGCGGTCGAGGGGGCACTGGCCGAGGGGATCACGCCGCGAACCGACGTGTGGCTCGCCTTCGGACACGACGAAGAGACGCGCGGCACCGGCGCCCGAGCGATGGCGGCGCTGCTGGCTGCGCGCGGCATCCGTCCCGCTCTGGTGCTCGACGAGGGGGGAGCGGTCGTCGAGGGCGCCGTCCCGGGGGTGGCTGCGCCCACGGCGATGATCGGTGTCGCCGAGCGCGGCGTCGCCACCTTCGACCTCGTGACCCGAGAGGCCGGCGGGCATGCCTCGACCCCGCCGCGCATGCCGGCGACGGCCCGATTGGCCCGCGCGATCGATCGCCTCCGCCGTCGCCCGTTCCCCCGACGACTTGTCCCGCCCGTCCGGGCCATGCTCGCCACGGCCGCATCGCACGCCGGGGAGCCCCTGGCGACGCTTTTCCGCCGCACGTCCGTGTCAGCGCCGGCCGTGACCGCGGCCCTATCGCTGCTCGGTCCCGAGACCAACGCGCTCGTTCGGACCACGGCCGTCGTCACGCGTCTCGAGGGCTCGGCGGGCGAGAACGTGCTCGCTACCTCGGCGCGCGCGAGCGTGAACGTGCGCCTGCTCACCGGCGACACGCTCGCCGATGTCTCGATCCACCTGCGCCGAGCGGTCGCCGACCCGCTCGTCGACATCGAGCTGCGCCACGGCGACGACCCCTCGCCGGTCTCGCCCTGGCAGGGGGAGGCGTGGAGGCGGCTGTCCCGCGCCGTCGCAGACACCCTCGGCGCGGACACCGTCCCCCTGCCGTATCTCCAGCTCGGGGCCAGCGACAGCCGCTTCTACACGGGTCTCACCGACGCGGTGTACCGGTTCGCGCCGTTCCACCTCTCGAGGTCCGAACGCGACGCGTTGCACGCTCCCGACGAGCGCATCCGCGTCGAGGTGTGGCTGCGTGGCATCCGGTTCTATCGCGCGCTGATCGAGGGCTGACGCGGGCCAAGACGACCGAGTGCGAAGGACCGCGAGGCCGCCGTTCCGCGCCGAATGGGCGATTCTTCTTCTGCGGCGGGCGATTCTGCTGGCGTCGGTTATTCTCGTGTGACCGGTCACGCAACAGCGCGCGACCCGCGATGAGGCGGATGATGAGCGACACCGATACCCCGGAGGCGACGGGGCGTGCCCCGAGCATCCGCGACGTCGCCCGGCTCGCGGGAGTGTCGTACCAAACCGTCTCGCGGGTGATCAACAACAGCACTCAGCTCCGCCCCGAGACCGCGGCCAAGGTGCGCTCGGCGATCGCCGAGTTGAAGTTCGTCCCCAATCAGGCCGCGCGCGCCCTCGCCACGAGCCGCTCGCGCCTGATCGGCGTGCTGGGACCGCGAGCGACGACCCACGGCACCTCGGCGATGGTGCAGGCGATCGAGTCGGCGGCGCGGTCCGCCGGGTACCGCCTCACCCTCACGAACCTCGCCACCAGCGCCCCCGACGACGTGCGCTCCTCGATCGATCACCTCATGCAGCAGTCCATCGAGGGACTCATCGCCGTCGCACCGCAGACGCGGGTGGTGCCGATCCTCGACGAGCTCAAGCTGCCCGTTCCGGTGCAGATCGTCACCTCGACCGGCACCTCGACGACCCGCAACGACCAGAGCGCCGGGGCGCGAGCGGCCGTCCGCCACCTCATCGAGCTCGGGCACTCGCGGATCCTGCACATCGCGGGTCCGCGCGACTGGGTCGAGGCCGATCACCGCATGCGCGGCTATCTCGCCGAGATGGATGCCAACGACCTCTCGCCGCGTCCCCCCATCCTGGGCGACTGGACGGCGCAGTTCGGATTCGAGGCGGGCCTCGAGCTGCTGCGGACGGAGGATGCCACCGCGGTCTTCGCGGGCAACGACCATATGGCGCTCGGCTTCATGCATGCCGTCCGGGCCATAGGTCGCTCGGTGCCGGAGGACGTCTCGGTGGTGGGCTTCGACGATGTGCCCGAATCCGCCCACCTGTGGCCGCCGCTGACCACCGTCCGACAGGACTTCGTGGGCATCGGCACGCGTGCCGTCACCGATTTGCTGGCATCGCTCGGCGAGAGCGGTGACGACGGACCAGTGGTCGAACCCGACCACCTCCGCCTCATCGTGAGGTCGTCGACGGCCCCGCCGCGGTCCTGATCCGCGACGCGCTCACGTCACGTTTCGGCAACGGCTGGACTTCGAGCGCATCGGGACTTGACAGTTGTCCCCGCCGTCGAGGTAGCATCACTCACACAATGTGAACGGTCACATGACCGGGTCACACGGCCGACGGGACTCGCTGCGGAGCGGATCCGTCGAGACGAAGACGTTTCGAACGACGCGGGTTGACCGCCTCGCCGAGGGCCTTTCGTTTCGCCCCCGAGACCGTGCACCCGACCTGAGCCGTCAGCACTGCCCGCGGTGTGCTCCAGGGGGAGCGCCGCGACAAACACCCAATGGAGGGAACCAGAGTGAAGAAGCACAGCATGCTCAAGGCGATCGCGGGAGCGGGCGTCCTCGCGCTCGGCATCGGTCTCGCCGGTTGCGCCGGTGACCGTACCGGCGCCAGCAGCGGAGACTCGCAGGAGGCCGGCGGCACCATCGGTGTGGCCATGCCGACCCAGCAGTCGGAGCGATGGATCGCCGACGGCAACAACGTCAAGTCGCAGCTCGAGCAGCTTGGCTACCAGGTCGACCTGCAGTACGCGAACGACGACATCCCCACCCAGGTCTCGCAGATCGAGAACATGATCACCACGGGCGCCAAGGCCCTGATCGTCGCCTCGATCGACGGCACCACGCTCACGGACGTGCTGCAGCAGGCCAAGGACGCGAACATCCCCGTCATCGCGTACGACCGCCTCATCAACGGCACCGAGAACGTCGACTACTACACGACGTTCGACAACTACAAGGTCGGCGTCCAGCAGGCCACCTCGCTCCTGACCGGCCTCGGTGTCCTCGACGCCTCGGGCAAGGAGACCGGCGCCGCCGGCCCCTTCAACGTCGAGCTGTTCGCCGGTAGCCCCGACGACAACAACGCCACGTTCTTCTGGAACGGCGCGATGGACACCCTCAAGCCCTACATGGACAAGGGTGTGCTGAAGGTTCCCTCCGGCCAGACCGAGTTCGGCCAGGCGGCCATCCTCCGCTGGCTGCCCGAGACGGCGCAGAAGCGCATGGAGAACATCCTCACCGTCATCGGCGGCACCAAGCTCAACGGTGTGCTCTCGCCCTACGACGGTCTGTCGATCGGCATCATCTCGGCCCTCACCTCGGGTGGCTACTCGGCCAGCGACCTCCCCGTCATCACGGGTCAGGACGCCGAGGCCGGCTCGATCAAGTCGATCATCGCGGGTGAGCAGTACTCGACGATCTTCAAGGACACGCGCGAGCTCGCCAAGCAGGCCGTGACCATGGTCGACGACATCCGCAAGGGCGAGAAGCCCGAGGTCAACGACGAGAAGACCTACGACAACGGCAAGAAGGTCGTTCCCTCGTACCTCCTGCAGTCGACGATCGTCACCAAGGACAACTACAAGGAAGTCCTCATCGACAGCGGTTACTACACCGAGGCCGACCTGAAGTAATCCCCCGGAGGGGCTCCCCGTCCCTCCGCCCCGCCTCCGCCGCGGCCCACCGGGTCGCGGCGGAGGCTCCTGCGGGTCCGCGGCATCCCGCGCCCGCCCCACATTCCGACCGGCCACGCGCCGGTTCTGCAAGGAGGACCTCGTGAGCACCATCCTCGAGATGCGCTCGATCACCAAGGAGTTCCCCGGCGTCATCGCGCTCGCCGACGTGTCACTGACCGTCGAGCGCGGGACGGTTCACGCCATCTGCGGCGAGAACGGCGCCGGCAAGTCCACCCTCATGAAGGTGCTCAGCGGTGTGTATCCCGCGGGCGACTACCGCGGCGAGATCGTCTTCGACGGCAACACCGTCGAGTTCAAGGACATCCGCGACAGCGAAGCGGCCGGCATCGTCATCATCCACCAGGAGCTCGCCCTGAGCCCCTACCTCTCGATCGCCGAGAACATCTTCCTCGGCAACGAGATCACGCACCGCGGTCTCATCGACTGGGATGCCACGAACCGTGAAGCGGCCAAGCTCCTCGCCCGCGTGGGCCTGGGCGACAGCCCGGACGTTCCCGTCAACGAGATCGGCGTCGGCAAGCAGCAACTCGTCGAGATCGCCAAGGCGCTGTCGAAGGACGTCAAGCTCCTCATCCTCGATGAGCCGACCGCGGCGCTCAACGACGACGACTCCGAGCACCTGCTGGATCTGATCCGCCACCTGCGCGGCCAGAACATCACGTGCATCATCATCAGCCACAAGCTCAATGAGATCCGTGCGATCGCCGACGAGGTCACGATCATCCGTGACGGTCGCACGATCGAGACGCTCGATGTGGCCACGGGCGGCACCAGCGAAGACCGCATCATCCGCGGGATGGTGGGCCGCGAGCTCGAGAACCGCTACCCCGACCGCGACGTTGAGATCGGCGACGAGGTCTTGCGCATCGAGGACTGGAACGTCAGCCACCCCACCGACGCGAACCGCACCGTCATCCACCAGGCCAACCTGAACGTGCGCGCGGGCGAGGTCGTCGGCATCGCCGGCCTGATGGGCGCCGGACGCACCGAGCTCGCGATGAGCGTGTTCGGCAAGAGCTTCGGTTCGAAGATCTCGGGCAACGTCTACATCCGCGGTCAGAAGGCCGACACCTCGACGGTGCCCGCCGCGATCCGCAGCGGCCTCGCCTACGTGACCGAGGACCGCAAGGGCGCCGGCCTCAACCTGATCGACACGATCAAGCGCAACATCTCGCTCGCCGGGATGCGCAAGCTCGTCAAGGGCGGTTGGGTCGACGGCGACGAGGAGTACCTGGTCGCCAACCGCTACCGCAAGTCGATGAACATCAAGGCGCCCAGCGTCGATGTCGTCGTCGGCAAGCTGTCGGGCGGCAACCAGCAGAAGGTCGTGCTGTCGCAGTGGCTGTACTCCGACCCGGAGGTGCTCATCCTCGACGAGCCGACCCGCGGCATCGACGTCGGCGCCAAGTACGAGATCTACACGATCATCAACTCCCTCGCGGCGCAGGGGAAGGGGGTGCTGGTCATCTCGTCGGAGCTGCCCGAGCTCCTCGGCATCTGCGACCGCATCTACACCCTCAGCGAAGGCCACATCACCGGCCAGCTGCCCATCGAAGAGGCCACTCCCGAGGCACTCATGGTGCTCATGACGAAGGAAAAGGAAGCCGACCATGTCAGCGCTTGACAACACCGTGACCCCCCAGGGTCCCGCCACGCCGAAGGGCCCCGTCGGCGGCGCCGCCGGCAGCGGTGCCGGCGGCATCGTGCAGTTCTTCACGTCGCGCCTGCGCGAGATCGGCATCTTCATCGCGCTGATCGTGATCGTGCTGCTCTTCCAGGCGTTGACCGGCGGCCGTCTGCTCACGGCGGGCAACGTGTCGAACATCATCGTCCAGAACAGCTACATCCTGATCCTCGCGATCGGCATGGTGATGATCATCATCGCCGGCCACATCGACCTGTCGGTCGGATCGGTCGCCGCCTTCGTCGGTGCCGTCTCGGGTGTGCTCATCGTGCAGTGGGGCCTGCCCTGGTGGCTCGGCATCGTCCTCTCGCTGCTCCTCGGTGCCGTGGTCGGCATGTGGCAGGGCTTCTGGGTCGCCTACATCGGCATCCCCGCGTTCATCGTGACCCTCGCGGGCATGCTCCTCTTCCGCGGTCTGACGCAGATGACCCTGGGCAACACGCAGATCACGCCGTTCCCGACCGAGTACCGCGCGCTCGGTGGCGGATACCTGTTCCCCGACCTGTTCCCGGCGGCGACCTCGCCCGCCGAGTGGATTACGGTCGCCCTCGGCGCCCTGACCCTCGTCCTCTTCGTCGTGTCGCAGGTTCGCCAGCGCGCGAAGCGCGCCGCGCTCGAGCTGCAGAACGAGCCGCAGGTGGCGTTCCTGGTCAAGGTCATCGGTGGCAGCGCGCTGATCGCCTACCTCACCTACCTGCTCGGTGTGGCTCCCGGATCGCGCGGCACGCCCATCGTGCTCGTCGTCCTGGCGCTGCTCATCATCGGCTACTCGACGGTCATGAGCCGCAGCGTCTTCGGTCGCCACATCTACGCCCTCGGCGGCAACCGCACCGCCGCGAAGCTCTCGGGTATCAACACCCGTCGCGTGGACTTCATGCTCTTCGTGAACATGGGCGTCCTCGCGGCTCTCGCCGGCATCGTCTTCACGGGTCGCCTGAACTCGGCCGGTCCGGGTGCCGGTAACCTCTTCGAGCTCGACGCGATCGCCGCCTCGTTCATCGGTGGAGCGGCCGTCCAGGGTGGTGTCGGCCGCGTGGTCGGCGCGATCGCCGGTGGCCTGGTCATGGGTGTGCTCAACAACGGCATGTCGCTGATGGGCATCTCGACCGACGTGCAGCAGTTCATCAAGGGCCTCGTGCTCCTGCTGGCCGTGGCCTTCGACGTGTGGAACAAGAACCGCACGCGCGGTTGATCCACGCTCTTTCGTCGAACGCCCCGTCGCCTCGTGCGGCGGGGCGTTCGTGCGTCCGCGTCCGCTGCCCGCGCGAGGGGTCGTTTCGTGTCGCCGAGGATCGCCCTCGGCGACCGGAGCCGACCCTTCACGCGGATCTTTCGGGATAACCCGAAAGCGCGCGGGGGCTGACCGGGCGGCGCCGGCGCGGGGGCCACCTCTAGCGTGGAACCCATGACCACGGCATCCGTTCTTCCGCCTCCTCCGCCGACGCCCGCGCCCGTCGCCGGCGCTCCCGTTCCGGGGGTGGACCAGCCTCTCGCGCCGCGGGTGCGGATCGCCTCGCCCGGTCGCATCGCCGGTGCGGTGGTGCATCTCGCCGCGCTCGGCGTCATCGGCCCCGGCATCCTGGGAACCCTGTTCGGGCTCTTCGGCGCCGGCGTGGGGTTGCTGGCCGCCCTCTTCATCGGGGTGATCGCCCTGGTCGCCCTCGTCTACGCGCTCTTCGCGATCGCATGGTTCGAACGCGCCCGTCTCGACGGCCTCTACCGCCTGGGTCTGCCGCCTCTGCGTCCCCGCCACAGCCCGCGCACCGGGTTCACCGGCGTCGCGCACACCATCTGGTTGCAGGCCATCGATCCGGGTCAGTGGCGGGCGGTGGCATCGTTCACCATCGCGACGATCCTGGGTCTCGCCACGCTCGGCGTCGCCGGGCTCACCTCGTGGGGACTGGGTCTGATCATCAGCCCGATCTTCGGGTGGTCCCACCCGCGTCTGCTCGGCTTCGTGCCCCTGCAGGGCGTGGCAGCTCCCCTCGTGGGTCTGCTCGTCTTCGTCGCCTCGCTCGCGGCGATCGTGGGCCTGGCGGTGCTCCACGGGGTCATCTCGCGGGCGATCCTCGTCCCCTCCCGCGAGGCGCAGCTTGAAGAGCAGGCCCGCACCTCCGACACGCGCCGCGCCGGGGCCGTCCGGGCGGCCGAGGTCGAACGCACCCGTATCGAGCGCGACCTGCACGACGGGGTCCAGCCGCGGCTCGTCTCGATCGGCATGACGCTGGGCCTGGCGCAGACCAAGATCGACGACGACCCCGAGGCCGCGAAGGCCCTCGTCGCCGAGGCGCACGCCTCGACCAAGTCGGCCATCACCGAGCTGCGGCAGCTGGCTCGCGGCATCCATGCCTCGGTCCTCGACGATCGGGGACTCGACGCCGCCCTCTCGGCGCTCGCGTCGCGATCTCACATCCCGGTGACACTCGATGTGCGAGTGCCGCGGCGGTGCTCGCGTCCGGCCGAGGCGGCGGTGTACTTCGTGATCGCCGAGGCGCTGACGAACGCGGCGAAGCACTCCCGGGCGACCGGATGCCGTGTCCACGTGCGACTGCGCGATGACGGGACCCTGTGGGCCCGGGTCGAGGACGACGGCCTCGGCGGGGCGCGGATCGTGCCCGGTGGCGGCCTCGACGGCATCGTCAACCGGGTCAGCGCGGCCGGCGGCACCGCCCGCATCGACAGTCCGCAGGGTGGACCGACCACGGTGGAGGTGAGCGTCCCGTGCGCATCCTGATCTGCGAGGACTCGGTCCTGCTGCGCGAGGGGCTCGTGCGCCTGCTCGCGGACGACGGCCACGAGGTGGTCGCGGCGCTGCCCGATGCCGAGGGCCTCGAGGCCGCGATCACGGAGACCACCCCCGACCTGTGCATCCTCGACGTGCGTCTGCCGCCGACCTGGACCGACGAGGGCATCCGTGCCGCGATCGCGCTGAGGTCCCGGCATCCCGGTCTGTCGGTCCTGGTCTTGTCGCAGTACGTCGAGGAGCAGTACGCGAGCGATCTGATCGCCGACGGGCAGGGCTCGCTCGGGTACCTGCTCAAGGATCGGGTCGCCGACGTGCGCGACTTCCTCGACACGGTGGCCCGCATCGCCGGGGGAGCGACCGTGCTCGACCCCGAGGTCGTCGGCCAGCTGCTGGCGCGGCGCCGCCGCGACGAGCGGCTGCAGAGCCTCACCGAGCGCGAACGCTCCGTGCTCTCGCTGATCGCCGAGGGACGCTCGAATCAGGCGATCGCCCAGGCGCTGTTCGTCTCGGAGGCCAGCGTCGAGAAGTACATCACCGCCATCTTCACCAAGCTCGGACTCGAGCAGGACGAGACCGGCAACCGCCGCGTCATCGCCGCTCTCGTGCACCTGGGCCACGACCACACCGGAGCCACCTCATGACCTCGCAGACTCCTCTCACGCCGCCGACCGCGCCCTCTCGTCACGGGATTCCCTTCTTCGTCTCGCTCGCCACGATCGTCGTCGGAGCGTGCGTGCTCGCGGGCACGGTCATCGGGACGGGCGTGACCGCGGCCGCGACGCTGCGCGACAGCGGATCGGGGTACGCGATGAGCGAGACCTCGACCGACGGACTCACCGATCTCGACGTCGATGTGGCGGGCGGTTCGCTCACCATCGCGTACGGCGAGGTCTCGGAGGCGCAGCTCGAGGTCGGGAGCGGGGCGGACGGGTGGACGTTCGAACGCCAGGGCAGCACCCTGCGGGTGAGCTCTCCGCAGACGAACGTCGTCGGCTGGTCGAACGGCGCCGGATCCGCCACCCTGGTGCTGCCCCGGGCCTCCGCCACGACGAACCTCGACGCACGCATCCAGGTCGCCGGCGGCGCCCTGTCGGTCGACGCCGACTTCGGGTCGTTGAACGTGCAACTCGCGGGAGGTGACGTGGATCTCGCCGGAGACGTCCGCACCCTCGACGTGTCGGTCTCGGGCGGGTCGGCGTCGGGGACCCTCACGGGGGTGGGGGACGCGACCTTCGAGGTCGCCGGCGGCAGTCTCGCCTCGACGCTGGCGGGAGACGCCCCCGCGCGCACCAAGGTCACGGTCACCGCCGGCTCCGCCGACATCACCCTGCCCGACGACGAGTACAACGTCACCACCGAGAGCGGTCTCGGCCGGGTCGACAACCGCCTGCGCACCTCGTCGTCGGCGACGGCGGTCGTGGACGTCGAAGCGGCCCTGGGCCAGGTGTCGCTGCGGTCGTGACGCCCGCGCGAGGGGTCAGGATCAGTCGCCGGACCGTCCGGGCGACAGTTTCCGACCCCTCGCGCCGCTCGTGACGGCGATCGCCGCGAGCACCAGCACGATGCCGACCACCTGCGGCACGGCGAGCGACTCGCCGCCCACCGCCACCCCGAGCAGGACCCCGGTCACGGGGTTCAGCAATCCGATGAGCCCCACGGTGCCCGCGGGCAGGTGACGCAGTCCGGTGAACCAGCACACGAACGCCAGTGCCGTCGCGATGACCGCGATGCCGACGTAGGCCAGCAGGCCCGCGGCATCCACTCGGGGTGGTCGGCCCTCGACCATCGCCGCCACCGCAACCAGGGCGAGACCCCCGGCGGTCAGCTGCCACGAGGTGGTCGCCAGCAGGGGCGTCTCGTCTCTCCAGCGGGTGGTGAGGATCGCTCCCAGCGACGACGCCAGCAGAGAGATGACGGATGCCACGACCCCCGCGACCGGGACCGTTCCGGTGCCGAGACCCACCACCGACAGCACTCCGACGAGACCCAGGAGCGCGCCGACGGCCCATCGCGCCGTGGGCCGTTGCGAGAGCAGGGGCCAGGCGAGCCCCGCGAGAGCCAGGGGGGCCAGAGCCATGATCGATGAGGCGATCGAGGACGGCAGCAATGTCGCCGCGACGTAGACGAGCACGAAGAAGGCGCCGAAGTTCAGCAGACCGAGAACGGGCGCCTTCCACCACCAATCGCCGCGCGGACGACGGCGCGCGAGCGCCCAGAGCAACAGGCCGGCGGGGAGGGCCCGCAGTGCGGCTCCCCACAGCGGAGCGTCGGCGGGCAGCAGGTGTCGGGTCACCACGTAGGTCGCGCCCCAGGCCACGGGAGCGACGGCGGTGATCGCGACGAGACGCCACTTATCTTCCATGGAAGACATTGTAGCTTCCGTGGAAGATAGAATGGGGAAATGGATGCCGACCACGTGGACGAGATCGTCCAGCACTGGGCCGCCGAACGCCCCGACATCGACGCCTCACCCATGCAGGTCATCGGTCGGCTGAGCCGCATCGCCGCTCACCTCGACGCGGAATTGCTCGAGGTCTTCCGCCGGTTCGGCCTGGGCGAGGGGGAGTTCGACATCCTCGCGACCCTCCGCCGCGGCGGCGAGCCGTTCGCGCGCACGCCGGGTGAGCTGGCGCGTCACACGATGGTGACCACGGGCGCGGTGACGAAACGCGTCGACCGGCTCGTGGCATCCGGTCTCGTGTCTCGGAGCGCCAGCGACGACGACGGGCGCGGACGCGTGATCTCGCTCACCGCGGAAGGCCGCCGGGTCATCGACGAGGCCGTCGTCGCCCACCTCGCGAATGAGGAACGGCTGCTGTCCGGACTCGACGCCGATCAACGGCGTACGCTCGAGGCTCTGCTGCGAGAGTGGGGACGGGCGCTCGGCGTCTGACCCCGCGTGCGCGTCGACGGATTCTGTCGCCTCCGGCCCCCGGAAACGACAGAAGACGGCGGATCAGGCGCTCTTGAGCGCCTTGGCGATGCGCTGCGGCGACACCGGCTCTGCCGTGCCGAGGCGCTGAGCGAACAGGCTGACGCGCAGCTCTTCGAGCAGCCAGCGCGTCTGCACGAGGTTCGAAGGCGCATCGGCGGGCAGCGGAACCGCACCGCCGGCCTCGACGAAGCCGGCGGCCGCGCGCTCGTACTCGGTCATGCGCTGGCGATCGCGACCGGGGTTGTCGGACAGCGTCTTCACCCGCTCGAGCGCTCCGGCGAGATAGCGCGGCAGGTGCTGCAGGCGCGCGAGGCCCGTACGCGAGAGGAATCCCGGGTAGATCAGGCCCTTCACCTGCCCGCGCACGTCGTTCAGCGCGCCCAGCAGCGTCATTGACGAGGCATCCTTCATCGCGCGGTCGACCTCGCGTTGCGCGAGCAGGATCCTCGCCGCGAGCGACACCGTCTGGAAGGTGCGGTCGACGGATGCCGCAGAGAAGGCGTCGCGCACGCGTTCGAAATCCGCCTTCGTGCGCACGACGCCGCTCGGCGCCTCGCGCAGCAGGACGTCGTCGGCGAGGGCCACGCGCGCATCCTCGATGAGCTCCTTGGCGTTCTGGTACGGCGAGGCAGCCAGCGCGAGCTTCTCGTTCGCGGTGAGGTGGTCGAGCACGTAGGTCGCGGGGGAGGGGACGGCCAGCAGCAGGAGACGCCGGATGCCGGCCCGCGTGTGCCGCGCCGCGTCTTCGGGGGTCGCCTCCACGCGCAGGGCCACGCTGTCGCCCTCATCGACCAGGGCGGGGTAGCCGCGCACGACGCCACCGGCGACGGGGGTGTCGACGACGTCGGTGAGTTCCTCGAGATCCCAGGTCGTCAGCTTCGACCGCGACGCGAAGGCGGGGGAGGCCTCGGCGACTTTCGCGGCTCTCTGCGCCGGGCGGGCGATCGTCGACTCGACGCTGGACCGGGCCTTGTCGGCGAGACGGCGCTGCAGGGTCGCCAGGTCGCGGTCGCTGCCGATCGCGCGGCCGCGCGCGTCGACGGCGCGGAACGACGGCATGAGATGGCCGGGAACCCGCTCGAGCTCGAAGTCGGCGGCGCTCACCCGCTGGTTCGCCACGCGCTGCACGAGGGCGGCGAGGGCGTCGACGAGCGTCGTCTTCGGTAGGCCGTTCGCGTGCTCGGGACCTTTCTCGGCGAGTTCGGCCGAGAATTTCTCCGCCCAGTCGGCGGCGGGCACGACGTTGCGGCGGATCGTCTTCGGCAGCGCGCGCAGCAGAGCGGTGACCAGCTCGTCGCGCATGCCCGGAACCTGCCAGTCGAACCCGTCGGGCCGCAATTGAGCGAGCAGGGGCAGCGGCACGACCACCGTCACGCCGTCGTCGGGGGCTCCGGGCTCGAAGCGGTACGCGAGGTTGAGCGTCTGATCGCCCTGGCGCCAGCGCGCGGGGAAGGCCCGGTCATCGCCCTGGGCGCGATCGCCGGTGAGGTCGGACTCGCGCAGATCGAGAAGGTGCGGCGTGCGGTTCGAAGCGTCTTTCCACCACGTCTCGAACGATCGCACGTCGGTGACGTCGGCCGGGATGCGGGAGTTGTAGAACGCGAACACGGCCTCGTCGCCGATGAGGATGTCGCGGCGGCGCTCGCGCTCCTCGATCTTCTCGAGAAGGCGGCGCTGCTCCTGGTTGCGGCGGAGGAACGCGGTGAGGCGCTTGTCGAGCACCGACGGGTCCCACTCGCCCTCGACCAGCGCGTGGCGCACGAACATCTCTCGCGCGAGCGGCCGGTCGAAGCGCGCGAGCTGCACCCGGCGACGCCCGACGAGTTCGACCCCGAAGAGGGTGACCTTCTCGTAGGCGGCGGCGGAGCCGGCATCCTTCGACCAGTGCGGTTCGCTGAGCGAGCGCTTGACCAGGTCGGGGGCGAGATCCTCCGCCCACGCCGGGTCGACGGCGGCGACCGTGCGGGCGAACAGGCGCGAGGTCTCGACGAGCTCGGCGGCCATGACGGCCGAGGGGCGCCTCTTCTTCAGCCCCGAGCCGGGGAAGATCGCGAACCGCGCCCCGCGCGCGCCGATGTACTCGCCCTTGGTGGGGCGGGCGTCACCCGGCGCCTTGCGGTCTTTGGCCTGCGCCATGGTTCGGGGGTCCAGGATGCCCAGGTGCGACAGCAACCCGGAGAGGATCGCGCGGTGGATCGCGTCGCCGGCGGCATGCCCCTCGGGGGCCGCCTTCTGGTCGGCGGCTTTCGAACCGTGTCCCGATTTCGTCGCCGCGTGTCCTGAATTGTGCGGTCTGGAGGGGTCGGAGCCAGCCGAAAGTGGGACATGGTTTCTCGCGCGCCCGCCGCGACGGCCTCCGTCGCCGGAGCCCCGCCCGCCGCCGCCGCCCGACCCACGCGCGTCGCCCTCGCCCGACCCGCGCTCGCCGCCGAGCGAGCGCAGCTGCCGGTGCACGTCCATCCACTCGCGCACGCGCACGTAGTTGAGGTGCTCGCTGCGGCACAGGCGCCGGAATGCGCTCGAGCCCAGCTCGGCCTGCTTCTCCTGCAGGTAGTCCCACAGGTTCAGCAGAGAGAGGAAGTCGCTGGTGGGATCGGTGAACCGCGCATGGAAGCGATCCGCCTCTTCGCGGCGCTCCTCGGGCCGTTCGCGCACGTCCTGGATCGACATGCCCGACACGATCGCGAGCACCTCGGGCTGCACGTCGTTGCGACGCGCCTCGATGAGCATGCGGGCGAAGCGCGGATCGATTGGCAGGCGCGCGATCTCGCGTCCGATCTCGGTGAGGCGGGGTCCGTCCTCGCGCGGGCCCCGTCCGCCGCGCTGCCGGGACGGGTCGCCGTCGCCGCGGACGTCGCGCTCGCGCGAGGTGTCGGCGCCGCGCGTGCCGGGGGCGGGCAGCTTCACCGCGCCGAGCTCGACGAGCAGGTCGAACGCGGCCTTCACGCCCCGCGAGTCGGGCGGGGTGAGGAACGGGAAGGCCTGGATGTCGCCGAAGCCGAGCGACAGCATCTGGAGGATGACGGATGCCAGCGAGGTGCGCAGGATCTCGGGCTCGGTGTACTCCGGGCGCCGCGTGAAGTCGTCTTCGGAGTAGAGCCGGATTGCGATACCGGGCGAGGTGCGCCCCGCTCGCCCCGAGCGCTGCTGCGCCGACGCCTGCGACACGGCCTCGATCGGCAGGCGCTGGATCTTCGACCGGTTGCTGTAGCGCGAGATGCGGGCGGTTCCGGTGTCGACCACGTACCGGATCCCGGGGACGGTGAGACTCGTCTCGGCGACGTTCGTGGCGAGGATGACGCGGCGCCGCACGCCCGCGACGCTCGAGCGCTCGAACACGCGGTGCTGTTCGGCCGCGGACAGACGCCCGTAGAGGGGCAGGACTTCGGTGGGGGAGGTGTCTTTCTGATAGGCCCCGCGGATGGCATCCGCCGCATCGCGGATCTCGGCCTCACCGGGGAAGAAGACGAGCACGTCGCCCGGGGCCTCGCGGTCGAGCTCGCGCAGGGCCGCGACGACGGCTCCGACCTCGTCCCCGTCGTCGTCGGAGCGCCCCGGCTTGGCGGCCGGCCGTGCAGAACTCCGGACTTTCTGCGAGCCGGCTGCCGCGCTCCCGCGTGACGGCGGGGCGTCGGGGTCCTCGGCATCCGGAATCTCCGGAGTTATGCTCGCGTCGTCTGCGCCGTCCACCGGCCGATACCGGATCTCGACTGGATACGTCCGTCCCGACACCTCGATGACCGGCGCCGGGGTCGGCGCGCCGCCCGGCTCGGCCGGAGCCGCCGCGAAGTGCCGCGCGAAGCTCTCGGGGTCGATGGTCGCCGAGGTGACGATGACCTTGAGGTCGGGGCGCTTCGGCAGGATGCGGCGCAGGTAGCCGAGCAGGAAGTCGATGTTGAGCGAGCGCTCGTGCGCCTCGTCGACGATGATCGTGTCGTAGCGGCGCAGCAGTCGGTCGCGGTGGATCTCGTTGAGCAGGATGCCGTCGGTCACCAGCGCCACGCGCGTGTCGGCCGACACCTTGTCGGTGAAGCGCACCTTGTAGCCGACGGTCGAGCCGAGCGGCACCTGCATTTCGTCGGCGATGCGCTCCGCGATCGTGCGCGCCGCGATGCGGCGCGGCTGGGTGTGAGCGATCGAGGTGCGGCCCAGTTCGAGGCAGATCTTGGGCAGCTGCGTGGTCTTGCCCGAGCCGGTGGCGCCGGCGACGATCACGACCTGGTGGTCGCGGATCGCGCGCGCGATCTCGTCCCGCGCGGCGCTGACGGGCAGCTCGGGCGGGTAGACGATGACAGGTTCGACAGACACAGCCTTCCAGGGTATCGCCCACCCATCGCGCGAGTCGCCAATTTCTGTCGCTTGGGGCTGCTCGAAGCGACATTTCCTGGCGACTCGCGCGAGGGGTCACCTCCTGTCGCCTGGCCCGTGCCTGGGCGACACGAAGCGACCGCTCGCGGGGGAGCGCCTACGGCATCGACGCCTTCTGCTCGACGATCCGCCGGGCCGCGGCATCCACCTTCGCGGCGAACGCGGGGTCGCTTTCGGCGCGCGACAGCACCGCCTGGTGCATGTCGGGATACACCGAGGGGTCGGCCGAGACGAGCAGCAGGTCGACCCCGGCGTCCACGGCGAGGGTGGCGCGATCGGCCGGAGACCAGGGCTGCACCTGGCGCGCCGCCGAGAGATCGTCGACGGTGATCACGCCGTCGAAGCCGATGCGGTCGCGCAGCACGTCCACCACCGCGGGTGAGAATGCGGCGGGCGCGCTCGGGTCGATCCGGGCGTAGATCGCGGTTGACATCATGACGATCGCGTCCCCCTGGGGCAGGACGCTCGCGTACACGCCCACGTCTGCGCCGTCGGCGGTGACCGTGTCGTCGGTGACGCCCGTGCGGGTGTCGGTGTTCTCGTCGACGTGCCCCAGGCCCGGGAAATGTTTGAGCGTGGGCATCACGCCGCCGTCGCGCATGCCGGCGGCGAACGCGCCGACCTTGGTGGCGACAGCGGTCTCGTCGTAGCCGTACTCGCGCGCGAGCGCGCCGATCGGAGGGTTGGATGCCGCGAACTCCGGGCTCGTGACGATGTCGGCGACGGGAGCGAGGTTCATGTTCACCCCCGATTGTGCGAGTTGCGTGCTCCAGGTCGCGGCGGAGGAACGCAGGGCCGCGTCGGTCTGGGCGGCCTGCTCGACGGCCGAGGGGATGCGGTCGAAGCCCGGACCCTTCAGCACCTGGACGGTGCCGCCCTCCTGGTCGGTGGCGACCCACAGCTGCGGAGCGTCCGCGCCGACGGTGGAGGTGAACTGCCCGATCAGGTCTGCGGTGGCCTGGGTGCCGGCATCCGACCTTCCGTGCAGGAAGATCCCGCCCACGTGATCGTGGCGCACGGCGGCGAGCGTCGTGGGGTTGGCGCCCTCCACCGAGGTGCCGACCATGAACATCTGGCCGACCTTGTCCTGCAGGCTCATCCCCGCGAGGGGATCCGGGGTCGCGGTGGGCGTCGGCGTCGGGGAGGGAGAGGGGGATGCCGTCGGCGCGGGCGCCGCGGCCGGGGTGCATGAGGTGAGGGTCAGGGCCGCGAGCAGGAGGAGGATCGTCGAGCGCGTGGCGGTTTTCACTCCTCGATCGTCGCCGATGACTCTGGACGGTCCCCGGGTCTTGACGCCGATCCGCGCGCGGCGGTCACCCGTTGCCGGCGGAGCAGGTGGCCTGGTTAGCCTTCGTTCCGCTGACGTTGCTCGGCAGTTCGACGACGCCCGGCGCGGCGCTGGCGTCCGTGGCATCCGGTGCGGGGGTGCTCGCCTCGGGGGCGGGCTCGCTCGGCGCGGGGGTCGGGGCCGTGGGGTCGGCGATGACTCCGCCGTTGGCTCCCTCTTCGCCGGTCAGCTGCAGAGGAGCGTTGGTGTCGAGCGCCTCCCACAGGGTCGCGGCCGACGCCTGGTCGGGGATCACGTGGTTGTTGTCGGCGGGATCGTCGACTACCGGGAACTGCACGAACGTGATGTCGCTGAACGGCACGTCCTTGAGGGTGTAGGCCAGCTGCGCGATGCGGATCGGGTCGGCGAGGCTCTCGCTCGGTTCGATGTTGTTCACCGCGGTGTTGGCGAGCCCGATGAGGGTGCCGGGGTTCGAGAGCACCTCGTCGCTGCGCAGCTTGTTGATCAGCCGCGAGAGGTACTGCTGCTGGTTTCCGATGCGGGCGAGGTCGCTGCCGTCGCCGATGCCCTTGCGCGTGCGCAGGAACGCCAGGGCGTCGTAGCCCTTGACGACGCGCGGGCCCGGCTCCCAGTCGATCCCCGCGTCGGGGTCGTCGATGCCGTCGCCGCCGATGCAGACCTCCACGCCGCCGATGGCGTCGGTGATGTTGACGACGTTTCCGAAGCTCACCTTCGCGGCGAAAGGAATGCTCTGTCCGCTCAGCTCCGAGACCGTGTCGGCGACGCAGGTCAGGCCGCCGGCTTCGTACGCGGAGTTGATCGGGGCCTTGTACGACGCCGACGAGGTCGAGCCGTCGGCTCCCGTGCACTCCGGGATGCCGATCTGCAGATCGCGGGGGAACGAGACGACGGTGACGCGACGGGGGTTCGTCGAGACGTGCACGAGCATGTTGACATCGTTGCGGGTGCCCTCGTTGCCCGGGTCGGAGCAGCGCGCGCCGAAGGCCGCCTTCACCTGGTCGTCGCACTCGTCGGTACCGACGACGAGCACCGAGAAGGGTTCGTTGTAGGCGCTCAGCGCGGGCGGTTCGGCCGGGGCGTCCTTGAGGGGGACGGCGGCGTCTTGCAGACGCTGCGACAGCGAGAACGCGTAGAACCCTCCGACCGCCACGGCCGCGACGAGCACGACGGTCACGGCGATGGCGACGAGCTTGGCTCCGCGACGCCAGGCCGAGGAGGGGTCGCGTCGAGCGTGCCGGGTGGGAGGCTGCGGCGTCATTTCGGTAGTCAACCACGCCGGGGTGCGAGAAGGCGGGGGATAGCGGACTCGACCCGCGCGTCAACCCCGAGAACCCTTCGAGACACCGCTCCTAGGCTCTTCTCATGACCGTTCCTTCAGTTCAGCTCAACGACGGAAACACCATCCCCCAGCTCGGCTACGGCGTGTTCCTCGTGCCCGCCGACGACGCCGAGCGCGCCGTGTCCGAGGCGCTCGAGGTGGGCTACCGCCACATCGACACCGCCGCGATCTACAAGAACGAAGAGGGCGTCGGCCGCGCCATCGCCGCGAGCGGCATCGCGCGCGACGAGCTCTTCGTCACCACCAAGCTCTGGAACGACCGCCACGACGGCGACGAGCCGCTCGCCGCGATCGACGAGAGCCTCCAGAAGCTCCAGCTCGACGCCGTCGACCTGTACCTCATCCACTGGCCGACGCCGAAGAACGACAACTACGTCCACGCATGGCAGAAGATGATCGAGATCCGCGAGGCGGGCAAGGCCCGTTCCATCGGCGTCTCGAACTTCCTCGTCCCGCACCTCGACCGCATCGTGGCCGAGACCGGCGTGACCCCCGTGGTCGACCAGATCGAGCTGCACCCCGCCCTCAGCCAGCGCGAGATCGCGGCCTGGGGTGCCGAGCACGACATGCACATCGAGTCGTGGGGTCCGCTCGGGCAGGGCAAGTACGACCTGTTCGAGCTGCCCGCGGTGAAGGACGCCGCCGAGGCGCACGGCAAGTCGCCCGCTCAGGCGGTGCTGCGGTGGCACATCCAGCACGGCTTCATCGTGTTCCCCAAGTCGGTGCGCCGCGAGCGCCTCGAGGAGAACTTCGACCTGTTCGACTTCGAGCTCACCGCCGACGAGATGGCCGCGATCGACGCGGTCGATCCGGGCGACGGCTCGGGCCGCGTGGGCACGCACCCCGACGACCTCAACTGAGGTCGGCGCACCCGCGCGCATGAACCGCCTCGCGAACGCCTCGAGCCCCTACTTGCGGGCCCACGCCGACAATCCCGTCGCGTGGTTCCCCTGGGGGGCCGAGGCGTTCGCGCTCGCGGCCGAGAAAGACGTCCCCGTGATGGTCTCGATCGGCTACAGCACCTGCCACTGGTGTCACGTGATGGCGCGCGAGTCGTTCCAAGACCCCGAGACCGCTGCCGAACTCAACGCCGGCTTCGTGTCGATCAAGGTCGATCGCGAGGAGCATCCCGACGTCGACGCCGCCTATCTCGACGCGGCCTCCACCTTCACCCCGCACCTCGGGTGGCCCCTGACGGTCTTCGCCTCGCCCGAGGGGCGCGTTTTCTACGCCGGCACCTACTTCCCGCCGGCCCCGCGCCCTCCCCAGCCCTCGTTCCGTCAGGTGCTGGCCGCGGTCCGCGAGGCGTGGACCGAACGCCGGAACGAAGTGGATGCCACGGGCTCCTCCCTCCGCGAGGCTCTCGCAGCCGCCGCCACCGCAGCGGCAGACGCTCCTCCCTCCCTCGAGCAACTCGCCGCCGCGGCGCGCACCGTCGTGGCCCGCGAGGACCGCGAGTACTCCGGCTTCGCCGCCGGTCCCGCGTTCGAGACCCCGAAGTTCCCGAACACTCCCGTTCTGCGCTTCCTGCAGCACCCGGCTCTGACGGCGGATGCTCCGGATGCCGCTGACGTGGCATCCCGCGCCCTCTCCGCTATGGCCCGCTCCGACCTGCACGACCTGGTCGAGGGGGGCTTCTTCCGCTACGCCACCCGCCGCGACTGGAGTGTGCCGCACTACGAGCGCATGCTCACCGACAACGCGGGTCTCGTCGAGGTGGCGCTCGCGGCGTCCGACGACGCCGTCGCCACCGATGCCGCGCGGTTCCTGGTCGACGTGCTGCAACTGCCGTCGGGGGGAATCGCCGCCGCTCAGGACTCCGAGTCGGTGATCGACGGGGTCCGCACCGAGGGCGGGTACTACCGCGTCTCCGATCGCTCGGGGCTGCGGCCTCCGGCGCTCGACGCGAAGGTCGTCACCGGCTGGAACGGACACGCGATCGCCGCTCTCGCCGCCGCCGGAACCCGCACCGATCCGCGCTTGCTTGAAGCGGCCCGGTGGGCCGCCGACGCCGTGCTCGAGAGCAACGTCGCCGACGACGGAACCCTTCGACGGGCTTCGCTCGACGAGGTCCGCTCCGCAGCCCCGGCGACGCTGGAGGACTACGGCGGTCTTGCTCGGGGCCTCCTGGCGCTCGCTCGCGCGACCGGCGAGGTCGCCTACGCGTCGCGGGCCCGGGCGTTGGTCGATCTGTGCCTCGGCGCAGACGGCATCCATCCTCCGGGCGGCGGCGACCCCGTGCTCGTCGCTCAGGGCATGCAGTCGCACGCCGTGCCCACCGACGGCGCGTCGCCGTCGGGACCGTCGGTGTTCGCCGCGGCCGCCCTCGACCTCTGGCGCCTCGGGGCGGGGGAGCCGTACCGCACCGCGGCCGAGACGCTCGTGCGCGCCGCCGCCGATGCGGCACTGGCATCGCCGCTGGCGCACGGAGCGATCCTCGAGGTCGCCCTCGGCCTGGCGTCGGCCCCGCGGCAGCTTGTCGTGGTGGGCGAGACGGATGCCGAGATCGCCGAGGCCGCGCGCCGCGTCGCCGCCGATGTCGTGGCGGTGGTGTCACCCGCGCAGGCTCTCGCGTTCGCCGAGGCGGGGTTCGCGCTGTTCGAGGGCAAGGTCGCACTCGACGGCGAGGCGACGGCGTACGATTGCCGCGCCTTCGCCTGCGCGCTGCCGACGACGGATGCGGGGCGGCTGGGCTGAGGGCGGCATCCACCCCCTCACTCCAACAGATGCCGCAGGTACCTCCCCGGCGACTCGAGGAACCCGCGTTGCAGCCGCACCAGCTCCAGGTCTTCCCAGGTGCTCTCGCGGATGCCCCAGTCGCCCAGCTCGAGGATCGTCGCTCCGGGCAACGCCGCCAGCACGGGGGAGTGGGTGGCGCAGATCACCTGGGTGCCACGGGAGCGCATGCGGTCGAGAGAGGCGAGCCAGCGCAGCGTCGATGAGAACGACAGTGCCGCCTCGGGCTCGTCGAGGCAGGCGAGGCCCGAGACATAGTGCGGGTGGTCGAGCGTCTCGTCGAGCAGGGCGTTGAAGGACTCGCCGTGGCTCATCGTGTGCAGGCTCGGGGCCGGGCCGCCCAGGTCGTCTCTCCAGCTGTAATAGCCGTGCATCGTCTCGGCCCGCAGGAAGAACCCCCACCGCGGGGCGCGCGGGCTCCGCTCGATGCGCAGCCACTCGCCGAGCGGACTCTCGGTTCGCCGCGTCTCGCCGCCGCCGTTGGTCGAGCCGCCCCCGGCCGGCAGGCCGGCCGCCTCGGCGATGCCCTCGATGAGCGTCGACTTGCCCGACCCGTTCTCGCCGACGAGGAAGGTCACGCCGGGTCCGAACTCCCATCCCTCGCCGCTCGCCACCTCGAGGAACTGCGCGACCGCGGGAACGGTGGCCGGCCACGCGGCGGGGTTCACCGCGGCATCGCTGAACACCTTGACCCGCTGCACCGGTCGCGGATCGTGCAGCCACTCATCGCCGCGCGTCATCGCGCCCGCCCGGTGATCGGTCGGTGATGGGCAGAGCAGCGGATGCCGAGCCCCCGGCGCACCGGATGCACTCCACCCGTTTGCTCCCGCCGCCCGCTCATCCGGCTCAGATCCAGGTCGGCAGCCAGTTGTGCAGGCGCCAGAACTCGTACGGGACGGGAAGACCCGCCCACACCGGGTACCAGAACGCCGAGATGACGAGGCAGAGGCCCAGGAACACCAGCACGAGGACCTGCCCGCTCGCTCTCGAGGCATCCTTCACCCCGCGGGCGACATCGCGCAGAGCGAAGGCGAGGGCGAGCACGAGGAACGGCAGCATCGCGACCGTGTAGAACTGGAAGATCGTGCGCTCGGGGTAGAGCAGCCACGGCACGTAGGTGGCGGCGAGCCCGGTCAGCACGAGAGCGAAGCGCCCGTCGCGGACGACGACGAATCGTACGAGCAGGTAGAGGGATGCCGCGACCCCGGCCCACCAGATGATCGGGTTCGCGATGCTCGAGATGGCCTCGGTGCACCCCGTCGGCAGGGCGCACCCGTTGACTCCGGCCTGGTCCTGGTGCCAGTACATCGAGGTGGGGCGGATGAGCAGCGGCCACTGCCAGGCGGGGCTCGCGTAGCTGTGCGGGGTGACGAGTCCGACGTGGAAGTTGTACATCTCCTGGTGGTACGCCCACAGCTGTCGAAGCGGCTCGGGGATCCACCCCCAGATACCCGTCGCGGCGACCGGGGTGCCGCGCATCCACCCGCCGTTGGTGAACAGCCAACCCGACCAGCTCGCCACGTACACGACGACCGCGACCGGTACGAGCAGCACGAACGATGCGAGACCCTGGCGGACGGCATCCATCGGCCATTGATCGATCCCCGCGCGGCGACGGGCGAGCGCGTCGGTGATCACGGCGTACAGGCCGACGGCGGCCAGCACGTACAGCCCCGACCACTTCACGGCAGTGGCGGCTCCGGCGGCGGCTCCCGCGGCGACCACCCACGGACGGTTCCACAGCACGGGGCCCCAGGTGTGCCGTTCGCCCGGGAGGGCCGCGATCGCGGCCCGCAGGCGGTCGGCGGTGCGGCGGTGGTCGAGCGCGACGAACCAGAAGGTCAGCACGACGAAGAACGTCAAGAAGATGTCGAGCAGCGAGATGCGGCTCAGGACGATGCCGAGGCCGTCGATCGCGATCAGACCGGATGCGACGGTCGCGAACGGAATCGAGCGGGTGAGCGTGTGCGCGAGCAGGTACACCAGTAGCACGGTCGCGGTGCCGAAGACCGCGGCCGAGATGCGCCAACCGGTCGCGGAGTCCGGGCCCAGCAGGGCCATACCCGCGCCGATGAGGATGCGCCCGAGCGGGGGGTGCACGACGTAGCTGCCGATGCCGGTGAAGACGTCGGTGTCGCCCGCCACGAAGCTGGCGTCGGCGCCGTCGGGCCAGGTCGAGGGGTAACCGAGCACCCACTGGCTCCACGAGTCCTTCACGTAGTAGGTCTCGTCGAACACCAGCTGGTGCGGGTTGCCGAGGTCGATCAGGCGCAGCACCGCCGCGACGACGGTGACGAGCAGGGGAGCGAGCCAGCGCCATAGGCGGGATCCGCGGGGGCCCGCGAGCAGGGCGTCGCGCCACCGGTCGATGCGCGTCTGCTCGACGACGGGGAGCAGCGGAGGGACGGCGGTGGTCACGGGCCCCAGCCTAAGGTGGAACGGTGATCATCCTCGCGGCGACCCCCATCGGCAACCTGGGCGACGCCTCGAAGCGTCTGATCGAGGCGCTCGAGAACGCCACGGTCGTCGCGGCCGAAGACACCCGCACCACGCAGCGCCTGCTCGCGGGTCTCGGGGTCGAGAACCGCCCGCGCCTGATCGCCCTGCACGACCACAACGAGAAGGAGCGCGCGGCCGAGCTCGTCGAACTCGCCCGCGAAGACGACCTGCTCGTGCTGAGCGACGCGGGAATGCCCACCGTCAGCGACCCGGGCTTCGGCCTCGTCGCCGCCGCGGCCGCCGCAGGCGTCACCGTCACGGCCATCCCCGGGCCGAGCGCCGTCGTCACCGCGCTCGCGGTCGCGGGCCTCCCCACCGACCGTTTCGCCTTCGAGGGCTTCCCGCGCCGCAAGCCGGGGGAGCGCCGCAAGGCCTTCGCGCAGCTCGCCGCGGAGGAGCGGACCCTCGTCTTCTTCGAGTCGCCCTCGCGCCTGGCATCCACGCTCGAAGATCTCGCGAACGCGTTCGGCGCCGATCGTCCCGCGGCCGTCTGCCGCGAGCTCACGAAGCTGTACGAAGAGGTCAAGCGCGGCACCCTGGCCGAGCTCGCCGCGTGGGCGGCCGAGGGCGTGCGTGGGGAGATCGCGATCGTCGTCGGCGGCGCCTCGGCGCGCGAGGTCGCGTTCCCGGATGCCGTGACCCAGGTGCTCGAGCTCGTGCGCGGCGGCACGCGGCTCAAAGAGGCCGCCGCCGAGGTGGCGTCGCAGACGGGTCACTCGTCGCGCGAGCTGTACCAGGCCGCGCTCGCCGTGAAGCGCTGAGCGTCCCCGCGCGTCTTCGCGCGAGGGGTCGATATGCGTCGCCTGGCGCGCTTGTCGGCGACACCAACGGACCCCTCACGCGCGAGGACCGCCGGCGGGCCCGTCACACGGTCGGCCGTGTCGGAGGCTCCCCGTAGAATCTCCAGGTGACTTCCGGCCGATCCTTCTACATCACGACGCCGATCTACTACCCCAGCGATCTGCCCCACATCGGGCACGGGTACACGACCGTCGCCGTCGACACGCTCGCCCGCTGGCATCGCCAGGCGGGGGACGACACCTGGATGCTGACCGGCACCGACGAGCACGGGCAGAAGATGCTCCGCGCCGCCGCCGCCAACGGCGTCACCCCGCAGGAGTGGGTGGACAAGCTCGTCACCGAGTCGTGGTTCCCGCTGCTCGAGACGCTCGACGTCGCCAACGACGACTTCATCCGCACCACGCAGCCCCGCCACGAAGAGCGGGTGCAGCAGTTCGTGAAGGCGCTGTTCGACCGCGGCTACATCTACGCGGGCGAGTACGAGGCGCTGTACTGCGTCGGCTGCGAGGAGTTCAAGCCCGAGGCCGAGATCGTCGACGGCACCGGCCCCTTCGAGGGCCTCAAGGTCTGCGCGATCCACTCCAAGCCCCTCGAGCTGCTGCAGGAGAAGAACTACTTCTTCAAGCTCAGCGAGTTCCAGGATCGCCTGCTCGAGCTCTACAAGACCGAGCCCGACTTCGTGCGCCCCGAGTCGGCGCGCAACGAGGTCGTGTCGTTCGTGCGCAGCGGTCTGAAAGACCTCTCGATCTCGCGTTCGGCGTTCGACTGGGGCATCACGGTTCCGTGGGATCCCTCGCACGTCATCTACGTGTGGGTCGACGCCCTGCTCAATTACGCCACCGCCGTGGGCTACGGCACCGATCCCGCCGAGTTCGAGCGTCGCTGGCCGGCGTTCCACGTGGTCGGCAAAGACATCCTGCGCTTCCACGCCGTGATCTGGCCGGCCATGCTGATGGCCGCGGGCCTCGACGTGCCGCGCGGCGTCTTCGCGCACGGGTGGCTGCTCGTCGGCGGCGAGAAGATGTCGAAGTCGAAGCTCACCGGCATCGCGCCCACCGAGATCACCGACGTCTTCGGCTCCGACGCGTACCGGTTCTATTTCCTCTCGGCGATCGCGTTCGGCCAGGACGGCTCGTTCTCGTGGGAAGACCTGTCGGCCCGCTACCAGGCCGAGCTCGCCAACGGCTTCGGCAACCTGGCCTCGCGCACGGTCGCGATGATCTCGAAGTACTTCGAGGGCGTCGTGCCGGCGCCGGCCGCGTACACCGACAGCGACCTGACCATCCAGAAGATCGTGGCGGATGCCGCGACCACCGCCGACGCGGCCATCGAGCGATTCCGCACCGACGAGGCGATCGCGGCGATCTGGACGATCGTCGACGCGCTGAACGGCTACATCACCGAGAACGAGCCGTGGGCCCTGGCCAAGGACGAGTCGACGCGCGAGCGCCTGGGCACGGTGCTGTACACCGCGGCCGAGGGCCTGCGCGCCCTCGCGGTGCTGCTGTCGCCGGTCATGCCCGAGTCGACGTCGAAGCTGTGGGTCGCGCTGGGCGCGGCCGGCGGCCTCGGAGCTCTCGTCGCGCAGCCGATCCGCCAGGCGGGCGCCTGGGGCCTGCTGCCCGCGGGCGCCACGGTCACGTCGCTCACCCCGCTCTTCCCGCGCGTCGAGCAGGCGTGACGCAGATGCCTTCCGAGTCGGCGGCGACGGTCCCTGAGCCTGTCGAAGGGTTCCCCGCAACGGCCGCCGCCCCCGGCTCGACGCCGGTCGATCGCCCTCGCGACACGATCGGCGACGGCGATCCGAGCCAGTATGTGCGCGAGCGTTCGGTCGACGGGCGTCGCGACGTCAGCTATCCGCCGGCGCCCGAGCCTCTCGGCATCCCGGTCTATGACAATCACACGCACCTCGAGATCGAAGACGGCGAGACCGGCCTCTCGTTGGACGAGCAGCTCGAGCGAGCTCTCGCGGTCGGCGTGCACGGGGTCGTGCAGGCGGGCGGCGACATCGACTCCTCGCGGTGGTCGGCGTGGGCCGCGCGCTCGCACCCGCGCGTGCTCGCGGCCGTGGCGATCCATCCGAACGAGGCGCCCGCGTACGAGCAGGCGGGGGAGTTGGATGCCGCGATCGCCGTCATCGACGAGCTCGCCGCCGAGCCGCGGGTGCGGGCCATCGGCGAGACGGGGCTCGACTTCTTCCGCACCGAGGCCGACGGCATCCCGGCTCAGATGCGCTCGTTCGAGGCGCACATCGCGCTGGCGAAGAAGCACGGGATCGCGATGCAGATCCACGACCGCGACGCCCACGACGCCGTGCTCGAGACCCTCGAGCGCGTCGGCGCTCCCGGCAAGACGGTCTTCCACTGCTTCTCGGGAGACGCCGAGATGGCGCGCATCGCCGCCGACCGCGGGTACTACCTCTCGTTCGCCGGCAACGTCACGTTCAAGAATGCGCAGAACCTGCGCGACGCGCTCGCGGTGACGCCCCTCGACCGCATCCTCGTCGAGACCGACGCCCCGTTCCTGACGCCCGTGCCCTACCGCGGCCGCCCCAACGCGCCGTACCTGATCCCGGTGACGCTGCGCTTCCTCGCGGCCGAATTGTCGATGGATGCCGACGAGCTCGGCGCCCAGGTCGCCGCGAACACGATCGCGGTCTACGGAGAGTTCGAGGACTGACGCGCGCACGGATCTCCGTCGGGGTTTCGCCTGCGACACCACCCTGAGAACGACGAAGGCCGGCACCCCGCGGGGCGCCGGCCTTCTGGCATCCGGGATCAGGCCTTGGCATTCGCCTTCGGCTTGCGGACGAAGAGCGTCTCGGTCTGCTCGAGCTCCATGCCCTTCGTCTCGGGAATTCGCAGCAGCACGTAGACGAACGACAGCCCGGCGAACAGCGCGTACATGCCGTAGGTGAGTGGCAGCGACCAGCTCGACATCGCCGGGAACGACACCGTGATGGCGAAGTTGGCGATCCACTGCGCACCAGCGGCGACACCGAGCGCCTTGCCGCGGATGCGGCTCGGGAAGATCTCGCCGAGCAGCACCCACACCAGCGGGCCCCACGACGCTCCGAACCCGACGACGAAGACGTTCGCGGCGACGAGCGCGACGCTTCCCCACGGGGCGGGCAGCGAGACGTCCTGGCCGGAGCCGGTCGCGAACGCGAACGACAGCGCCATCGCGCCGAGCGACACGGTCATGAGGATCGAGCCGGTCAGGAGGATGGGCTTGCGCCCGACGCGGTCGACCAGGAAGATCGCGACGAAGGTGACCACGACGTTGGTGATCGAGGTGATCACCGAGATCAGCAGCGAGTTGCTCTCGTCGAAGCCGACGGCCTTCCAGAGCGTCGTGGAGTAGTAGAAGATCACGTTGATACCGACGAACTGCTGGAACATCGACAGCAGGATTCCGGTCCAGACGATGCCCTGCAGGCCCAGCACGGGTCCGCGCAGCGACACGTTCTTGTTCTTGCGATCGGCCTCGATCGTGTTCGACAGCTCGTTCATCGTCTTGTCGAGATCGGCCGGGGGCACGAGGCGCGCGAAGATCGCCTTCGCCTCGTCGCGCTTGCCCTTGGCGAGCAGGTAGCGCGGCGACTCGGGGACGGTGAACGACAGGATGCCGTAGACGGCGGCGGGGATCACGCCCACCAGGAACATCCAGCGCCAGGCCTCGAGGCCCAGCCACAGCTGGTTCGCCGCACCGCCGGCCGAGTTGGCGAGCAGGGCGTCGGACAGCAGCGCGCCGAAGATACCGAGGGTGATGGCCAACTGCTGAAGTGACGCGAGCGAGCCGCGGATCTGGCGGGGCGCGACCTCGGCGATGTACGCGGGAGCGACCACCGAGGCGATGCCGATGCCCAGGCCGCTCATCACGCGCCAGAGGATCAGGTCGGGCACGCTGAAGGTGAGGGCCGCACCGATCGACGACACGAAGAACAGCACCGCGCCGAGCAGCATGACCTTCAACCGACCCCAGCGGTCCGAGAGGGCGCCGGCGATGATGGCTCCCACCGCGCAGCCCAGCAGGGCGACCGCGACGACGAAACCGGTGAGCACCTGTCCCAGCTCGAAGTTGCCGTCGACCGCGTCGACCGCGCCGTTGATGACGGAGGAGTCGAAGCCGAAGAGGAAACCGCCCACCGCGGCCGCGACCGAGAGGCCGATGGCTCGTCGCCCGTAGGGGCTTCTGAGGGTGAAGGCGTTCGAGGGGATGGACTGCGTTTGACTCACCTCATCACGCTACTCCTGCGTATCCGGCGCGGCGGGTACTGGCGGGATCGCTGACTACAGTGGAACAATGCCCGTTTCCCTGCTCGGTGCCGCCGAGATCCGTCGGCTCGCCGCCGACCTCGACGTCACTCCCACCAAGAAGCTCGGGCAGAACTTCGTCGTCGACGCCAATACCGTCCGCAAGATCGTGCAGGCGGCCCGGGTGACGGCATCCGATCGTGTCGTCGAGATCGGTCCGGGCCTCGGATCCCTCACTCTCGCGATCCTCGAGACGGGTGCCTCGGTCGTCGCCGTCGAGATCGACCACCGCCTCGCCGAGCGTCTTCCGGCCACGGCGGCCGCGCACGACGTTCCCGCCGATCGCCTCACGGTCATCGACGCCGATGCCCTGCGCGTCGACGAGCTCCCCGGTGAGCCGAGCGTGCTGGTCGCGAACCTGCCGTACAACGTGTCGGTGCCGGTGCTGCTGCACTTCCTCGAGACCTTCCCCTATCTGCAGCGCGGTGTCGTGATGGTGCAGGCCGAGGTGGGGGAGCGCCTCGCCGCCCCTCCCGGGTCGAAGGTCTACGGAGCCCCGAGCGTCAAGGCCGCCTGGTACGGCTCGTGGCGTCTGGCCAGCACGGTGTCGCGTCAGGTGTTCTGGCCCGTGCCGAACGTCGACAGCGTGCTGGTCGGTTTCGATCGGGATGCCGAGCCCCGGGGCAGCGAGGAGCACCGGCTGCGCACCTTCCAGATCGTGGATGCCGCCTTTCAGCAGCGTCGCAAGATGCTCCGTCAGGCGTTGTCGGGCGTTCTCGGCGGCACCGCGGCCGAAGCCTCGGCGCGCCTCGAGGCGGCCGGGGTCGACCCGACCCTCCGCGGTGAGCAGCTCACGGTCGAGGACTACGCCCGCATCGCAGCGTCGTCCTGACGGTTCGGCTGATCGCGGCCGCCGCGCCGGGGCGCGGCAGGCGGCTCCGTCTGTGCCCGACGGCGGGGCGTTCGGCGACTCGCCGTGCGGGCCGGCCGGTACGCGGCGTGTCGACGACGACGTCCGCGGTTGTGCTCATGCCACTGCGCTGCAGGCGAGCCAGATCCGGCGCGGGGTGAATTCCCGCCGTGTTCATCACGCGTTCCCGAAACATGTCTGTAACATTTCGAGCCAACCGGGAGCATCACGCCGGTGACGAGGTCGTACCCGACGGCCCGAGAGGATCGAGATGCGCTACGCCGAGTACCCCCGAGCCGAACGTGTGCTGCTCCACCTGAGCGACACCCATCTGCGAGCCGGCGGTGCACCGCTCTACGACGACGTCGACTCCGAGGCCTACCTCGCCCGCGCGGTGGAGGCGATCGAGACGTCGGGAATCCGCCCCGACGCCCTCGTCTTCACCGGCGACCTCGCCGACTTCGGTGAGACCGACGCGTACGACCGCGTCCGCGCCCTCGTCGAGCCGCTCGCCGAGCGCCTGCGGACCCGCGTGGTGTGGGTGATGGGCAACCACGACGATCGAGCGGCGTTCCGGTCCCAGCTGCTTCCCGCCGACGACGCCGAGGCGACCGCCCCGGTCGATCGCGTCGACGAGTTCGACGGCCTGCGCATCGTGACCCTCGACACCTCGGTACCCGGGGCGCACCACGGCGAGGTCACCGCCGCGCAGCGCGAGTGGCTCGCCGAGGTGCTGGCGACGCCGGCCCCGCTCGGCACGATCCTCGCGATGCACCACCCGCCCGTGCCCAGCGTCCTCGACCTCGCGGCCTCCGTCGAACTGCGCGACCAGCGGAGCCTCGCCGCGGTTCTGCGCGGCACCGACGTGCGCGCGATCCTCGCGGGGCACCTGCACTACTCCACGTTCGCCACGTTCGCCGGAATCCCCGTGTCCGTGGCATCCGCCACCTGCTACACGCAGGACCTCATGGTCCCGGTCGGCGGGACGCGCCCTCAGGACGCGGCCCAGGGCTTCAACATCGTGCACGTCTACGACGACACGGTGGTGCACTCGGTCGTGCCCCTGGCCGCCAGCGCGGCGCTGCAGTACGTGGACGCCGAGGAGTCCCAGCGTCGACTGCGCGACGCCGGGATCGTCGTCCCGACGTCGCGGGCGTTCAGCGGACCGGTGTCGCCGCCGACGACGCCGTTGCCGATCCTTCGCTGACCGAGGTCTTCTCCCACGGGGCGGCGACCGGGAAGTAACGCTCGAGGCACGCCCGGAGCGCGGGGACGCGCACCTCTTCGGGGATCTCGGGCACGCTGCCGTCGTTGAGGCAGAACATGTCGGTGTCGCGGCGCGAGACGAGACGCTCCATGGTGCGCAGCGAATCGAGCTGCGTGGTCTGCACGTAGCGGGTGCGGGGCTCGGTCGTGATGACCGCGCGCCCGGTCGCCAGCGCGTAGTAGTGGTACAGGCTGTTCGTCACCGAGATGTCGGTGGCCGAACGGAACCGGCTCGCGGCGGTGCGGGCGTAGTCGTCGGCGAACTCCTTCTCGAGCTCGAACGCCACGGAGCGACGCAACGGGGTGGCGCAGTGCTCGAGGTCGAGCGTGATGACCCGGCCGAAGCGTTCCTTGAGCAGCGCGCGGTTCACGCGCAGGCCGTTGTCGTGGCCCGAGCGCTCGATGTGCGCGGGGCCGCTGCCGATGCGCACGCCGCTCTCGACGAACCGGCTGACCCCACCACCGCTGAAGAACAGCTCGGGGGTCACGGGACGGCCGAAGAACATGTCGTCGTTGCTGTAGAGGAAGTGCTCGGCGAGCCCCGGGATGCGGTGCAGCTGCGCCTCGACGGCGTGGGAGTTGTGCGTGGGCAGCACCGAGGGATCGGCGAAGAACTCCTCGCTGCGCACGATCGTCACCTTGGGGTGGTCGGCGAGCCACTCGGGGGTGGGGGAGTCGGTCGCGATGAAGATGCGACGCACCCACGGCGCGTACATGTGCACGCTGCGGAGCGCGTAACGCAGCTCGTCGACCTGGCGGTAGCGCGCGGCGTTGTCGTCGCCGTCGCCGACGACGTAGCCCTTCATGCGCGCGGCACGCTGGCGTTGGAACTCGCTCGACGAGCCGTCGACCCACGAGAAGACCATGTCGACGTCGGCCGTGAACTCGTTCGGGTGCGGGTCGAACATCCCCGAGACGGTCATCCACCGGCGCCCGTACCGCTCCACCTCGACGAGGTCGAGGTCGGCCGCGGCGAACTTCCGGCGGGTGAGGGCGCTCGGGCGCGGGGCTTCGATGGTCTTCTCGCCGAAGCGCCACAGCTCGAGTCGCGGAGCGAGAGAGGCTCCGTAGCGGTACGACCCCTCGGTCGAGGTGCGCGGGCGGAACACCGCGTACGCCTGGACCGATCCGGGCGCGGGGTGCACGCTGTGCGCGGGCACGGGGTCCTCGCCGCGGGCCTTCAGGTACACCGGGCCCAGCTCGGGGTCGCGCAGAGCGGTGAGCGCCGCCTCGGCATCCGCCGTGTCGACGACGAGCTTCGGGCGACGGTTCGCGTCGCGCACGAGGAGCACCTTCACACCGGCCGCCTCGATCGCGGACGCCGCGGTGAGCAGGTCGTCGCGCTCGGCCATCGCGGGCGTCGACGAGTCGTCGACGACGTGCAGGATGCCGTCGTGCATGCGGATGTCGGACCGGGACAGCAGGGCGCGCCAGGGGTCGGTGTCGATCGACAGGGGGACCATCGGGCGCATTCTGCCTCCTCAGGGGTGGGTGCATGGGATCCGGTCACCGTATGGTTCCGGGGTTACGAAGACGTTTCGGCCTCAGCGCCGAACGACGGGGAGCGGAGCACTACTGTCGAAGAGTGACTCAGATCGCTCGCTCCGGCCCGGACCTCCCCGTACCGCCTTGCGAGCGCCGGCGGGAAGCAGGCCGACGTTCCAGTTTCGCACACGGTGAGAGCCCCCGGCGCGCAGGACGGCGGTCGTCGCGATGAGTGCGCAGACTCCGGCATCCGTCCGCGTCCGCGCCCCCGGCAAGATCAACGTGTTCCTCGAGGTGGGTGACGTCCAGGACGACGGGTATCACGAGCTCGCCACGGCGTTCCAGGCGGTCTCGCTCTACGAAGAGATGGTCGCAACGCCCGCGGACGAGATCACGATCGAGGTCTCGGCGCGCGGTCCGGTCGACATCGAGGGCGTCCCCACCGACGATCGCAACCTCGCCGTCCGCGCGGCTCGACTTCTGGCGCAGACCGCGGGCATCGACCGCGGTGCCCACCTCGCCGTGCGCAAGGCCGTTCCGGTCGCGGGCGGCATGGGCGGCGGTTCCGCCGACGCGGCCGCCGCACTCGTCGCGTGCGATGCCCTCTGGGGACTCGGGATGCCGACGAGCGAGCTCGTCCGGTTGGCCGCTCGCCTCGGTGCCGACGTGCCCTTCGCCCTGCTCGGCGGAACCGCCGTCGGAACCGGTCGCGGCGATCAGCTGAGTCCGGCGCTCGCGCGCGGACGCTTCGACTGGGTGCTGGTGCCGAACGAGACGGGCATGTCGACCCCCGTCGTCTACGGCGAGCTCGACGCGCACCGTCGGCGCCACGCCGTCGACATCGGGCCCGCGCCCCGCGTTCCCGCGGTGGATCGCGACGTCCTGCACGCTCTGCGCCAGGGAGATGCGGGGATGCTCGCCGCGACCCTTCGCAACGACCTCCAGGCGCCGGCCCTGCACCTGCGTCCCGACCTCGCCCGCGTCCTCGAACGCGGAGAGAGCTCGGGAGCGCTGGCCGGGATCGTGTCGGGATCCGGCCCGACCCTCGCGTTCCTGGCCGCCGATGAATCATCCGCGATCGACCTGCAGATCACCCTCAGTGCCGCGGGTCTCGTCGCCCTGCACGTGCACGGGCCCGTGCCGGGTGCTCGTGTGGTCTGACCGCGCCGCACCATAGCCGAGGTCGACACACGGAGCAATGTTCGCTTTTCGTGCCGACCACCTGGTTAGCCTCAGTCGAGGTGGACCTCCACCGCTGGGTGCCGTGCCCGCGGGGTGCCACGAAGGGGGTTTCCCATGAAGGCAGTGCTCGACGGCGTCGTGATCGCCGAAGCAGACCGCGACGACCTGGCCTCGATCGAGGGGAACTGGTACTTCCCGCCGCAGTCCGTCCGCGAGGGCGCGCTGCACAAGAGCCCCACCCCGTACACCTGCCCCTGGAAGGGTGCCGCCCAGTACTGGAACGTCTCGCTCGACGGTGCCGAGCTGACCGACGGCGCGTGGTCGTACCCCGACCTCTACCCGGGAGCCGTGGAACGAGTGGGCAAGGACTTCGCCGGGTTCGTCGCGTTCGACCGGAAGGTCGTGGTCTCCGACTGAGGTCGGGTGAGCACATGATCGAGTTCTCGGCCGTCTCCAAGGTCTTCCCCGACGGCACCCGCGCCGTCGACGACTTCCACCTCGTCATCCCTTCGCGCAAGACCACGGTCTTCGTGGGCTCGTCCGGTTGCGGCAAGACGACCCTGCTGCGGATGATCAACCGCATGGTCGAGCCCTCTTCGGGCACGATCGCCATCGACGGTGCCGACATCGGCGGCAAGCCCGCGGTGCAGCTGCGTCGCAGCATCGGTTACGTCATGCAGAACTCGGGTCTGCTTCCGCACTTCACCGTGGCCGACAACATCTCGACCGTTCCCGTGCTCCAGGGCCAGAGCCGCAAGGCCGCCCGCACGCGTGCGCTCGAACTCATGGCGACCGTCGGTCTCGACACCGCCATGGCCGACCGCTATCCGAGCCAGCTCTCGGGCGGGCAGCAGCAGCGCGTGGGCGTGGCCCGCGGTCTCGCCGCCGACCCCAACATCCTGCTCATGGACGAGCCCTTCGGTGCCGTCGACCCGATCGTGCGCGACGAACTGCAGCAGGAGCTCATCCGGCTGCAGAGTGAGATCGGAAAGACCATCGTCTTCGTCACGCACGACATCGACGAAGCATTCCTCCTCGGCGACCAGGTCGTCATCCTCGAGAAGGGCGCGAAGATCGCCCAGGTCGGCACGCCGAGCCAGATTGTCGAGAACCCCGCCAGCGACTTCGTCGCGAGTTTCATCGGAGCGGTGAAGGGAAAGCGCGCGTTGCACCTGAAGCAGACCCCGACCGGGACGGTCGTCGTCGATGCCGAGGGTCGCACGCAGGGTGCGCTCGTGGAGGACTCCCACCCGTGAACTGGGTAGGCAACAATCTCGACCTCATCGGGGAACTGACGCTGATCCACCTGCGTCAGAGCATCGTCGCGTTGATCGCGGGCTTCGTGTTGAGCGTCCCGCTCGGGTGGGTCGCGTGGCGCTATCGGCTCGTGCGCAGCGGCGTCATCACGATCACCGGGCTGCTGTACACGATCCCGTCGCTGGCCCTGCTGATCCTCGTGCCCGTCGTCACCGGCTGGTACAGCATCGTGAGCGAGACGAACCTCATCGTCGCCCTGGCCATCTACGCCGTCGCGATCCTCGTCCGTGCGGTCGCCGACGGACTCGACTCGGTGGATGCCGGGGTGCGTCAAGCCTCCACCGCCATCGGCTACGGCTCCTTCCGGCGCTTCTGGGCGGTCGAATTCCCCCTCGCAGGCCCCGTCGTGCTGGCGGGGCTGCGCGTCGCTTCGGCGAGCACGATCGCCCTGGCCACCGTCGGCATCCTCGTCGGCATCCAGAACATCGGCTACCTGTTCACGAACGGGCTCCAGCGGCGCATCATCCCCGAGGTCTTCGCGGGCGTCGTGGCGGTCGTCGTGCTCGCCCTCGTCATCGACCTGCTGCTGGTGATCGCGGGGCGCCTGCTCATGCCGTGGACGCGCGGTGCGAAGACCGTCTCACGGCAGGCCAACCGGACGTTGGTGAAGGCATGAACCTTCTCGGCGACGCGATCGGGTGGATCTTCTCGGGCGATCCCGGTCGAGGTTTCGACGCCATCCCCCTCGCGATCGGCGTGCAGTTGCTGTACACGGTCGTCGCCGTGCTCATCGCCGGCGCGATCGCCGTCCCGCTGGGGTGGTTCATCGGTCACACCGGCAAGGGACGCGAGACGGCCGTCGCGATCTCGGGCGCCGCTCGCGCCATCCCGTCGTTCGGTCTGCTCATTCTGCTGACGCTTCTTCTCGGTGTGCTGCACAAGCCGGAAGCGGCGATCATCTCGTTCGTGGTCCTCGCTATCCCCTCCCTCCTCGCCGGGGCCTACACCGGCTTCGAGGCGATCGACCGCCGCGTGATCGACGCGGGTCGATCGATGGGGATGACCGAGTCGCAGATCCTGTGGCGTATCGAGGTGCCGCTCGGGCTGCCGCTGCTCGTCGGAGGCATTCGCGCGGCGACCCTGCAGGTGCTCGCCACGGTGACGATCGCGGCCTACATCGGTCTCGGTGGGCTCGGCCAGTACATCATCGCCGCGATCCCCCTCCGCCGCTTCGACATCCTGATCGGCGGGGCGATCCTCGTCGCCGTCCTCGCGCTGGTCATCGACGGACTCTTCGCCCTTCTCCAGCATCTGGTCGTCCCCCGTGGCATCCGTGCCGCGGGGTCCGCCCAGCCGCAGCCGCGCTCCGCTCGTCAGCGTCGCGCGGAAGCGCTCGCCGTCGGGGCGCCCACGGCGCCTCCGGCGACCCCCTGACCCACCCGATTCCCGAATCACCAGAAAAGAGAGCACCCATGTTCACAGCACGAACCAAGAAGGGCCTCGGCCTCGTCGCAGGCCTCGCGGTCGCCTCCCTCGCCTTCGCCGGTTGCAGCGGCGGATCGAGCGACCCCCTCAGCAACGGCGGCGGTGACGCCTCGGCGTCGTCCGACACGATCGTCGTCGGCTCGCAGGCCTACTACTCGAACGAGATCATCGCCGAGATCTACGCTCAGGCGCTCGAGGGCGCGGGCAAGACCGTGAAGCGTCAGTTCCAGATCGGTCAGCGCGATGCGTACATCCCGCTGCTCGAAGACGGCACCGTCTCGGTGTTCCCCGAGTACACCGGCAACCTGCTGCAGTTCTTCCAGAAGGACACCACCGCCCGCACGTCCGATGACGTCTACGCGGCTCTGCCGGCGGCTCTGCCCCAGGGCCTCGAGGTCCTCGACCAGTCGGAGGCCACCGACCAGGACTCGTACACCGTCACGAAGGCCTTCGCCGACGCCAACGGCCTCACCTCGATCGCCGACCTGTCGAAGGTGACCTCGGGCCTGACGCTCGGTGGCAACGCCGAGCTCGCCGAGCGTCCCTACGGGCCGGCCGGACTGCAGTCGACCTACGGGGTCAACGTCCAGTTCTCGCCCACGGGCGAGACCACGGTCGACGACCTCGTGGCGGGCACCATCCAGGTCGCCAACGTCTACACGGCCGATCCTCGCATCAAGACCGACAACCTGCTCACGCTGACCGATCCCAAGGGCCTGTTCCTGGCGTCGAACGTCGTGCCGGTCGTCAACTCGAACGTCGCGTCCGAGGTGTCGGACGTGCTCAACAAGGTCAGCGCCGCCCTCACCGAGGACGCGCTGGTCGCGATGAACGTCGAGTCCACGGTCGACCAGAAGTCGTCCGCCGACATCGCCAAGGAGTGGCTCTCGGCCAACGGCTTCTGAGTCTCTTCGTCGTGCGGGGTCGTCCGGGGTACCGGGCGGCCCCGCCGTCGTCTTCGCCCGCGAGACGGCACCCCGCTGACCTGTCGGCGTCAGATCGCGCCTGATTCGTCAGGGGGATGCCGTCTCGGCGCAGGGAAGCCCGCCCGAGCGCCTCGCACGGGGGGCGGTGGATGCCGGCACCCCGGCGCGCGCGATCGCCTCGGGCACCGCGTAGCCTGGGACGGATATGGCACATCTGCTCGGGGGCGAAGCCCTGCACCTGGAATACCCGACCAAGGTCGTCTTCGACTCCGTCTCGCTCGGCGTGAACGAGGGCGATCGCATCGGGATCGTCGGCCGCAACGGTGACGGCAAGTCGAGTCTGCTCGGCATGCTCGCCGGCATCCGCGAGCCCGACGGCGGGCGCGTCACCGTGCGCGGCGGGGTGACCGTCGGCGTGCTCGACCAGCAGGACACCCTCGACGACGACGACACCATCGGCCACGCGGTGGTCGGCGATCGACCCGAGCACGAGTGGGCGGGCGACTCCCGCACGCGCGACGTGATCGCGGGGCTGCTCGGCGATCTGCCCTGGGATGCCCGTCTGGGGGACCTCTCGGGTGGCCAGCGGCGTCGTGTGGCGTTGGCGAAGCTCCTGTCGGGCGATTGGGACGTTCTGTTCCTCGACGAGCCCACCAACCACCTCGATGTCGAGGCGATCACGTGGCTCGCGGGCCACCTCAAGAAGCGGTGGGCGCCCTCGGCCGGCGGTCTGCTCGTCGTCACGCACGACCGGTGGTTCCTCGACGAGATCTGCACCGCGACGTGGGAGGTGCACGATCGGATCGTCGAGCCCTTCGAGGGCGGCTATGCGGCGTACATCCTGCAGCGCGTGGAGCGCGACCGCCAGGCGGCATCCATCGAACAACGCCGTCAGAACCTCGCCCGCAAGGAGCTCGCGTGGCTGCGCCGCGGGGCGCCGGCGCGCACGTCGAAGCCGAAGTTCCGCATCGACGCGGCGAACGAGCTCATCGCCGACGTGCCCGAGATCCGCGATAAGGTCGCCCTCCAGTCGCTCGCGGTCGCCCGCCTGGGCAAGGACGTCGTCGATCTGCTCGACGCGGGGGTGACCTTCGGCGACAAGACGGTCCTGAAGGACGTGGAGTGGCGGATCGCGCCGGGGGAGCGCACCGGCATCCTGGGCGTGAACGGTGCGGGCAAGTCCACGCTGCTCAGCCTGGTCACCGGATCGCTCGAGCCCACCAGCGGCCGCGTCAAGCGCGGCAAGACGGTCAAGGTCGCCACCCTCACCCAGCGCCTCGACGAGCTCGACCAGCACCTGAACGACCCCGTGCGCGTGGTCATCGCCGGGTTGCGCACCACCTACGCGTTCGGCGCAGGCTCGAAGTCGCAGGAGCTCACCCCCGGGCAGCTGCTGGAGCGCCTGGGATTCTCGAGCGCGCAGCTCTCGACGCCGGTGAAAGACCTCTCGGGTGGGCAGAAGCGGCGCCTGCAGCTGCTGCTCGTCATCCTCGATCAGCCGAACGTGCTGATCCTCGACGAGCCCACCAACGACCTCGACACCGACATGCTCGCGGCGATGGAAGACCTGCTCGACTCGTGGTCCGGCACCCTCATCGTCGTCTCGCACGATCGCTACTTCCTCGAGCGCGTCACCGACCAGCAGTACGCGATCCTCGATGCGAAGCTCCGCCATCTTCCCGGGGGCGTCGACGAGTACCTGCGTTTGAGGGCGCTGCAGGATGCCGAGCCCTCGCGTTCCGCGACCTCGTCCGAGGCCTCCGCGACCCCGGGCCTGCAGGGCGCCGAGCTCCGCGCGGCGCAGAAGGAGGCGGCGGCCGTCGAACGCCGTATCGAGAAGCTGCAGCAGCAGATCGACAAGGCGAAGGCGGCCTTGGCCGACCACGACCAGGCGGACTACGAGGGACTCGGCAAAGAGATGCAGCGCATCTCGGCCCTCGAGGGCGAGCGCGACGAGCTCGAGATGACCTGGTTCGAGCTCACCGAATCCATCGGCTGAGCCCTCGGGGCGCCGCGACGGCGAACGGCCCGTCCCCCGGAGGGAACGGGCCGTCCTCGATCGACGATCAGCGCACCGACACGAAGATCGGGTTCGTGTAGAGCCACGTGTCGAGCCAGGGGTTCCCCTGACCGGCCGCGTGCGGCTGCGGGGCCCGCGGGTCCACGTCCGCCCCGAGCGGGCCGATGCCGTGCACCTTGCCGTCGCTTCCGCGCACGCGCACGTAGCCGTCGACGTCGGCGGTGCCCACCGGGATCACGATCTGGAACGCCGAACCGCTGCGGTCGCTCACGTCGCGCAGCTCGATGACGCGGGTTTTGGGAGCGACCATCGTGTCGCGGTCGCTCGCGGCGCCCGTGATCTCGCCGCGGATCACGTCGAGGTGCGCGAGACGGGGCAGGATGCCGGCGGAGTTGCGCTTCGTGGTGGGCTCGACGTCGATGACGATCTCGATCTTCGTGCCCGTCGGTACCCGCAGGGTCCCGCCGAGTGTGGCGGTGTTGGCGGTGTCGTCGACGGCGCGCAGGGTGACCGCGAGTCCGGCGACGAGGTGCCCGTGGTCGACCCACATGCGTCCCGCGCGCACGGCGTCGAGCACGGCGGTGTGCGTCTTGTCGGCGGCGCCGACGTGCGTGCGGCTGAACTCGCCCGGCCAGAGGTCGCTGCCGCCCTGCGGGGAGGCGGTCGACACGGGGTCGGGCCGGCGGCCCGCGCGGTTGAAGTTGGCCAGCGTGGCCCCGTTGTCCCACCCCGAGCCGGTGGGGAAGTCGCCCACGCGGGTATTGTCGAAGTTCTTCAGGTGCAGGTCGCTGTTCGTGGTGATCCACCAGCGCCGACCCTCGCTCAGCAGGGCGTCCCACATGCCGCCGACGACCGCGGTCATCCAGTCGAATCCGCCGTGCGCCCGGTACGCGGTCGCGGGGAATCCGGGGAACGAGTAGTCGCTGCGGGAGTTCTCGTACTCGCCGCGCTGCGAACGGTCGGTGGTGTTCGCCGCGAGACCCGAGGCCTGCGCCCCCGGTGCTCCCTCGAAGCCCACGAAGACGTCGGGGTCGGCATCCTGCCACGCGCGCAGCTCCCCGGGGGAGTCGATGCCGAGACGGCTGGGGTGGTTGGCCAGGACGAGCACGTCGTCGACCACGCCCGCCTTGCGCTGCTGGCCGAGCCACGAGATCCCCTCGACGGCGTGCTGCAGCCAGTCGGCGGCGTCGCTCGTGTTGGGCCGGGGCTTCTCCCACTGGTTGAGCTTGCCGTCGTAGGTCAGCTCGAAGCGGCGCAGTACCTCGGTCACGCGGGGGCCGGGGGCGACCAGCACGGTGCCGTGCTCGGCGGCCGGGATGTACCACTCGAGGCCCTGGAAGACGAGGAGATCGGGTCGGGCGGTCCGCGCCGCCTCGATCTCGCGCGCCGCGTTGAAGACCCCGCCGACGTTCGCGTGGCCGACGTTGCTGTGCTCGGTGAAGGCGATGGCATCCACTCCGAAACGCTGCGCCTGGTCGAGGATCGTCGTCATCGCGTACTTGGCGTCGTGAGAGTAGACCGAGTGCACGTGGTGGTCGAAGACGAGCCAGCGCAGGGCCTTCGGATCGGTCACGGCCGTGGGCGCGGTCGCGGACACGGCGCTCGCGGCGGCTGCGGGCCCGAACGACGACGCGGCGGACGCGGTCGTGACCGCGGCGGCGGCTGCGGCGAGGAAGGTGCGGCGGGAGAAGCCGGAAGGGGTGTGAGAGGGCATCGCAGACTTTCGTGAGAGGGGTCGCCGGGAACGTAGGGGCCGCGGATGAATCGCGGGTGGACGCGCGGTGATGTTGACGTCACCATCCGTTCACCCGGCGGACCGGACGGTGCGACACAGTCCGTTCGTCCTCACCACCCGATCGAGAGCAGCCATGTCGTCCACCCCCGTGCCCACCCGCCTCCTCCCTCTCGCTGCAGCCGCGGTCCTCGTCGCGGGTCTCGTGCCCCTCGGTGCCCTGGCCGCGTCCGCGGCGAGCCCCCTCGTGCTGCGGGATGCCGCGGGCACGGCCGTCTTCTCGGGTGACGCCGCCGCGTATCCCTCCTTCGCCACCGCGACCTTCGCCGACGGGTGCCCCGCCGGAACGAGCGATGGGGCGCGCCTGTCGGTGGCGGCCGGAGGCAGCACCGTCGTCGTCTCGGCGACCGTGCCGGTCACCGCGGGCGCGCCGGTGAGCGTCCCGATGGGATCCTCGTTCACGGCCGTCGTTCCCACCGGCACGACGAGCGCGACCCTGAGCCTGGAGTGCCTCGCGCTGTCGTCCGGGGTGCCCTCGTCGATCCTCTCCGTCGCCAGCCTGCCGGTCACGCTGTCGGCGTCGGGTTGGGCGGTCCCCGGTCAGCCGAGTCCCTCGCCGACCATGGCGCCGACCAGCCCCGCGCCGTCCCCGTCGGCCTCGGGATCGGCCGCCCCCGACCCCGCGGCATCCGCCTCGGCCACCCCCGGCCCCTCGACCTCGGCCACCCCGGTCGCGGCCGCGGCCTCCGGCTCGGACCTCGCGGTCACGGGTGCACAGGTGGCGGGCGTTGCGGGCGTCGGCGCCGTGCTCGCCGTCGCCGCCGGTCTCGTGTTCCGTGCGCGCGCTCGTCGTCGCGCGGCCGCACAGGACTGATCGCCCGTCCGCTCGGGGTCGTCGCTGCCGCGGCGGCCCCGTCGGTGTCAGTGGACGGTGTACTCCAGCAGCACGATGAAGACGCCGAGGCAGGCGGTGGCGAAAGCGCCGAGGAGTCGGACGGGGATCGACGCCTTCCGCCGGGCGTACGCGCCGTAGCCGAGCAGGGCGAGCACGGCGAAGGTCGCCCACATGCACAACTCGAACGCGTCGCTCACCGAGACGCCGGTCATCCCGGCCCAGACGAGCACGAGGATCGAGGGGATTGACGCGTAGAGCATCCCCGCCCCGTGCCGCATGCCCTCGCGGGTCGCGCGGCGGAGCCCGTGGGTGGCGTGCTCGGTCAGGGTGTGCGCGAACACGTGCGCGATGAAGAAGACGACGAGCGAGAGCGAGGCGCTGCCGATCACCTCCCACACGTTTTCGGTGTGGTCGTCGGCGATCGAGACGAACGCCGCGAACACGATCAGGCCGTAGATCGCCGCGGGGGAGCGGAAGCGGACGCCGAACCACGCCCGGACGCGCGCCCAGCGCGACAGCGACTCCGCCTGTGCGCTCACGCGTCGAACCCCAGGCTCAGTTTGCGCAGCAGGGTGGCGAGTCGTTCGCGGTCGCCGCGCGAGAGTCCCTCGAGCAAGAGGGCCTCGGCGTCGACGAGGCGGGTGATCGCGGCATCCACCCGTACTCGTCCGTCGTCGGTCAGCGTCACCAGAATGCTCCGTCCGTCTCCGGGGTCGGCCTCGCGACGCACGAAACGGCGGGCGACGAGACGATCGATACGGTTCGTCATCGTGCCGCTCGAGACGAGCGTCTGCTGCAACAGCTGTTTCGGGCTCAGCTGGTACGGCTCGCCCGCCCGGCGCAACGCCGAGAGTACGTCCCACTCCCACGACTCGATGTCGCTGCGGCGGAACGCCTCTTTCCGGGCGAAGTCGAGGTGTCGCGATAGGCGTGCGACGCGCGACAGCACCTCGAGGGGCGAGAAGTCCAGATCGGGGCGCTGACGCATCCATGCATCGACGATGCGGTCGACTTCGTCGCTGTCCCGGGTCACGGTCTCATTATGTCGAGTGCTCGGCGGGTCGGTCGGCGCGCGCGGGCGGACGGAACGCCCGGCGTCCGGGTCTGGCAGACTTGACCGGTGCCCTCGGGCACGGTCCGCCGTGGTGTAACGGCAGCACGACAGCCTTTGGAGCTGTTAGGTCCAGGTTCGAATCCTGGCGGCGGAGCATGACATCACCGACCGAGTTGGCCGTCGTCGTCCTCGCTGCGGGTCAGGGAACGCGCATGCGCTCCCGCACACCGAAGGTCCTGCACCCGGTCGGCGGTCGCCCGCTCGTCGGCCACGTGCTCGACACCGCGGCATCCCTCGATCCGGCCCGCATCGTCGTGGTCGTGCGTCACGAGCGCGAGATGGTCGCCGAGACCGTGGCGGAGCTCGCCCCGGGCGTCGTGATCGTCGATCAGGACGAGGTGCCCGGCACGGGTCGCGCGGTCGAGGTCGCCCTTGACGCGCTGGACGGCTTCGAGGGCGATGTCCTCGTGCTCAGCGCCGACGTGCCGTTGCTCGAGACCGGCACGCTCACCGAGCTGCTCGCGACCCACCGCAGCGGCGGCACCGCCGTCACCCTGCTGAGTGCGCGGGTCGACCAGCCCTTCGGGTACGGCCGGATCCTGCGCGACGAGACCGACGGCGTGCGCCGCATCGTCGAACAGAAGGACGCCTCGGCCGACGAGGCCGCGGTCACCGAGATCAACGTGGGGGTCTACGTCTTCCGGGCCGGTCCGTTGCGTGCGCAGCTCGCCCTCGTCGGGACCGCGAACGCCCAGGGCGAGAAGTACCTCACTGACGTGGTCGGGCTCCTGCGCGACGCGGAGATGGGGGTCGCGGCGTCCGTCACCGGCGATGCGTCCGCCGCGCTCGGCGTGAACGACCGCGTGCAGCTGTCCGAGGCCGGGCGCACGCTCAACGCGCGCACGGTGCGCCGCTGGCAGCTCGAGGGCGTCACGGTCGTCGACCCGGCGACGACGTGGATCGACGTGACAGCGACCCTCGCCCCCGACGTCACGATCCTCCCCAACACGCACGTGCGCGGGGCGACCGTCATCGCCTCGGGCGCCACCGTCGGCCCCGACACGAGCCTCGTCGACTGCGAGGTCGGCGAGAACGCGACGATCACCCGCACCGACGGCACCCTCGCGGTCGTCGAGGCCGGCGCCACGGTCGGCCCGTTCGCCTACCTCCGCGCGAACGCGCGCGTCGGCGTGAACGGCAAGGTCGGCACCTTCGTCGAGGTGAAGAACTCCTCGATCGGCGAGGGGAGCAAGGTCCCGCACCTCTCGTACATCGGCGACACCGAGATCGGACGCGGCGTCAACCTCGGTGCCGGTGCGATCACGGCGAACTACGACGACATCGCCAAGCACCGCACGGTCATCGGCGACGAGGTCCACAGCGGATCGCACAACGTCTTCGTCGCGCCGGTTACGATTGGAGCGGGCGCCAAGACGGGCGCCGGCGCGGTGATCCGCAAGGATGTCCCGGCCGGTGCGCTGGCGCTCAGCGTGGCACCCCAACGCAACGTCGAGGGGTGGGTCGAGAAGAACCGACCGGGCACCAGAGCGGCCGACGTGGCCGCTCAGGCTCGGGCTGAACAGGAAGCGGCCGATGGCTCGTAAGAAGAATCGTGTAGACCTCGACCGCGACAACGGCATCGCCCCCGGGCTCGTCGCCAAGACCAAGAAGCGACTCGTCGTCGCCTCGGGCCGCTCGCACCCCGAACTCGCGAAGCAGGTGGCCGAGCACCTCGGCACCGAGCTTGCCCCCACCGAGCACCGCACCTTCGCCTCGGGCGAGATCTACACCCGCTTCGAGGTGTCGATCCGCGGCTGCGACGTGTTCGTCGTCCAGTCGTTCGGTCCTCCGGTCAACGAGTGGCTCATGGAGCTGCTCATCATGCTCGACGCCCTCAAGCGGGCCTCGGCCAAGCGCATCACGGTCGTCGCGCCGTACTTCCCGTACTCGCGTCAGGACAAGAAGGGTCGCGGTCGCGAGCCCATCAGCGCCCGCCTGGTCGCCGACCTGCTCAAGACCGCGGGTGCCGACCGCATCATGAGCGTCGACCTGCACGCCGCGCAGATCCAGGGCTTCTTCGACGGTCCCGTCGACCACCTGTTCGCCAAGCCGGTGCTCCTCGACCACTTCGAGCGGGGCCTCTCCGCCGAAGACCGCGAGACCCTCACCGTCGTGTCGCCCGACATGGGCCGCGTGCGCGTGGCCGACACCTGGTCCGACAGCCTGGGCGCCCCCCTCGCGATCATCCACAAGCGTCGCGACCCGAAGGTCGCCAATCAGGTCTCGGTGCACGAGATCGTCGGTGACGTGAACGGCCGCACATGCCTGCTGGTCGACGACATGATCGACACCGGCGGCACCATCCAGAAGGCCGCTCAGGCCCTCAAGGCCTCGGGCGCCCGCAAGGTCATCGTCGCTGCGACCCACGCGATCTTCAGTGACCCGGCCACCGAGCGTCTGCAGGACCCCGCGATCGACCAGGTCGTCGTCACCGACACCGTGCCGATCTCGGCCGAGCGTCGATTCGAGCGTCTCGAGGTGCTGCCGATCGCGCCCCTGCTCGCGCGCGCGATCCACGAGGTCTTCGAGGACGGCTCGGTCACGAGCATGTTCGGCGGCGACGCGTAACCACCGCCGTTCCGTTCGCATCCGGCCGTCTTCCCCGGGGGAGGCGGCCGAACGCGTTCCGTCCGAGGGTCGATTCTCGAGGCGGGCCCCTCCGGCGGCGTCCGTCCTCGCACAGCTCGCACAAAAGAATGAACCCGGTGGCGTCCAAGGTCGTGTCCCTACCGTGAGCACGTACGCGCCGCGAGGCACGACCGAAGGAGGACCCTCATGATCCGCACCACAGCCGTACCCCGTCCCGTCCGCATCGGCACCGCTCTGCTGGGTGTCGCCGGCATCGCCACCCTCGCCGGGTGCGCGGGCGGCGCGACCACCGGCGACGCCGCCCCCGCCGACACCGCGGCCCCCGCCGCGAGCTCGGCCCCCGCCACGACCTCGGATGCCGCCGCCGGTGGCTCGACCGCGTCGGGCACCTACAAGGACGGCGAGTACGAGGCCACCGGCCAGTACGCGACGCCCGAGAGCGTCGAGACCATCGACGTCACCCTCACGATCGCCGGCGACACCGTGACCGCGGTGAAGGTGACCGGCGACCCGCAGGCCGCGGAGTCCAAGCGCTACCAGGGCGAGTTCATCGGCGGCATCCAGAGCGAGGTCGTGGGCAAGAAGCTCGACGAGATCTCGGTCAGCAAGGTGGCCGGTTCCTCGCTCACGAGCGGCGGCTTCACCAAGGCCGTCGACTCGATCAAGTCCGAGGCCAAGGCCTGACAGCCATGAGCACGCCGCTCGCCACGGGGTCGATCTGGACCTTCGACGCGATCGGTACGTCGTGGGCGATCGAGACGGCGCATCCGTTGCCCTCGGTCGCCCGCGACGCGGTGTCGACGCTCATCGAGCGGTTCGACCGCGAGTGGTCGCGATTCCGCGACGACTCTCTCGTGTCTTCGCTCGCCGAGGGGCGTACCGCGTCGGTTCTTGCTCCTCGAGACGCGGATGCCATGTTCTCGCTCTACCGCGAGCTCGATGCGGCGACCTCCGGTGCCGTCAATCCGCTCGTCGGCGACGCGTTGGCGCGCCTGGGGTACGACGCCAGGTTGACCCTCGCTCCGTGGGGAGCGCCGCAGCCGGCGCCCACCTGGAGCGAGATCCTCACGTGGGACGACGACCACGTGCGGGTCACCGCTCCCGCCACCATCGACGTCGGAGCGCTCGGCAAAGGGCGGCTGGTCGACCTGGTGCTCGACGCGGTGAGATCCCACGTGGACGGCGACGCCGTCGTCGACGCGTCGGGAGACCTCGCCGTCCGCGGGGCGCCCGTGCGCGTCGGTCTCGAGCACCCCTACGACCCGACCCGCGCCATCGGAGTGGTCACCGTGGCGGACCAGTCGCTCTGCGCCTCGGCCATCAATCGCCGCGCGTGGGGGGACGGTCTTCACCACGTCCTCGACGCCCGCACCGGTGCGCCCGTCCGGGCGTACGCCGCCACGTGGGCCCTCGCCGAGACGGCGATGCGCGCCGACGCCCTGGCCACCGCGTTGTTCTTCGACGGTGGGCCCGAGTTGGCGGCATCCTGGAACGCCGAATGGGTGCGCATGCGCACCGACGGCCGCGTCGAGTGGTCTCCCGGCTTCTCCGGCGAGATCTTCTCCTGAGCCCGTCCTTCTCATCCCCCCTGTTTCGCCTCCCCTGAAGGGTTCCCCCATGAGCACCACGCTCACCGCCGGCTCGACCCGCGTCCTCGGCCTCATCGGTCGCGTCTCGATGTACCGGCTCGTCATGGCGTCGCTCGGTCTTCTCGCCGTGTTCTCGCTCGTCCTGTCGTTCGCGGGCCTCGTGGTCCCGCAGCCCCTGGCGATCGTCGCGAGCGCCGTGGTGCTCACCGCCGCGTGCGCCCTCACGGATCTCGTCGCGCAAAGTCTGCTCCGGATGCCGCGACGCCTGGAGTCCTCGCTGATCACGGCCGGGATCCTGTTGTTCGTCCTGCGTCCGTCGGTGGAGCCGATGGGCCTGGCCGGCCTCGTTCTCGCCGGTGTCGTGGCATCCGCCTCGAAATACGTGCTCGCCTGGCGCGGTCGGCACATCTTCAACCCCGCCGCGACCGGCGCGACCGTCTTGACGATCGTGAGCATCTGGGCGCCCGACCTGGGGTCTTCGGCGTGGTGGGTCGGTTCGCCGTGGCTCGCGGCACCCGTCCTGTTGCTGGGAGTGCTGCTTCTGCTCCGCACCGACAAACTGCCGATCGTGGTCGTCTTCTGGGTCGTCGCGATGGCCGTCGCCTTCCTCCGCACGAGCGTGCAGTTCCAGGCCGCGGGATTCCCGGTCGATGTGCCGAGCGTGCTGCTGCAGGTGGCGTTCTCCTCGCCTTTCCTGTTCCTGGGCGCGTTCATGCTGTCCGAGCCCCTGACCCTTCCGCCCCGTCGCGTGCAGCAGTATCTCGTGGCGATCGTCGTCGGCGTCCTGGCCGGGTGGCCGCTGCCAGTGGGCGAGATCACCCTCGGTCAGGAGCGCGCGCTGCTCGTCGGCAATCTGCTCGCCTTCCTGTTCTGCCTGCGCGCGGCCGTGCGCCTGCGCGTGGAACGTCGGCGCGATGTCACCCCGACGGTGCGCGAACTCTCGTTCCGGGCCGCCCGGCCCTTCTCGTTCCACCCCGGGCAGTACCTCGAACTGGACGTGCCGCACCGTCGCCCCGACGCCCGGGGCACGCGCCGCGAATTCTCGATCGTCTCGGCCCCGGAGGACCTGCCCGAGGTGCGGATCGCGTTCAAGGACGGCTCGCAGTCGTCGTACAAGCGCGCGCTGGCGGCCGTCGAGCCGGGCTCGACCCTCGCCGTCACGGGCGTCTGGGGCGACTTCGTCCTCCCCTCGCGGCCGACCTCGCCCGTCCTCCTGGTCGCCGCCGGCATCGGCGTGACCCCGTTCGTCTCGCAGCTGCGCCACCTCGTGGCGACGAACCAGGACCGCGACATCGTTCTCGTGTACGTGGTGTCCGAGGCGTCCGAGCTCGCCTTCCGCGACGAGATCGCCGCCGCGGGGATCCCCGTGATCGTCTTCTCGCGCGACGAGCCGCGCGATCTGCCCCAGCGCTGGGTGTGGGCCGGACCGGATCGAGTGGATGCCGAGGCGCTCCTGCGGACCGTCCCCGACATCGCACAGCGTGCCGCGTACGTCTCGGGCCCGCCGCGACTGATCTCGGCGCTCGCGCCCGCCCTGGGCAAGGCGAAGTCGCTGACGACCGACGCGTTCGCGGGGTACTGACACCACGGTGGCGGTGTGGGGCCCGAGCGGGAAGAGTGGGGGCATGGAGTCGCCGTGTCGGAGGTCATCGCGCGGGGCGAGAACCTCGTCATCGCGCTGACGGGCGTGCGGATCTTCTCCGACGGCGTCGAACTTCTTACCGAGCGGCACCTGCGGCGCGGGACGGCCGACGAACGCGGCTGGCGCGAGATGCACGGAATGTTCGCCGAGCACTGGGGAAGGGCGCCGCTGACGCCCGAGCGGCTGCGCTGGGGCCTCGTGCTCGGCGACGGCACGCGGCTCTTCGCTGAGGACCGCTTCGGGGCCCCGGCTGACGGCGTGGACGGCGGCGCCTCCGTGCGGGTGAACGGCGGGAGCGGCAGCGGGGACGACCACCGCTACACCATGCGCAGCCAGCTCTGGCTGCACCCGCTACCCCCGGAGGGTCCGCTCGAACTCGTCGTCCAGTGGCCCGCGTTCGGCGTTCCCGAGTCGCGGGTCATCCTCGACGGGGGAGCGATGAGCGCTCTCGCAGCGAGCGTGCGGCCGCTCTGGGGGTGAAGCGCGCTCGGAGGGCCGTCGCGGTGCTCGCGACGGTGGCGAACGACGTCGACCGCACCGGTACCGTCTACGACGGCCCCCGCGCGCCCGACATCGAGGTCGCGCCCGGTCCCGACCTCGAGGCGGCGCGGACGGCGGTCAGATCGCGGTGCGCCTGACCTGCGGCATCCCGTGGTCTCAGACCGTGTCCGCGATTACCGGATCCGCGGGCTTCGCCGGGAGGCGCACCTCGAAGGTCGTGTCGCCGGGAGTGCTCGTGACCGAGATCGTTCCGCGGTGGGCGTCGACGATCGCCCGCGCGATCGACAGGCCCAGGCCGGTACCGCCGGTCTTGCGGTCGCGCGAGCGATCGGCGCGGGCGAACCGCTCGAAGAGCTGCGAGGCGACCGAGGGATCGATGCCGGGACCGTTGTCGTGCACCCGGAGCACGGCCTCGGCGCCCTCGTGCGCCACCGACACGTCGACCTCGCTGCCCGCGGGCGTGTGCGTGCGGGCGTTGGCGAGCAGGTTCGCCACGACCTGGTGCAGGCGTGCGGCGTCTCCGGCGAGCTCGACGGGGGTGTCGGGCACGTCGATCGTCCACGAATGGTCGGGGCCGGCGGGGCGCGCATCTCCGACGGCCTCGACCGCCAGTCGCGTGAGGTCGACCGAACCGTAGACGAGCTCCTGCCCCTCGTCGAGGCGCGCGAGCAGAAGCAGATCCTCCACGAGCGTAGTCATGCGCAGGGACTGCGCCTGGATGCGCTCGAGCGACTGCTCGGTGGTCTCGACGGCCAGAGAGATGCGCTGGCGACTCTCGTCGTCCTGCGCCTGACGCATGGCGCGCAGCGACAGCTCCGAGAAGCCGCGAATGGATGCCAGGGGCGTACGCAGTTCGTGGCTGGCGTCGGCGACGAACCGGCGCATCAGCTCTTCGTTGCGCTGGCGGGCGCTGAGGGAGGCGTCGACGCGGTCGAGAAGGGTGTTCAGGGCCGTGCCGACCTGACCGATCTCGGTGTGGTCGTCGACCTGATCGGCGGGCACGCGCTCGGTGATCGAGACGTCGCCCTGATCCATGCGCAGCGACGCCACGCGGGTGGCCGTCTCGGCGACGGCGCGCAGCGGCCGGAGTCCCAGCCGGATGACGATCGCGATGATGACGGCGAGGAGCAGCAGGCCGCCCGTGGTGACCAGGGCGACGGTGGTCAGGATCGCGCCGATGGTGCTGGTGACGCTCGAGAGGGGGAGACCGACCAAGAAGATGCTGTCGCTGCCGGGCGTCTGGAACGGGCGGACGAGGTACTCGCCGAGGTTCGGCAGGTCGACGGTCTGGGCGTTCGGGTCGGCGGCTGCGGCCTGCAGGCTGTCGGCGATCCGGCCGAGGTCGTCGGTGGTGAGCGCGCGCGCTCCGTTGTCACCGACCACGGCGCCCGTGATGCCCGTGCCGCGCGAGTTCATGACGAGCAGGGTGCCGGAGTCGAAGAACCCCGACTCGAGAACCTGTTCCGCCGAACTCTGGAAGGCGGCACGCGGTTGGATGGACGCGGCCGCCTCGTCGACCTGGGCGCCGAGGTTGACGTAGAGCACCTGAGTGAGGATGGCGCTGGTCGAGATCCCGATCATCACGAGGATGAAGGCGACCATGCCGATGACGGCGGTCATCAAGCGCGCCTGGAGAGTCCAGGGGCGACGGAGCCTCAGCGACAGAGGCTCCTTCTTAGGTCTGGGGGTGGACTCCTGTTCGGAATCGGCGTCGGGGGCGTCGGTCTCCCAGACCTCCGCGGGGGGAACAGGGGGAGCTGGTCGCGGCGGGGTACTCACTGAGGGGCTTTGATCATGTAGCCCACGCCGCGCACGGTGTGGATGAGCGGGTCGTTCCCGGCGTCGATCTTCTTCCGCAGGTACGAGATGTAGAGCTCGACGACGCTGGACCGACCGCCGAAGTCGTAGTTCCACACGCGATCGAGGATCTGCGCCTTCGACACCACGCGGCGCTGGTTGCGCATGAGGAAGCGCAGCAGTTCGAACTCGGTGGCGGTGAGCTCGATCTCCTTGCCGCCGCGGATGACCTCGTGGCTGTCCTCGTTCAGCGAGAGGTCGCCGACGCGGAGGATCGGCTCCGAGTCGCGCGTCAAGGCCGTGCCGGCGCGACGCATGAGCCCCCGCAGACGCGCGACGACCTCTTCGAGGCTGAACGGCTTGGTGACGTAGTCGTCGCCGCCGGCGGTCAGACCCGCGACGCGATCGGCCACGGCATCTTTCGCGGTGAGGAAGAGCACGGGCACGTCGTTGCCCGAGTGGCGCAGGCGCTGGAGGACGGCCATGCCGTCGAGGTCGGGCATCATGATGTCGAGCACCATGGCATCCGGCTCGAAATCGCGCGCGGACTGCAGGGCGTCGAAGCCCGATCCGGCGGTCTTGACGTCCCAGCCCTCCATGCGCAGCGCCATCGACAGCAGGTCGGTGAGCATCTGCTCGTCGTCCACGACGAGGACGCGGAGGGCACTTCCGTCGGGGCGGGTGAAGGTGGGGGCGGCGGCGGTCGCGGTCATAGAACTCATTGTGCTCTCGTATCTATGAGCTTTCTATGGCGAGCCTTATGGGAATCCTGGGAACGCGAGATCCGGCTGCTGAGAACGCGCGCCACGAGCACCCCGATCGTCGCTCCGAGAGTGTTGGCCGCCACGTCGCCGACGTCGGCCACACGCGTCGGCAAGAAGAGCAGTTGGGTGATCTCGATCGCGCAACTCACGGTCAGGCCGAGCAGGATGCCGTGCCACCAGCGCCCCCGCCACGCGATCACGAGCAGACCCAGCGGCACGAACATGACGACGTTCGACAGGGATTCGACGACGTCGAAGGTGATCCACGCCGTCGCGGGGGACTGCCGGAGCGCGTCGAGCAGACGACCCAGGATGCCGCCCACCTCGGCGTCGTATATCGAGGGGCGCAGCGTCATCCACCACACCGCGACGGCGTAGACGCACGAAGCGGCGACGAGCCATGCCCGTCGCCGCTTCGTCACCGTCGATCCCTCGGGATCAGTGGGTGTCTTCGGCTTCGATCTCGGTGCGGTCGCCCGACCAGAGGGTGTGGAAGGTGCCCTCCTTGTCGATGCGACGGTAGGTGTGCGCACCGAAGAAGTCGCGCTGGCCCTGGATGAGGGCGGCGGGCAGACGCTCGGCGCGCAGGCCGTCGTAGTACGCCAGCGACGAGCTGAAGGCCGGGGCCGGGATGCCACTGGCCGCCGACAGTGACACGATGTGGCGCCATGCGTCCTGGGCGCGGCCGAGCGCCTCGACGAAGTATGGAGCGGTCAGCAGCACCGGCAGCTCGGCTTCGGCGTCGTACGCCTCGGCGATGCGGTTGAGGAACTGCGCGCGGATGATGCAGCCGCCGCGCCAGATCTTCGACACGGCGCCCAAGTCGATGCTCCAGTCGTACTGCGCGGCGCCGGCGCGGATCTCGTCGAAGCCCTGCGAGTACGCGACGATCTTCGAGGCGTACAGCGCCAGGCGCACCTGCTCGATGAACGCGTCGGCGTCCTCTCCCGACAGCACCTCGGTGCCCGAGGGGCCGGGGAGCTCGCGCGAGACCGAGCGCTGCTCGGGGTGGCTCGACAGCGACCGCGCGAAGGTGGCCTCGGCGATGCCCGACACCGGCACGCCCAGGTCGAGGGCGGTCTGCACGGTCCACGCGCCGGTGCCCTTGGCGCCGGCCTGGTCGAGGATCACGTCGACGAGCGGCTTGCCCGTGTCGGCGTCGGTCTGGCGCAGCACCTCGGCGGTGATCTCGATGAGGTACGACTCGAGCTCGCCGCGGTTCCACTCGGCGAACACGTCGGCGATCTCGGCCGGGCTCTTGCCCGTGGCGCGGCGGATGAGGTCATAGGCCTCGGCGATGAGCTGCATGTCGGCGTACTCGATGCCGTTGTGCACCATCTTGACGAAGTGGCCGGCGCCGTCGTGGCCCACGTGCGTGACGCAGGGCTCGCCCTCGGCGACCGCGGCGATCGACTTCAGGATCGGCCCGAGCGTGGACCAGGCTTCGTCGGAACCGCCGGGCATGATCGAGGGGCCGCGCAGCGCGCCCTCTTCGCCGCCCGAGACGCCCATGCCGACGAAGTTGATGCCGGTGTCGCGCACGGCCTTCTCGCGGCGGATGGTGTCGGTGAACAGGGCGTTGCCGCCGTCGACGATGATGTCGCCGGGCTCGAAGACCTTGACGAGCTCGTCGATGACGAAGTCGGTGGGGCGACCGGCCTTGACCATGATGATCGCGGTGCGCGGCTTCGACAGCGACGCGGCGAAGTCCTCGTACGAGAACGAGGCGACGAAGTTCGCCTCGGGGTGCTGCTCGAGCACGTGCTCGGTCTTGTCCTTGCTGCGGTTGAAGATCGCGACCGTGTTGCCCTCGCGGCTCGCGAGGTTGCGGGCGAGGTTCGAGCCCATGACCGCGAGGCCCACGACGCCGATGTTGGCGCGACCGTCGCCCTCGCCTTCGGGGCGGGAGTCGGCCTCGGCGGTGGGACGATCCACCTCTTCGATGCCGGGTGCACCCTCGTGCACCTGTGCGGCCGTGTGCGGGGCCTGATCCTGGTCGCTCGAGGGTCCGGTCGGGGAGGGGGTCGACGTCATTCGTTGCTCCGTGTTCAGGTGCGAGGAAGGGTGGGCGGGCTCACGCGGGCCGCCTCCGCCACTTTATCGGCTCGGCCCGCGTGTGTTTCAGGACGGGGTATGGGGGAGCTGAAGGCGGTCGACGACCCGCTGCACCTGCTCCTGCGGCGTGAGGTCGAGGTCGACGCGGATCGCCTGCTCATCGGCATCCGGCATCTCGAGGGTCTCGAACTGCGAGGTGAGCAGCGAGGGCGGCATGTAGTGCCCCTGGCGGCGCAGCAGGCGCTCGAGCACGAGCTTCGGGTCGCCCATCAGCAGGACGAAGGTCACGTCGTCGCGCCGCAGCACGTCCCGGTAGCTCCGCTTGAGCGCGGAGCACGTGACGATCCCGGGTCGCCCGGCGGCGATCTGCCCGTCGATCCATCCCGCGACCCGGTCGAGCCAGGGCCAGCGGTCGTCATCGTTCAGCGCTTGACCGGAGGCCATCTTCGCGACGTTCTCGGCCGGATGCAGGTCGTCGCCCTCTTGGAAGTCCCAGCCGAGACGACCGGCGAGCATGCCGGCGACGGTGGACTTGCCGGTGCCGGCGGGGCCCATGAAGACCAGGACGGGGTGGGATGCCATGATGCTCTATTCCGTTCCCATCAGACGAACACGCTGATCGCGAGGACGCCGGCCAGGCCCGTGACCGAGATCACGCACTCCAGCACGCTCCATGTTTTCAGGGTCTGGGGGATGTTGAGGCCGAAGTACTCCTTGATGAGCCAGAACCCGGCGTCGTTGACGTGACTGAGGAAGACCGATCCCGCGCCGATCGCGAGTACCAGCAGCGCGGTCATCGGGGCGTCGAGGGTCTCGGTGAGCGGCTGGAGGATGCCGGCGGCGGTGATCGTGGCGACGGTCGCCGATCCGGTGGCGACGCGGATCACGACGGCGACCAGCCAGGCGAGCAGGAGGACCGACACGCTGGAGCCGGCGACCATGTCGGCGATGACCTTGCCGATGCCGGTGTCGACGAGCACCTGCTTGAAGCCGCCGCCCGCGCCGACGATGAGCAGGATGCCGGCGATCGGGCCGAGCGACGAGCCGACGACCCCGGTGAGGCGGGCTCGGTCGAAGCCGGCGCCGCGCCCGAGCACCACGAAGCCGACGAGCACGGCGAGCAGCAGTGCGATGATCGGCATGCCGAGGAAGTCGATGACGACCTTCCACAGGTCGGTCGAGCCCGGAGCGGCGATGTCGGCGACGGCCTTGAGCAGCATCAGGGCGACCGGAAGCAGGATGCTCGCGAGCGTCGCGGCGAACGAGGGGCGACGGGCGGGCTCATCGCCCTTCTCCTCGGCCGAGAGGAACAGCTCCGGCACGGGGACGGGAGCCCAGCGCGCGGCGATCGTCGCGAACAGGGGCCCGGCGATGATCACGGCGGGGATCGCGACGATCACGCCGAACGCCAGGGTCAGGCCGAGGTTGGCGCCGAGGGCGTCGATCGCCGCCAGCGGGCCGGGGTGGGGCGGCACGAGGCCGTGCATCGCCGAGAGCCCGGCGAGGGTGGGGATCGCGATCTTCATCAGTGCGACGCCGGAGCGACGGGCGACCAGGATGATCACCGGCACGAGCAGGACGAGTCCCACCTCGAAGAACATCGGCAGTCCGATGATGGCGCCGATCAAACCCATCACCCAGGGGAGGCTGCGCGGAGTCGCCCGGGCGACGAGGGTGTCGACGATGCGGTCGGCGCCACCGGAGTCGGCGAGGAGCTTGCCGTAGATGGCGCCGAGGGCGACCAGGATGCCGACGCCGCCCATGGTCGAGCCGAACCCGCCCGTGAAGCTGGTGACGGTGACCGGAACGGCCATCCCGGCGACCACGCCGGTGGTGAGCGCTCCGATGGTCAACGCGAGGAAGGGGTGCAGTTTGCCCCACGTGATGAGCACGACGATCAGGGCCACGCCGATGAGCGCGGCGGTGATGAGCTGGCCCGCGGGGGCGGCGGGGCCGCCTTCCGCGGCGGCGAGCACGAGGGGTGCGGGGAGGGAGGTGAGGGCCATGAGCGTCCTTGTTCCGGCGGTCGGCGGCAGTGCCGTGAGTATTTGTCGTACATAAAATCACAGGATGTCGACTTCTGCACGACAAATTTCGATTCGGTGATCGATATCGTCTGGCATCATCGATGGATGACGATGGACCGTCCCGCCGTGGCGTCGCTGCACGACGCCCTCGTCGACCGCCTCGGCGCGGCGATCGTGCGGGGTGAGCTCGAGCCGGGGTCTCGCCTGGTCACCGGCGATCTGTCCGAGGGGTCGTCGCGTGGAGCGGGTCGTGAGGCCGTCCGCGTGCTGCAGTCACTCGGTCTCGTTCACGTTCGACGCAAGACCGGCGTCGAGGTACGACCGTCGACCGACTGGAACGTGTACGCCCCCGAGATCATCGCGTGGCGTCTTGCCGGCCCCGGTCGCGATGCCCAGCTGCGGGAGCTGAGCGAACTGCGCGGCGCGATCGAGCCCCTCGCGGCACGGGCGGCGGCGACGCACGCCACGCCGGCGCAGCGTCAGGAGCTGATCGCCGCGGTGATCGAGATGGCTCGCACCGAGCGCGACGCCGACGGGGGCGACTACCTCGCGGCCGACATCGCCTTCCACCGCACTCTGCTCGCGGCATCCGGGAATTCGATGCTCGCGGCTCTGGGGTCGGTCGTGGAATCCGTCCTGGTGGGACGGACGCTGCACGAGCTGATGCCCCACGACGCCAATCCGCACGCTGTGCGGTGGCACCAGGACGTGGCCTTCGCGATCGCGGCGGGGCGGGCCGACGATGCGGCCGAGGCCATGCGGCTGATCGTCCGCGAAGCCGACGACGCCATGAGGGATGCGTCCGAAGACGCCTGACGACGCTGCGGCGTCAGTGCTTCTTGTAGTTCGCGTTGCGGCCCATGGTGAAGAGCGCGCCGACGGTGCCGATCAGGCCGAACGCGGCGATGCCGCCGATGACCCAGAGCACGACGTGAGAGAAGAAGCCGCTGTCCATGATGATCCTCCGGGTGGGTTGTGGCCGTTCGATCCTACCGTCGCTCGGCGCACGCTCCCGCCGCCGTCCGAGGTCGGGTCGTGGTTCTCCCTCTCGCGCTGGTAGACTTCCGGGGAACTTCGGCGAGGGATGCCGCTTCGCGTGCCGCACGGTGCGCAGGCGTCCGTAATCGACGCAGTGATGCAGGCTCCCGGCTTTCCTCACGCGCTCGCGTTCGAGTCGAATCCAGACCACACAGGTGCGGACCATGTCCGCTCACAAGCTGCGGGACACGAGCCCGCGAGGAGAACATCATGTCGGAAGACAACAAGGTCGTCGCGGAACTCCGCGAGAACTTCGGCAAGGGCTTCGCCCGTCGCCTCCGCGCCGCGGGCAAGATCCCGGCCGTCATCTACGGTCACGGCACCGAGCCCCAGCACGTGGCGCTCCCCGGCCACCAGGTCGCGCTGCTCATCCGTCGTGCCAACGCGCTGCTCGATCTCGACATCGCGGGCAAGGGCCAGCTCGTCCTCGTCAAGGACGTGCAGAAGGACCCCGTGCGTCAGATCATCGAGCACATCGACCTCATCGTCGTGAAGAAGGGCGAGAAGGTCCAGGTCGACGTTCCCGTCGTCATCACCGGTGAGCCCTTCTCGGGCACCGTCGCCATGCTCGACGCGACCTCCGTGTCGCTCGAGGTCGAGGCCACCCACATCCCCCAGAACATCGAGGTCTCGGTCGAGGGCGCCGAGGACGGCACGCAGATCACCGCTGCCGACCTGACCCTGCCCACGGGCGCCACCCTCGTCACCGAGCCCGAGACGCTCGTCGTGGGTGTCTCGGTGCCGCTCGACACCATCGCCGCCGACGAAGAGATCGCCGAGGCCGATGCGGAGGTCGCCGAGGAGCAGTCCGAAGAGGCCGAGTCGGCCGAAGAGGGCGACGACAAGTAATTCCAGGGCCGTTCCACGGTCCGACTACGAGGGGGCGCGTTTTCGCGTCCCCTCGTTCGTTTCTCCGCGCGGATGGCGCGCGGGGTCCCGTCACCTGACGACCGCGTCGTCGCGCACGGTCCGCACGCGGACCCGGAAGGATGGATGCCATGGCAGACACCTGGCTCATCGTGGGTCTCGGCAACCCGGGCCCCCGCTACGAGGCGACTCGGCACAACATCGGTCAGATGGTCGTCGACGAGCTCGCCGCCCGCCGCCGCGAGGCCTTCCGCGCCCACAAGGCCAACGCGCGGGTGGTCGAGACGTGGCTGCGCCCGGGAGCGGACAAGCTCGTCCTGGCGAAGCCGAACAGCTTCATGAACGTGTCCGGGGGGCCGGCGGCCGGGCTCGCGCGCTTCTACGGCACCGCGCCCGAGCGCATCGTCGTCGTCCACGACGAGCTCGACATCCCCTACGACACCATCAAGCTCAAGACCGGGGGCGGTCACGGCGGGCACAACGGGGTGCGCGACATCGCGAAGGCCCTCGGTACGCCGGAGTTCCCCCGCGTTCGCGTGGGCATCGGTCGTCCGGTCGGGCGCCAGGATCCCGCCGATTGGGTGCTCGATCCGTTCAGTTCGGCCGAGCGTCAGACGCTCCCGATCCTCGTCTCGGATGCCGCGGACGCCGTGGAACTCCTGGTCGACGAGGGATTGGTCGCCGCCCAGCAGCGCTTCCACGCCCCGCGCGCCTGACGCGCGGTACGGCAGCTGGCCGAGCGCCTGCGTGCCGTGACCCCCGCCTTCCCTCCAGCCGGTGAACGGATCACCCGTCGCGTCCCCGGGCGCAGTCCCGCGCGCTCCCGCGCCGTCCGGGGAAGAGAGCGCCGGAAACGACGATCGGCCCCGGTAACGAGGAACCGGGGCCGATGGTCGTGCCGATCGTCACGTCACGCGGAGACGCCGATCGCGGCGCCCGCGGCCAGCGTGCTGCCGACCACGATGCCCCCGAGAAGCGACAGGGCGATCGCGCCGATCGCCCATCCGCGACCGCGGTTCTTCACCGCGGCCACGATGCCCTGGATGAACCCCCAGAGTCCGAAAACGGCGTACACGACGAAGGCGACGATGGTCAGGATGCCGAAGACGATGGCCGCCTGCTGGACCTCCGGGGGAAGCGTGTTCGGTTCCATCTGCTGGCCGCCGTCGGCGTACGGGGCGAGGCTCGCGCTCTGCATCCCGGCGATGAAGGCGATGATCGAGCCGCCGACGACCGCGACGAGCGAGACGACGAAGGCGACCAGTCCGAGCTTCTTCGGGCCCTTCGGCTTGCTGGTGGTGGGCGGGACGTAGGCGGGTGCGGCGGGAGCGCCCTGTGCAGACGGGGCGGTGCCGGAGGAGTCGCCGCGCGTGACGGGCTGTTGGTACGGCTCGGGGGGCGGGGGTGTCGTGCTCACGAGATGCTCCTCTGGTCGTCGGTGGGCGTGGACCGCCCGTTCCCGGAGTCTAAGAAGCGTCCCGCGCCGGGGCGTGGGGCTGGACGCCCGTCCGCGTGGCGCGGTATCTGCGCCCGCAGCCGGCCCGGGGTGGGGTCAGACGGGCGCACCGCCTGCGGGCACGGTGGCCAGCCCCGCGACGATCGCGACGGCGGTCAGCACACCGAAGAAGATCGGGCCCAGCACCGAGAGGACGAGTCCCGCGATCCCGGCACCGCGCCCCGACCGCCGGACGATGGCGACGATTCCCAGCACGAGGGCCGTGATGCCGATCGCCGTCCCCGTCCAGAACGCGACCTCGCCCAGCAGCACCAGCTCGCGCACGGGGGAGAGCACGCGCCAGTTGAAGCTGCTCGACGACATCGTGGTCAGCCCGGGGGCCGCACCGCGCGCCGAACGGAACGCCGCGAAGCCGCCGATGGCCGGGGCCAGGACGGCCGCGACCACGGAGAGCGCGAGCGCCCAGGTGCCCAGGGGGCGACCTCGACGGGTGGGCGGCGGGGGAGTGAGGAGCGTCCCGACGGGCGGTGCCGCGTGAGGGGCGGCGAAGACCGGACCGTTCGGGGCGCTCGGCGTCGTCATGCGGCAAGCCTACGAGAGGTGGCACCCGGGCGCGTTGTCCACCCCGGCCCGATGTCGGAGCCCCCGCGTAGACTCTTTCGAGTGACAGTTCCCGGGATCGTTCGCGCCCTCGAGCAGGCTGAGTCGTACCGTGAAGCCGCTTCGGCGGCCTCCTCCGACCTGTCGCTCTCCCTCGTCGACGGCCTCGACGCCCCCGTCATCGCGGGCCTCGTCGAGCGTCGCCGTGCCGCGGGTGAACCCGGCGCGGTGCTGGTGATCGCGCCCACCGGTCGACGTGCCGAGTCCCTCGGCCCGGCTCTCGAGGCCGTTCTGCCCGGCGCGCAGGTCCTCCACTTCCCGGCCTGGGAGACGCTGCCCCACGAGCGCCTCAGCCCCAGTCCCGAGACCGTCGGTCGCCGTCTCGACATCCTGCGTCGGATCGCCGCGTGGGACCGCACCGCGCCGCTCGTGGTGACCGCGTCGGTGCGCAGCGCCCTCCAGCCGCTGGCCCCCGGTCTGGGCGACGTCGAACCGGTCGAACTCTCGATCGGGGGGCGCGGGCTCGAGCTCGAAGTCGTGACGACGCGCCTCGTCGAGCTCGCGTACCACCGCGTCGACATGGTCTCGCGCCGCGGGGAGTTCGCGGTGCGCGGCGGCATCCTCGACGTCTTCCCCCCGGTGGCGGATCACCCGTACCGTGTCGAGTTCTTCGGCGACGAGGTCGACCAGATCCGCGCCTTCTCCGTCGCCGACCAGCGCTCGCTGCCCGGTGAGGTGCCCACGGTGACGCTCGTGCCCAGCCGCGAGCTTCTGCTCACCGCCGAGGTACGTGCACGCGCAGCCGAACTGCGCGACGGCTATCCCGGGCTGCGTCAGTTGCTCGAGAAGATGGCCGAGGGGATTCCCGCCGAGGGCATGGAATCGCTCATCCCCGTCCTGGTGGACGACCTCATCAGCCTGGTCGACTACCTCCCCGGTGCGAGCGCGGTGGCGCTCGTCGATCCCGAGCGTTCGCTTGCTCGTGCCACCACGCTCGGCGACACCAACCGCGAGTTCCTCGAGGCGGCGTGGTCGGCGGCGACGGCGGGGGCGGACACCCCGGTTGATCTGGGATCCGGTGACTTCGTCACCCTTGACGATCTGCACGAGAAGGCCAGCGGTCGAGGCGGAGTCTGGTGGCAGTTCAGCGCTTTCGACTCGGGAGCGGCGGATGCCGAAGACGAGGGGCTCGTCGTCGGCGATGACTCCGCTCATCGCATCAAGGCCGATCCGGTGCCGTCGTTCCAGGGGAACGTCGAGGGTGCGACTGCTCACGTCGGCGAGCTTCTGCGCGACGGGTGGTCGGTCGTGGTCACGGCATCCGGCCCCGGCATGGTGGATCGCGCCCGAGACGTCCTCTCCGAGCGCGGGATCGCCGCCCGCCGCGTCGACGATGTGAGGTCGGCGCCCGAGGCCGGAGTCGCCCATGTCGTCTGCGCGCCCCTCGAGCGGGGCTTCCAGCTGACCGAGGCGAAGTTCGCCGTCATCACCGAGACCGAGTTCTACGGCCGCTCGGTCAGCGGCGACAACCGCGGCGTCAAAAAGCTCGCCTCGCGTCGACGCAACGTGGTCGACCCGCTGCAGCTCAAGCCCGGCGACGTCGTCGTGCATGCGACCCACGGCATCGGCAAGTTCCTCGAGCTCACGCAGCGCGAGGTGTCCAGCGGCGGTCGCAACGCGGTGAAGACCACGAAGGAGTACCTCGTCCTCGAGTACGCGCCGGCCAAGCGCGGTTACCCGGGCGACAAGCTGTTCGTCCCCACCGATCAGCTCGACCTGCTGTCGAAGTACGTGGGCGGCGAAGCGCCGACCCTGTCGAAGATGGGCGGAAGCGACTGGGCGGCGGCGAAGGGTCGAGCCCGCAAGGCCGTCCGCGACATCGCGGTCGAGCTGGTGAAGCTGTACTCGGCACGCATGGCGTCGAAGGGGTACGCGTTCGGTCCCGACACCCCGTGGCAGCGCGAGCTCGAAGAGGCCTTCCCCTTCGCCGAGACCCTCGATCAACTGCAGACGATCGACGAGATCAAAGCCGACATGGAGAAGCCGATCCCGATGGATCGACTGCTCTCGGGCGACGTCGGGTTCGGCAAGACCGAGGTCGCGGTGCGGGCGGCGTTCAAGGCCATCCAGGACGGCAAGCAGGTCGCGATGCTGGTTCCCACCACGCTGCTGGTCAAGCAGCATCTTGAGACCTTCGCCGAGCGTTTCGCGGGCTTTCCCGTCACGGTCCGGCCGCTGTCGCGATTCCAGACCGACAAAGAGGTGAAGGCCACCCTGGCCGGCCTCACCGACGGCACGGTCGACATGGTCATCGGAACCCATCGCATCCTGACCGAGAAGGTCATCTTCAAAGACCTCGGGCTGATGATCATCGACGAGGAGCAGCGGTTCGGCGTCGAGCACAAAGACCAGCTGAAGAAGCTCAAGACCAACGTCGACATCCTGGCGATGAGCGCCACCCCGATCCCGCGCACCCTCGAGATGGCGGTCACGGGGATCCGCGAGATGTCGACCCTCGCGACCCCGCCGGAGGATCGGCATCCGATCCTGTCGTACGTGGGCCCCCGCAACGACAAGCAGATCGCCGCCGCGATCCGCCGGGAGTTGCTCCGCGAGGGCCAGATCTTCTACGTGCACAACAGGGTCTCGTCCATCCAGCGCGTCGCCGCGCACCTCGCTGAACTGGTGCCCGAGGCCCGGATCGTCGTGGCCCACGGGCAGATGGGGGAGCACGCCCTCGAGCAGGTCGTCGATGACTTCTGGGAGCGTCGTGCCGATGTGCTGGTCTCGACCACGATCATCGAGACCGGGCTCGACATCTCGAACGCCAACACGATCATCATCGACCGCGCCGACAAGTACGGGCTGTCGCAGCTGCATCAGCTCCGCGGACGCGTGGGGCGTGGGCGCGACCGCGCGTACGCGTATTTCCTCTACGACGAGATGAAGCCGTTGTCCGAGACCGCGGCCGACCGGCTCGAGACGATCGCCGTGAACAACGACCTCGGCTCGGGCATGCAGGTGGCGCTCAAAGACCTCGAACTGCGTGGCGCCGGAAACCTCCTCGGCGCCGAGCAGGCCGGACACATCGCGGGTGTCGGTTTCGACCTGTACCTGCGCATGATCGGCGAAGCCGTTTCCACGTTCCGTGGCGAAGACGTCGACGGTCCCACCGAACTCCGCCTCGAGCTCCCCGTCGATGCTCGATTGCCGGAGTTCTACATCGACAGCGAGCGTCTGCGTCTCGAGGCGTACCAGAAGCTGTCGGCCGCGGCTTCCGCGACGGCGAAGAGCGATGCGATCGACCTCGTGGTCGAGGAGCTTCGTGATCGATACGGAGAGCCGCCGGCCGAAGTCGAGGGACTCATCGCCGTGGCGCGCCTGCGTCGCCGGGCCGCTCAGGCCGGCCTGGCCGATGTCGTCGCGATGGGTTCCAACCTGCGCATCGCCCCTGCGAACCTTCCGGACTCGATGCGGGTGCGTCTGCAGCGGCTGTACCCGAAGGCGAAGCTCGTCGCCGGCGGGGACGCCATGGTGGTCCCGCTCCCTCAGGATGCGGACGATGCGAACCTCATTGCATGGGTGCGCCAGCTTCTCGACGCGCTGTGGCCGTTGCCCGTCTCAGAGAACGCCGAGACCGCGAACGCGTGACGACCGCTCCCTCCCGGAGCGCAGACGATCAGGCCCGACCGACACCCCTCGGTCGGGCCTTCGTCGTAGATCCGCGTGATTACGCGCTTCAGGGTCGACGACACGCCCGGGGTGAAGCGACGATTCGACCGATCCGGCGTCCCGACGTAATGTTTTACC